>JBKHDR010000093.1:0-16646 GCA_046541235.1 Cyclobacteriaceae bacterium | reverse complement strand
AACTATTTATATTTTCTCCAGTATTTCTTCTTTTTCAATAAGCGCATGGGTAATACGCAGGGCGTCATCCGGGCTAACTTTGGTAAACCACTGATTATCAGCAATAAGCACCGGGGCCTGTTTACATTTGCCAGTACATTTGGTTTTGATCAGCTTTACTGACTTTAGCTTTTTCTTCTGCTTCAGTTCATGCTTTATAACTTTCTGCAGCTCTTTGCAGCCGTTTTTTTTGCAGTCTTTACCATTACAGATAAAAATAAACTGCTGGGTAGAATCTTTATGTTTACTCATGAGAAATAGCTTTATAACAAAGGAAACATCACTGATCGGCAACTAATTGCATCAACAAACCACAAATATAAGCACCGTAGGTACCTACAAAATACCCCAGCACTGCCAGCAAGACCCCTACCGGTGCCAGCGAAGGGCTAAAAGCGGAAGCCACCACGGGCGCTGAGGCTGCCCCACCTACATTGGCCTGGCTACCCACCGCCACAAAGAAAAAAGGTGCCCTGATCAGCTTGGCTACAACAATTAGTATAGCCATATGCAGCAGTATCCAGATGCCTCCTACCATAAACAAACCCGGATTGCTCACTACGGTAGTGATGTCCATCTGCATGCCAATGGTTGCCACCAATACATATAGAAAAACCGTGGCAAATCGGGAGGAGCCCGCACCTTCCAGTTTACGGGCTTTCGTAAATGAGAGCGCCAGGCCTGCCCCGGTAGCAATCACTACGATCCAGAAAAAGCCAGAGGTAAGGCTGTACTGTTCCAGGGCCGGGTAATTGGCTGCCAGATAGGGTGCCAACAGGTCAGCCACCAGATGAGACAAGCCGGTAAAGCCAAAAGCAATGGCCAGAATGAGCATCGTATCCGCTGTAGTTGGTATTTTGGCCACGCTGGCGGCATATTCTTCTACCTGCTTCTGTACATGCTTGATGGAGGAAGCATCCGCCTTAAAAAACAGGTCAATTTTTTCTGCGCGTCCGCTGCCGTAGAGCAACACTGCCAGCCAGATGTTGGCTACTATGATATCTACTGCCAGCACCGCCGAAAAAAGCTCAGTACTTGCCCCAAATACTTCCAGCATGGCCGTCTGGTTAGCGGTTCCGCCTATCCAGCTGCCTGCAATGGTGGCCAGCCCGCGCCACACAGCATCAGGCCCGGCACCACCCACCGTTTCGGGCGAAAAAGTGGATACGATCAGGATGGCCAGCGGTCCGCCGAGAATAATACCGACTGTACCGGCGAAAAACATCGCTACCGCCTTACCTCCCAGCCGGGAAATGGCTTTCACGTCTATGCCCAGGGTAAACAGAAGCAAACTTGCCGGCAGCAGGTAGCGGGAAGCCATAAAATAAAGAGAAGATTCCTCCCCGGAAATGATATTGACCGAGTTGAGAATGGCCGGAATGAAATAACATAAAAGTACAGAAGGAACGTAGCTGTAAAACTTTTGCCAGAAAGGCTTTTTGCTTGAGGATGTGGAAAATACAAAGGCCAGGATAATGAAAAGTATGCCCAGTATGACGGCATCATTAGTTAATAGAGGTGGGTTCTCAGCTACTTGTTCCATAAATGTCATTTGCTTAGGGCCTCAAAACTAAACTTTTCGTGCGGAGTAAGGAAAGATCATTCACTTTTTTGTTTTTGTGCAATTCTGCCTTAGATAATTCATTGGTAAGTTAGCCGCTTATCTCCCCCTTTTCGCTTGCCCATCTTTGCTAGTTTTGCTACTGAGAACGACCGTCGCCACAAAGTGCTCATGAACAGATTATTACTTATATTAACCATACTCATGGCTTTTGCCTGCCATACACAGGCGCAGCGCATGCCTTTTTTTACACATTACTACGACAACCCTTTCCTGTATAATCCTGCTTACGCCGGTTACGACAAGCACTCGGTCTTTTACCTGACACACCGGCAACAGTGGCTGGGTGTAGAGGGTGCCCCGGTCAGTTCACAACTTACTTTTCACTCACCTGTAGGAAACGCCAACCCCATCTTTATAGGAGCTGATATTGCCAACGATCGTATAGGAGCTATCAATCATACCGCTGTAAAAGTGTCATTAGCTTATCTGCTGCCTCTTTCTTCAGAACATGAGCATTATATCAAAACTGCTTTTTCTACAGGTATAGGTATGCATGCTTTTGACTTTGCCGATATGGACATTGCCGACGATCCGGTGCTACAGGCAGCGATGGGCAACCGCACTTACCTGGATGGCAGGTTTGGGCTTCGCTACCACAATCGGGGCTTTAACCTCAGTATTGCCTTACCCCATCTGTTTACCCCTCCCCCACTGAGTGAGGCCAGTATAGGAAACGTCGGTTTTGACCAGCTGAGCAGGATGATTTTCAGTACGCACTACCGCATTAATTTTAACCCGGAAGGCACCCTTTCTTTTGAGCCTATGGTACTGTACCATTATGCTAAAGATGCTGCGCACCAGTTGGAAGCCTTAGGTATTTTTCGTTTTAAAGAGTCATTCTGGGCAGGGGGTGGCTTTCAGCAGCAGGGAGGTTTTGCCGGTACTGCCGGTATCCGAGTAAAAAACCTGAAGTTTAGCTACGCCTTTGCTACTGCGGGAAGCGAGATCTCCGCCTATGGCATGGGCACGCACGAAGTCCAGCTGGGACTGATCATTGGTAAGAAAAAAGAGATGCTCAAGCGTAAGCCCCGCCTCTCTACCCGAAACAGCATTGACGTCATGCCCGACGAAGTGCTATTGCAGAAACATGCCAAAAGCCGGAAAAAAACTAAGAAAAAGGAAGATAAGAAAGAGGCTGTCCCTGACCGCAAGCGTGTAAACCCTGCAGTTCCCTCTGCTGAACCTAAGCAGGAACAAAACCTCAATGAGAACCAGTCCATTTCTAAGGCAGAATCAGAGGAAAAGACTAATAGCGAGCCTGCCGCCATACAGCAGGAAGCGCGAGGCAAACAGCCTGTTGTCCAGCAGCCAACGGACATAAAGCCTGCTGTTACTCAAAAGAACCAGTCAGCGGCCAGCCCACCAAAGAAAAAAGTAGACTACAGCAAAATGGATTTTGAATCCTTTAAAAGTGAGCAGCAGCAGGAGACCATACAGCTTGACGAGCAGCCTGCCGGGAATAAGTCACCAGATGTTACTCCTTCATCAGAGGGTGCCGATCAGAAAAAAGTTTCGCCTTCTGAGCCTCAACAGCAGCCCGGTCAAACTCCAGCCACAAGTCAGGCGCCTCAGCAAGCCGAAGTATTACAGCCTGTGACTGAAAACTCACCAGAAGACGCAAACAAGGCAGAAGATTTAAGCTGGGAGCAAAAGACGCAGCCTGAGCATCCGCTGGCTCTGAAAAAAGGATTCTACATCATAGCCGGTACCTTTACTACTGAAGCCAATGCCCGTAAGCAGGTACAGAATCTTAACGCCAAGGGTCTGGCGGCTGACCTGGGGTATCATAGCGAGAAAGAATATTATTACGTACATCTGTTGAATGCCGCCAGTAAAGAAGAAGCACTTCAGCACCTTCAGGAGCTGAAGCAGGATAGTCAACTGAAAAATCTCTGGATACTGGAGGTAAAAGAATAAGCGTGCAATGAAGTCAATATCAGTTTATTAACTAAGCAGATGCAGGAAAAATGCTTCGTATTGATCAATGGTCTTCTCTATGGAAAACTTTTGCAGGGCAGTGTTTTTCCCGTTTTGTATGAGTTTCTCTCTTAGTTCTTCCTGGTATAACACAGCATTGATCTTGGCAGCTAAATCGTTTGGATTTTCGCTCTCATACAATAATCCACTTACACCATCCTCAACCACATCAATGATACCGCCTGCGCGTGTAGCCACTACCGGTGTACCCAAAGCCATGGCTTCTACGAGCACAAGGCCAAAACCATCCATGGTAGAGGGTAGAACATTGACATCCATGAGCTTATAAAGGTGAAGTGCATCCAAATGACTTACCATTCCGGCGTAAATGACAGGATTTTTTACCTCATACTGCCTGATGTAAGTATCTAAACTTCCTGGTGCTATGCCCGCAAAAATCACTTTTATCTTATCATCAATATGAGCCAGTGCTTTGATAAGCTCCTCTTGTCTTTTCATCCTGGCGACACAGCCTATCACCATATCTCCAGGCTCAATTCCGTACTTCTCCCTGAGTTGCGCTACCCTCTCCTGCTTTACTTCAGCATACTGATCTAAGGGCGTACCATTGTAAATGACATGAAGATGTGCTGCAGGAATCCCTTTGCTGATAAAGATATTCTTGAGTTCATCACTGATCACCACAATCTTATCGGTATTTTTTACATAAAATGTATTCTGAATCCACCCACCAATGCTTTCGGGTCTTTGCCTCCTGGTATGGATGAGCTTTACGGGTAGATTGTAAAACCATTTTGCAAAAATCGTCAGATAGCGGTCTTTACTGTTTTGCGCATTGATGATCTCTATCTGCTTCTCTCGCACCAGTTCTCCGATCATTCTGATGGTAGCCCTGTCCACTTTTGATTTGAAAGGCATAGGCACAAAATGCACCTGAGAATCTTTGACCAGCTGATGTAGAATAGTATCCTTTACTCCCGCCAGATATACCTCATGACCTTTGGCTGCCAGACCCTTGGTCAGAAATGCTATGGAGTGGGTAGAGCCTGCTATACCCCCTGAATGTGTGGTAAATAGGATTTTCATATCAAATCAAACTTATCATTTCTTGCTGCCTTGTACGTCCTCAAAAGCCTCCAGCGCACGCTCAACACGTATATCCAGCGCACAACGAAAATGCCCCTCAGGACAGGCCTGATGCCCATGTTTACCGCAGGGACGGCAGTATAATTTTTCTTCCACCTCTACCACTTTTGAAAAATCAGACAAGGGATAAAAGCCAAAGTCAGTCACCGTGGAACAGAAAAAAGCACAGACCGGCGCATTCATGGCTGAAGCCAGATGCAGCGGTGCCGAATCGTTGACATAATTGATCACTCCCCTGCTCATAAGCGCAGCAGACTGCAACAGTGACAGCTTACCAGCAAGATTGACTACCTTGTCCTGATCTGCCCCCCGGATTTCTTCACAAAGTGCATGATCAGAAGGTGCTCCCAGGAGATAAATTTTACCTTTGAAAGGAAGTACATTGATGAGTTCAGCCCATCTTGCTTTAGGAAATTGCTTAGTGAACCATACCGATGAGGGGCACATACAAACATATTCGCTTTGCTGATACCTCTCAACTGCTTCAAAATCGGCATCAGACGGATAAAGTACAGGTTTTCTGTTAAGTTCTTTGCCTTTCAGTTCGGGGAAAATTTTTTTCAGCAACTGAAAGTTACGGTCAACCTCATGCAGCCCTTTTTCAAAAGGAAAGGGCGCAGATTGCTGATAAACGAAGGAGAATGGATTATCCTTATAGCCAGCTCTGAAGCTGGCACCCGAAGCAGCAGTCAGCAAGCCGGTAGAAAAGTAGCGGTGGAAGTTGATGACCTTGTCGTACTTTTCGCTCCGAATATTACTGATCAGCTTCAGCAGGTTCTTATGTTTATTTTTTTTCTTATCCCAGGTCCAGAGTTTTCCTATTTTGGGATGATGTCTGTAAAGCGTTTCGCTGTGCTGGTTGATCAGGATGTCAAGCCTGGTGTCTTTCAAATATCTGTGAAGATTTTCAATGACAGTGGAAAATAAAATGATATCTCCGATAAATGAGGTTTGTATAAGCAGAATTTTCTGTGCCGCCATGCCTGGATATTTATGAGGCAAAGAAAGCCTTTAGCCTTTTTAAGTAAAAATTTATTGTCAACTTTGCCGAAAGTTTCGAAACGAGGTATGGAGAACCAAGCAGTTAAAATTTCTGCCGTCATCATCACATTCAATGAAGAGGAAAACATCGGCCGCTGTATTAGTTCGCTTCAGGACGTAGCTGATGAAATAGTAGTGGTGGATTCTTTTTCAGAGGATCGTACCAGAGAAATTTGTGAGTCGCTGGGAGTCAGGTTTATGGAACATGCTTTTGAAGGACACATCCAGCAAAAAAACTACGCTACTGAGCAGGCTACGCATGACTTTATACTTTCTCTTGATGCCGATGAAGCGCTTTCTTTGGAACTTGCCGAGCATATTCTTGCTGTCAAAAAAAATAAAATGCACGATGCCTACCGCTTTAACCGCCTGACCAACTATTGCGGCAAGTGGATCAGGCACTGCGGCTGGTACCCAGATACCAAGCTGCGCCTCTGGGATCGCCGTAAGGGTAAGTGGGGTGGCAGAAATCCGCATGACTCGGTAAAAATGCAGGCAGGAAGCAGCGTGAAACACATTGGAGGGGATATACTCCACTATTCGTTTCATTCAGCAGCACAGCATCTGCTACAAATGGATAAGTTTACTACCATCATGGCGCGGGAAAAATTTAAGGAAGGCAAAAAAGTCTATTCCATCTATCATCTGTACTTCAAGCCTCTATATTTCTTTCTACACCGGTATGTTGTCCGCCTGGGGTTTCTGGATGGAGTTGAAGGCTATATCGTCTGTAAAAATGGGGCTTATTACAAGTTTATACAATATGTAAAGCTTAGGGAACTGTACAAAAAGAAAGTCAATCCCCAGGACCTGACTGAAGCAACTGTTGGACGCTGATCCATGGGTTTCTACAAAAATTTAATTGCCTGTCAGGCTTCCTGATCCAAAAATTTACGCTTATCAATTACAGGTATGAACACTTTTGAGAAAATACACATGCTCCACAGAGCCTGGCGTTATCGTTTAAGAGAAGAAAAAGATTCTATACAATACCTGTTGAGCCAGGATCTGAAGGGAAAAACGGTACTGGATATTGGTGCCAATAAGGGCATCTATACCTACTGGATGTCCAAACATGTAGGCAGTACCGGAAAGGTTGTATCTTTTGAGCCTCAGCCTGAACTGGGAGATTTTCTAGAGGACCTTAAATCATCTTTCAGATTAAATAATGTGGAGGTTGTCAACAAAGGTCTTTCCTCAAGGCAAGCCACACTTAACCTGATCAGAAAGAAAGCTGGAGCGGGGGGGGCTATGCTGGAGATAGAAAATGAAGCACTAGCTGCCAATCCAAATTTGGAAAAAGTTAAAGTTGAAGTGACTACGCTTGATAGCTTTTTCAGCAACAGAATTTTGGCCAATCTTGCCTTTATCAAATGTGATGTGGAGAATCATGAATTGTCTGTGTTCAAAGGAGGGGCCTCAATTTTGAGCACACATAAGCCTGATATTTTATTTGAATGTCATCATTCTGAAGCCTCAAAAGGCAATATTTTTTCGTTTTTAGAGTCGCTCAATTACACTGGCTTTTTTATAGCAGAAGGCAAGAAAATCCATTATAGTAAGTTTGGGCAGTATCCTTACAGGGTTCCGACAAATCAGCACCGAAACTACATTTTTACCCGTAAATAGCCGACAACAAGTGCTTTGGTAAGTGAGCTCAGACTTGCAGTCTCTTTTATTTTGATTCAAAAGTTAGAAACAGCACTCTGCCCAAAAGTAATTTCATCTGGTTATGAATGGGCTTGATTCCTTTAACACTTGCATACAGTTTTAAAAAGGGATACAACAGGAGAAGCCATTTAGAGGTGGTTTGCTGTTTATCTACTTCAATATGAGCTTTTCCAAATCCGTTTCTGATACCTAGATAATTGTACTGATCAATAGTTAAGGAAGCTACATGCTGCATGCCATCGTTATTTTGCAGGTCCAAAGGTATAAAGCTGTAGAAGAATCCTGAGAACAGAAAGCGTATTCTTGATTTTAGGGAAAGGATGTTAGGTGTGGATATGAATAACTTCCCACCCGGCCTCAAAATCCTGTTTACTTCACTAAAAAAAACTTCATGATCAAGAATGTGCTCCATTACTTCTATTGCCACTACTATATCAAACGAATTGTCATCATAAGGCAAAGGTTTTGTCAGGTCAGCTTTTTTACACTCTATCTGATCATAATAAAATATTTCCGGAAAAAGATCACATGCAGATACATTGTAACCTATTTCATGAAGTTTTTTTGAAAATGCACCATGACCTGCACCTACATCCAGTATATCTTTGTTAGTATCCTTTATATTTTTTTTAAAAAAAGAGTAAAAACGCTGATGTACCCCTGGCATAGAGATAGGCTTCACTTCTTTGCTCATACAACACTAATGGCTAAATTTGATATTGATTATTGGACAAATAAAGCACATACTTGAATAGTATAATAGAGAAAGAAAAGAAAATTGAGGTTTTGCACCTCAACTCAGAGAAAAGTTGGCGAGGTGGTGAGCAACAACTAGCTTATTTGCTAGATGAACTTCAATTGAAAAATGTCAGGAATTACATAATTTGCAGAGAAGGCTCAGCTTTAGAAAGATATTGTATAGATCATCATGTTCAATATACAAGTCTGCCTTTCCGGAGCGGAATCAGTTTACGGTCTGCTCAAGCTATCAAGAACACTTGCCGTAAACTAAAAATAGACCTTGTTCATATTCATAGTGGGAAGCCACACACCTTGGCAGTTTTATCAACTCTGCTAGGCAACCATGTGCCAATGGTGCTTAGCAGACGTATTGCTTTTCCTATCAGCAACAGCTTTTTTTCCAGATGGAAATTCAACAGTTATGCTATAAAAAAAATAATCTGCATTTCAGCTGCAGTTGAGCAGGAAGTAATGAGAAGCATTAATAGAAAAGAACGATGTACCATAGTCCACAGTGGTATCGATATAAACCGCTTTTCAAAACCAACAGGCTATCTCAGAAGACATTATAGTATCGCACCTAATGAAATGATCATTGGTAATGTTGCTGCCCTGTCAGATTCTAAAGACCTGCTTACCTTTTTGGCTACGGCAGCCATCTTCCGTCAGTACAATATCCCCAACCGCTTTGTGATTATAGGGGAAGGAGAAGAAAGAAGGGTAATCCAGAAATTCATAGCTGAGAACAAACTGGAAAACCAAGTATTGTTGACGGGTTTCTTAAAAAACGTAGATGAGATATTACCTGAATTTGATGCTTTTCTAACGACAGCAAAAGTGGAAGGCCTCGGCACCAGCGTACTGGATGCCTTTGCCAGTAAAGTTCCCGTAGTAGCCACTCGCGCCGGAGGTATTCCTGAGATGGTCATCCACGAAAAAACCGGCCTGCTGGCAGAAGTAAAAGATGCCGAACAACTGGCTTTGCATCTCAAAAGGCTGGTGGATGAGCCTGCTTTGAAAGAAAAGCTGACAAACAATGCCTACCAGCACCTAATGACACATTTTACCAAGGAAAAAATGGCCTCTGATACGCTTGCTATTTACCGGGAAGTACTAAATAACGAGACACGCTAATTTCTCCAGGCCCACAGATAGCTATATTTGCCTTCCTCCAGCGCTTCGGTAATAAAGCCCTTCTTTTCCAGGAAATCTTTCAGGGCCGACAGACTTTCTGACTTTTCTTTTCCTTCATGCGTTTCTATGCTCATGTTGCTGATCCGGCTGAGCACATCGTCTGAGGCATGGTAAAGTATCTGGTATTCAGCACCTTCGCAGTCCAGTTTCAGGAGATCGATATGCGCCAGTTTCTGCCGGTTGAGCACAGTTTCCAGGCTACGGGCAGGGACCTCTATCTGATAGCCTCTGCTTTCACTTTCAAAAATACTGGCCATGGTCGTGTAACCATCCAGTTTGCTCAGGTTGAGCTTCAAAGTCGTATCTTCTCCACTTACCGCTTCCTGAAAAATATGAAAGTTAAAATCAGGATAAGTCTGCTGATAGTCTTTCAGAATATTAAAGTTATAGGGTACTGGTTCAAAAGCCAGAATTTTTGCCTTTGGAAAATGATAAAACATATTGAGAGAGAAGAAACCGGCATTGGCCCCTACATCCACAATTATCGGGTTTTTCTTCTGCAGGAATTGCTCCGGCAACGCTCTCAGGTAGATGTTATCAAAAAACGATTCTTTGAAAGAGGGCAGCATCTTCCGGCTTACACTGACTTCAAATGAATCACGAAGCTGAAACCGAAAGTTGGGCTGATTGCCCAGCATTTTGAACAGCAGGTACGACGGCCAGTTGGAAACATGCTGGACCAGGTTCCTGTAGCGTTCTACTTTATTTTTTGAGGATTTCATCCATTTTGTATAAAAAAACTCCGCCGGTTCAGAGCGGAGTTTTCGGAATGATTAATTAAAAGAATGTTTTTGTGCTATTAATACCTGTAATACTCGGGCTTGAAGGGGCCTTTTACCTCTACACCAATGTACTCGGCCTGATCAGGCGAGAGGGTATCTAACTCTACACCGATTTTGGCCAGGTGTAGGGCAGCTACTTTCTCATCCAGGTGCTTAGGAAGAGTATATACGGCATTTTCGTACTTGTCAGAGTACTTCCACAGTTCTATCTGCGCCAGTACCTGGTTAGTAAAAGAGTTTGACATCACAAAAGAAGGGTGTCCGGTAGCACAACCCAGGTTCACCAGGCGGCCTTCGGCCAGAAGGATGATCTCATGGCCTTCTTCCAGTTTGAACAGATCTACCTGAGGCTTGATCTCGGTTTTCTCTACCGCATTCTTTTTCAGCCAGGCTACATCAATTTCATTATCAAAGTGGCCGATGTTGCAGACGATGGCTTTATCCTTCATCTTTCTGAAGTGGCGATCTTTGATAATATCTTTGTTGCCAGTAGCAGTCACTACGATATCAGCCTCTTCCACGGCATTATCCATTTTCTTGACTTCGTAACCGTCCATGGCAGCCTGTAGCGCACAGATAGGATCAATCTCGGTAACAATGACGCGTACACCCGCGCCGCGCAGGGAGTAGGCAGAACCTTTACCCACATCTCCGTAACCGGCTACTACGGCAACTTTTCCAGCCATCATGACATCTGTGGCACGGCGAATGGCATCCACCAGCGACTCGCGGCAACCGTATTTGTTGTCAAACTTAGACTTGGTAACCGAGTCATTTACATTGATGGCTGGCATGGGCAGCGTACCTTTTTTCATACGCTCGTAGAGGCGATGCACACCAGTGGTAGTTTCTTCTGAAAGACCTTTGATATCCTTCACAAACTCAGGATACTGGTCAAGCACCATATTGGTCAGGTCACCTCCATCATCAAGGATCATGTTAAGGTGGGTCTTCTTTTCTTCGTCAAAAAAGAGCGTCTGCTCAATACACCAATTAAACTCTTCTTCGCTCATACCTTTCCAGGCAAAGACGGGGATTCCGGCAGCAGCGATGGCTGCGGCGGCATGGTCCTGAGTAGAGAAAATGTTGCAGGATGACCAGGTCACCTCAGCTCCCAGTTCTACCAGGGTTTCTATAAGCACAGCCGTCTGTATAGTCATATGCAGACAGCCGGCAATGCGTGCTCCTTTAAGAGGCTTCTGAGGACCGTATTCTTCGCGCAAAGCCATCAGGCCAGGCATTTCTGCTTCGGCCAGTCTGATTTCTTTTCTTCCCCAGTCGGCCAGGGAGATATCCTTTACTTTGTAGCGAGCTTTTTGTTCTTCAACCATTTGAAAAATAATTATTGATAAATTAATGATACGAAATTAGTACTAAATACAGCAAGATCAAACAATGGGTAATTTTAAGGCTTGCATTGGCTGTATCTGCTCAATAGCAATAGGTGATTTCTTTATAATTAAAAAACTGTAGTCCGGCATTACGTTCTACCGCCAGTTGGCCTTCCTCATTAATGCCTACTATTCTTCCTTCAAATTGTTTGCCCGCTGCCCTGAAAGTATGCCATTCGTCCATGCGGTAAAGTCTTTGCAGGTACAATCTTTTTAGTCGGCCATACTCACCTGATTTGAGCTGGTAGTAGCGGTTTTCCAGTTGCTCAGCCAGCTGCTGTAGCAGTTGTATCCTATCATAAGTTCTTCCGGTAATTTTCTTAAGCGAACTGGCGCGTCCTTCCTCAAAATGCAGCTGATTGACATTGAGGCCAATACCCAAAGCACAGGAATGAATCTTATTGCTTCTCAGGTTGTTTTGAAGCAGAATACCGCAGATTTTACTATCGTGGTAATAAATATCATTGGGCCATTTGATGCGTAATACATCATCAGGCAACTGATTGAGCGTATCAGTAATGGCAAGGGCAGCCATGATATTGAGATAAAACTGTTTCTCCACCGGGATTTGCGGAAACAGGGCAAGGGTAAAAGTCAGGTTCAGACCCGGCTGGGCTTCCCAGCGGGCATCCCTTTGCCCGCGACCGGCTGTCTGAAAATCAGCCAGTACCAGCAGCCCTTCAGCAGCGTCCTGGCTGGCCAGTTGTCGCATCACCAGTGCATTTGTGGAATCACATTCGCGCAGATGTAAGAATTCTCTGCCGATGCAGTGAGTATTGAAAGAAATTCTTAGCAAGTTTTAGTAATATTGTGTTAAAATCTCTTATGGAGTAAAACAATTTATCAACATTTCATGAATTCAGAAGAACTTAGTAAGGTTGTAGTGCAGGGAATGCAGGAAAAAAAGGCAGAAGATATAGTTGTGATGGATCTGCGCAGTGTAAAAAATGCCATTGCCGACTTTTTTATAATCTGTTCCGGTACTTCCGATACCCACATAGATGCTATTTCAGACTCTATTGAAAAAGAAGTTCACAAAAATACAAAAGAAAATCCTTGGCATCGCGAAGGAAAAGAGAATAAAGAGTGGGTGCTTCTCGACTACGTAAATGTAGTGGCTCATATCTTCTACGGAGAGAGGCGCGAGTTTTATTCTCTTGAAGAGCTTTGGGGCGACGCAGTAATCAACAGCGTGGACTCGGAGCCACAGCTAAAAACTTTGTTTAAATAATAGCGTTCTATTCAATTTTTGTTAAACCTGGATTAGAAGACAGAAGTAAATGGCAAATAACACTAAAAGGAAAAAAAAATTAGTCAACAATAAGCCGCCTCAGAGGCCTAACTACCAGATATGGATTATCATCTCACTGGTGCTGCTTATTTTTGCCATCACATACCTGAACAAGAATGCATCTGCCATAGAAATCACCCAGCGGAGATTTGAGAAGATGTTGCAGGAAGGTGATGTAAAGGATGTGGTGCTGGTCAGAAATCAAAACCTGGTTGAGATCACTCTCACCCCTGAGGCACTCAAAGAAAGTGAATACCGTACCCAACTGGAAGAGAACAATCCTTTTTCTATCAATAACGGGCCTCACTACAAGCTCAAGATTGCCAATCCTGACATATTTGATGAGAATTTTGAGGAAGCTCAGCAGGGCATCCCTGATGAAGATAAGATTGATTACAAGGTAGAAGAACGCTCTGACCTGACCTCAATTTTTTTTAACTGGGGCTTTCTGATACTGATCCTGTTCGGTTTCTGGTTCCTGATGCGGCGTATGGCCGGAGGAGGTGGGCCTGGCGGACAGATATTCAATATTGGCAAATCTAAAGCGGCCCTCTTTGATACTGAAAACCGGGTGAATGTCACTTTTGACAACGTAGCCGGTCTGGATGAAGCCAAAGAAGAGATCCGCGAGATCGTAGAATTTCTCAAAAACCCTTCTAAGTATACTAACCTGGGCGGTAAGATACCTAAAGGTGCGCTGCTGGTAGGCACACCCGGTACCGGTAAAACCCTGCTGGCCAAAGCCGTGGCCGGTGAAGCGGGTGTACCCTTCTTTTCACTCTCCGGTTCCGACTTTGTGGAGATGTTTGTCGGTGTTGGTGCTGCCCGTGTCCGTGACCTCTTCAAGCAGGCTAAGGAAAAAGCGCCTTGTATCATATTCATTGACGAAATTGATGCCGTAGGCCGCGCCCGTGGTAAGGGTGCCATGCCAGGCTCTAACGACGAGCGTGAAAATACGCTAAACTCGCTGCTTGCCGAGATGGATGGCTTTTCCACTGATTCCGGGGTGATCATACTGGCTGCGACCAACCGACCTGATGTACTAGACTCTGCCCTGTTGCGTCCTGGTCGTTTTGACCGTCAGATTTCCATTGACAAGCCTGACATCGTAGGTCGTGAGGCAATCTTTAAGGTGCACCTCAAGCCTATCAAGGTTTCCAAGGATATTGAGCCTAAGAAACTGGCGGCACAGACGCCGGGCTTCGCTGGTGCTGAAATTGCCAACGTATGTAACGAAGCAGCACTGATTGCTGCTCGCCGCAACAAGAAAATGGTGGATCCTCAGGATTTTCAGGATGCCATTGACCGGGTGATAGGCGGCCTGGAAAAAAAGAACAAGCTGATTTCGCCTGAAGAAAAGAAGATCGTAGCCTATCATGAAGCAGGGCACGCCATAGCAGGTTGGTTCCTGGAGCATGCTGATCCTTTGGTAAAAGTGAGTATTGTACCTCGTGGCGTAGCTGCCCTCGGTTATGCGCAGTACCTGCCTAAGGAGCAGTACCTCTACACCACTGAGCAGATGATCGACCAGATGTGTATGGCCCTAGGCGGTCGTGCTGCTGAAGAGGTTGTTTTTGGTAAAATATCAACCGGTGCGCAAAATGACCTTGAGCGTATCACCAAGATGGCCTACAGCATGGTGACTATCTACGGTATGAATGATAAATTGGGTAATATCTCTTACTACGATTCTCAGCAGTCTGATTACAACTTCAATAAGCCTTACTCTGAGGCAACTGCGGAAACCATTGATACGGAAGTAAGAAAAATTATCACCACTGCTTACGAGCGTACCAAGAAACTGCTGCAGGATAAGAAAGACGAACTGGAGGTGCTTGCCCAGGAACTGCTCAGCAAAGAAATCCTTTTCCAGGCCGACTTGGAGAGGTTAATTGGCAAACGGCCCTTCAGCAAGCCTACCAATTACCAGGCTTACACCCAGGGCGAAGAAAGCACTGTAGTGCCTGACGCAAAACCTGACCCGGCAAATCCCGAGGAAATGCCTTCAGCCGAAGAACACACCACTAAAAATGGCAAAGATGCTACGGTAAAGCCTGAAAAGACCTCAATAGAAGAAGAAAATAAGAACAACTGATTTTCTTAAATACATACAAAAGGCTGCTCCATTCATTCGGGCAGCCTTTTTTTTGTTAAAGAAACACATCCAATTTTCTGCAGATCAAATTACCTTTGCTGCACTATGCTATCAAAGCCTCAGCTGGATATTCAACTCAAGGATAATAAAAAGCTTTTCTTTGCCTCAGACTTTCATCTGGGTGTACCAGACTACAGCAGCAGTAGAGAGCGTGAACGCATCATCGTCCGCTGGCTGGATAAGGTTGCTCCTGAGGCCGAAGCCATCATACTACTGGGCGACATGTTTGACTTCTGGTTTGAATACAAATATGCGGTGCCTAAAGGTTATATCAGGTTTTTGGGAAAACTTGCTCAACTACGCGACCAGGGCATTACGCTTTATATTTTTACAGGTAACCACGATATGTGGATGTTTGATTATCTTGAAAAAGAACTGGATGTTCGTATTTTCAGGCATCCCATTAGCCTGAGAGTAAATGACACTGATTTTCATATTGGGCATGGAGATGGTCTAGGTCCATCAGACCGGACCTTCAAAATTCTTAAAAAGATATTTGCTTCAGAGCTAAGTCAGCGGGTTTTTGCTGCGCTCCATCCCCGCTGGGGCATCGGGCTGGCTAATTTCTGGTCGAAGACCAGCAGGAAAAAGAACCTGAAAAAAGACGAATCTTTCAAAGGAAAGGATTTGGAATGGATATTTCAGTATTGCAGAGAGTTAGAAGAAAAAGTGCATCATGATTACTATGTCTTTGGGCATCGGCATCTTCCTCTTGAGATTCCTTTGAACAAAACGAGCTGTTACTACAACATAGGGGAGTGGCTCTCTGCCCGTTCATATGGTGTTTTTGACGGCCATCACTTCAGTTTGCAGACTTTTGAAAAATAAGCTACTCTTACTCATATTCCTTTGCCTGAAAGGTTTTATGGTCAATGGACAAAGCTGGACACTGACAGATAGCCTGCAGATTGGTAAAGCACAGGCTTTGACTTATGACCCGAGTGGTAAGCTCTACGTAGCTACACAAAACCGGCAGCTTTACCAGTTGAAAAGAGGAAAAACAGAGCAGTCATATGCCTCAGCACAACTGTCGGGCATCGGTCATCTGGAAGCATTCCACCTGTTGAGGCTGTTTGCTTTCTACCGTGAGAGCCAGACTTTCCAGTTTTTTGATCGCTTTCTTACGCCGGGCAGCCAGCAGTTGGTAAATGATCCTGATCAGGCTTTTTATAGTGCTGCTACCCTGAGCAGCGATCAGATGTTATGGCTGGTAGATGAAGTGAATCTCAAACTCAAAAAGTATCACCCTATCCTTGAAAATATTCTCATTACAGCTGATCTGCGTTACTACCTGGACGAGAGTTATAAAATCAATTACGTAAGGGAATATGGTAACCGGGTTTTTGTGAATAACAGTATGCAGGAAATATTGCTATTTGATATTATGGGAAATTTTCTGGGCAAGTTACCCCTACGCACTGAAGAGGCTTTTTATTTTAATAAAGATTCACTCTACTTCTTATCAGGCAGGGAACTGATCAGCTATCATCTTAAAACCATGCAGCAAGACAGAATCATTCTGCCTCGTAGTGCAGACCATGTTCTCTGGATTGACGATGAAGTATATATTTTTTACCAGGATTGGCTCTATAGGTACATATATAGGATGGGTTGATGGGTTGATGGGTTGATG
>JBKHDR010000092.1:0-16685 GCA_046541235.1 Cyclobacteriaceae bacterium | reverse complement strand
ACATCCATAAGACTGGCAGATAAGAGTATGTGTTTTTGAAGTTAGCTAATTTTTCATAAAATTGACAAGTGCTTTATAAATGTTAATGCAGACTTAAAAAATCCCGATGAGATGCAGCGGGCTTTCTCAACATTAGGGTCAGATATGGTAGCTGGCTGCTGAAAAAATACGTACCGGCCAGGTTGAAAAGGATCCTTTCATTGATGATGAAGCTGACAATCGCTACGGCATCAGCCTGCTGGCCAGGCCTGACACCGACACCGCGGCTCGTATTGCAGACTTCTTGACAGCTTGTTAAGAAATGGAGCCTGAGCAGTATCAATATCCCGCCAGTGACCTGCATATCACCCTGCTGTCTGTTATTTCATGTTACCGCGGCTTTGGTCTGGAGCAGATAGACGGCTTATCACTCGCTCGTTTTGAAGACTTTAAAAGTATTCCTGCTATGCAGATAAGCTTTGGGGGAATCAGTGCTTCTCTGGCTACGGTGCTGGTCTGTGGCTACCCCCGGGAGATGCCGCACCTTCGGTCAGCGGCTTAACTCTCTTCTGCCAATATGGGCAGGTATTTATCAGCCTGGTGGACGATGAGCGGTTTATCAGCTTAATTCCAAAAAAAAATTCCCGCATCAGGATAGGGCTTTAAGCCATTCTGATACGGGGATTCAGGTTTAACTACACTTTTCACCTCATCATGCAAATTCTTTATGCCTTACATAGTCGGGTACTTTATGCGTAGTGAGGGCTGCGCCTACCTCCAGAATTCCAAAAATCAGGTGAGGCCAGTAAACAAAGTCCGCAAACCCAAAGATCCAGGGCGAAGCTGCCAGAAATAAACCTGTAACCACATCCATACCCAGATGGAAAGGCATAGGAATTATTTGAATCAGGCTCACTTCATAATTGGTAAAGAGAGACTGGCCAATAACCAATATGCCAATTACAATAGGTACCCATTGCGCTGCCTCATTATTGGCAAAGCCAAAAATCCAGGGAGAAGCTATCAGCAGGACACCCATGAGGTAATCCAGTATGCCGTGTGTTTTAGTTGGTATGAATCTCATGATATATAATGTTTAAAAAATGATAAATCAGATCGTTGAAAAAATGCACATTGGAATTGTGTGACTTTAATACAAATGTTTACAGATTAATGTTACAAATCATGATTTTTGAATCAAAATGAATCATAAACTATCATATTTTAAAAAATTAATAACTACCATAAATACAAATTTTACTTACTTTTTAGATTCCCAGGCTGAAGCATTCTGCTGAGCAAAGCTACTTGCCCAAGTCATCTGCAAGATTTGAATGTTTAACATACGCCTTACGTTACATCTGCGTTATAATTTTCTATTTTTGCACGCATATGGTAGCCATTAATAATCTTTCGTACTACATCGGCAGTCGCCCCATTTATGAGGAAGCCAATCTGCACATCAAACCTAAGGATAAAATAGGGCTGATTGGCCTGAATGGAACGGGTAAGACTACTCTGCTCCGCCTGATCAACGGAGAGTACACTGCCGACGGCGGTGAGATCAGTAAGTCTAATGATTGCAGCATCGGTTATCTCAACCAGGATCTGCTCTCTTTCCAGTCAGATGATTCTATCCTCAACGTAGCCATGCAGGCCTTCAGTGAAGCCCTGGAGATTGAGCACAAAATAGAACTGGTGCTCAAAAAGATGGAAACCGACTATGACGATAAGCTGGTAGACCAGCTGTCAAAGCTGCAGGAGAAGTTTGAGATGATGGAAGGCTATACTCTCAGAGCCAGGGCAGAAGAAATCCTGGAGGGTATCGGCTTCAGTACCTCCGACCTGCAGCGGCCGCTGAGAGAGTTTTCCGGAGGATGGCGTATGCGTGTGATGCTGGCCAAGCTGCTCCTGGAAAAGCCTTCTCTGCTCATGCTTGATGAGCCTACCAACCACCTGGATCTTCCTTCTATCCAGTGGATAGAAAACTACCTGCGCAATTATGAAGGAGCCGTGATCGTAGTCTCTCACGACCGCCAGTTTCTGGATAACACCATCAATATGATCGTGGAAGTGTCTAACCAGCAGCTGAATGTTTATTCAGGCAATTATTCCTTTTACCTGGAAGAGCGCGAACTGCGCCGGGAGATACAGCAGAATGCTTTTGAAAACCAGCAGCAGAAGATCAGGCAGACCGAGCGATTCATAGAGCGTTTCCGCGCCAAGTCTACCAAAGCCCGGCAGGTACAATCCAGGGTAAAGGCGCTGGAGCGGATGGATAAGGTGGACGAGGTGATTGATGAAAATGCCTCTGTCAACTTCCGTTTTAATTTCAAGAAACAGTCGGGCCGGTTCCTGGTAGAACTGCATGATGTATCCAAATCTTACGGCGACCTGCAGATACTGAAGCACAGCTCCTGTGCGGTTGAGCGTGGCGATAAAATTGCCCTGATCGGTGCCAATGGCAAAGGAAAATCCACCCTGCTCCGGATACTGGCCGGTACAGAACCTCACAACGGTGAAAGAAGAATGGGCTACAACGTGGAAATGGGCTTCTACGCCCAGCACCAGCTGGAAGCGCTCAACATCAACAGCGACATTTTAAGCGAACTCAAGCAGGCCGGTACCGAAAAGACTGAGCAGGAACTAAGAGGCGTGTTGGGATGCTTTCTTTTCTCTGATGAAGAGGTTTTTAAGAAGATAAAAGTCCTTTCAGGAGGCGAAAAATCACGTGTAGCCCTGGCTAAGACTTTAATAGAAGAATCTAATTTCCTGCTGCTGGATGAGCCTACCAACCACCTGGATATGCAGTCGGTCAACATCCTGATACAGGCGCTGCAGCAGTACCAGGGTACCTGCGTGATCGTATCTCACGACCGTTATTTCATCACCGAAGTAGCGAACAAGATCTGGTACATAGAGAACCAGGAGCTAAAGGCTTATCCGGGCACCTACAAAGAATATGAATACTGGAGAAGCCAGCAGGAAGAGAAAAAAGCCCTTTCGGCGGCTGCGGAGAAAGCAGTAGAATCGCCCAAACCCAAACCACAGCCTGCTGCTGCTACGCCAGCCAAAAACACACAGAACGGCCAGAACAAAGAGCTGCAGAAAGAGCTGAAAAAGCTGCAGGCAGAACTGAGCCAGGCCGAAGCCGAGGTGATGCGCCTGGAAGAGGAGAAAGGTAAGGTAGAAAAAGAACTGGCCAAGCCTTCAGTCTTCGGAAATGTAGACCTGCTTTCAGAACATACCGAGAAGTTTGAAAAACTGGAAAAACAACTGGACGAGGCCACACAAAACTGGGAAATGCTGGTACTCAGGACAGAAGAACTGGAAAAACAACTCAACTGAGCCGCCTGATGAAGTACCTTCTATCCCTTTGCCTGTTATTTGTTTTGTACTTACCTGCCTGTGTACCTGTACCAGCAGGTGGTAGTAGTAGTACCGCTACTTCTTCAGGTGTGACTGACAACGGCATCTACCACGACCAGGTTTTTCATGAGCAGGTGCAGACCGTACAGCTGCTGGGGCCGGATGATGAGATCTATGAAGCCGTTGTACCTATTACCCAAAACTACCCGGTAAGGCTCAGCTTTGACGTGCTTGAACTGGACGGAAGCGAGGGTATTTATGAGGAACTAAACGTAAAGCTCATCCACTGCAATGCCGATTGGCGGCAGTCTGCCCTTTACAACATGGATTATCTCAACGAGTACAACGAATTTCCTATCACCCAGGAAGCATTTTCTTATAATACCAAAGTACCCTTTACCCACTATACTTTTACCCTACCCCAGGTGAAGATGCCGGGCAACTACGTGCTGCAGGTGTACCAGGGGAGTGATGAAAGTAATGTGCTGTTCACCAAACGCTATATGGTCTATGACCTGGCAGTGGGCATACAGGCCGAGGTGGTCCGTTCAGGAGGGGTAAGAGAGCGGGATACCCATCAGCAGGTGGAGTTTCTGATTGATTACAATAAGCTGGATATTCCTAATCCTTACAATGATGTATATGTAGTGGTGAGGCAGAACCAGCAGTGGTTCAATACCATAGAAGGGCTCAAGCCAACCTTTGTCAGGGAAGATGTCAAGGAACTGGAGTATGTTGATTTTGACCTGAAGAACAATTTCTGGGGAGCCAACGAACATCGTTTTTTTGACCTCAGGACTACCAATGCCTTAGGGCAAAATGTAGCCGAAATCATGCGGGATGAATCGCCTGTGGAGGCTTACCTGCTTCCCGACCGGAGCAGGGCTACCGAGGCTTACAGTCAGTTCAACGACCTAAACGGTGGGTACATCACCAACAACCTGGACATGCCGGGTGGAGGAGGGCCACTCAATTCGGATTATCTGATGACACATTTCTTTCTGTATGCGGAAGAACCAGTAGAAGGAGAAGTGTATGTGATAGGCGCCTTTGAAAACCGCCGCCTGACACCGGAAGTGAAAATGAAATACGACGCGCTGCGCCAGGGTTATACGCTCGATGTGTTGCTTAAACAGGGGTTTTATAATTACCTGTACTATGTAAAAAATGAAGAGAGCAAGAGTCCATACCAGTTTGATGGCAGCCATTTTGAAACAGAAAATCTCTACGAGATCTTTGTATACACCAAGCCTATTGGTGCGCGTGCTGACCTTTTGGTTGGCTATACCCGATTAATCGTCAACGAAAGACCTTAAGCCTCCGGCTCCCCTCTTCTTCTAAACTCCGGCTTTTTACTCTCTACAGGAGGGGCTCCTTCAAATTCGTATTTGCTGGTGCCTTTTCCGGGATCAGCATGAGCGAGGTCAAGCATACCGAAGCCTTTGTGGGTAAACATGCCCAGGCCGTTGTTGAAGATAAAATGTTGCACCTCTTTGGCGGCATACAGGGTAAAGGGAAAAGTATAACCCCGTACCTCATATTTCACATCCTGGTCGTAAAGAGGATAAATTCTGGCGAATTTCTTCTGTTGTTCTTTGATCCTGATCAGGTAATCTTTGTCGGGTACGATCTGGAACTTGTAAAACTCAGCAATCTGTTCGGCAGTATAATGCCCTGACTTCTCCATCCTGATCATAATAGACTCATAGAGCAAGTCAGAAAAGGTATCCGAAGTGGGGATGATGAACTTCTTACCCCGGTCGTCGCTGAAAGAAGGTTCTACCAGTACCAGTGGTGAGATACAGACATAGCGCATAGAATCGGTAAGATTAGGTTTATCTTCCAGTTCCACGGCTTCGGGAATCAGGCTCATGGTACCAATATCAATCTGCGGAAAAGCAAACAGGTGCTTGAGAAAGTAATCCACAAAATCTTTACTCGTAGCCGAAAAGACGAGAGTAACACGGCTGGAGTAAAAGTGCAGTCCGTTTCTGCTTATCTTGGTTTGTCCCTTCAGGCCGGAGAAGTTATAAAGTCTTGAATTGATAAACTTTTCTTCCCCCCCCTTTACCAGGATGCCTTTGATAAGTTGGGCAAGCAGGTACTGATGATGAAAAGGTACGAATGAACCCTTGTTGCGTAAAATAAAAATGATACGTATTCTCAAAAATCCAGCTGTTTAAAGTTGATTTGAAAAAAATTCAACTGAACAGAAATTACTTTATCTTATGCAAATCTCTGTACAGGCAAAATGTTTAACTATTCTTACGAATTATATGTAAAAATACTTATTTATAAATCAACTTGTCAAAGAATCTATAGAAAAAAGCTTTCAGGCAAGATTAATTGTTTAAATTATAAAAAAAATTATTAAACATTAAACCTGAAATGCATAATGTCGCCATCTTGTACTACATACTCTTTACCTTCGATGGCCATTTTTCCTGCTTCCCGGCAAGAGGCTTCTGAACCATATTTCTCGTAATCAGCCAGTTTAATGACTTCGGCTTTGATAAAACCTTTTTCAAAGTCTGTATGGATAACTCCTGCAGCTTGTGGAGCCTTCCAGCCTTGCATGATGGTCCAGGCGCGCACCTCTTTTTCGCCAGCGGTAAAGTAGGTAATTAAATTCAGTATTCTATAAGAAGCCCGAATTAATTTATTCAATCCTGACTCTTTCAGGCCATATTCTTCCAGAAACATCACTCTTTCTTCGGGATCAAGTTCAGCGATCTGGGCCTCAATAGAAGCTGATATGATGATTACCTCCGCATCTTCATCTTTGACAGCCTCTTTCAAAGCTTCCACATAGGCGTTACCGGTATGCACCGATTCTTCCTCCACATTGGCTGCATAGATCACCGGCTTGCCCGTAAGCAGTTGCAGGTCCTGTATAGCCTCCAGGTCTTGTTCCGTACTGTCAAAGCTTCTTATATTTTTGCCGCTCTCCAGGTGAGCTTTATAAGCCTGCAGGGCAGTCAGTTGTCTTTTGGCTTTGGCATCACCTGACTTGGCTATCTTTTCCAGCCGCAGTATTTTTTTATCAACCGATTCCAGGTCTTTCAGCTGCAGTTCGGTATCAATTACTTCTTTATCAAAAACAGGGTCTACGCCACCGGCTACGTGCACAACATTATCATCATGGAAGCACCTGACCACATGTATAATCGCATCTACCTCCCGGATGTTTGCCAGAAATTTATTTCCCAGGCCCTCGCCTTTGCTCGCTCCTTTTACAAGGCCTGCGATGTCCACAAACTCAATTGTAGTAGGAACTACTTTCTGAGGCCTGACCAGTTTCTCCAGGGTAACCAATCGCTCATCGGGTACGCTGATGACGCCCACATTAGGTTCTATGGTACAAAAAGGAAAATTTGCTGCTTCTGCCTTGGCGCTGGAAAGCGCATTAAACAAAGTGGATTTTCCTACATTGGGAAGCCCCACAATACCGCACTGTAAACTCATATCTACTTACTTACCTTAATTTTAATTTGAAGTCGCTACTTAGCTTTAAAAATATGATACCCTTTATAACCTTCATAAAGTTCCCCAAACACGACCCTTATGATGGTATAAACGGGTATGGCTGCTATCATGCCGATGATGCCGGCGAGCGTTGCGCCCGCAAAAATAACTATAAATATTTCTAATGGATGCGCTTTTATACTTTTTGAAAAAATAAGCGGCTGCAACAGCAGGTTATCTATCAGCTGTACTACTGCAAAAACAGAAAGAATCTTCAGCACCAGGATGATGATTTCATTGGTATTGCCGCTTAACACCATGGTAGACAGGCCTACAATGACACCGAAAAGCGAGCCCAGTATAGGACCTGCGTAGGGGATGAGGTTAGCCAGCGCAGCAAATATGGCAATGGTAAGGGCATACCTGATACCCAGCAGGCTCAGCCCCAGTGAAGCGATACAGAATATAGAAAAAACCTGCAGCAGCAGGCCGATCAGGTAGTTGGAAAGCAGGGTTTCTATCTTATAAATGGCAGCGATGAATACCTCAAAATACTGGTTGGGTATCAGTTTGATCACCTGCCGGCGTACGATTCCTTTTTCATAAAGAAGGATAAAGGTGATGAACACTACCGCCAGCAGCCCTATAAAAAAGGTGCCGGTAAAGGAGATCAACTGGTTGAAGATCTCGCTCAGGTTAACCTCACCTACAAACGAAAGCAGGCTATCGCGCAGGCTTTCTACCAGTTCGCCCTGTGTACTGATGAGGTTGTAGCGAAGCAGAAAGCTCTCCAGGCGCTGCAAGGGGGCACTTGCGCGGTAGTAAAGGTCAGCATAATCTATACTTGTGATGATGTTGAGCTGGTCATCAATGAGCGGTATGAAGAGGATGGCAAAAAGGAAAAAGAGCGTGATAATGACGGCAAAAGACATCAGTACAGCCAGTAGGCGGGGTGGATGTATGCCATAAAAATGCAGTCGGTTGATGTAATTGGTCAGTGGCGAAAATATAGCTGAAAGGATCAGGGAGATGATGAAGTAGAAAAAAATATCGGAGAATATCCATAACAGCAGTACCACAGCCACTGCTGACAGTAGGATATAAACAAAGTTTCTGTTGAAAGTCATGATCAGTGAAATAATTCACAAGGTAAAAAAATAAAGCCCAGGAAAATCAAGGGCTTAAAGAAAGTAGCAAAATAAGTAAATAGTTAGTCCCACTTCAGTTCGTCATCTATACTGGTTTTTTCTTCACCATTAGATTCGTACTCCTCGCTGGAATCGAACTGCGCGAAGTCAAAATCAGGCATCAATTCTTCTTTTACATGGCCTACTGTCTCCTGTAGGGCAGCTATAAATTTGTTGAAGTCTTCTTTGTAGAGGAAAATTTTATGCTTCTCGTAGAAGTAACCATCATCCTTGTACCTCCTTCTGCTTTCTGTAATGGTGAGATAGTAATCGTTGGAGCGCGTAGACTTCACATCAAAGAAGTATGTACGTTTGCCTGCTCTCACTCTCTGGGAATAAATTTCTGCTCTGTCTTTGCCTTGATTATCTTCCACAACAGCTAAATTTAGGTTTATTAAGTAGGTTTTTCGTTAAAATCAGGTTTAGCTAGATACTAAAGTGGCTTAAATATAGTATAAATTCCTTCATTATTACAAATAAAAAACTGCTTAATAAATGAATCGAAGAATTAAACGTTAAACCTTATTAGCAGGCTGTACATCCTTTTTTGTTGAAGGAGATGCCTAACGGTAATGCTATGTAGAACAGCCGTGCTGTTTTTCAGTTAATATTCCCTAACTTGGGTAAAGCATTCGCAGCATATAAGCCCACTAAAGATATGATTAATTTAGGAGAGATACGCGCTTTTGGTAACATTGAACTTCTGGCCAGGCAACTGGTAGAAGGCTTCATTACCGGCCTGCATAAGTCGCCCTACCATGGCTTCTCGGTAGAGTTTGCCGAGCACCGCCTCTACAATACCGGCGAGAGTACCCGGAATATCGACTGGAAAGTATTTGCCAAGACAGACCGCCTCTATACCAAAAGGTATGAAGAAGAAACCAACCTCCGCTGTCAGCTGGTGATTGATAATTCTTCCTCCATGTATTATCCGCAGAAAAACAAAGGCAAGGTTACCTTCAGCATCATGGCGGCGGCGGCCATCGCTTACCTGCTTCAGAAGCAGAGAGATGCCGTCGGGCTTACTACTTTTTCTACTGACATCGAGGAGCAAAGCCAGGTCAAGTCTACCTCTTCTCATCTGCATAAGCTTTATCTGACCCTGGAGGGTATGCTTAAGCAGGAACCCAAGATGCAGAAAACCGCTGTGGCGGCTGTCTTACACAAGGTAGCCGAAAAAATTCAGCGTCGCTCGCTGGTAGTGATTTTTAGTGATATGTTCGAGAACCAGGAAGAGACTGAGCAGATCTTCTCGGCTCTGCAGCACCTGAAGCATAACCGGCACGAAGTACTACTTTTTCATGTAAGTGACCACCGGACGGAACTGAACTTTGACTTTGAAGAAAGGCCTTACGAGTTTATTGATATGGAGCAGGGCGAACGGCTGAGGCTACAGCCCTCTCAGGTTAAAGAAGCCTACCGTGAGCATATGCAGGCTTATTATCATAACCTAAAGATCAAATGCGGGCAAGCAAAAATTGATTTTATCCAGGCGGATATCAATGAGGGATATGATCATGTGCTACGCTCTTACCTGCTGAAGCGGGCGGGGATGAAATAGTAGTTTGAAGTTAAAGGTTAAAGGTTTCAGGTTAAAGGTTCTTTTAACTTTCAACCTGAAACCTGAAACAAATTATTCGTTATGCATCCAGGCTTTCTTGCCCAGAAGTTCTTCTTCTGATTCGCGGGCGTCAGGATCTTCCACGCAGCAGTCAACCGGGCATACCGCGGCGCACTGAGGTTCTTCATGAAATCCCATGCACTCGGTGCATTTGCCGGTAACGATATAGTAAAATTCATCAGAAACAGGCTCCTGCGGTTCGTTGGCACCCACCACAGAACCATCCTCCAACTCTACTTCACTCAGACCGGTACCATCAGCCCACGACCATTCCACACCTCCTTCATAGATAGCGGTGTTGGGGCACTCAGGTTCGCATGCACCACAGTTGATGCACTCATCTGTTATCATTATAGCCATATCAATCCAGGGAATTTGTTTACTTACTTTTTACTGATTTACTTAACGAATTAAAGAAGCATTAGTTTATTATACAATAATTTGAAGGATTACTTAGCACATGATTAAAAAAAGCGACAGGATCAGGGCTTTTGCTACGGTGGGTAGACTGCTGAAAAAATTAAGTGAGGAAGAAAAAAGCAGGCTTTTTCTCAGGGCCAGAAACGAGAACAGCTGGTTTACGGATGAAAACCTGGAAACTTCTCTGCAAGGTGTGCAAAGGTACCTGGATGAGGATAAGCTCAGGGAGTGGACGGCAGACCTGCCGGAATTTCCTGCGGTAGTAAAGAAGGTAGGGGTAGTAATGGCCGGAAATATCCCGCTGGTGGGGTTTCATGATTTTCTTAGTGTACTGATCAGCGGCCATCACCTGCTTGCCAAATTGAGCTCGCAGGATACTTTTTTGATTCGTTACGTAGCCGATATACTCACAGATATAGAGCCGCGCTTCAAAGAGCAACTTACTTTTGCCGAACGCCTTAACGAAGCCGATGCCATCATCGCTACCGGAAGCGACAATTCATCCCGATATTTTGAATATTATTTTGCCAGTCGCCCTCACATCATCAGGAAAAACCGGACTTCAGTTGGTATTCTTCAGGGGAATGAAAGTGAGGCAGAACTGAAGGCTTTGGGTAAGGATGTCTTTCAGTATTTTGGATTAGGCTGCCGTAACATTTCCAAGATCTACGTGCCCAAAGGCTATACTTTTGATAAAATGCTGGATGCCTGGCAGGATTTTTCTTCAGTAAGTCAACATCACAAATACAACAATAACTACGACTACAATAAGTCGGTGTACCTGGTTAATAATGAACCACACTACGATAGCGGCTTTTCACTTTTGAGAG
Source organism: Cyclobacteriaceae bacterium (assembly GCA_046541235.1). GTDB lineage: Bacteria > Bacteroidota > Bacteroidia > Cytophagales > Cyclobacteriaceae > Catalinimonas. The sequence continues at coordinate 5,814 of JBKHDR010000092.1, read as the reverse complement.
AAAGCGAAGAACTGGTCTCTCCCATTTCAGTGGTTTATTATGAAAGGTATGAAGATGAGGAACAACTTCATGAGAAGATCGACGCACGCAGGAATAAGATACAGTGTATTGTCTCCAGGGAAGCTTCGTTTGAAGACAGCCTGCCCTTTGGTAAGGCGCAGGAGCCCGAACTTTGGGATTATGCTGACCAGGTGAACACACTGGAATTTCTCAAACAACTGGGATAAAAGTAAAAGGCCGACACCATCAGGCATCGGCCTCTTTCACACATACAAAGCTTTATATCTTTACTTCCTTCTTTTCGGTATCCTCCTTTATGGCTTCACCATTTTCTTCCTTTTTGGTTTTGGCCTTCTTATTTTTCTTCATCACCACCTCGTAAAGATCGCGGCGGCGCTGCTGCAGGTTACGTACACTGCCCTGGCTTCTCAGCTTCTTGAGCAGTTCCAGGTCAAGGTCAGTGACCAGTGTAGTTTCAGTATTTGGCGTAGCCTCAGCTACAATGGCATCGTGCGGGAAAGAGAAATCAGAAGGGGAGAATACTGCTGACTGGGAGTACTGTATATCCATGTTCTCTACGCGGGGCAGGTTACCCACGCTACCAGATACCACCACATAACATTCATTCTCAATAGCCCGGGCCTGCGCACACCTCCTTACTCTCAGGTAAGCATTTTTGGTGTCTGTCCAGTAGGGTACGAAGAGAATATCCATCTGCTGATCGGCCAGGATACGTCCGAGTTCAGGAAACTCCACATCATAACAAATCAGGATACCGATACGACCCGCATCAGTGTTGAATACTTTCAGCTGGTCGCCGCCCTGCAAGCCCCAGTAGCTCTGCTCATCAGGGGTGATATGCAGCTTGTGCTGGGCCTCTACGTTGCCGTCCCGGTGCAGCAGGTAGCTTACATTATAAAGTTTATGTTCTTCATACACCGGCATGGAGCCAGCTATGATGTTGATGTTATAAGAAATGGCAAGCTCCTGCATCTTGTCGCGAATGCTTTCGGTATAATCAGCTAGCATACGCACCGCATCGGCGGCATCCACATCTCTGAACAGGGCCATGAGCGGGGCATTGAAAAACTCAGGGAACATCACAAAGTCAGCATTGTAGCTGGACACGGTGTCCACAAAGAACTCCATCTGGTGGAGTAAATCCTCCAGGGATACTACCCGGCGCATCTGCCACTGTACAGCACCTACTCTTACTACCGTTTTGGTACCTCCGATGAGCTTTTCGCTCTCTTCGTAATAGACATTGATCCATTCCAGCAGTGTGGCATAGTAGTGCGAATCTATGTCTTCGTCAGAATAACGGGAAATGACCTTACGGACGTGAAATTCGTTGGCCAGCTGAAAGCTTAGTACGGGGTCAAAAATTTCCTTGTTTTTTACTTCATCAATGTACTGCTTGGGCGTCATCACGTCCCGGTATTTTTTGTAACCGGGAATACGACCGCCGGCAATGATGGCTCTCAGATTCAGGTTTTCACAAAGCTCCTTACGGGCATCGTAGAGACGGCGACCCAGGCGCATGTCACGGTATTCGGGATGTACAAATACGTCTGTGCCGTAGAGGGTATCTCCGTTGTAATCGTGCGTATCAAATTTACCGTAGCCGGTGATCTCATCGTAAGTATGGTTGTCGCCAAATTTTGAGTAGTTCACTACGATGCTCAGGGCAGCTGCTACCACTTTGTCATCCACCTCAATACATATCTGGCCTTCAGGGAAAGCCTTAAGCTGGTTACGAAATTCTTTCTTGCTCCATGCACCGCCAGCCTGGGCATAGACGATTTTCATGATCTCCTTAAGATCGTCATAATCGCTGAGCCGGATTGTGCGTAATTTGAGTCGGTGGTGTTCTACAAGTTCTTTATTATCCATTAATTTTTAGTTTTCCTTTATCGTTCAATGAAGAAAAGCGTGCCTAAGTTCGCTTTATTCTTAACCTTTACCAAGAACGGTAGTTCTGGAGATATACATTTTTCAACCTCAAAATTCAAATTACATGGCTTTAAGAAAAGCAAATGCCGAGTGGAATGGCGGCCTGAAGGACGGAAAAGGTAAAATGGCCCTGGGCAGCGGTGCCTACGAAGGTCCTTATAGTTTTCAGTCCCGTTTTGAAGACGGAAAAGGCACCAACCCTGAAGAACTGATTGCGGCAGCACATGCCGGGTGCTACAGCATGGCACTCACTGCTGCACTGGAAGGGGAAGGGTATAAGCCCGAAAGTGTCAAAACGGAAGCACATGTGAGCTTAGATAAAGCCGGTGAGGGTTTTGCTATTAGTAAAATCAAGCTCGTTACCCAGGCTAAAATACCCGACCTGAGCAAGGAAGAATTTGAAAAATTTGCCCAGGCTGCTAAGGAAAACTGCCCGGTTTCCAAAGCGCTGGCAGCCACCAAAATTGAACTGGACGCTAAACTGACTTAAAAAAGAAAAGAGGCTGCTCAATAGATGAGAGCCTCTTTTGATTTTTATCTTAGCCTTATTTAAGGCGTTCTGCCTCGCCAGATTTCAACCCAGCCGTTGTACTTGCTACCATCCGGCATCAGCAGGGTATAGTAGTAAATACCATCTGCCAGTTCGCCACCATCCCAGGCTTTGTCGTTGGTATAGTTGTCTGAATGGAAGACAACCCTACCCCAGCGATTGGTAATTTTCATCTGAGCGCCCGGCTGATCTCCGTTACTATCCAGGTTCACGATCCTGAATGTATCGTTGTCACCGTCACCATTAGGGGTAATAATGTTGGGGATGAACAGATCCTGGGTGTAGCGAATCTCTACTTCGTACAGCTCAGAGCAGCCAAAACCATCTCTCAGTTCTATGAAATACAGACCACGTTCCAGGTCGGTGTATTCGTACTGCCATTCGTCTATAGCCGGGTTACTGTTACTGACCTGTACCCAATCAGTTGTCAAGCCATCCGGACCGGCCGCAATACGCACTTCGTAAGGCTGGCCTCCGCCCCGGATGCTGTCTAACAGTATGCTTCCATAAGGATGGTTTACCGTAACCTCTACTACCTCAGGCACAGCAGCTGAGAGCAGCCTGTCTGGTCCGTCAATGGTGAAAGTAGGCGAACTGAAGGTGAGCAGATTGCCGCAGTTACTTTGCTGCTGGACGATCTGCACCCGGTAATCACCTTTCTCCAGGTTGCTGAAGGTAAAGCTGTTGGGGGTAGCGGCAAAGCTACGGCTCACATAAGGCGTAGTCTGGTTCACATTGATTACATTAATGGTGAATTCTATACCATCAGCCACCACGATGTCTTCAACAGTCACACTGCCTCCTTCGCCAAAGCACCTGATGTTCTCACTGCTGTGGGTAAAGCTGAGCGCAATGCTACCAGTTGCCGGAATGCTGATGGCCTGAGAGGCGGGGCAGCTTTGAGTATCCCGCGCACGTACCACCACTTCATACTCGGCTCCGGTAGGTACGCCATCTACTTCGGCTATGAGTGCCCCGGCTTCTACCAGTCCGCTAGCTACTGTATCAGCTCCACTGATCAGATATACGTCATAAGGCGCATTGGGATCAGGCACCGAACTCAGGCTGACAGACACTGTAGCTGTCTGCACAGGATCATCACAGGCAGGCAGCTGATAATCCACCTGATTGATGGCGACCCTGTTTTGTACAATAGGGAAGCTACCTTCGCAGGAAGAATTTCCTGTCTGAGTTACCACCTGGTAATTGTATGAACCCATAGGCAGGCCGCTGAAGGAGGCCTGATGCTGCTCGCTGATGGTTTCGTTGAAAGAACCTGACGCATTCCATACCCTGAAGATATAAGTATCGGCTTCTCCTCCCTGCACCGTCAGCTGCACATTTCCCAAACCTGTTTCGCAGTCAGCGGCGCTGAAGTCAGGGATCACGGCTCTTCCGCCCACCGAACAGCTGGAGTTTGGATCGCCTCCGCCATTGCTGCTGCAGGTGCTGAAGACAGATTCGGTGAATACAGCCAGTGTATCATTTGTATCGCTGTTGATTACCACTACTTCATAGCTGCCTTCAGGCAGGTTAGCAGCAGTATTTCCGTCAAAATAAACAGGGTCTTCATGATCAAGACTGTTGATGCTAATGCTGTAGAGAATACCAGAGTTACAGCTTGAAGGCAGGCTGTAAGAGATGCTTCCTCCCTCATCACAACTGGCCGGGCTGCTCGATACGGTAATATTGTTCTGCACACTAACCGTACGACTAAAGCTCAATAAGGTATCACAGCTGTTCGGGTCTGCATTCATGTCCCTGACGTAGACCGTATAATCTCCGGCAGCAAGGCTATCTGCAATGAATACCAGACCGGTACTGTTACCACCTCTTACAAAACCTACAGAATCTGTTTCACTGGCATAGCTGTACTCAAACCTGGAAGGACTGGCTGTTGACATCGGGTTCAGGTAAACCATCAGTACACCGTCATCACTACCAGGGCAGTTAGTGTTTTCTGATGTTACTGTAAATGAAGCCCTTGCCGGATCCAGTCCGCAGCCGCATTCCTCTGCGGGTCTGGTATTAAAAGGTGTAGCTACTGTAGCGGTATCACCATCGTTACCACAGGCATCAATGGTCCACATCCGGAAGTAGTAGCTGAAAGTCTCAGGAGAAAGCGTTGTAAATGTGTAATTTAAAGAAGCAGCATCTACGGTATCTCGTGTCACTTCAGCGGTGAATCCAGTATCAGAAGCAGCCTCAAGCACATAGCGGTCGGCACCCGAAACAGCTTCCCAGCTTACGCTAAAGCCTTCACAGGAAGATGCACTTACGTTAATGGAAGACGGATCAGGTGCAGGCAATTCATCGGTGATGGTGATATCAAATGTTGAAATAGCCGTACATGTGCCGTTAACCACTTCGTAGGTAATGGTATGCGTACCTAATGAGCTGCCAGAAAAGTCAATTTCACCGGTAGAAGTGTCCAGGAAATTCAGACCGGAACTATTGCTGAAAGTTCCTCCGGCAGTATTCACAGTAGCAGCCACTGGTGCAGTACCAAGACAGAAATGGGTCTGCGCGTAGCTGAAACCTGCATCCGGCACTTCATGGATGGTGACTTCAAAATCAAAGGTACCCGGACACATTTCAGGTGTGCTACCCGGACTGGTATAAGTTACCATGTATATGCCCGGGTCTGAGGCATCCAAATTAATGACACCAGTCTCTTCATTTATACTCAACCCAGCAGGAGCACTGAACTCACCTCCGTTCACACCAGTAATGTCAGGAACAGGATCAGTTTCATCCTGGCAGTAAGCCGCAGCACTATAGCTGAAGCTGGCGTCTTCAATACCATTGATGGTTACATCAAAAGTAGCATTTGCACCGGCACAAGCACCTAAAGCAGGTATGTCATTAGTCACTGTATAAGTATCTGGTATGCTGGCGTCAAGGTCAATTGTACCACTAGTTGGATCTATGATCAACCCGGCAGGTGCGCTGAAGTTGCCCGCACTGGCTCCTGGTGCAAAGAGCGGAGCAGGATCAGCATCTGACTGGCAATAACTTGCATTATAGCTGAAAGCAGCATCAGGTGTACCAGTGATGGTAACACTGAAATCATAGCTTCTGGGGCAAACGCCATTATCAATCAGGTAAGTCACTATATAAGTACCTGCAGCACTGGTCAGAGGATCAATCTGTCCTGAGCCGGCATCAATGACCATAATGCCCGCATGACCATCGGCCACAGCTGAGAATGTACCGCCCGTTTCGTTAACTACAGGAGATTGCAAACCAGCATCCTGGCAGAACGTACCTGAAGCATAGCTAAATGTAGGATCAGGCACCGCATTGATGGT
>JBKHDR010000091.1:0-16981 GCA_046541235.1 Cyclobacteriaceae bacterium | reverse complement strand
GCTTTCTGGAAGAAGTAGCGGAGCAGATAATTAAAGAGTATGAGGGGCAGACAGAGCGACTGACGGTAGTTTTCCCCAACCGCAGGGCAGGCGTTTTCTTCCAGGATCTGCTGGCCCGGAAGATCAGGCAGCAGGGCTGGGCGCCTCAGGTACTGACTTTTGAAGAACTGGCGGTGCACCTCTCCGAACTGGTGCTGGCCGACCGGCTTACGCTCATCTACCAACTCTACGAGGTCTTTCGTGAGCATGCCTCTACCGGAGAAACCTTTGATCGCTTTTATTTCTGGGGTGACCTGCTGCTGCAGGATTTTAACGAAGTGGATATGGCCCTGGTAGACGCCGGAGATATTTTCACCAATCTGCGCGACCTCAAAGCCCTGGAAGATAACTATGCTTACCTGAGTGATGAGCAGAAAGAAACCATTGCCCGTTTCTGGCGGAGCTTCCAGGCTCATTCCGATCAAGAAAGCTCTCCTTCACAAAAGCAGTTTCTCAGCCTGTGGAATAAACTTTTGCCCGTATACCGGCATTTCCGAGATAAGCTGCTGGAGCAGGGGCTGGCTTACGAAGGGCTGATGTACCGCACCCTGGCCGAAAAGATGTCGCAGGGTTTTCTGTACGAGGGCGGGCCGCTGGTCATAGCCGGTATGAATGCGCTCAAGCAGGCCGAGGAAAGAATCATCAGGCACCTGGTCAAAGAGTGTCACGCCCGCCTCTTCTGGGACATAGACCGCTACTACCTGGATGAGCCGGTGCAGGAAGCGGGGATGTTTTTTCGCAAATACCGGCAGGATGCCATCTTCAAAAGCAGCTTTCCTGAGAAGGTGCCTGACCATTTCCACACAGGCGAAAAACGTGAAATCCACATCAATGGCGTCAGCCTGGAGGTAGGACAGGCCAAAAAACTAGGGGAGTATCTCCGGGAAATTGCTGCCCAACCCGGATTTCGCCCCGAAAAAGTGGCGGTAGTGCTACCCGACGAACACCTGCTTTTTCCGGTGCTGCATTCCCTGCCTGCTGAGATCCGTCGCGTTAATGTAACCATGGGTTATCCCCTGAGGAACACTTCTCTCTACAGTTTTGTAGAGCATCTGCTGAACCTGCAGCTGGAGAAAAAAACTGGAGGAGAGAAATATAAATATCATCACCAGGGTCTGCTGGCCCTGCTCCGGCATCCTTATGTACGCAATGAAACGGCCGCCAGCGCTGAGGAAAACATCCGTCGCATTGAGGCTCAGAATGCCGTAATGGTAGACCCTGCCCGCCTGAGCGGCGACCGGCTTTTCTTCCAGACGCTGCTGCGTCCCGTAGAGCAGGTACCCGATCTTTTTGATTACCTGCGTGAGGTAAGCAGCCTGGTACACCGCCTGATGCATGAGGCTGGTGAAGAGGAAGAAGAAAATGGAGAAATGAGCATCCCCATGCTGGAGCGTGAGCTACTTTATCATTTTTACCTGCAGATCAACCGCCTGCGGGCCCTCACCCGGGAGCGGCAGTTTGACTTCCAGCTACCGGCATTTATTCGCCTGCTGCGGCAGATCTTACAGGGGCTCAGGGTGCCCTTTACCGGTGAACCCCTGCGCGGCCTGCAGATCATGGGCTTGCTGGAAAGCCGCAACCTGGACTTTGAGTATGTATTTGTGCTTTCGGCCAACGAAGGCATCTTACCGCCCGGGCAGACACAGAATTCTTTTATTCCGCAGAACCTGAAAAAAGGTTTCGGGCTGTTTACCGGAGAGATGCAGGATGCTTTTTATGCACATGCCTTTTTTCGCCTGCTACACTGCGCCCGCAAAGTTTACCTTTTTCATAATACCGAAGACCTGCAGCACCTCAGCGGAGAGATGAGCCGCTTCCTCTACCAGCTGCGTTATGAAGCCTTTCAGGATGATAAAAAGCAGTTATGTTTTCCTGATCAGGAGGGGGATTTCAGCCTGAAGCAGGAAGTACTGCAAGCACAGGTAGCCGCTTTGGCACCTCAGCCTATCGGCATACAAAAGAGCCCGGAAGTCATGCAGCAGCTCCAGCGTTTTTTACAGGGCAGCCGGCACCATGCCCTTACGCCCTCGGCTATTAACACCTATCTAGACTGCCGCCTCAAGTTTTATTACCAGTATGTAGTCCGCCTGCGGGAGACTGACGAAGTACAGGAAGAGGTGGATGCGCAGGTGTTTGGCAATATCCTGCACAAGGCGATGGAAATGATTTACCAGCGACTGCTGGCTCATAAAAAATGCAGCAGGGTAGAGGCTGAAGACTGCCGACAGCTGCGAAATGCGCAGTGGCTGGAAAAAGCGGTAAATGATGCCTTTCTGCATCATTTTGATCATGACAAGGCCGATAGCTTTCGTTTTGAGGGCCGTAATATCATAGCCCGGGAGATCGTGCAGAAGATGGCCAGTCGCATCCTGGAATATGACGAGGCCTACGCCCCTTTTGATATTGTCAGCCTGGAAAAAGCCGGGGAGGAGGGCTACTTTATGCAAATGCAGATAAGCGTGGAAGGTAAAAAACAGGCGGTATCTCTGAAGGGCATCATTGACCGGGTAGACCGAAAGGATGAACTGCTGCGGGTGCTGGACTACAAGACAGGCCGGGATGAACGCCGGGCGGTAGACATAGCCTCCCTCTTTGACCGCGACCATCCCCGGCGGAACAAAGCCGCTATGCAGGCCCTTTTTTATGCCCTGCTCTATGAAAGCAGTACCGCAGATCAGGAGGCAGCCATCGCACCCGGCCTCATCAATGCTTCGGATTTATTTAGCGATGGCTTTACGCCCTATCTTCAACTTGGCAGGGATACAGTTACTGACTTTGCAGCCTATCGCGAGGAATTTACAGCAGCTTTAGGCAGCTTACTTCATGAGATTTTTAATGCTTCTGTTGCCTTTGACCAGACTGAAGACGAAAAAAAATGCAGCTATTGTCCTTATGCCAATATTTGTTATTAAAATAGAGACATTATGGATATATTCTGGCTTGGACTGAATGTGTATAATGATATGACAGTATTTTTTGTAAATATTTTCAGATTTACCGGTTTTTGCATCGTCCATAGCCATTTTTTGCTGTTCATATGAAAAAAGGTATTCTTCATATCATCATTATTTTATCACTTTTTGCTGATTCCCTGTCGGCACAGGTGCTCTATGTTGGTGGCGAACAGACACTCTTTGCTGCTTCTGAGGCCATCATCAGCGTTAGAGGTGGTGTAGATAATCGGGGCACGTTGGTACATGGCGGTGAGATGTTGCTGGAGGGCGACTGGGTTAACCTGGGTCAATATGAAGCAGCCGGTGGCTGGCTGAGACTGACATCTCCCGACTTAACAGAATTACAGCATAGCGGGCAGCAGTTCCATCGCCTGGGCCTTGAGAATGGGGGGCGAGTTTCACTCCTGAGCGACATAAGTATACTGGAAGAACTTGTACTGGATGATGGCCTGCTGCTGACCGATGAACACCAACTTATCATAGAAAATAATGCAGAAATTAGCGGAGGTAGCCAGGCCTCTTACGTGGAGGGCAGCATACAACGGAGTGGAAGCAGTGATCTTTTTTTTCCCCTGGGACTTGAAGGCCGCTACCAGCCTCTTCGGCTGCTTGATATAGAGGGTGATCCTGTGCTTAGGGTAAACCTGGCGGCTCCTAATGCCAATCCTCAGCCAGGGCCCCGCCTTGACAGGGTACTGGAGGCCAGGTACTGGGAAGTAGTACCGCTAAGCGGTAGTTTTGGTGGCGCAAGAGTAACTTTGGATGTAGGCCTCAGCAGTGTATTTGATGACCTTACCGGGCTGGTAGTTGCGGCTGCTCCCGCTTTGGGGGAAACATTTGTCAACCTGGGCAATGCAGACCGTGATGCGCTGAATGAAAACGGCCTGCTTACCAGCGAAGAAACAACGGCGCTGCCCATCATAGCCGTAGGTCGTACTGCTGAGTTTGCCCTGGAAGGCAGGGTGCTGGTGCCCAATGCCTTTGCTCCTGATGGTAACAATCCTGTAGACAGGCGGCTCACTGTCTTTGCTGTCAATCTGGCTCCGGAAAATTTTGTCTTCCGTATTTTTAACCGCTGGGGGCAGCTAGAATATGAAACTACCTCCTTGGAAGAAGCCCGGGAAGAAGGCTGGGATGGCATCAACCAGCAGACTGGTCAGCAGGCGCAGTTTGGCGTTTATACCTTTTTCCTGAACGGTTTTTTTGAGGATGGCAGCCCTGTCACCGAAAAAGGCACAATTACCCTGTTCAGATGAGTAACTCTCTGCCTCGCATATCTCCCGCTTTTCTTTTTGCTTGTCTGCTGGCTATGCTTCAGGGGCTTCCTTCATTGACTTATGCGCAGGAAATCCGCTTTTCGCAATACCAGGCAGTTCCTATGATGCTCAACCCCGCTAATGCCGGTATACTGCCTGACTATACACTCAACATCAACTATCGGGTACAAAATGTCGGATTCCTGGCTTACCGCTCTACCTATGCTTCCTTTTCCGTTCCTTTTTACGACAAAAAGCAGGAGCCCCGGCAGATAGGCGGCCTGGCCCTGGGCTTCGTCAGTGATGTAGCCGGCCAGGCCAACGAGATTATTACTACCGGAGCCAGCCTGAGCTTTGCTTACCAGCTGCGCTTTGACAGCTATGGGGTAGATGCACTTAATTTTGGTTTACAAACCGAATTTATTCAAACGCGGGTCGACTTTGGGGTGCTCAACTGGCCGTCACAGGTGACCTACTATGGGTTTGATCCCGGGCGCAGACCTGACCAGCTTCTTGAAGGGCGCGATAATTACCTGCGCTTCAATGCCGGCTTGGTCTGGACCCATGAGCCCGGCAGAAACAAGCTGAGGGCAGAGCGCAGCAACCGCTTCCACCTGGGCTTTGCGGCATCCAACCTGAATACGCCTTCCATGTCTTTTATCAGCGATGGCAGTTACCAGGTGCCTTTGCTGTATCGTATGCATGGCGGAGCTGATCTTTTGCTTAACAGGCAGCTCAGTCTTTCACCGGCTTTTCTGATGATGTTACAAAATCAGCTCTTCCAGTACAATATTGGTGCGATACTGAGCATTACCAAAGTGGTGCGTTCAGTAAATAATCCGGGGCTCAACAGCCTGAGGCTCTTTGCCGGGAGCTGGTATCGCTCAAGCGATGCTTTGGTCTTTATGCTGGGGGCTTCGGGGCGTACTTTTCATGCGGCAGTCAGTTATGATGCCAATGCATTCAGACGCAAAGCAGGTATACAAGCTCAGGGTGCTTTTGAGCTCTCTCTGGCAATTAAATTTCTTAAGGAAGCCAGTCCCAGGAAACTTTCCACCCCATTATTTTGATAATCAGTTATAAGTAGCAGGCAGAGTCGTAATTCTTTCTGAATGAGGAATATAGACATCAATCAGGTTGGTCATGAAAAAGGAAGGGCTTTGTCTCCTGTCCTGTGGCTCCTACTCTCTCTGCTGCTGCTTCTTTCTTCTGATTTTTTGTCGGCCCAGGAACTGAACCGTGCCAATGCCTATTTTGAGGCGCAGCAGTTTTTTAAAGCGTCACGCCTGTATGAGCTCAGTCTTGAAGAGGATTCTACCAATTATTATGCGGCCTACCAGCTGGCGCACTGTTACAGAAAGCTTTTCAGGTATGCTGAGGCCGAACGATGGTACAGGAAAGTAGCTGACGAAGCCTATCAGAATTTTCCTCTCTCTCTCTTTTACTATGCCAAATCGCTTAAGCTCAACCAGAAGTACCAGCAGGCCATAGAGACTTACGAGGAGGTGCTGAAGAACCGCTTACAGCTTATTCCTGCCGATTATCTCAGTGAAGCGGTCAAGGAGCAACAGGGTTGTTACCAGGCTTTGCTAGAACTGGCTGGTTCCTCTTCTGTTCCAGAATACACTGCTTTGCCTCAGCCCCTGAATTCTTCCTACCACGAATATGCTCCCCTGCTGCTGGAGGACGATTCCAGCCTGTTTTTTACCTCATCCAGGACTGAAAAAGCCGCCGTGTTAAGCAACCGCTCCGGCGATGGTTTTCCCAATATCTACCGGGCTGTGCGGACAGAGGGAGAGTGGCAACTCTCAGGTACGCTGCCCGGAGTCAACACCCGTGAAAGTGAGGCTTCCGGTTGCCTGAGTGCCGACGGCCGCCAGTTTTTCTTTACCCGCTGTGACCAGCGCAGCGGCTACTGCCGCATCTTCGTCAGTACACTAAAGAAAGGAACCTGGTCAGATCCGCTCGCTTTGAATGAAAATATCAATGCGCCCGGCAGTAATGCCAAACATCCTGCGCTTAGTGAGGGAGGTGATACCCTGATTTTTGTGTCAGACAGGGAAGGAGGCCGGGGAGGAACAGACCTGTGGATGAGCCTCTCTTCTCCTGATGGTGACTGGCTCCCGGCGGTCAACCTGGGGCCCAGGCTCAATACTGCAGAAAACGAAGTGGCTCCTTATTTTTGTACTGAAGAGGCCCTCCTGATTTTTTCATCTAACGGCAGGGTAGGGCTGGGAGGCATGGATTTTTATGCACTGCCACTGAGCGACCTGCAACAGAAAGAGCCGGTTGCTCTCTTGCCTCCGTTCAATTCCAGCCGCGATGATGCCTATCTCGCCGTAGGAAAACAGCAGCTTTTCTGGTCTTCTAACCGAAAAGGTGATTTTGACATTTATACTTTGAACAGAGAAAAAGAATCTTTGCTCACCTTACTTACCGGTGAGTCTACCATAGCCAGTGTCAGCACCCGGAGGCCCATTCCCTTTAAGCAGAGAGTGATTCTGCCCCGGGCAGGTGAAAATTACCAGACGACTAACCTGCAGAGCATGCGCTCGGCACGACAGTTTGATATGCGAAACGGCTCTTCCCGCTTCGTGCTCAGCGCTGATGTTGACGATATCCTGCTGGAGCAGTTTCGCGACAGACAGGCTAGGGAGGGGGCGCAATTCTTTGTTTCTGATGAGCTTAACGAACAGCTGGAAGAAGATTTCAGTGAAAGACTGATCCTGTCTTTTTCAACCCAGCAGTTGCGGGAACAACAGCGGGCTGAGCTGGTAGGGCAGCTTAATTTTGTACAGTCAGGAGAACCGGCTCGGGCGCTGATGTTGTTTCTGCTGGATGAATCCGGCCAGATCATCAAGATCAGTACCACCAATGATGATGGGCGCTTCAGGTTTGCTAACCTGGATGCCCGCAGAAAATACAGCATCAGCACTGCTGAAGGAAGCAAAGCCGCTGAGTACCGGCTTTCCGACGTCAAAGTAGCGGGCTACACCGATGATTTTAGTACGCTGCGCTACGAGAATATCTATTTTGATTTTAACCAGGCCTACCTGCGTCCTGAAGCGCGCATGGCCCTGGCAGGCCTGGCTGCCTATTACGCAAGTCATCCGGATATTGTCATTGAGATCAATGCCTTTACCGACAGTACGGGAAATGATCAGTATAATCTGGAGCTGAGCCGTCGGCGCGGTCAGTCTGCTTTTGATTACCTGCTGCAGCAGGGGGTAGACCGCTCCTCGCTGGTCATCAATGCCAAGGGTGTCTCTACCGCTATTTCTACCTCCAACAATTTTGTGAGTCAGCAGATGAACCGCCGGGTGGAATTTTACATCACCGGTCGGAGAATAGATTACGAGCCTGAGATTGTCACCCGAATTTTAAGACCCGATGTTACGCTGGAACAACTGGCCGCCAGTACCGGGATCAGCGAAGAAGAAATAAGACAGCTAAACGGTCTTAGCAATAACGAATTACAGTCATTCAAACCCATTCGAATTCACCTGAAAGCTTTTGAAACGGCTCCCCAGCTTTTCTACCAGATACAGCTGCGTTCTGAGTAATTGTTATTTTTTTAATAAACTTGCTATATTATTGCATAACTAAAAGTGGTAAAGGTTATATTCAACACCATGTTTTTGTGTAAAAGCTACAGAATCACTCAGAATTTTTTTAAGGGTGTATCATCTATGGATCTGAATAAAAAAAGCTGTTTTTATATTATTTGCCTGAATTTTCTCATAGGCATGAGTGGGTTTGCTCAGAACAACGTGGGCATAGGTACACGTAATCCTAATCCGAATGCCGCTCTGCATATAGTAGCACCCCAGGCTGACCAGGGGCTGCTGATACCCACTCTCAGCACAGCACAACGTACAGCCCCGGATTTTACCTCCGCTCTGGGAAGTACTGAAAACGGGCTCCTGGTTTTTGATACAGATGAAAAAGCATTTTTTTACTGGATGGACAACACCTGGCAGCCGCTTTTGAGTGGCAGGCTGGGTAATTTGCTGCAGGCCGGTACAGGTATAGAAATTAACGAAGCCGCTGAAATCATCAATACCGGAGATACTGATACTACTGATGATGTGACTATCAATACCCAGGCTGGCGGCGACCTGCAGGGAGTATTTTCCGACCTGCAGATTGCTGCCGACGCAGTGGGAAATGCCGAACTTGCTGCCGGCAGTGTTACTTCTGAAGAAATTGCTAATGCCACCATTCTACCTGAGGATTTGCAGTCTCCCGGGGCCGCCAAAGTACTGGTGACTACCAATGCCGGAACCGTTTTCTGGGAAAACCAAACCATTTTCAGCCCAACCACTTTTCTGCGGCAGGGGAGAGTCTTCGTAGGCGACAGTGATAACAATCCCTCTGAAGTTGATCTGAGAGGAGAAGGGACCGTCCTCATTGGTAATGGTACTTCTGCCAATGCCGTACCTATCAGTGGGGATATCAGCTTAAGCAGTACAGGTACTACTCAGATACAGGCAGATGCCGTAACTGCCCTTGAGATTGCAGCTTCTTCTGTCGCCAGTGAAGAAATTGTGGATGCCAGCATCACCTCTGCTGATATGGCAGATGGAGCAGTCACCCAGGCCAAAATTGCCGATCTTTCGGTAAGTACTCCCAAGCTTGCCGATAACGCGGTAGATGCATCAAAACTGGCGGCTGATGCCGTTAACTCAGACAAGGTGGAGGATAACAGCCTGACTTCGGCGGATTTGCTGGATGGCACCATCAGCAATGTAGATGTCTCGGCTACTGCAGGTATCGCCGGTAGTAAAATCAACCCGGATTTTGACAGCCAGGACATCACCACCACCGGCAACCTTAATGCGGAGCAAGCTGCTTTTAGCGGAAAAGTGACTTCCTCACCCACTGTGGCTGCCGATCCAGGTAACACTCTTACTACCAAAGGATATGTGGATGGCGCCATTGCCGACAACTCTCAACCCTTACAGAATGGAAATGGCATCGCTGATTTCAGTTACAATGGTTCAACTGCCGCGACAGTAGCCGTTAATGCCGGTGACGGGCTGGCTTTCAGTGCAGGAGGTGCCCTACAGGTGAGTGGCGTTACTTCCGCTATGATCGCAGATGGTAGTATTACGGATGATGATATTAGCCCTACTGCCAATATTCAACTTAGCAAGCTGGCAGGCATAGGCTCTATGGCTTCACAAGATGCGGATGCAGTAGCCATTAGTGGCGGGAGCGTAAGTGGTATCACTGACCTGGCTATTGCTGATGGTGGAACAGGTGCCTCTACCGCCTCAGCAGCTCGCTCTAATCTTGGACTGGGCAGTATAGCGACCCAGAATGCTGGTAATGTCAATATTACCGGGGGCAACATCAATGGTACAGTGATAGGCGACACCAACCCGGCAGCGGGTACCTTCACCAGCCTTAACGCTGCCACTCTGGGAGGTGATGGCAGCGACATCACCGCTCTGAATGCCACTAATATTACAACAGGCACCCTGAATGCTGCTCGTCTGCCCGCTTCGGGCGTCACTGCCGATACTTATGGTGGTGCAGGTGAGTTTATTGAATCTGTTACGGTAGATAATGCCGGCAGAATTACTGGTATCTCTGCCAATGTTCCCCCTAGTGACCGGCGACTCAAAAAAAATATACAAGCGTTGCCGTCTTCGCTTTACCAGTTTATGCAATTGCAGCCTGCTCAGTACACCTGGAAAGATAAGCCTGATGCTGGTATCAGCTATGGACTGATTGCCCAGGAACTGGCTCAGGTTTACCCTCACCTGGTACAAGAGCGCAGTGACGGCTACCTGGGTGTAAATTACCTGGAGCTGATCCCCCTCCTGATCAAAGCCATACAGGAACAGCAGCAACAGATTGAGAGTCTACGTTCTCATTCAGTGCAGAATAGAGAGGTGGAGCAGTTGAGGCAGGAGAATGAAGTGCTGCGTCGTGAAATTGAGCTTATCAAGGAAATGCTGGGTGCAAAGTCATCTGCAGAAGAGTAGGCTACCAGCGGTAAGATACGCCAGCAGCCATAAAATAAGGTGCACCTATGGCCAGTTCACCCCCCAGTTGCCAGTTTGCATCCAGACCAATATCGGTACCTATCAGCACCAGTTGAGGGGCAAAGGCCGCGCCCAATACCACATTGATAAATCGGTCAGGGTCATAAGTCGGATCAGCCACGTTGGTATCGGCTGACCAGTTGGATAACCCCAGCCTAAGGCCGGAGTAAAACTTAGCCTTACTTTGTGGATTGTACCAGTAGCTGGCCTTCACAGAGAAGTTAAGCCTCGTAAGTTCGGTGCTGAAGTCTCTTGTAATGGTATTGCCGTTTTCCTCATAAGCGTAATCTTCATAGCTGATGCCGATGGCCTGGTAAGCCACGGCTACGCCCAGGCTGATGTTGGGGCTGTAAAAATACTCGTAGGAAAGATCAAATACTGGGGTGGCATTTACACTTACTTCTTCAACTACATTGAGGTTGTCGGCCACATTGGTAATGATGCCTACCCAGCTCAGGCCGGCTTTAGCCTGTATACGGTGCTGTGAGCTGGTCTGCAACTGCTGGGCCTGTGTCCCCAGGCTTAGTAAGAAAAAAAAGGTTATACCCGCTAAAAATTGTTTCATAACAGGTATAACCCTCAAACATGAATAAAGATTGTGATCAGCTCAGTTCCTGCGCCACTTTTTCTACTTCTCTCCAGACGCGGAACACGTTCTGGTAGCAGATTTTGGCAATATCCTCCTCACTGTAGCCCCTCTCGAGTAATTCGGCAATCAGGTTAGGATATTCTGATGCATCTTTAAGTCCGGTAGGTAGCGTGTCGCCTACCCCGTCAAAATCGGAGCCGAAGGCCACATGCTCTACGCCAACCAGTTTCACCACATGGTCTATATGGTCGGCCACCTTAGAAACGGTAGAGTAAGAGGGGTTTTCTTTCATGTATTGCTTCATATAAGCTTGGGCAGCCGAATCCTGGTAGGTCAGGTTATTTTCTTTCATCCACTGGCTGAGGTGGGCACGTACTTCGGCGGACTTTTCTCTTGAAGCATCATCTACGAAGGTGGATCCGAAATTGATTTGGATGACACCGCCATTTTCTGCCAGGGCTTTGATCATGTCATCGTCCATATTACGCTCAAAGCCCGGTACAAATTTGCGAACGGAAGAATGAGAGGCAATAACCGGCGCCTTGGTGATTTTCATCACATCATAAAAGGTGCTGTCAGACACATGAGAAATGTCTACCATGATGCCTACCTTGTTCATCTCGGCAACTACCTGCTCTCCAAAGGGGCTGAGGCCGTTCCATACCCTAACACTATCATAAGAAGAATCACTGATCTGATTGACTTTGCTGTGGGTAAGGGTGATATAACGTACACCTCTGTCGTAAAAATATTTTACATTGGCCAGGTCATCGCCGATAGGGGCACCATTTTCCATACCCATGGGAAGAGAGACCAGCCCTTTGGCAAAATGTGCTTCCACCTCATCAGGTGAAGTAGCTACTGCAAATTTATCTGGATACTTCTGGGCGATTTCCTCCACCATGCTGATAAGCGAGTCGGCCAGTTCTTTGGCCCGGTTCTTCTCGCCTGCCTTGAGCTTACCGAATTCGTGATCAAATTCAGACTGATAGGTGGCGGGAATATAAATTGACATGAATGGGGCGTCCAGGCCACCGGCTTTGGCTTTTACATAGTCGAAGTCGCCGTCGGTTTCTACAGAGGGATCTACATACTCGCGCTCCAGGCGGAAGTTGGCGATCTTCATACGGTAGGGGAGGTCTATGTGCCCGTCGATGATGATGTATTTCTTGGCAAGCTGCTGTGCCCTCTCTTCTATCGGAAGTTCTGCCTCTTTTTGTTGGGCTTCTGAAGAACAGCTGGCAATAAAGAGCGAGGTGAGGGAAAATAGGCTTAAATAAATGATAAAATTTTTCATGGTTAGGTCATTAATTAGTAATTATATCTCAATTTTATTGAAATTAAGCCAAAGATTAAAGCTTTTTCTTAGTTTAGGAAATATTATTTTGCTTATGTTCAGTCCTGTTCCTTATACCAGCCTGCGTATTT
Organism: Cyclobacteriaceae bacterium; assembly: GCA_046541235.1. Classification (GTDB taxonomy): domain Bacteria; phylum Bacteroidota; class Bacteroidia; order Cytophagales; family Cyclobacteriaceae; genus Catalinimonas. The sequence continues at coordinate 4,662 of JBKHDR010000091.1, read as the reverse complement.
GATATAATTCCGCGCAATCCTTTCCATCATTTCCTTATTTTCCGCACTGATGGTTTTGACCTTTTTGGCTGGGATGCCTGCATAAATGCTGTTAGCCTCCACGATGGTATTTTCCAGCACCACAGATCCGGCAGCGACGATAGAACCAGTTTCTACCACCGCATAGTCCATCACGATAGCACCCATGCCGATCATGCAGCGGTCCTGTAGTGTGCAGCCGTGTACCGTCGCCTGGTGCCCAATGGTCACGTAGTTGCCGATATGGGTAGCAGCCTTCTCATAGGTGCAGTGAATGACTGCGCCATCCTGTATGTTGCTGTGCTGCCCCACCCGGATTTCGTTGACATCCCCACGAACTACCGCATTGAACCATACGCTGCAGTAGTCGCCTAGCGTGACCTGTCCCACTACGGTGGCGTTTTCTGCGATGAAACATTCTTTTCCAAACTGCGGACTAAAACCTCTGACTGTGATAATGTGTGCCATGGGTCTAAATTAAGAAAAAATTAAGGTTTTTGATCAGTTCATGAGTAAGTGTTATGTGCCCAAAAGCAAGTATTTGGATGAAGGCAGGTATGAAATAAGCTTCCCCCAATCTGGGTGAAGGGAGAGATCAGAGAAATTGTTCATCTTAGGCACAAATTATAAAAAAGGATTTTATGCTTCAGAGTTATATCAAGATCGCCTGGCGTTACCTGCAAAAGCATCAGGTTTTTACTTTTATCAATGTGCTGGGTTTGGGTATTGGAATGAGTTGCTGCCTGCTGCCGGTGGAAGACATCTACCTGAACCCCGATATTTACCTGAATCCTCGCCCAAGCAGCGACATCAGCAACATCTATATTTTTAGCGCCATCGCCCTGCTCACCCTGTTGATTGCCTGCTTTAATTTTATCAATTTGTCTACCTCGCAATCCCTTAAAAGAGCAAAGGAAGTGGGGATGCGTAAGGTAAAGGGGGCACGGAAGCCGCAGCTTTTCCTTCAGTTCCTGGGTGAGTCGCTGCTGGTCAGCCTGCTGGCTCTGCTGCTGTCCGTTTTGCTGATCGGCCTGGTACTGCCAGAATTCAACATGCTTACCAACAAAAATTTTGTCTTTGCCGACCTTTTTACCTTGCCCGTTGCCTTTTGCAGGTATTTTCCTCCTGGCCAGCCTGCTGGCAGTGCCTCTGGCTCACTGGGGCATACACCGATGGCTGGAAAACTTTGCTTACCGCACGGAAATGAGCTGGTGGTTGTTTGGGCTGGCGATTTTATCGGTATTACTATTTGCAGCCGCTACTATCAGCTTTCAGACCCTGAAAGCTGCGGTGGCAAACCCGGTAAACGCACTTAAAGATGAATAGGTGAACGACCAGCCTGTTGATGATCTGGGTAAAGAGGAGGGTTTTGAATAAAAAGGGGGAGCGAAAACTCCCCCGATCTTTGACTACCGGCTTCAGTTATTAATACTGATCAAATTACTGAATATCCACTAACTGACTGTAATTGATGCTGGCCGGGTTTGAAGGTTCTAACAGGAATACAGCATCGTCAAAGTCCTTGTCGCCACCGGGCAGGCGTACATCTTCAAAGGAGAGGATGATCACATTGTCAGCATTTGCATCCAGCAATACGCTGGGCTGGCGGTGATTGGCAGGCCAGTCGGTGTTGAGAGCCTGGGTGGTGAAGTTGGAGTGTATACCTGAAGTGACTTTATTATTCATCCATCCCCTGGCGATGAGGAAGAAGCCTACTGCTGTTCCTTTTTTCAGATCACGCAGACAGATTTTGTCTCCCATCATCAGGCCTTTACTACCCTGCACCGACACATTAGGGAAAAGTATTGTCATGTTTTTTAGGTCTTCCATACTCTGCGGAGGCATGGCTGGGTCATAGATGTAGTAGCCAAAGGAGTTGGTCCATCCGGCACTTTCGCTGTAGAAGGTGATCTGCAGGTCAGTATCTTCCTCAAGGAACAGGTCGGTCACAACCTCCGCTCCGAAGTACTGAGGTTTACGCTGGATGATATTTTTTCTGGGAACAAAATTGGCTGCCAGCAGATCTTTGAGTTCCTGGCTTACTGGCGTGCTACGGTCACACATGTTTTGAGGTACGCCATTGTCATCCCACTCATCGCCTGGAATATAAATGCCATCGCCCGGATCATAAGCCACAATTTCAATGATCTTAAGGCCTCCGGTACCGGTAGCCACAAACATCACATTATCTTTACTTTCAACGTAGTTGGAGGAAGCCTGGAAGTCTACACTCCCCAATACATGCAGTTGGTCTTCGTACTTTTCCGAGAGGAAAATACCTGCTGCCCCGTTGGCCGAGAATACCCTGTTCTGATTGACTGATACGCCATTGGTCACGATCAGATTCTCATCAATTCCTTCCATCAGGGGTAGTTCCATATGGCTGATCAAAGCGCCGGTTTGCAGATCAATCACCTTTAAGCCCTCACGACCACAGGGTACATATAGCTTACCTTCGCTGATGCTCAGTATAGATTTAGATTCAGGGATATTGGCACCGCCTACCTTGTAGCCGTTGACGTAGCTGTTGTCGCTGATCTGGTACACCTTGATACGCGCCGGAGTACCCTGCATCACTGCATAATGGGTATCATTAAAAGCGATAGAGCGGGCATCATCCAGCCCGGTAAAAGCCACTTCTTCCAGCGTGGTTTTATCAAAAATGCTCAGCCCACCGTGGGAGCCGGAGGTTACATAAATAAAATTGTCTTGTATTTTGACATCGGTAGCCGTGAAGCTGGGAATATCAATGATCTGACTTGCCTGACCTTCCTGGGCAGGATAGCTGAAAATTTCAAGCATAGCGCTGGAAGTGAGGTTGAGCGCTTCAGCATTAGCAGTAGCACCGGCCAGGTAAACCTTACCGTTTTCGTAGTAGATAGAGCTGTAGTCAGTTCCTTCCACAATGGTCTGATAAATCAGCTTGGGCGATTTGATATCGCTGATATCAAATACCTCAAAGCCCCCTTTGTAAGCAGGCCCTTCAGTATTATAGCTTACAAATGCCAGATCATTCTCTATAAATACATGAGAGGCGCGAAGCATCTGCTGATCGAGCACCGGAGGTTCTACCTCTGCTCGCAGAACAAGTGTGTAGTTGGAAGGATCAACCGTTAAGCCTTCGGTTCTGCCATTGGTGAGAGGGATATCTACCTCGTTGATAGAGATCAGCTCATCTACCTGAGGAACACGCATTCTGCGGTTGAGAGAATTACCATCCGTATTGATGCTGATCCTTGCATCCTGCGCTTTCTTTTCAAGGCTATCATCCTGGCAGGCATTGAATACAATAATAAGGATCAGAGAGCATAGAGGCAGGAAATGCTGCCTTTGGAAGATTAATTTTTTCATGTGCTATGTTAATGAGGGTGTATTGTTCATTAATCATTACAAATGTAATTAAAATAATATAATTTATGATATTAATTATAAAATAAATAATAAAAATAAAATTTAACACTTCTTAAAACTATTTTAGCAAGCAAAAAAATACTTGAGAATTGTCTGAAATATGCCGTTTTTATTAAATTAAGCTGGTATATGACAAACTGTATAATTTAAATTATTAGCAGCCTTGCCTATTCCTTACATCTTATGAAAGACCAGATCAAAAGAAGAAAATTTATACTGAGCTCAACTGCCCTACTGGGATCAGCTGGCTTGGGCGCCTTCTCTGCTATCTTAAGCCAGTCGGCTCCACGCAACCCTGAACCGCCTTTCCTGGGGGAAGAATTTTACCTCTGGGATGATAACTCTCCCAACAACGGAAGCCATGAACAGTACCGCCCCAGGGTCAGACTCTACTATCCTTCGCTGCGGGGGAATATGTATGAAGGAAATAAATTTCCGGTGGTGCTGATCTGTCCTGGTGGAGGGTACCATGTGCAGGCACATCATGAGGGGCAGCCTTTTGCTCAGCTATTTGCCATGCATGGCATTGTAGGAGCAGTGTTGACTTACCGGGTGTTTCCGGATCGCTACCCTGCGGCCTATGCAGATGCCACCCGGGCTATGCGGATGCTCAGAGCCAAGGCCGGGCAGTATGCGCTTGACCCTGAGCGTGTGGCCATCATGGGTTTTAGTGCCGGTGGGCACCTGGCCTCTACGGTAGCCACCCAGCCCGAATTGTACAAGGAGCCGGAAGATAACCTGGCAGATCAGTTTTCGGCCCGACCTGACAGGGTGATACTGGGTTATCCGGTCATTTCCTTCACCGACTATGCGCATGAAGGCTCTGCCAAAGCCATTTTAGGGGAAAATCCAGACCCTAAGATGAGAGAACAACTCTCTAACCATAAACAGGTAACGCCTGATGCGCCCCCTGCCTTCCTGTTTCATACCGCAGATGATACGGCAGTACCCGTACAGAACAGCCTGATGTATGCTTCTGCCTGCCTGGAGCATGAGGTGCCGGTAGAACTGCACGTGTTTCCCAAGGGGAGGCATGGTGTAGGCATGTCGCTGGAGAACCCGGCGCTCAGCATCTGGTCGGAGAACCTGATGAACTGGCTGAGAGATTGGAAGATACTGGTATAGTACTTACCCTTACTACTTTTTGATTTACAAAAATCGGTAATAGCAGCTGTCTTTTATGCTGATAATTAGCCTAAAGCATCCTAAAATTGCCTGTTTATTAATGGTATT
>JBKHDR010000090.1:0-17210 GCA_046541235.1 Cyclobacteriaceae bacterium | reverse complement strand
AAAAAGGACAATAGCCAGCCAGAGGCTCATACAAAAAAATATTGATGTAGAAATACAAGCCTCAGAAAGAATAAATGTTTCGGCTATAAAGTAGAGAACTTAAACTTTAGCGCAACACAAAAAAATAGACAAGAAATGCATCAGAAAAACGAAAATTAGCAAAGCAATCAGACCATACCTGACAAATTAACGTAAGCCTATGGTCTCTACTCTATCCTGATTTGTAAAGCTGCACTTGTGTGAGCTCACTACATACACATCATCCCTGGCAGGTAAACCATTCATATACACATTGGACATAATCGTTTATCATGTAGCTGAAATGCGAAAAAAAAGCCCCACAAGGAAGTTGTGGAGCTATAGAGTGGGGCGTACTGGGCTCGAACCAGTGACCTCTGCCCTGTCAAGGCAGCGCTCTGAACCAACTGAGCTAACGTCCCGGGTATGCAAATATACAATATCTTCAGATAATGTATAAGCGCATCGCTTTTAAATCACATGTTTTGTCGCCTGTCATAGACGGTATTAACTATCTCAAAAGCTCGTTCAAGAATAGTATCCCGTCCATTGCGTAAATCTTCCTCAGTGATATCCACCCGCTCATCAGGAGCGACACCATCTTCAATGTTTTCACCTGCTACGGTGGTGGTCAGGGTAGAAGAGAAACGATAGCGCCAGCCATTGGGCAACTCCCGGTTAATGGGCAAACCTCCGCCTCCTCCGGTACTGTCGCCTATCACCAGCACATTAGGGAAGTTTTTCATGATCTGCACAAAAAAATTGGTGGCGCTATAACATCTGCGATTGGTAAGTATCACAACAGGTCCCTGATACTGAAATTCTCCTTCCGGCTCAACATACTTTGGTATACGTTCGGTCAGGTCATTGTGGCCGGGACCATCTTTGTACTGCCAGTAGTGAACCAGCTTACGCTCATCCGCAAAACGTCCAACTATTTTTTCCACATTACCCAGGCTTCCTCCTCCGTTGTTGCGCACGTCAATGACCATGCCTTTTACAATAGTGGTATCCCCATCCTGTGATACCCTGCTTGAGAATTTCCTTACGATATAATCTACCAGTCCTTCACTTACATCATCTTCAAAACTTTCGTAATATACGTACCCGATAGAGTCTATTACCCGGTTGTAAAAGGGGCCGGAGATCTCATAATCGTCTCCCAGGTAGTTTCTTTCAATAATATCCCAGTCAAAATTAGGGGGATAATTCAGGTACCACTGCCAGTTGCGTGAAAGGTCAAAGCCAGCTGATAAATTAACATGCCCATCACGCAGCACAAAAAGCATATCAGAAAGCACATTGAAGAGGGAGTCGCTTCTCATTCCGTTCTCCACCCGCGGACGATTGGCGGCATACACCGCATCCCAGTCAATGTTTTTGAAGTCAAAAAAGGTATAATTTTCATCAACGGTGGTCCAGAGTGAATTGAACACATCCACCGCCTGGTCTTCATATTCTTCATTGATGAGCACTTCCTCACAGGAACTAAGCAGCAGGCTGCCTGCGAAAAGTGATATGAGCAAGCTGTTAAGGATTTTCATAAATCAGTTTTCTCTTTTCAGAAATTAAACATGGTAGAGAAAATAATATTGTGTGAAGCCGTCTGGCTCAGGCGTGGCTCGCTGTATCGCATATAATTCCATTCGTAAGCAAGGCGCAGACGGTTGGGGTTTTTCTTCAGCTTATATTCAAGGGCAAAGGTATTGCTGTACCTGAAAAACTGATGCAGGGAAGTAAGAGTACTGCTTTCCAGCAACTGCCTAAAAGTATCATCCCGCTGATCGTCCAGAAATCCAAAAAAATTACTTGAGCCATAAGCAGGTCGCATGGCCAATGTAAGTACCGGCAAATAGGCTGATCCAATCACCATAAAATCACGCCTAAACAAAGTGAAGGCATAGGTGAGGCTGGTATGTGGGCTAAGCGAAGCATACACGCTGTTATTAAAGGAATTGTTAGAAAAATCCTCGTACTGGAAAAGAGTCCAGATAGCATTAAAAGAAGCGCCTGCATACCAGTCAATACGATCCTGCCAAAGTGATTTTAGTTTCTTTTCATAGGAAAAATTGCCGTCAACCCGGTAATAATTCACCGTAGCAAAGCTGGTTTCGTTGGTTAGCTCACCAATATCAAACCTTAAATCCAAATGATTTAGCAGCTTCTCAGTACGACGGTGGTACTGAGTGGCTACAGAGGCGGCATGTCCCTGATAGACCAGAGAAGAAAAACTGCGATCATAAGATGTAGGGGCAGTATAACCGCCACCCAGATTGAAGAAATGCTGAACGGGAGGCTTCTCTTCCTGTGCAAAAGCCTGCATACACATTGCCTGAAGTATCAACAGAAAAAAGAAGCGCATGTATTTAGGATAGGTCTATTTCTATTTGATTTCTTAAAATATCATCCAGCGTTTCACGCTGACGGATCAGCTGAGCTTGGCCCTTGTAAATCATTACTTCGGCAGGTTTTCTTCTTGAATTATAATTGGAAGCCATACTAAAACCATAGGCACCTGCATTTCTGATGGCAAGTATATCACCAGGGCGCACCTCGTTCAATTCACGTTCACGGCCAAAGGTATCAGTTTCACATATGTACCCCACCACATCATACTTACGGATAGGACCCTGCGGATTGGATACATTTTCTATATGCTGATAAGCATCATAAAACATGGGGCGGATCAGGTGATTAAAGCCACTGTCTAGTCCTACGAAGGTAACATCAGGATTTTCTTTTACCACATTTACTTTGGCAAGGAAAGTACCCGCCTCACTGACGATGATCTTACCGGGTTCCAGCCAGAGCTCCAGTTCACGCCCGTACTCAGTGCAGAAATCTCTGAAAGCCGTCTGCAGCTTTTCGGCCAGTTCCTCCAGGTTAGTCACTTTATCACCAGCCTTATAATTAACTTTAAAGCCGCTGCCAAAATCTATAAACCTTAGCTTATCAAAATGACGGGCCACCTCAAAAACTACCCGGGCACTCATCAGGAAAACATCAACATCGGTAATATCCGAACCGGTATGCACATGCACACCACTGATGTCGATTTTATATTTTTCTACAATGGCCACAAGCTCTCTTACATGCAGGGCTGAGATACCAAATTTAGAAAACTTATGCCCCACCGAGATTTTGGAATGCCCGCCTGCCATAATGCTTGGATTGATCCGCACACAGCAGGGAACACTGCCGGCATAAGTCTGGCCAAAGCGCTCCAGCATGGGCAGGTTATCAATGTTAATAGCTACCCCCAGCTCTACTGCTTCCTGTATTTCTTCAAAACTTACCCCATTGGGCGTATAGGAAATCTCTCCGGCAGCAAATCCAGCTCTCAGGCCCAGGTGAGCCTCTTCAATAGACACCACGTCAAGACCTATTCCCTGTGACTTGATCAGCTTTAGGACTGAGATATTAGTAAGCGATTTGGCAGCATACTTAAGCTGAAGGCGAGTCGCTGAAAAGAGCGTGCGCAGCTTGTCAATCTGGCTGATGATTTTTTCAGCATCATAGACATAAAGAGGAGTACCAAATTCTTTGGCTATTTCGGTGAGCGTAAGCCCCTGTACGGTATTCAATGTTGACTGCTTTTTATCGGTAAGTAAAGTTGTATGTGTGTGCATAAGGTAATGAATTAACAAATATAGACGAACTGTAGGGAAAAGGTTTTAACAAAAGGGGAGAATCTTTCTTGTCAGGCACCAAAAACCCCGGAAAAGACAAAAAGAAGCAATATGAGGGTTGGTTGCGAAAAGTTAATCTGGAAGCCATAAAGCAAAAAAGCCCTTTGCAATTCACAAAGGGCTTCTGTGCAGTATGAAAAACTACTGGGCCATATAACCTCCGTCAAGAGGGTAATAACCACCTGTGGCAAATGAAGCTTTGTCGCTGCTCAGCCACACCACCATTTCGGCAACCTCCTCAGGCTTGCCAAGGCGGCCAATGGGGTGTTGTTGCCTGATCTGTTCTACGGCTTCGGCAGGGAGTACATCAAGCAGAGGCGTACTAATAAATGATGGACCTACCGCATTGATGCGGATACCCTGAGCAGCGTATTCCAGAGCAGCGCTTTTGGTAAGTCCAATGATCCCGTGTTTGGAAGCAGAATAAGCAGCAGCGTAAGCCATACCAAGCTGCCCCATGACAGAAGTTACATTCACGCTGCTGCCTTTGGTTTTGAGCAACTCAGGAATTTCGTACTTCATGCTATAAAAGATACCGCTCAGGTTGGTTTGAATCACTGTCTGCCAGTTTTCCTCGCTACAGTTAGCCAGGGGCACAAGGTCACCGCTGACACCTGCATTATTGCAGGCAAAGTCCAGGCGACCATATTCACTGATGGTAAATTTGATGAGTTCAGCTACCTGCTTAGGCTGCGTAATATCTACTGCAAATAAAATGGCCTGACCTCCGGCCTCCCGGATCAAATGCACTGTTTCTTCTCCTTTTTCTTTTCTGCGGTTGGCTACTACTACTTTGGCTCCGGCTTGGGCAAAGACAGGGCTACAGCACGGCCGATACCTGAAGAAGCACCAGTCACTAGGGCAATTTTACCTTGCATAAAATGTTTAGGTTGAAATGGAAAGGCTAAATAATTAAAATTTATTTAGCCACTACTGCATCCTGCTCAAACCAGGCAAAAGCATGATCGATGTCAGGAAAATTCTGCACAGGAAGCGCTGATTCCTTGGCCTTTTTCTCAACGGTCTGCATACTGGCATTAGTAAACATTTTTTGACCAATGATAAGCGCCACCTTTTTAATGGGAGTGCTGGTCAGAAGCTTGGGGATAAAGTATTCGTTGATCCACTTCTGATTTTCGGGCGAAAGCACCTCAAGGTTTCTGTGATCAGAAATCCAGTATGTCAGTCCTTTCTACTTAATCAGATCATAAGCGGTATTCATGGCTTCAGTAAGAGCGGCATGGCTCTGGAAACCGTTCCATGTCTGAAGCATAGCTTGTTTTTCGGGCAGGTGCTGAACAGAGGCGCTCTTGCACTGCCAGTGATCGATTAATTTCATAATTGCTACTTAATAATGGTAATGTGAAATGATTAAACTGATAAGCGATCGCAAAAATAGAGAAGCAGCCAAAGTCAGAAAAAGTGGAGCGTGAGCAAACTTACCGAAGTAAGTTGCTGCTGAAGTAGTGATTTATCAGGAAAAAAATGAGTGCAAAGGAACTGAGAAAGGGTTTATCTGAAAAAATAAATTTTTCAGACGGACCTAATCTGTATAAAATGGAAAATTTATACTAAATCATAATAATTTTATATATAATCAATAATATGTATAAACACATAAAATTAACCATGAACAAAACGTATTGCCAGCCTGCGTACAGGAATAAGGACCAGTACCCAAACAATTTCGCTGACTACAAAGAAAACACCCATCTGCGTAGGAAAATAAAGAAAGCTGATGACTACCCCCAAAGCCACATTGTTAGCCCCTGAACTAAAGAGCAAAGCAATTTTATCCATGCGCTTAGCGCCCAGCCAGGCATACCAGCCAAAGAGATAGAGTAGCAAAAAGGCGGTGATGCTCACCAGAAAGTGAGGCAGCAGCTGACGGGTGTCTTCCAGCAGTACCGGGCGATATTCGGCTATAGCCAGTGCAAATATGAGCGCAATACCCACAATGGAAATGAAAGAATCGTGGTTTCTCATCCAGCGACTTATGCTTCTGCTTTTTCTAAAAGGCAGATGCGCCAGGTAGGGAAATATAACCGTGATGAAGAGTGTGGTAAAGAGGCGTAAACGGTCAACCTCTACCTGCTCTGACATCAGCAAGCCACCCAGAAAAGGCAACGCAAAGGGAGTCAGCGAACTGCTCAGGATCAGCAGTGCCAGTGCCAGTGACACATTGCCACCAAAAACATTACTGAAAGCAGGAGATGTAACCCCACAGGGTAAGACTACCAGCAGGAAAAGAGCGCCTGCATAGAAGGGGGAAATAAAGTAAACCAGTCCGTAAAGTAGGCTCGGCAACAACAAAAACCTGAGTAAATAAAAACCAAGAATGGTAAAAATATGTGCTTTGAAGAATGCCGGAGAGAAATCAACTTTAAAGGAAGAGGCAAAAATAATAAAACAGAGTACAGCCAGGATCAGAGGACCGGAAAATTCACCAGGCTGAGGCAGCAGGAAGCCCGCTACGGTAGCCAGTAAAAGGATCAGGTTAAAGTTTTTCTTGGCAAACTCATTCATGCTTCAAAATTAACAGATCTTCACCAGAAGATAAGCTCTTCTGTCAATTCTTTAAAACTGTTAGGAGTTAATTGAAAGGTGCAGAAAAAAAGCCCGCTTCTGAGAGCGGGCTTTGGTAATAAAAGCAATGGCAGGTTTTAGAAAAGTAACTCCCTGTATTTGGCAAGTGGCCATACCGCATCGTCAACCAGGAACTCCAGCTTATCTACGTGATAACGGATTTCATCAAAAAACTTCTCTTTGATGTCCTTGTAATGAACAGCTCTCTCCCGGGTTTCTTCCACTTTATTGGCCTTTTTGCGGGCTTCAATCATCTCGTGTACCTTGGCCTTTACGATGTTCAGGTGGCGTGTAATCTCGTTGACCGTCTGATAGCCCACCGTATCTTCGTAGTTGAGACCCAGATCTTTCATATCCTTCAGCGCAGAGATCAACTCATTCTGATAACGCAGTGTGGCAGGAATGATGTGGTTTAGCGCCAGGTCGCCCATAACACGCGACTCTATCTGCACCTTCATGATATAATGCTCCCACATGATCTCCAGGCGGGCTTTCAGCTCAGCTTCAGTGTAGATGTTATTCTCTACAAACAGTTTTGTGGACTTATCAGTCAGGTATTCGTCCAAAGCCTCGGCTGAATTGGTAACGTTGGAGAGGCCTCTTCTTTCTGCTTCCTGACGCCATTCTTCGCTGTAGCCATTTCCTTCAAAGCGTATATTCTTAGACTCCTTGATATAGCGGCGCAGTACGTTGACCAGGGCCAGCTCCTTGTTCTCACCTTTGCTTACCATCTCATCTACCTCTTTCTTAAACTTGATCAGCTGATCGGCTACGATGGTATTGAGTACTGTCATGGCAGAAGCACTATTGGCCGAAGAACCTACTGCCCTGAACTCAAATTTGTTGCCGGTAAAGGCAAAAGGAGAAGTACGGTTACGATCGGTATTATCCAGCAGAATAGGAGGTATCTTATCAATAGCCAGCTTCATGTATACGTCCTCTCCCTTACCGATTTCCATATCAGGGTTGCTTTCCAGGTCGTCAAGCACTTTGGTAAGCTGCGAGCCTACAAATACTGATACGATGGCGGGAGGCGCTTCATTGGCACCCAGGCGGTGGTCGTTACCAGCGCTGGCAATAGAAGCTCTCAGCAGGCCATTATGCTCATGCACTGCTTTGATAGTATTAATAAAGAAGGTGAGAAACTGCAGCTTGTCTTCTGACTTGAAGCTGGGAGCCAGCAGGTTTTTGCCGGTACTGGTGATCAGCGACCAGTTGTTATGCTTACCGCTGCCGTTTATTCCTTTGAAAGGTTTCTCATGCAGCAGCACCTTGAAGTCATGTCTCTCGGCAATCTTCTCCATCAGGTCCATCAGCAACTGGTTGTGGTCTACTGCCAGGTTGACTTCCTCAAACATAGGTGCGCACTCAAACTGACGGGGCGCAACCTCATTATGTCGGGTGCGAATAGGAATCCCCAGTTTATGCGCTTCGCTTTCCAGCTCCACCATAAAATTATGAGCACGGGTAGGAATAGACCCGAAATAATGATCTTCCAGTTGCTGACCTTTGGCGGCGGCATGACCGTAAACAGTTCTGCCAGAGAGTACCAGGTCAGGACGGGTGCGGTAGAGGGCTTTGTCTATCAGGAAGTACTCCTGCTCAACGCCCAGTGAGGCTTTGACATGAGTGACTTTAGGATCAAAATACTCCCGGCAGATGTCAGACGCAGCCTGGTCAACCAGGGCGAGGGCCTTAAGCAGAGGTGTTTTGTAGTCGAGTGCTTCGCCAGTGTAAGAAACAAATATAGTAGGAATGCAGAGTGTTTTGGCACTGCCGTTTTCCATGATAAAAGCAGGAGAGGTAGGGTCCCAGGCCGTGTAGCCGCGGGCTTCGAAGGTATTACGTAAACCGCCGCTGGGGAAGGAAGAGGCATCAGGCTCCTGCTGAACCAGGGCAGAGCCCTTGAATTTTTCCATGTGTTTGCCCTGAACATCAGGCTCAAAGAAGGTGTCGTGCTTTTCGGCAGTGGCACCGGTCAGGGGCTGAAACCAATGTGTATAATGTGTGACACCCCGGCTCATCGCCCAGGATTTCATGGCCGAAGCCACGGCATCAGCCACATGAGGTTCAATCTTGGCTCCCTTATCTATGGCCATAATCAGCGACTCATAGATGTCAGAGGAGAGTACCCTTCTCATCGTATCCTTGTCGAATACGTTCTGGTTGTAGTAGTCAGAAATTTTGTCAGAAGGAAGCTGTACAGGTACAGGTTTTCTTTCAATTACTTTTTCGAGCGCCTTAAAGCGGAAATTGTTTGACTGCATATGCTTTGTTTTACTAAATGGCCAAAAGTATCATTTTTATCTAATAAAAAACTGTCAGCGTATATTAAATATTTTTTTTGCTTAAAACTTGTCAAAAGTCATAATGAGGCTGTTATCAGGCATCAAATAAGGGGTCAAAAAAATATTTTAAAAAAATTGATTACATCCTGACCCACCATCACGACTTATCCATGAAAGCAGCTCAATATGCTTTTCTGAAATAAGAACAAATCAAATTAAAAACCAAAGTTATGTTTAAGAAGCATCTAATCATCCCAAGTATGCTGAGCCTGATCCTGCTGATTTCCTGTTCAGAGGATAACATTGAACCCACAGGCAACAATGAGGCACGCCCGACATTTGATAACCTGACTATCTCGGCACTATCCGGTACCCAAACCCCTTATGAAGAAATATTTAAATCAGGAGGGAATACAAACGGCCGCCTGCAGGACAGCGACGACATCCGCAGGCTGATGGATAAGATGGAAGAGATATTTCCGGACTTCACTTATATAGACGAGATTGAAAGTGAGCAAATCAGGGGGGTAGATGTATGGGAGGTAGAAATAGAACTGCCCGATGATGATGACCTGGAATTTTACATTTCCAAAGATCTGTTTGAAGTGGTCAAAATAGAGGGAGATGATGTAGACCTACCTTATGAGCTAGATCCGGGCGATAGTTTTATTACCCTGAATGAAGCCGTGGGTGTAGCCCGCCGTGCGTTGGAAGGCAATGACATTGAGTTTGACGACTGGGATCTTAGCTTTGATGATGACCACTGGATATATGAGTTTGAAATGGAAAACCCTGATGATGTAGAGGTATACGTAAATGCCAACACCGGAGAACTCATCGGCGTGTATGATGATGATGACGACGACGACGATAATGACGATGACTGATTGCACCATCTTTCAGTAAGCAGCTAATCCGGCTCAAACGCTTGAGCCGGATTTTTTTATGCATTCTGATGCTGCTTGACTTTCTTTTCAGGCTCTAGCAGGGGCTTTTTATCGCCCAGTACATCTTCCACATACAGGAGTTTGATCAAAACCATGACCAGGGCAAAAATGGGAGTAGCCAGCACCAGGCCCAGCACACCGGCGAAAACCGCCAGCACCAGCTGGGCAAAAAGTACCATAGCCATAGGCAGCGACACCTGATGACGCATAATCAGGGGAGTCAGGAAATTACTCTCGAGGACTTGAGCGGAGGTATACACTACTGCGGTGAGCAGAATTTTATCAAAACCATAGGGAGCCGCAACCAGCACACCCAGCAGTAAGGCGAAAATTGGACCAAAATTAGGTACAAAGGCCAGTATGCCTGCCGATATACCCAATATCAGTGCCAGGGGCAGATCAATCAGTGTGAGCCCGGCCCAGGTAAATACGGCTACCAGCAGCATGGAAAGAAGCTTGCCAGCCAGCCAGCTTCTGAGGGTGACACCCAGTGTAAACAGTACTTCCTTCGTTCGTTTTCTGCCGGATTTGGGTACCAGCCGCATGATGCCCTCCTGGTAGGGAGAAGGGCTGGCGGCAATCAGAAACCCCATGAAGAGGATGATATAAATGTCGCCCAATACGCCAAAAATGCCGAAAACTGCGGAGAAAAAACTGCCGGAATTTTTTCTGACTTGTTTTAAAGGATCATTTTCTTCTATGTAATTGATCACATCATCACCCCAGCTGGTCTGCCTGATGTCTTTCTCAACAGCCTGTATTGAGTTAGGCAGCTGCTTATCCAGCTCTTTTACCTGATCTGATACATAGGGACTCAGAGCCCAGCCTGTACCTCCCAGTACTACAAAAAAACTTACTACGGCAATGAGCGTGGCCCATCCTCTTTTGATGGAAGTTTTTTTGGATAACCAGCGACCGATTCCTCTGAAAAAAGCAGCCACCAGTGTAGCCGCTATCGCAATCAAAATGACCCTGAAGATGGCGCCAAGAAATAAAACCAGCAATACAAGAGGAATGGCGATCCCGAAAGCGATCAGTACCTTATGAGAAAAAGATGAAGTGTTATTCATGAAATAAAAAGGTTAAAAAATTCAGCAGAGCTGCTGTATTTTAACCTTACCTGCTCTTCAAAGTTTAAAAACCTACCGACAGAGTTCTTCTGCTAACTCTCTCATGTCTGAAAATACTAAATCGGCGGCAGGTGCCAGTGAAAACTGCATTTGTCCGGGCCTACCGATAAAAGCCGTTCGCATACCAGCCCATTTAGCTCCGGCCACATCCCAGCCATGGGCAGCAATCATCATACACTCTGCCGGTGCTGCCTGCATGCGTCCCGCTGCCCAGCGATACACATGCTGATGAGGTTTGTACATGCCTATATCATCTACACTCAGCATCTGCTCAAAGAAAACATTAATACCGGCATTAGCCAGTTGAGCTTCCATGGCTTTGCGGGATGAGTTGGTGAGCGCAGCCAGGCGGTAGCCGACCTTTTGGAGAGTAGCCAGAGCCTCTTTGACTTCCGGATGAGGAGCAAGCGAGAGCATGGGGCGAAGAGCTTCCTGTGCCTGTTCACGGCTGAGTGGCAGACCTTTTTTTTCGGCTACCATCTGCAGGGCAGCAACTCCTATACTACCAAAATCAGCATAATGATCGCTTACAGTTGTTACCAAAGCATACTGCAGCAGGGTGGTAAACCAGAGCGGTACCAGTTCAGGACGGTTTCCCAGTACCTGGCTCACCGAGCTTTTGACCGGTTCCAGGTCCAGCAGGGTTTCATTGACATCAAAAAGGAGAACTTCAGGGCGATTAGTCATAGTTGAAAGGTTGAAATGACTGATTTCAGTTTTTCCAATAATTTTAGCGTAAGATCACTACCTTAGGCGTTCTGAGACAGGCCATTTGTTGAACCGCAAAGGAGAAGTTATAAGATATGAATCTGAAAGAAAAATTTAAAGCACTACATCCGCATGCTCTTTATCTTGAAGAACCATTACCAGAAGAGATAGCTGGCTGGCTCAAGGACCATGAATGGGTCAGCGAACAGGAAGCCTTCCTGAGGGCAGAGAAACCCGGTGAAGGTAATATGAATATGGTGCTGCGCATCATCACCGATCAGCGGTCGTTCATTGTTAAGCAGTCACGACCCTGGGTGCAGAAGTATCCGCAGGTAGCTGCACCCATAGACAGAATTGGCAAGGAGCACCAGTTTTACCAGCTGATCTCCGGTGATAAAATCTTATCAGAATATACGCCTACAGTGCTGGCTTATGATGATACCCAGTTTATGCTGGCTACAGAAGATTTGGGTGAAGCGGCTGATTATACTTTTTTGTACAAGACAGGAGAGCAGCTCTCAGACAGCGAAATCAATACACTTCTACTGTTTCTTTCCCATCTGCATCAGGTTGGTGCGAAGGATACCTCTGTACTGGACAACCGGCAGATGAAGCAGCTGAATCACGAGCATATTTTTGTTTACCCTTACCAGTTAGAAAATGGTTTTGACCTGGACAGCGTACAGCAAGGCCTACAGCAGGTGTCGCTGAGCTATAAGCAGGATGAAAAACTGAAAGAAAAGATCCGCCAGCTGGGAGAAATCTATCTGCAGGAAGGGCTCCACCTTTTGCACGGGGACTTCTATCCGGGAAGCTGGCTGAAGGCAACATCGGGCATCAAAGTCATAGACCCTGAGTTTGCTTATTTTGGCAGGCCTGAATTTGACCTGGGCGTAATGCTGGCTCATATGAAAATGTCGCGGCAGGAGAAGGCAATGCTAGAAAAAGTAGGGAAAGAGTACCAAAAGCCAGCAGGATTTGATGAAAACCTGTGTCTGGCCTTTGCCGGCGTAGAAGTTATGCGCCGGCTGATCGGCCTGGCGCAACTGCCACTAAGCCTCAGCCTGGAGGAAAAAGCGCAGCTCATGCAGGCAGCAAAACAGGAAATTATGTCTATCTAAGCTTAGCCAAATGTTCATCAGGAAACTACTACTACTCACTGTTTTCATAAGCCTCTTGTCCTGTGAGAAAAAACAGGAGCAGCAGACGGCCAGAGAGATAAATACTTCTCCTGTCGAAGTAAAAGACAGTCTGAGAATGAGCCGGTCAGAACTTAAAAACAAGGTTATGGGGATGTTGCTGGGCACCGCCATAGGAGATGCCATGGGAGCACCTACCGAGATGTGGAGCCGCGAGCAGATCAAAAGTCAGTACGGGTATGTGGCTGATCTTGATACTATGGTGAGAGCACCTTCTGCCGAGGGAACCTGGCAATACAACCTGCCAGCGGGAGGTACGACGGACGATACCCGCTGGAAAAAACTGATGGCTGAATTTATCATTGCTCAGCCTGCTCCTGCAACTGAGCTTAAGCCAGTGGCTTTTGCGGATCATATCCTCCGGCAGTATGAGGAAGATATACAGCAGCTGAAGACTACGGATGGTTTTGATCCTGAGCCCTTTGAGGATAATCTACGCCGCATGGCATGGCTGCAGGAATGGGCGCTGGTTGCCAAACCCTATGCGGCTGGGGATATGGATGGGTATTCAGCTGCCCTCAGCAGGTTTTATGGCGGAGAAATGACCTGCGCCGGTATGCTATATCTGCCTGCCATCGGAGCTTTATACCCGGCCCAGCCTGGGCAGGCTTACCGGGCGGCATTCCAGCTGGGTTTTTTTGACCTCGGTTATGCCCGGGATATCAGCGCACTTACGGCGGCTATGGTAGCCGCCGCTATGGCTGCTGAGCCTACGCCTGCCAGCGTCATTAATGTAATAAGGGATATAGATCCGCAGCATTATTTCAAAAGTCGGCTGGTAGGCAGGGCTGCTTACCGTATACTGGAGGAAGCGAGAAATATCGTTTTCCAGGCCCGGCAGCCAACTATGCAGGATATGAGTAGTGCAAAAGTTGAGCAGTCAGGAAGAGTTATTCCTGATTCAATAAGAAAAGTACAGCTTCAAGAAGCTTATCGGCTGCTGGATGAACGTAACCAGGATATGCCGTTTCATGCCGGAGAGATTCACCTGATCAATCTTACTGCCTTGCTCTTCTGCAATTTTGATTTTGAAGAAAGCCTGGCCTTTGTGATCAACTACGGGCGCGATAACGATACCGTAGCAGCAGTAACGGGTGCAATACTGGGTGCTTACTGGGGGGCAGATCATTTACCTCCGCAGTTAGTACAGCAGGTACTGACGGTCAACAAAGAAAGACTAGGTATTGACCTGGAAAAACTGGCAGAGCAGCTAACCAATAAGATTATACTATCCTATCCTACCTGGTAATATACCTGCTTGCCCGGCATTACCCGCTCAGGTTTGTTGCCGGGCTTTTCTATTACCTTTTGCAGGTTGTAATAAAAGGGCTGTTCTTCCAGCCAGCAATGGAACTGATGTTTTTCCTGAGGCTTGAGATAACGGCAGGCTTTAAAATATTCTTTTCTCAGGAGATAATGATCAAAACTCACTTTTTGAAGAATCTGCTTATAATACTCAAGAAAATCCATGTTTATTAAGTCTTGTTATTCAGACATCAGCATTTAATTTAAAGTAGGTTATAAAGTCAGATAGAAAGAAAAAATGTATCTCTCTTTTTAGAAAATACCTGAAATAACGATCAGAACCTGGATGATGAGCCACAACAAAGTGCTACCAAAAATTAATGAAGCCAGCAGCATGATCCATGCTACATCGGCTGAATCATTCTGAACCGTTTTCACATTTCAATAGAATTTACATGTGATTATTTCTCGTAAAAAACTATGTTGAAAGAATATTGAGCAAATAAAAAGTATGGAAATGCCGGAGAGAATACCCTCTCCGGGCACTTACCAAGTAAAGCTTATTACGAAATTTTGATAATTCGGCTGGGCTTACGTTTTGCCTCTTCTTTTTTGGGAATTTCCAGGCTCAGCAAGCCATGCTCATAACGTGCTTTAATACGTTCGTTCTCCACAGTATCAGGCAGATGAAATGTACGCCTGAATGACTGGTAGCTAAATTCTCTTCTGGTGTATTGATGATTATCAGGTATTTCCTCTTCGTGTTTTACTTCAGAGGAAATGGTTAGCATGTTATTATCCAGCTCTATTCTGAAGTCATCTTTTTTCATACCGGGAGCGGCCATTTCTACTTTAAAAGCATCAGGCGTTTCAACAATGTTGACTTTAGGGATACTGGTGCCTGTGACAGATTGTCCGCTCCAGTCAAAAAAGTCGCGGGTCAGAAAATCATCGAAGAAAGAACCAAAAGAGGGGTGATTTCCATTTTGTCTTTTAACGAGTGTCATGGCATTAAAAATTTAATTTCAACATTAAATAGCTACACAAATGATCTACATCCTATGCAAACCGCTTATGCGGACCATAAAACATCAAAATATCAAGCTTGAGATCATGACCTCAATAGTCGTTTTTCAAATCTGATGCCAGCAGAGTAAATCTGAAAATTTGACAGGTTTTATGAGCAAATGAGTATTTTTGGCAGTAACTGATCGTTTGTTCACACTCTTTTGTAGCATATATGTTAACCATGCCAAGGCAAAATCAACTATAATTGTAACCTTCACTTTTAGTTACGTACATCACATTAACCTAATCATATAGAATGAACAAGAGGCATCCACAGGAAACTTATCAGCAAAAGGCTGAACAATACAAACAGCTGGTAAGTAAGATCAGCAGAAAAGACAATCGCTACTCCTGGAGCAGAATTACTTTGTTCGTTCTGTTTATTATTGCCGTGGTTTTTTTTGCCAATGAGCAGAACGGAGATGCGCTGTTGCTAAGCCTGCTGCTATTCATCATCGTTTTTCCCTTATTAATCAAATATCATAATCAGGTAAAGAAGAAGAAATTTCATCTGGAAAGCCTGGTGGGTATTAATGAAGAAGAGCTAAGCCGCTTGTCAGGTAAACTACGAGAACTGGAAAGTGGAGATAGTTATGACGAGGCTCAACACCCTTACACCGGCGACCTGGATGTTTTTGGAGAACATTCACTCTTTCAGTTGATCAATCGCTGTAATACCAGTAAAGGTAAAGCTATGCTGGCTCAATGGCTGAAAAATCCTGCTGCCAAAAATGAGGTGGAAAGCCGTCAGTCATCGGTAAAGGAAATTGAGCCGCAGCTGGCATGGAGGCAGAGCTTTCAGGCTCACGGCCGGGTAGCGCAGGAAAAAGAAGAAGATACAGATGCCCTGCTGCGCTGGGTTAAAGAAAATCCGGCACTTGCGAAAAGAAACCTTTACAAAGCAGCGCTTTTGATCATGCCCCTGTTTACACTGGCAGGCATTATAAGCTATTTCTTTTTTGATGGCAGCAGCCTTTGGCCCCTGTTGGCCATTGCTGTCAATATGCTCATCCTTTGGTCAACAGCTGAAAAAGCAAATACGACTCACAAAAAGACTTTTAAGAGCATTTCTGCCCTGCAGGCTTACCGGACCATGATCGCCCATGTAGAAGCCAGCAAATTTGAGTATGAACGACTACAAAAGTTACAGTCGCATTTTCAGCATGGGGGAGTGAGTGCTTCCAAAGAAATCAGTCGGCTGGAACATATCCTTGACAACTTCAATGCCCGTGGTAATCTTTTTTACCATATCATCAATGTGGTCATCCTGCTGGATGTCTACTGGCTGTTGAGGGCCGATAAATGGAAATCAGAACTAAAGGGGGATGTCGGTCACTGGTTTGACAGTATCAGCGAATTGGAAGGGCTTAACAGTATGGCTGGTTTTGCCTATTCACACCCTGACTATAGCTACCCTGAAATTACGGAAGAGGCGTATGTGTTTGAGGCTCAAAATATGGGGCATTGCCTGATCAAAGCGGAAAAAAGAATCAACAATGATTTCAGTATGCAGGACAAGGGGAGGGTATGCATTATCACCGGCTCCAATATGTCGGGCAAGAGTACTTTCCTGCGTACGGTAGGTGTCAACGTGGTACTTGCCCTGATGGGTGCACCCGTCTGCGCAGATCGCCTGAAGACCTCGGTGATACAGGTATTTACCAGCATGCGGACACAGGACTCGCTTGAAGAGAGTGTGTCTTCATTTTATGCCGAACTGAAAAGGCTGCGTCAGTTGCTGCAGATGCTGGAAGCCCCTCAGTTGCCGGTGATGTATATGCTGGATGAAATTCTGAAAGGTACCAATTCGCAGGACCGCCATAACGGGGCAGCTTCCCTGATCAGGCAGTTAAGCAAATTGCCTTCTTTCGGCTTTGTTTCCACCCATGACCTGGAACTGGGGCGCATGGAAAATGAGCTGGATAAAGTGATCAACTACAGCTTTACCAGCAGCATAGAGGATGACGAAATTTATTTTGACTATAAAATCCACGAAGGCATCTGCAAAAGCTTCAATGCCAGCAAGCTGATGGCCAAGATGGGCATAGCCGTGGAGGAGTAATCATCCTTATTTCTGATTTATTCTAAATTCAACTAATTAGGGCATCCTCAGATTAGTCAAAAAGCTTGAATGAGAAGTATAGGGGGCTATTTTTGCCTAGAAGTCATCTCGACTTTTGAGACTGGTTGAATTTTCTTAAACCTATTACGATAAAAGCCAAGAAATTGAATCCTTTCCAACCACTCGACGGTCCGATTGAGGTTGTCGTATCAAATCTGTTTAATACAGATCGGAAACTGTCCATCCAAGCGTTGGTTCTTTCTACGGAAT
>JBKHDR010000089.1:0-17273 GCA_046541235.1 Cyclobacteriaceae bacterium | reverse complement strand
ACCTGCCGTAACGGCCGAAGATGCGCTGGCCACCATAGAAATCATAGAAGCCGCTGTGATAAGTGATCAGAAAATGGCTGTTTTGTCGATGTAATAGCCAGAATTTTGTTTTTTTGCTTTATAGTAAATCTGTTCAATTGAACACAAGCAGCATATCACATAGCCTTCGCAAATACCGGAAGTGGCACCGCCTGCTGGGCATTACCATAGGTCTACTGGTACTGATCAGTAGTATCACAGGTGTATTTCTTGCCTGGAAGAAGGAAGCAGCTACTTTGCAGCCACCTTCTATGCAAAGCAGTGCTGCTGCTTCTCAGCCCTGGCTGGGTGTGGAAGAAATCAGCCGCCGGGCCACCGAGGCCCTGATGGAAAAAAGCGGCCTGGCGCAGCTCAGTATAGACCGCCTTGACATACGCCCGGACAAGGGCATCGCCAAAGTTCGTTTTGAACAGGGCTACTGGGAAGTGCAGGTAGATGGTAAAACCGGGGAGATACTATCCATTGCCCGCCGCCATTCTGACTGGATAGAGCAGCTACACGACGGCTCCATCATCAGCGATAGTTTTAAAGTAATATCCATGAATGTCCTGGGTGCAGGCTTGCTGGTGCTGACATTATCAGGTACGTGGCTGTGGCTGGGTCCCAAAAAAATTCGCCAATTGAAGAAAAAACAGAAAGCATAATGTTAATTTTGAACAATAAACTTGGACCATGAATAAATTACCTATTTTTTCTTATCTACTGATGGCACTTTTGCTGCTGGCAGTGTCATGTGCGCCTCCCAAAAAAATCGGCACACAGCAGGATGATACTTACGAAGAAAACATTGCCCGTCTGCGTGCTGCTCACGTTGATTCGCTTGAGCGTATACTTAACAATGAACAGGAAAGCGTAAACATCACAGCCAATCCGGAGACGCCTATGATGAACGCATCCATCCCTACTGAGAATGCTATTGATGAAAAATTGGATGAATTTCTGGATATCGTCACCGAGCGCAATGCTGAAGAAAATACCTACCAGGGATATACCGTACAGGTGTATACCGGCACAAGCCGCGAGAAGGCAAATGATGCCAAAAACACCGTTTACTCGGCCTTGACTGAAGATGAAGCCAGCCCTGCCATCACTTTTGACCCTCCCAACTACAAAGTGAAAGTGGGCGAGTTTACCACCCGGCTAGATGCCCAACCTGTTTACACCGCTCTCAAAGAACATTTTCAGACCGTTCTGATCGTACCTGAGCGTTTCCCGATAGTCAGAGATTAAAAAGCAGCACCTAATTTTTTATCATGAATTTAAAGAAACGCATCAAAGAACTGGCTCAGCAAAAAGCGGGGGATATCATCAGTATCCGCCGCCACCTGCATGCCCATCCTGAACTATCTTTTGAGGAGCATGAAACCGCCCGCTACGTGGCCGAACGCCTCAGGTCGTGGGGCATCACTCCCACCGAAGGCGTAGCCGACACCGGACTTACTGCGCTGGTTGAAGGCAAAAATCCTCAAAAAAGAGTGATTGCTCTCCGTGCTGACATGGATGCTTTACCTATTGAGGAAGCCAATGATGTGCCTTATAAATCTACCCGCCCGGGGGTCATGCATGCCTGTGGTCACGATGTGCATACTTCCTCTTTGATGGGGGTAGCCAGCATACTACAGGAACTCAGACATGAATTTGAAGGTACGATAAAACTGATTTTTCAGCCCGGTGAGGAGAGGGTGCCCGGTGGTGCTTCACTGATGATCAGAGATGGGGCACTGGAAAATCCCCGTCCCCAGCACATCCTCGGGCAGCACGTGCTCCCACATCTGCCTGCCGGTAAGGTAGGCTTCCGTGAAGGTATGTATATGGCCAGTGCCGACGAAATTTACATGACTATCAAGGGGAAAGGGGGCCATGGTGCCATGCCGGAGCACAATATTGATCCCGTGCTGATCACCTCTCACATCATCGTGGCCCTGCAGCAGATTGTCAGCCGTCATGCCAGCCCCAAGATGCCAAGTGTGCTTTCTTTTGGTAAAGTGATCGCCAACGGAGCTACGAATGTCATCCCTAATGAAGTAATGGTAGAAGGCACCTTCCGCACCATGGACGAAGAATGGCGTGCCAAGGCTCATCATCGCCTGCGTGCTATAGCCGAAAGCATAGCCGAAGGCATGGGCGGAAAATGCGAACTGGAGATACGCAAGGGCTACCCCTTCCTCAAGAACAGTCCCGAACTTACTCAAAGGGCCCGCTCCTATGCACAGGACTTTCTGGGACATGAAAACGTAGTGGACCTGGATTTGTGGATGGCCGCTGAAGATTTTGCTTACTATACCCAGGAATTGGATGCCTGCTTCTACCGCCTGGGTACTGGCAATGAGGCCCGAGGGATTACCTCCTCGGTGCATACGCCTACTTTTGACATTGACGAATCAGCCCTGGAAATCGGAGCCGGTCTGATGAGTTGGATTGCCGTTCAGGAACTGAACAGGGAATAATTATTTACCGTAGGTCTTTTTTGTTTTTTTCAGTGCCTGACTGAGCACATACTGCCTGCTTTTCTTTTTTAAAATATTTGCTGACAGATAGCTGTTTCAGCTTTGACCACCCGTCTCTGCCTATGATTTAGCTGTGCATGCACAAGTTTGCCAACAGCTTACCTCCCTATTTTCCCTCAAGCCTTACAGCTCATATTTTGATTTAAACACAGATACCTACTGCTTGTATTTTTTGTAACTCCGGGAAAAACAGGCAATTGGTTTTTAAATTTACTGACATAAATGAGTTTAATTGACATTAAAAAAATATACTTAAAAAATGCAATTTTAGCATTTTTATATCTTTTACTTATCAGTTTTTAGCTACAGCTGACTTTTTTTTTATCCCTTGATTATCAAAATTTTACAATAAAAGACATCTTCAAAACAGTACCTAAGCCTCTTTTTCAGCAAAAAAATTTTACTAAAGTTTTTTTATATTTAAATAATACAAATTAATATTACATTTGTAATATACAAATTAGCAAGTGTTAGGTTGGTACTGAATTAAGACGTAGCAAAAAAAAATTAAACATATTATGGAAAAGCATATTCAGCATCCAATGCATGAGATAGTAGATGACCTCAGACACATTAGCGCCTGCTATAAACAGGATCTTAAACTAGCTCTGGAAATGATCAGATCAGGTAAATCTGATAGATCACAAATTTGTATGTCGCGCAGGTGCCAAAAGCCCGGCTAAGCTAAAACCTGAATGCGATCTTATGCCGAAAATCCGATAGCAATAAAAATTGATACTGATATGGAAAATTCTCTGAAAAACACCGAAGTAAAGGTGATCAACCCCCAGGGTTATAAAGATACCCACGGTTTTCTTGTCTCGGGTAAAGTGGTTTACATTGGCACAGAACATGAGTGCCGCTTCTTCCAGCTCAAGTATGATAGGAAAATGAAGGAAAAAGAGCAGCAGTCATCAGTTGTATCACAGTAGAAGAAAACTATCTCACTTATTCAAACAGTCGCTGGCATCTTGCCATAAAGCAGGATGCCTTCGGCTTATTTAACTAACAGTGATCAATATTGTGTGTGAGGCGACTATTTATTCAAGCAGGCGCAGCAGTTCATCCCTGAAATCAGGATTGACCGAGGTAGCAATGATCACGGATACGATCAGGCCGATGACAGCCAGTCCCAGGTCGCGACCTATCATTATCAGGGCTTCTGTGATACGCCTTTTCTTGGTTTTGCCCTTCACTTTTTCCATGACGCGTATGCCCAGTTCGCGGCCGCCCAGCAGGCCTATGAATACCCAGGTGGTACTCATCGGAATTACACTGATGGTAAGTTTGTAAACCAGTACCATCGCATATACAAAATCAATGAGGGTAGCAGAGCGGATATCACGTACCTCACTTTTCTCGTTTACAATTTCCTGTATTTTGTCGCCTCTCATAAAGAAAATAAGGCCCAGCCCAAAAAATACAGTGGCGGAGAAGCCCAAAAACTCCACCAGGTTGAGTGAACGAGGCAGGTAAATGGCGACATTAGCAGCATCCTGCATGATCCACACCGACCAGAGGCAACCGCTGGTAATCCACTGGGCTACGACCCACCATTGAGCGGGTTTCCCTTTAAAATACCTGGTTGTAAGGCGGGAGATCAGCAGCCATACCCCCAGGCCTAGTACAAATGCCAGAAAGTAGGCATTGATACTTTTGGTAACTATTGAACCCACCGCTCCTGGACTGACGGCAAAACTGCTGAGCAGCAGGAAGGTGGTAGATACCGGCATACGCAGGCGGGTCAGCACCAGCAGGAAAATAGGAGCAGCAATCTGTAGGAAGGCAAAACTATCGGGCTGAGGAAATGCCAGTTCACCGGAATCATCCAGCCCCTGAAGTCGCCCGTAGCTCACGTCGCCATCGTTGATGAACCAGCCAATAGTTACCGTTACCAGGAAAATGCCTGCAATGTAGAGCCACAGTACATACCACTTACGGTCAGCATTAGAGGCAATAAAAGTGCCTATAGTCTGTATACTGTCGTTGGAAACTGCTGAATAAGCCGCCAGCAGAAAACCAAACCACATGGCAATAGGCGTGTAGGGATAAACAATACCGGCAATCAGGAAGAGAACAGCTGTTAAAATAATAAATCTACGCTCTCCCTTCACTATATCAAAAAGCTGATATATGAGTTCTCTGTACCGGTTGGTATTAGTCTCGGTATTCCGGGTTTTAGGCATCAGTAGGTTGAATGGACTAGTATCTCGTATTTCAGGGCGGGTAGTTAGTAAAATCTATAGACAAAGCAAAGAACTAAACTCCACCCAACTTGGATTTTGACTTGCAAATTTAGTAGGCCCTTGCTTTGATGCAGCACCAATTGTATTATGTTTATGTTAAGTTATCACGCTGTCACTTATTTTGTTAGAATAACAGACGCTTTTGAGGCAGGATGCCGTATTTGTTGCTAACTGTTTTAATTTTGCCTTTCTGAGCAAACAAAAATCACACATCAGAAACGGCAAAAACTGCTCTCTGAGGCAGCGCCAGTAGAATAACAGCTTAAAACCATTACTGAAGCAAGAAGTTACCAAAAAAATATGATCGATTACCAAAATTTTACTTTAGATAACGGACTCAGAGTATTTGTACACCAGGATATCACTTTGCCTACAGCCACGGTCAACCTGCTTTATAATGTAGGTTCAAGGGATGAAGACGAAAACAAGACAGGCTTTGCCCATCTTTTTGAGCATCTGATGTTTGGCGGCTCAAAGCATATTCCTTCTTACGATGAGCCCCTGCAGCTGGTAGGCGGTGAAAACAATGCCTTTACCAGTCCTGATATTACCAATTATTACATTAGCCTGCCGGCTGAAAACCTGGAAACGGCTTTTTGGCTGGAATCTGACCGCATGCTGAGCCTTTCTTTTGATCCCAAGGTGCTTGACGTACAGCGCAAGGTGGTGATTGAAGAGTACAAGCAGCAATACCTCAACCAGCCCTATGGCGATGCACTGATCCGGCAGAAGGCCCTGGCTTATAAAGTGCATCCTTATCGCTGGCCTACCATTGGCCGGGATATTTCCCACATAGCTGATGCCCGTATGGAGGACGTTCAGGCCTTCTTCTACAAATTCTACCGCCCCAACAATGCCATACTGGTGGTGGCCGGTAATGTGGTGTATGATGATGTACGCCGCCTCAGCGAAAAATGGTTTGGCCCTATCCCTGCCGGCGAAAAATATCTGCGTAGGTTACCCGCCGAACCTGTACAAAAAGAAAAAAGAGAAGAGCATGTAGAAGCCGACGTTCCGGTAGATGCTATTTATAAAAGCTTCCATATTCCGGGCAGGCTGGATGAAAGGTACTATGCCGCCGACCTGCTCAGCGATATCCTGGGACGCGGTAAATCGGCCCGCCTGTACAGCGAGCTGGTCAAGAAACGTAAGCTGTTCAGCAGTATCAGTGCCTACGTCAGCGGATCGGTAGACCCGGGCCTGCTCACTATACAGGGAAAACTTAGCAAAGGAGTGAAACCTGAGGAAGGAGAAGCAGGCATCAATGAAGTAACAGAAGCAATACGAGCCGGTGATTTCTCAGAAGAAGAGCTACAGAAAGTGAAAAATCAATCGGAGTCTTCCATCGTTTTTTCTGAACTGGAACTCCTCAACCGGGCTGTGAACCTGGCCTATGGTGCCTTACTGGGCAATCCTGACCTGATCAACCAGGAATCTGAACTGGTACAAAAGGTGAATAAAGAAGATATTAAAAAGCTTGCCCAGACTGTGCTGACCGAAGAAAACAACAGCACTCTATTTTACCATGCAAAGGATAAGGCCGAAGACTGACTCGTAGTTTGCTTAGCCTTTGAGGAAAAAAAAGCCCCGAGATTCAGTTTTCGGGGCTTTTACTTTAGGAGGCAGTTTTTTCTTCCTTCACATAACCTTTGCGTTTGAGGATGGTCTCCATGAATTTTTTCTCGTTCTCAGTATTGAAGATGCGGAAAGGCAGATGAATCATCTGCGCTTTGGAGACAATCAGCAGAAAGTAATCTTTACCGATCTTTGCCTTTTTGATCATATCCCACTTGAGAGGCATGCCCTGCTTGGGATTCACCTTAATCAGTACCTGCTGGCTGTTGATCTCGTAGCTCAGCCTCTCAAAAAGTATCTTATTCTGCTCAAGCTGGGTCACCCCGGCAAACTGTATGAGCCAGAAAAGGAAGTAGAGCAAGAGGGCGATCAGGGCACCGATAATCCACCACCATGACCAGATGATGAAGGCGCCGCAGGCGATAGCCACCGCGATCAGGAAAACCCACCACTGCTCTCTGACGATGTTGGCCATGGCCAGCTTGATATAAGTATTTGTTTCCAGTTTGTATTTCTTGGTCTTGACGATCATTTTGTTAAATAGAGATTGACTTCAGTTTGATTCAGGCTGCAATAATAATCTTTTCCCCTGAGAATTGTCAAAAAGCTTTCAGACTCATATCCATACTTTTTGAAGAATGGGTCAGCGCACCTACAGAAATATAATCTACACCACACTCGGCTACCTCTCTGATGGTCTGCTCATTGATATTGCCAGAGGCTTCAATTTTGTATTTCCCACCAATCAGGCTCACAGCCTCTCGCATGGTTTCAGGCCTCATGTTATCCAGCATAATCACATCCACCTTGCCGGTTTCCAATACTTGCCTTACTTCATCCAGGTTGCGGGTCTCAATCTCAATCTTCAGGTCTTTGCCCAACTGGCTGAGGTAGGTATTGGCTCGCTCTATAGCCTGGGGAATGCCGCCGGCAAAGTCTATATGGTTATCTTTGAGCATGATCATGTCGTAGAGGGCATAACGGTGGTTGATGCCGCCGCCTATGGCTACCGCCCACTTTTCAGGCAGGCGGAAATTGGGAGTCGTCTTGCGGGTATCCATCAGACGGGCCTGAGTATGGCTGATCATCTGCTGCAGCCGGTGCGTATGCGTAGCAATCCCGCTCATACGCTGCATACAATTCAGGAGTAGTCGCTCAGCCGAAAGTATAGAGCGGGCGCTGCCCTTTACTACAAAAACAATATCCCCGTGCTTCACCTCTGCTCCGTCACTGATGCGGCGCTCAATTTGCAGATCCGAATCTACAGTATGGAGGATACGCTCGGCCAGTTCCACCCCTGCCAGTATGCCCTCCCCTTTGATAAGCAGCCGGGCTCTGCTGCGGGCATCTGCCGGTATGGCCGATAGCGTAGAATGATCTCCTTCGCCGATATCTTCCTGCAGGGCTGTTCTGATAAAATCGTTAATTCTTTCTTCGGTCAGGTAGGCTGGTTTTACTTTCATGGTGTTTTTTATCAATTGAAATCATTTTTCAGACTCAGTGAGCAGTTGCAAAGCCAGGCTGCTTTCCTGTTTTAGCCTGCCCCCTATCATCAGGTACTGTATCTTTACTCCTGGCTTCAGCGGCTGCTCTGTCAGCAGCAGATCGGCTCTGGCGCCTTCCTGCAGGGGCTGTATGAGGGCTGAAGGCTGAGCGCTGCTGATCACATAACTATCTTCTCCTTCCAGGGCAGCGAAGAAAACACTATCGGCAGGGGTATCAGGTAACTCACTGAGCAGGGCTGCCGGGTAAAGATGCAGACCGTAAGCTTCTATCACCTCATAAGCACTCATGTCCAGGCGAATCAGGCGTGCATCGGCCAGCAGGCTGATGGTTTCACCCTCAATGCCCAGCGCTGCATTTTCTATGATACGGCCATCGCCGGTATGTACTATAGGATTAATGAGCAGCAAAGGCTTATCATTTTCCTGCTGGCAGGCCTGCTGGTTGGTAAGCAGAAGAAAAAAAGCTAAACGTAGCAAAAGCATTGACTTAATCATGTTTATTTGAAGACAAACTTCATCACCAGCAGTGACAGCGCCAGCAGCAGCGTAAAAAAGTTGGCCAGGATGATGGGCATATCGTTCATCAACAAACCATAGATGAGCCACATCACCAGGCCGATGGCAAGTATGCTGAAAGTACTCAGCGAGAGGTCTTTGGCCGAACGCAACTGGTAGGTTTTGATAACCTGGGGTAAAAAAGCCAGGGTAGTCATGAAGGCCGCCACAAAACCAATATACTCCGTCATGAATAAAGATGTTAATGCTTGTTCAATGGATAAGGAAGTCGTTTTGTTTGATATCCTGCTGACAATTAGCTGCTCATCTGCGGACTACCTTCTCCTGCTGGCACCTTTCCAAAAAATCCACAAAAAGGGGCCAGATATTGTTCTTAAACCTACGCGAGAAAAGCCCAAAATGACCTATGGTTTTGTTTCCAAACTCAGCCGGGCGGAGCCACATTTCTTCTATACGGGCATAGCGGTAAAGCCTGAGCAGCGGAGGCACGGACCTCCTGCCGGCGATGTTATCATCAGTGGGTACAATTGAAAGCAGAGGCACTTTGATCTGTTCGTAAAATTGCTTCCTGATGCTTCTGCCAAAATAGGCAGACAGGTATCCGGGACTGGTACACCATTGCCGGAATTCATTGGCCACGCCAGCAGGTACATCCTCACCTATGCCCAGCCAGCTGGCGGGCAGGTAGCCGAAGATCCGGGTCATCAGAGGCTGCAGCAGGTACCAGATAAAGAAGTAAAACACATTGGAGGGAAAAGGCAGCAGCGGCCAGTAACCCCACAGGGAGCCAGCCAGTATAATGCCCTCAGCCTCTGTGGCATTGTGCATCAGCCCGATCAGCTGGCCGCCCATGCTGTGTCCTAAGATATAGCGGGGCAACTCTGGATACTGCTCTTTGAGCCAGGCAAAAGCCGTAGCCATATCTTTGCCGCCCCAATCTTTGAGGTCAGCCTGGTAGCCCCTGAGATGGCCGGGGGCTGATGAACCTATACCTCTGTAGTCAAATAATACTACTGCATATCCCTGCGCGGCCAGGTAACGGGCAAAGTTCAGGTAAAACTCCTTTTTTGTACCGGTGGCTGCATTGATCTGTAGTGCTGCTTTTACTTCTTCGCCTCTGACGTGCAAGGCGTCCAGCGAAACTCCGTCTTCTGTCAGTAACTTAAACTGCTCCTCCCTCATTAGCTGTGTTTTTGCTGCGAAATTACATTTTTGCCCGACTTTAGCCTAATACACCGAAAGAATACAGCCGCTGAAAAGCCTTTATTGCAGCGAATTATTCAATACGATTATTTTTGGATTAAATTAGCAGGCCATTAGCTAATAAGAATAACGACACACTTAAAGAAGCTTTATCATGCACAAATTATATTTTCTCATCCTCCTGGGACTGAGCCTGCTGGCCTGGAGCTGCAGCCAAAACACTGAAGCACCGCCAGAAGAAGTAGTCAGCCCACAGGATACAGTTTCCTATACTGAGCTTTACCGCCCAGCCTACCATTTTACGCCGCGCGAAAACTGGATGAATGATCCTAACGGACTGGTGTATTTTGAGGGTGAGTACCATCTCTTTTACCAGTACAACCCCAAAGGCATCAAATGGGGCAATATGAGCTGGGGCCATGCCGTATCCACCGACCTGGTCCACTGGGAGCACCTGCCGGTGGCCCTGGAAATGGAGGATGGTATCATGATCTTTTCGGGCAGTGCCGTAGTAGACAAAGACAACACCAGCGGCCTATGCGACTCTGCCGAGGGCTGCCTGGTGGCCATTTACACCGCCCACACCGATAGCCTGCAGAACCAGGCCATCGCCTACAGCAATGACCGGGGCCGTAGCTGGACGAAATACGATGGTAACCCGGTGCTGGATGAGAACATGAAAGACTTCCGCGACCCCAAAGTTTTCTGGTACGAGGAAGGCAAAAAGTGGGTGATGGCAATAGCTATTCCCCAGGAACAGAAAATCCGCTTTTACGAATCGCCCAACCTGATAGACTGGAAGCAGATGAGCGAATTTGGCCCGGCTGGCTTTGTAGATGGTATCTGGGAATGTCCCGACCTCTTCAAACTTACTGTACCTGAAACCGGGGAAGAGAAATGGGCACTTTTGGTCTCATACAACACCCCCGATGATGGCTCCTCCATGCAGTATTTTGTAGGTGACTTCAATGGTACCACCTTTACCAACGACAACACCGACGACCTGATACTCACCCTTGATCATGGCCGCGATTTTTACGCCGCCGTTACCTGGAATAATACACCCGATAACCGCCGCCTGCTGATCGGCTGGATCAATAACTGGCTTTATGGGCAGGAAATCCCGACTGAACCCTGGCGCTCGGCTCAGTCGCTGGTCAGAAAGCTTGAGCTGAAAGCTTTTCCGGAGGGGATCAGGCTGACGCAAGTGCCGGTAGAGGAGGTACAAACCATCCGAAAGCAGCTGATCCATGATGATGCGGTAGCACTGCAGGAAGGTGATAACTACCTTTCACTGGAAAATGTACAGGGCAGGCAGCTGGAGATCATCGCCGAATTTGTATACGAGTCCATTGACACCCAGGCAGAAGCCGAGAAGCTGGCTGGCGAATTTGGGGTAAAAGTCTTTAAAGACGAAGAACAGGAAACCGTGGTAGGCTACGATGTGGCCACCCAGCAGCTCTTCATGGACCGTACCCAGTCGGGTGATACTTCTTTTCATGAAGATTTTGCCGACCGCACTGTGGCTATTATGCCAGCAGATGATGGAATAGTGAAGATGCACATCTTTATAGACCACTCGGTAGTGGAGGTATTCGGCAATGATGGCTACGTAGCCATGACTAACCGCGTATTTCCTGACAGCACCCAGAATGCCGTGGAGGTGTATTCTGTGGGTGGTAAGGTCCGGTTAAAGTCTCTGAATATCTGGGAGATGGAATCCATCTGGCAGAATAGCTCCGACAAAGGAGTGGCCATGAAAAAATAAACGAATGCAGGAGGAGGCCTGTCCTTCTCCGCTTCCACTTCATTCAGATGCCGCCGGAGGTACGGCACTGGTAGTTGTCTACCTAACAAGCTGCGAAATAACTGAAGCTGCTGATTTATTTCATTTGCTCCAGCAGGAAAAAGCTCAGTTGGTCTATCTCTCCAGCCAGATAATAGCCAGCCGACATATTGCTGAGCAATACCACGCCTTTCCTGTTTGGTACGTCCAGCACCATAGAGCTACGGTAACCACCGGTACCCCCGTTATGCCAGTACCAGCTTTCACCTGAGGGGCGATACATGATGTGCCAGCCCAAGGCCAGGCCCAGGCTCTCATTTACCTTAAAAGTCTGTTTCCTCTGCAGATTGAAAGCATGACGGGTAGTATCAAAATTAGCAAGTATAAACTTTGACAGGTCTTGAGATGAAGATAATATTCCGCCTGCCCCCATCAGGGCGGCCAGGTCCCAGTTGGAGGTAATCTCACCGGTGGGGCTCAGTCCTTTCACCAGCAGCTCGCCTGCTCTTGCTCTGTCGGTCGTGGTATGCTGCATACCCAGAGGAATACTGATCTTCTGCTGCAGCAGCTGTTCGTAGGTCTGCCCGCTGATCTCTTCCAGCACAAAGCCCAGCATCCCGGCACCCAGGTTGGAGTATTCATAGGCACTTCCGGCTTCACGCTGCAGGCTCATGTCCTCTCTCATGTATTTGATGAGCTTTTCACGGTCATAAGTCTTGTAAGGATTATCAGGATGCATCAAGGAAGCCATGAACATAGAAGGAGGCAAACGGGGAAGACCGGAGGTATGATTGGCCAGCTGCTGAAAGCTAATACGGATACTGTCTTTGAGCGGAAAAGGCAGATATGCTGAAACAGGATCTTCCGGGTTTAACTTTCCTTCCTCTGCCATCTGGGCCAGCAGGCTGGAGGTGAATACTTTGCTGATGGAACCGATTTCAAACAGGCTGTCTTCATTGCTGATGTTCAGAAGTGTGTCATTGGCTCTCAGCACTCCGTAATAGCTGACTTCAGAGCCATGTATCAGGGCAATGGCAAACTGCGTCTGGTTGGGAAACCTGCTGATCAGTGCATGGACAGAGTCAGCCTGTACCCTGCTGATACCCTGAACTGCCTGTACTTGAGATACAGGAGACTTCACCTGAGCATTGCAATGGCAAAAAAGGAACATGAATAAACCTGATAGCAGCAGACTTCGCATAGCTTAAGGATTTGGTGGTGTAATACTCTACAATAGCAATTACGGCTCAAAAAGCTTTTTTATTCAAAGATCGGAGCTATTCCAGGTAGATTTTCCGGTCTTTAGGATACCTGACAGAGTAATGCAGTTCTCGTACTTCGGAACTTCTGCCCTGCAATTGCAAATCCCAGCGTACGATGCCCGTCTCAGCGTTTAATTTTCCTCCACTGGTTTCCACATCTTTCACCTCAATGTCACTGCTCTGCGTCAGCGGCACCTGGTCAATAATGACAAGGTTAATGGGCTGTGCCTTATTATTACGGGCGGTGAGTCTCCAGGCCCGGTTTTCTACCTGTTTGTTACCGATGAATTGCTTTTTATTGAAATCTTCTACTTTATTTCGCTCCACATACACATTCTTGTCCCGGCCGAGTGAGATTTCCAGGGTATCCTGCGCAAAGCGGACATCCAGCAGGGATTTTCCTAGATGAAAAAATAAGGTAGCAATCCAAACATTTTCACAGTACTTGAGGTGTATTTTTCAATTTCAGAATAGTTTGCAAATCCTATATTTGCCGCATGAAAACTAACGCATTTTTTCCTCCCGAATGGCATCCTCAGAGTGCCGTTCAACTCACCTGGCCGCACGCTGGTACCGACTGGGCTGCTTCTCTTTCTGAGGTCATTCCCTGCTATGTGGAAATCGCGCAGGCGATCTCTCAGAGACAGAAGCTGCTCATCATCTGCCATGATGCGGCTGAGGTAAGAACGCAGCTTCAGGATTGCCATATGGCTAATGTCATATTTCATGAGCTGCCTACCAACGATACCTGGGCGCGAGATCATGGTGCTATTACTATTTTTGAGAATGGAAAACCTGTCGTGCTGGATTTTCGCTTCAACGGCTGGGGGCTGAAGTTTGCCGCCAACCACGACAACCTGCTTACCCGCCTGATGTACCGCGACAAACTTTTTTCTCCCGAAGTAAGCTACCGCAATATGCAGCATCTGGTGCTGGAAGGCGGCGCACTGGAGTCTGATGGTGAAGGTACGCTGCTCACCACCGCCGACTGCCTGCTGGCGCCCAACCGCAATGACCACCTGAGCAAGGCAGAAATTGAAGGAGAGCTAAAAAAAGCTTTCCACCTGGAGCGGGTGCTCTGGCTCCACCACGGCTACCTGGAGGGCGACGATACCGACAGCCACGTGGATACCCTGGCCCGTTTCTGCGACCCGCAAACCATCGCTTACGTTCGCTGCGAGGATACCTCCGATGTACATTATGAAGCTTTGCAGAAGATGGAAGCAGAATTGCAGCAGTTTAAGACCAAAGAAGGGATGCCCTACCGCCTCGTTTCCCTGCCAATGGCCGATATGGCATTTGATGAAGAAGGACACCGGCTACCGGCTACCTATGCCAATTTCCTGATCATCAATGAGGCGGTTTTGCTGCCTTTTTATGGCAATCAGGCTAAAGACCAGCAGGCTAAGGATGCTTTGCAGGAAGCTTTTCCTCAGCATGAAATAATCGGGATCAACTGCGAACCTTTGATCCGGCAGCACGGTTCACTGCATTGCATTACCATGCAGTATCCGGAAGGGGTTTTTTAATGAATAATGTATGATGATTGATGAATATCTTTTATTTACTTTCAGTCAATCAACACTTGTAAGAACGTTGATTTGGGGTCGGGAATCATTTCTCCGTCTTCTTTCATTGACTCCAGGTGCAAATGAATTGCTTCTTTGATCAATTCACTGACTTCGTCTCGGGATTCTCCTACTGCGACACAAGCAGGTAAGTCAGGTACGTACGCTCCGAAGCTGTTATCTTCCTGCTCAATGATTACCAGGTATTGTTTCATTTTTCGTTTAATTGAGCTTGCTTGAAAATGCTTTTTAAAGTGCCGGTGGGCATTTCAACAGATGACTTGCCGAATACGGTTACCTTTTTCTGAAACATGTTTGAACTGTCTGTGACTTCCTTTTTGACATACCTGATACCATCCATCAGATTCCAGTATCTTAATTACCTACTTTCATTAACCTTAAAATAGTAAACTCTATTCTGATTCATCATTTTTATTTCAGAGAACCTTTCCTCTCAAGTACTGGTTTTTGATGATTAATAGTAAAACAAGCGATGAAGCATAAAACACTCAAAGTAGGCCTGATACAGCAGTCTAACCAGGCTGGTGTGGAAGCTAATGTGACCAAACTGATTCAGAATATTGAGCAGGTAGCCGCGGAGGGCGCCCAACTGGTGGTGCTGCAGGAGTTGCACAACAGCCTCTACTTCTGCCAGACGGAAGATACAGACGTGTTTGACCTGGCCGAGCAGATTCCCGGCCCTTCTACCGAGCGTTTCGGCGAAGTGGCCCGTCGCCTGGGCATTGTCATTGTGACCTCCCTTTTTGAAAAACGTGCTCCCGGTATCTACCACAATACAGCAGTAGTGCTGGAAAAAGACGGCACCATCGCTGGCAAATACCGCAAAATGCATATTCCGGATGATCCGGCCTATTACGAGAAATTCTACTTTACTCCCGGCGACCTGGGCTTTGAGCCTATAGATACTTCTGTCGGCCGGTTGGGTGTACTGGTCTGCTGGGACCAGTGGTATCCCGAAGCAGCCCGCCTGATGGCGATGGCTGGTGCTGATATGCTCATTTACCCCACCGCCATCGGCTGGGAATCCACTGATGCGGATGCCGAAAAACAGCGGCAAAAAGATGCCTGGGTAATCTCACAGCGCGGCCATGCCGTAGCCAATGGCCTGCCGGTCATCTCCGTCAACCGGGTAGGACATGAAGCTGATCCTTCCGGGCAGACCAACGGCATACAGTTCTGGGGCAACAGCTTTGTGGCAGGCCCCCAGGGTGAGTTCCTGGCACAGGCCGGCCACAGCAAAGAAGAAAACCTGATCGTGGAGGTAGACCTGCATCGCTCTGAGTCAGTACGCCGTATCTGGCCCTTCTTCCGCGACCGCCGTATTGATGCCTTCTCGGGCCTGAACCAGCGTTTTCTGCGCTGAGCAGGAGAGTTTAGGTATGAGTATAGAGAAAATGCTGCTCCGCATGTGAGTAGCATCCTTCACTTGCTGCTTGTATAGGTACTCCGTACCGGGATTACCTGCGGCATGACTCTCGGGTGTTGCAGGTGTGACATGACAAATAGTAGTCAATGCTCTTTCTGTAGTCACTCCGCAGGAATCATATCACGGTCTTCAAATCTGCGGTGCTTCCTGTATTCTCTGCTTTGCATTGCTGTACTAAGCGCCGAAGCTGAAAAAAGTATTTACTCACACATCACAATCGATTCAGGGCCTTGATATCCTGGTACTCAAAGGTAAAGTCTATTTCAAAGCAGTCTACAAACTGTTTTTTCATCAGCTGTTTTAGTCGCTGAGGGTCTTCGCAGTAAAAGATAAAAGCTCCTCCGCCCCCAGCTCCACATATCTTACCTCCATAAGCACCGTTCTCCCGGGCAAAGCTGTACATGGCATCCAGGTGTGCATTAGTGCTGGCTGAAGCAAGCAGTTTCTGCGCTTCCCAGTTGTCTTCCATGATGAGGGCGCAGCTCATAAAATCCTTTTCTGCCAGGGCATGAATAAAGCGGTAGCCGCAGTTAGTGAGCCGGTCCAGCGCCCGCTGCCCTGCCTCCGTCTGGTGATTCTGATAGACCTGCTCCACGGCTGACTGCGCATTGCGGGACACCCCCGTATGTAGCAGCAGCAGGTTTTTCCTGAACTCCTCAAGGATAGCCTCTTCAATGGTAACTTCAATAGGCCGTGCTTCCTCCTCCGTACATTCAAAGCAATGGAAGCCTCCGTAGACAATAGCATACTGGTCCTGCCGCCCAATCGCCCAGTTAAGCTCCTTATTCTCCAGCTTAAACAGGTCTTCGGCTATCATCTGAAGAGACTTGGGCTCAGCATTATAAGTTTTAGAACTGATCAATTCCAGCAGTTTGACTGCCGTGGAAGTACTCAGTCCGCTACCCCGGGGATAGCCGGAGAAGTTGAAACTTTTGTTCTTCAGCTCTATCAGCGGCTTAATGGCCACATTAGACACATAGCCGGTTTTGCCCCTCATGATATAAGGCACATCAGTCCAGCCTCCGGCAAAATCTATTCGCAGAGGAGCTCTGTAGGCATAATTGATCTTGTTGATGATATGCGTGGTAGAGGTAGGCACCAGTTCTAAGGGCACTTCCCGGTCTTCAAATTCAATGCGTATGCCCAGCCTGTCGCAGAGGTCTCTTTTTTGGGAGATAGCTGAGTCATCCCGGTTCAGGATAAAAACATCGGGCCTAAGGCTGCTGATGACCTGGGCAAAATCAATTTTCTCCTCTCCTATCTCATGGTCGTTGAGCACGGCATAATCCACATCCTGCAGGGCCGCCACCAGGTACACCCGGTTGTTTTCCGGATTGACCGGCCTGCCTGGTCCTTTGAGCGCCGTGAGTGTAGTATCACGGCCCACACCTACCACCAGCAGGTCGCCATGTGCTTTGCACTGGTTGAAAAACACGGCGTGTCCTGACTGCAGTATGTCATAGCAGCCGGTGCAGAATACGATCTTCTTATCAGCATTTTCTTTCCTGATACGGACCAGGCCTTCTTTATCCAAGACTTTTGCTTTGATATTCTCAAACATGGATGCTTACTGTTGTTGACGATGTTAAATAAAGGATATTACGGTTGAGTTTGAAAGC
>JBKHDR010000088.1:0-17669 GCA_046541235.1 Cyclobacteriaceae bacterium | reverse complement strand
GGTAGCGTGATATGCTCACCTTGCGATTCCGTTATTTTTGCTAATAGCTGTTTGCTTTCTCTTAAATTATACTTTATCTGATTATGGATACCACACAGGATTTTTGGAACCCCCATCTTTACCAGGATAAGCATGCTTTTGTGTATGGCTATGGCGAAGCTTTGATAGAACTACTGAACCCTCAACCCCATGAACGCATCCTGGACCTGGGCTGCGGTGCCGGACAGCTAAGCGCTGAAATAGCCAGGCGGGGAGCCAAAGTTACCGGGCTGGATGCCTCCGCTGAAATGATTGCTGATGCCCAGCGTAATTTTCCCGAACTGAAATTTATAGTAGCAGATGCCGCAGATTTCCACTTTGAACAGCCTTTTGATGCCATTTTTTCTAATGCTTCACTACACTGGGTATTGCGCTACCGCCAGGCCATTGGTTGTATGTACAACGCGCTGAAAGCGGGTGGTCGGCTGGTGCTGGAAATGGGTGGTGCCGGTAACATACAGCGCATAGAAGATCAGCTCAGGCATTCGCTGGAGGCACATGGGTTTATGTGGGAGGCAAGCATGCCCTGCTGGTTCTTTCCTACTATCGGCCAGTATACCAGCGCGCTGGAGGCAGGTGGCTTCTTGGTTAAAATGGCGCAGCATTATGACCGCCCCACCGAGTTAGCTGATGAATCTACGGGTATCAAAGACTGGCTCCGTATGTTTGCCCGCAGTTTTTTTGAAGCAGTACCTGAAAAAGAGCAGCAAAGCATCATGGAAGAAGTACAGGAGCAACTTCGCCCGCATCTTTTCCGGGATGGCAAATGGTATGCAGATTACAAGCGGCTGCGGGTGGTGGCGGTGAAAGAGGCACAGCTTGGTTTTTAACGAGGGAACATTTTTTCAAAAACAGGCGGCATCCGTATCATAGATTTGTTCTATTTTAGATGATAAAAATTATTTTATATGCCTGTTTTACTAAATTTTAAGCTGATTTGTTATCCTGCTCCATTACATTACTAATAAATAGTTAGGGGCAAGGATGAAGTAACGCTCCTTTGCTAACAAACTGTTAGGGGCAGGCATGAAGTAATGCTCCTTTGCTAACAAACTGTTAGGGGCAAGGATGATGTAGCACTATTTCACTAACAAATTTTGAATATCAACAGTTGAGTACGCCTTCATAAGGCCGATTTTTACTTTAGCTTTAGTCACGTGGCTATGTATTATCCCTTTTTCGGGTGACTGCCATTTATAAAATAAAAAAGCACTGCAGTCAGGCTATAAAGCCTAACCGCAGCGCTGACAGATTTTAAAGCCAAAGAACAGGTTTACATCTCAAAGTCAGGCTCCCACTGATCAAACTCCTCCCTGCTGACCCGCTCATCTGATTCACTGAAGATATCAAAATCACCCTGGGCAAACTCATCTCTGTCCAGTTCATCGTTGTTATTTTCGTCCCAGCCGGTGTAGTAAGGCGTATCGCTGAGGGCGTATACAAACTCGCCAACTTCTACCCGGTCATCACTTTGGGTATCCCAGTCACTGAAATACCCGTACTTTTCGCCGTCGTAGTTATCCAGATAATGCTCCGTACCATAGGCCCATTCTTTTTCATCCAGGAAGCCGTCCTGGTTGACGTCCCAGATTTCATAGAAACCTTTGTAGAGTCGATCGTTAGCTCTGGCATCCTCCCTGCCTACATCCCAGTCATTGTAGTTGTTATCAGAAAACTGCTCTCCAACTTCCGGATTAGAGGCGTAGTTGCTGGTGTCTGTGTCAAAATTCTCAGTACTGCTCTCTTTCTGCAATTCCTGACAGGCGGTGCTGAGTAGAAGAACAGATATAAATATGCTTAGAAATCTCATAAAAAAAGTTTTGGGTTAAAAAAATAGGACAGCGTATCAGGAGCCTTCGTACTTCTCAAAATAATCCGTGTACTTTTCTGCTTCCACGATACCGTCACCGTCTTCATCCAGGTTGTGAAATACTCCTTTGGCAAGTTCTTCTTCAGTAAGACCCGCTTCTCCATCGGTATTCCATTCATCTATGTAGTCTATTTCCCTGAGTTTCGTTTCGGTTTCCTCCAGAGAGAGCTGGCCATTGCTATCGGCTGCCATCTCCTCAAAAGGACTTTCAGGTTTCAGGTCAAAGCCCCGGTAATAAGCTCCCATACCTATTTCCCATTCTTCGGCATTGATCTGTCCGTCTCCGTCTTCATCCATGGTTCCGACATAGTTCTCATAAAATTCATCTTCACCTACCTTACCATCTCCGTCCTGATCCCATTTATCAAAATAAGCAGATTCGGTAAATGCGTTATTGAAGGCATTATTATCTAAGGTTTCACCCCCTTCACCAGTCGCTTGATCATTAACGGCACTCCCGCTTCCCGAATCATTGCAGGCCACGGTTAAACCTGCCATAGCTACACTAAAAAATAATATTTGATATTTCATTATTTACTTCTTTTGTTAATGCGTTGAAAAAGTATTTATATAAACCACCTTTTGTGATCCTTGTTCGTACACCTGAAAGGAAGCTGCCTAGTTTTTCTCTGGCTCCTGGCCAAAAGGGAGACAAAACAGCAGTTCAAAAAATTGAATGATGCGGCTTTTCTATTACACAAAAGGTGTAATTTAGTTTTATATATGGTAATAAAGTAAACAGACCCTGACATGCACTTCTTTTTGTGCAGTCTACAGGCTCAAGTACTATGATGGATTCAAATGATCAATAAGCTGGCTCCCTTTTACAACGGGGACTTTTCTGAACAGGCGGTTGAAACGCCTTCTTCTCTCACCCTCGTCAAAGACAAGGGCGATTTTTACAATAAATCATTGTGTCAAACTACTTATCTATAGAAAGCATTTTATTTTTTATTAACAATAAACACTATACACTATGGATCTTAAACTAGGAGATACCGCTCCCGACTTTACCGTAGAAACTACGGAAGGCACCATCAACTTTCA
Source organism: Cyclobacteriaceae bacterium (assembly GCA_046541235.1). Lineage (GTDB taxonomy): Bacteria > Bacteroidota > Bacteroidia > Cytophagales > Cyclobacteriaceae > Catalinimonas. Next base: position 14,713 of record JBKHDR010000088.1, on the reverse strand, counting down.
TGAATGGCTGGGCGACAGTTGGGGTATGCTCTTTTCTCATCCGGCTGACTATACACCGGTCTGTACTACCGAACTGGGCCGTACTGCGCAGCTGAAGCCTGAGTTCGACAAAAGAAACGTAAAGGTACTGGCCGTAAGCGTAGATGACCTGGATTCGCATCAGGGCTGGATCAAGGATATTAACGAAACGCAGAATACCACGGTCAACTTTCCTATTATCGCCGACCCTGAAAAGAAGATTGCTGATCTCTATGGCATGCTTCATCCCAATGCTTCGGCTACCATGACGGTACGTTCTGTGTTTATCATCGGCCCGGATAAGAAAATCAAGCTGACGTTGACTTACCCGGCCTCTACCGGCAGGAATTTCTATGAGCTACTCAGGGTCATAGATTCGCTGCAACTGACAGCCAACTACAGCGTAGCCACCCCTGCCGACTGGAAAGAGGGTGAGGATGTGGTGATTGCTCCGGCGATTCCCAATGAAGAGATTCCTGAGCGTTTTCCCAAAGGGCATGTGGTCATCAAGCCTTACCTGCGGATGACGCCTCAGCCCAACAAATAATTCTGAATACTGATAAGTAGGATACCCGCAAGCCCCGGCCTGCGGGTTTTTTTTGTGTGTTAAGAAATCAAGACAAACTTTCAAATTAGCAATAAAAAATTAATACCGCTAAAAAAATTAATAACTAAATTGCTGCTGATTTCAGGATATTTTTTGGGTAAATAATTCGTTTTTTTTTAAAGAAGAAGCAAAATGAAAGCAGACAGTAACACATCCATCAGTATGAACAGTAAGATTACAGTGAGTATCCGACGCGCCTCGCTGGACGATCTGCAAGAAGTAACTGAACTTTTCAGGGATACCATCCTGCACATTGGCAAAAGCGAGTACAGCGAAAAGCAGATCAACGCCTGGGCAGAGCGCTACACCCTGACCAACCGCTGGCAGGACCGCATCAGGCATCAGTATTTCCTGATCGCTGAGTTTGAAGATGAAATCGTGGGCTTTGGCTCCATCACCAGTGATGCGCATATTGACACCCTCTATGTGCATAAAGATTATCAGCAGGAAGGTATAGGAAGTACGCTCCTGCAGGCCATGATAGATCATGCCCGTGAGTTGGGCCACGGAGATGTCTATGCTGATGTGGCGCTGACGGGCCGCTCTTTCTTTAAGAAACAGGGTTTTCGCATGCTCAAGCCTGTGCAGCAGGTACTGGAAGGTGTAGTCTTTGTCAATTTTATCATGACAAAGAAAATCTAGGCAGAGCACGCTCTTTGGCAGTGTTAAAAAACCGGGTTGAGTGGAAGTAATGCGTGTTTACTTCCATCCTTTCAGGTTGTTTATACGTATAATGTTCAGTGTCTACTGATCAAACTATCAGCGTATGAAAGCCTACCACTGCCTGTATATTTTTTTGCTGGTTCTGCTCTCTGCTTGTGTGCCAACGGTTCATTATTTTAATGTTATGCCTTACATTGAAACTCACCATAGGGAGGTGGCAGCTCCCCTGACTGTAATGCTTGATGAGCAGATTCCCAATAACCATTTTTTTAATGAGGGCAATTTACAGTACCTGAGGGTTGAGGATTTCAGGCATTCTTTACACTTATCTCTATTAAATACTTTTGAAAGCAGCTTTGAGGAAGTACACTTCAGCAGCGAAATCGCCGAAGAGGGATGGACGCTGGCCTTGCTCAGGATAAGACCTTTCAATGAGCCTGTTACAATGGGTGAATCTGTCTTTAACAAGTCCCTGATCCGTTATGAAGGAATCGTCTACCACAACGGAAAAAAGGTAAAAGTAATTGATGATGAGGCTTTGAGTGAAGATATTGCCTTTTCTGCACATGACAGAGAGGAAGTTTTCAAGGATAGTATCAGTCAGATGTGTAAGCAGTTGTACGTCAGCATGATAGAAGTACAGAAAAACCTGCTGACAAAACAATGAGATAGCTGCCCTTGAAAATTAAAACTGACACCGTAGATGCCAGCTTTTGGTAGTCAGTGATCAGTTTAGTCAAAAATTCACCTGTTGTATCCGGTACTCCTCCTGTGGTGCGCCTCCCGGCGTAAACAGCACATTCAGGTAGGCATAGAGCACATAGAATTTATCCTGGCGCTGTACGGCAGTGGTAGGAAAGGTTTCTCCGGTGATGAACTCACCTTCAAGTTCGGCACTTAGCCACTCGTTATCACTCTCCAGGGCCAGTACCTTGCCGGGTGCCACGCCTCCGGCATTATTCACCACGATAAGTGTCTCATTGTCTTCGCTCAGGTAGAGGCCGTCGGGCCCGGCCAGTTCGGTATCCAGCCCTATTTCAGTGATGGCAGCAGGATCATCCACAGGAATTTTGTAAAGCGAATTGGTAGCCGAAAAAGCCACGATCAGGTAACCATCCGGGTGGTAGTCAATCCCGTTGAAACCAAAGTTACCGGCCCCGGTGGCAAAAGCTTCGTCAAAAAAGAAGACTTCCGCATTTCCTTCTCTGTCTACTTTGTAGATGTAGGGCGAAAAGCTGTCGGTGACGTAGGCATTTCCTGCCTCATCGGTAGTAACATCATTGGCAAAATGAGGCTGATCAGGGGCAAATAGCTCGCTGAGGGTCACCGTAAACAGCTCTTTTCGCTGCGGCAGCTGATACACAATCAGTTCAGCCAGTTCAGCGGTGTTGGAATTGGAATTACAAATCAGCAGGCGATCGGTAGGGTCGTCAATATGGATACCGATGGTAGATACGAAGTCATCATCTTCAATGTAGGGCTGATAAGCTCTGTTTTCGCTCACCCGGCCTATGGTACCCTGGGTAAGGGATGAAACAAGAAAAAACTTTCCCTTTTCATAAAACTCTACGCCTTCGGGATAAAGCGCAGCCTGATCAATGGTTACTGTTTCAGGCAATGGTTTGCTCTGCTTTTTATCTAGTTCATCTTTAATTTCACCGATGATTTCATGGCAGGAGGTGCTCATGCCAAGCAGGAGAATGAATAAAGGCAGAAGGCGGAGTTCCGGGCGGAATTTGCGCAAGCTCATAGTTGATAGATTGATGGTGAAAAAAAAGCAGTGGTCAGCTGCCCTTCTTCAACCCTCGTGCTACCAATTTGTTAGCCACATAAGTGTATCAACAGAATTTATTCCACATTCACATTGATTTCACCAATTCCTGCCTTCACTTCCAGTTCCATCACATGATCTGACTGCCCGTACAGCTCATTGGTATAAATGTTACCATCTTTGTTCAGCCCAGGAGCATTGATGGAGCCCAGGGCACCGCTGATCTCCATGCGGATGCCTATGTCGGCAGGAAGCAGCAGGTTAAGTTCGCCTATGCCGCCATTAAATTCAGCTTCCAGGTCGTTATTCCAGGTTCCGCTGAGATCAACGGAGACTTCACCTACCCCGGCATTGAGCCTGAGTTGAGGCACGGATGTATCCGACAGGTTGATACTATGCTCACCTACGCCTGCGTCAATGTCCACACTTCGTAGTTGGAGGTTTCTCAGGTCTAGCTCTGTTTCACCGGCACCAATTTCTACATCCAGGTCCTGCACGACTTCATCGTTGAGCAGGATGGTCCAGTCGTTGACGAAGTTGTTGTTAAAATTAAGGTTGATACCGCTCACTTCGGGCTGATCTATGCGCAACCTGCCGGTTTCTCCGGATGAAGTATACTCTATCTCAGGCTCCCACTCCTCCCGGCTAAAGCGGATTTCGGTATCCAGCAGGTTTTTTGCCCCCCCCTTTACCATAAGACGTCCGGCCCTCATAGAAATATCCGTTCTGACACTTTCAGCCTTGTCCAAAGGAATGGTCTGTGAAATCTGCCTGACTTCGCCACTTTCGCCAGAGCCTGTTCTGATTTCGCAGGCAGTAAGGAGTAGTATGGATGCGGTAGTGAAGGAAAAAAATCTTTTCATGTTAAAAGTATTTGGGTTGATGCTGTATGTCTGCTTGGCTAATTTAGAAAATACCATTGATTAAATTAATGACATGACAAAACTGAGAGGTCAAACTCATCCTGCCCCAAGGAGCCAGTCTACAGTGAGCTATAAGTAAAGACATTTTGTACTATCAGGTACATGATGTGACTGAAAGGAGACGGTTATTTCTTTTGATGTTAATCTTACGTCCAATAAGAAGGTACTGAATAGAGCCATTTCATCCTCTGCAAGGCTTAAAAAGGCTACGGCCAGTCAACTCAGCAACTATTGCCTTATCGGTAAAGGAGCTGGTGTTCACTGGCCGGATATTGATGAAGACCTGAGCCTGAAAGGCTTCCTGAAAGAGGAAATTGATCGCTCTATTCTTGAAATTAAAGGCTCTCTGGCAAGCTGACTTAACGTACTATTCCCCGGCAGGAGCTACCTTCGTCGCCGCCGGCCTGGCCGGATGGTCGGCGTAGCGCTCAAAAAACTCTACAATGCGGTTGAGCCGATCCATGCGCCGCAATGGATTACCGGAACGGGATAACTCATGACCTTCTCCGGGATAGCGGACATACTCCACCGGCCGATCCAGTATCTTAAGGCTGCGGTAAAGCAGCTCCGACTGCCGCACGCCCGTTCTCAAATCCAGGTCAGAGTGGATGATCAGCAGGGGCGTGTTGATGTCGGCTACAAAAGTCTGGGGTGAGTTGGCTTCCATGGCCGCCCGGGCTTCCGGCTCCCAGGGATAGCCGCCAAAATGATCAGGCACCAGCCGCCAGGCATTGCCCTCTCCGAAAAAGAATTCCAGTTCGTACACCCCCCGCTGGGCTACCGCCGCATCAAAGCGTTGGGTTTGCGACACGATCCAGGCGGTGAGGTAGCCGGCATAGCTGCCCCCGGTAAGAAACTGCTGCTCACGATCTATCCAGTCATGCTTTTGCATGGCATCATCCAGGGCCGCCAGTACATCGCTGGCCGGACCTTTGCCCCAGTTGCGGTAGTTGGCCCGGCGGAATTCATCCCCGTAGCCGCTGCTTCCGATGGGATTAGCGTAAACTACCGCATAACCCCAGCTGCAGAGCAACTGAAACTCATGCCACATGCTTGACTCGCCCGGCCCCCACATGGCAGAAGGACCACCGTGCATCTCCAGCACCACCGGGTATTTCATGCCTGCCTGCCGGTTTACCGGCTGCATCACCCAATACTCTACTGTATGACCATCGTTTTTTATGGTAAAACGCTCCGGCTGCACAATCTGCTTGTCGGCCAGCCAGTTGCTATTGAGCTGTGTCAGCTGCTGAGGATTACGTCCCTTTTCATCTGCCATGTACACCTCCCAGGGATTGCTTACCTGGGTAGCGGCATAGACGATTTTATCTTCGCTCACATCATAATCATTGATACCCAATACCTCACCTAGCACCACTTTAGCTCTGCCCCGGCGGGCATCTATGCTGTAAAGCGGCGTATAGCCCTCATTGGCAGCAGTGAAGTAAAGCGTACGGCTGTCAGCATCCCATTTGATGTCGCTGAGGCGGCGGTCAAAGTCCTCTGTGAGAATTTTTGCTTCTGTGCCGTCGGCATGGCAGACACCCAGTTCGCTCTGCGCATAGGTGATGTCTGTCATAGAAGAAGCCGAGAAGGCGATCATTTCTCCATCCGGAGAGAAGGCGGGGCCGGAAAGACGCATTTCAGGCAGGCTCAGCAGCTGCTTGCTACCGCTGCCATCCACCATCACTTCCCATAAGTCGCTGTTGATCACCCGGTCGGGCATACGATCATAGGCGAAGGAACTACAGACGATCCGACGGCCATCCGGTGACCAGGCGGGTGCCTGGAAATTCTGGAAGCCCTCGGTGAGCTGACGAGCTTCGGCACCCTGCCGGGCTTCGGTGACAAAGAGGTGCTGAAATTTCATTTCATTATCCAGGCCACGTTCGCCCTGGAAATTCAGTCGAGTGATGACCTTAGGATTTTCTTTACTGGCATTTTTAGCCAGCCAGGCCCTCAGCGCATCCAGGTCGCCATCCGGACTTACTTTGATCGTTTCAGTGCTGTCCTGCTTAAAATTGGGCGTATCACCAAAGCTGCGTCCGGGTCTTTCATAATTCCAGGCGGGGGTGCCATCCAGTTCCTCCATAGGGATGGATGAAGTAAAGAGAATTTTAGTTCCATCAGGTGACCACTGCGGGTTGGAAGCACCGTTTTTAGCGCTGGTCAATACGTAAGCCTCTCCACCCGTCAGGGGCAAAATCCACACCTGTGATTTATCTCCTTCTTTACGTACAAAGGCAATCTTACTGCCATCCGGTGCCCAGGCAGGCTGGCTGTCACTGCGGTCGCCGTAGGTAAGCTGCTGTACTGAGGGATTATCAGTATTAAGGTCAGCCATCCAGATATGGTGCAGGTATTTGTAGTCCTGTTCTTCGTCTTCGGTAATGCTGGTGACCACATAGGCCGCACGATTTCCGTAGGGCGAAATGCTGATCTGACTGGCAGTCTGTAGTTTAAGAACATCCGAAGTGAGGATGGGCTGCTTCTGCTGGGCCAGCAGGGACAGACTGAGCAGGCATAAACCATAAATCAGGTAAAATTTTACTTTCATGGGCTGGTTTGTGTAGGGTGTTAATTGATCATTGTACGGGTCAATATAAAAATATTTTAGCATGCCGCCTCAGTATCGGAGCTTCAAATACCCCCTGTAATTTTTCTAAATGCTCAATTCAGATATCTACATTTCTGCCGTATGATGAAAAAAATGAACTACCTTCATCAAAGCAAATACTATTAGACTTTATTACAGTTGGTGTTGAATGCTTTTTACAGAATTGACATAAATTTTAATTCATCATTCTTGTCCTCGATAACGAGAGTGGATCTTCTGCGACTACAATTCGGGAAAACCTGAATTTCCGGTAGCCCGCTTAGCGCAGGATGAAACCTGCAAGTTTTATGGCAATGGCCATTTTTTCAGCTATATTGATGATCCTGATGAAGAAAAATCTATCCCTACAGCTTCTCTGAGCGAACGGGCCCTGGCAAGCTATCAGCTACGGAACCAGGTGCTGCAGCAGTATGAAGAAGAAATGAGGGCAACGAAATAATATCCCTGTCAAACCCAAAATATGATGATAAGCATTAAAAATCGCGAAGTGCTGGAGGAAAAGCTCAGCCAACTCACCATGGACCATAAGCCCCTCTTTGGAAAGATGGGGCCTCAGCATATGGTAGAACACTTATCCCTGATCATGCGGGCTTCCAACGGCAAATTTAAAGCACCTCTGTCTGTACCAGAAGAAAAGGCAGAAAAGCGCAAACGGTTTCTGTATACGGATGATGAACTACAGCCCGGCTTCAAAGGCCCCGGCCTGCCGGAAGAGCCCCTGCCGCTCCGCTTTAAAGACCTGGACGAAGCCCGGGCAAGACTCAAAAAAGAACTGGATGATTTTGATGCCTACTATGCTGGGCAGCCGGAGATTAAAGAAGTACACCCTGTTTTCGGGCCGCTGAATTACGAGGAATGGACGCGCTTTCACGATAAGCACTTTCAGCATCATTTCAAACAGTTCGGTCTGTTGTGAAAGAATCGGTCGGCAAACAAACTAGCCATCAGGAAAGTTAGCTTTGCGTGCTTTTTTAACTAGCCAACTCCAAACTACTTTTTCATGTCAACCATACCTAAAGAAAAAGCGCTTGACAACAGTCTTTCGCTACTCAAAGACGGCTATACCTTCATAGAAAGAAGATGCCGTGAAATGCATACCAATATCTTTGAAACCCGCCTGCTGGGCGAAAAAGCGGTCTGCCTGCATGGTGAAGAGGCTTCCCGCCTGTTTTATGATACCGAGCTTTTTAAGCGTGATGGTGCCACCCCCAAGCATATCCAGAAATCCCTCTTTGGCGAAAAGGGCGTACAGACGCTGGATGATGCCGCCCATCGTCACCGTAAAGAAGCTTTTATGTCGCTGATGAGCCGCGAAAGGCTGGAAGAGCTGCAGCACATCCACGCTTCGCACTGGGAAATGTTTATTCGGAAATGGGAAAAGATGGGTAAGACTGTCATTTTTGACGAAACTCAGTTGCTGATGTGCCGCACCTCCTGTGAGTGGGCAGGTGTGCCTCTGCCCGAAACCGAGGTGGCCCGGCGCAAAGACGACCTGATGGGCATGATAGATGCTTTTGGTGCCATAGGCCCCAGGCTCATGCGGGGTATGCTGGCCCGCAAAAGAGCGGAAAAATGGATCATGGAACTGGTAGAGCAGGTCAGGAGCGGTGAGATCTCTCCTCGCCCGGATACAGCTATGTATACCTTTGCCATGCACCGGGACCTCAATGGTCAGTTGCTGGATAAAGAAGTAGCCGCTGTGGAAATTATCAATGTTATACGCCCTACCGTGGCTATCTGCTGGTACCATACCTACCTGGCGCTGGCTCTTTACCAGTATCCAAAGTATGTAGATTGGCTGCGCCAGGGAGGAGACGACGAACTGGAAGCTTTTGTGCAGGAAGTGAGGCGCTACTATCCCTTCGTACCTTTTCTGGGTGCCCGGGCTCGTAAGCCTTTTGAGTGGCAGGGCTATCATTTTAAAGAAAATCAGCTGGTGCTTCTCGATATTTACGGTACCAACCGGGAAGATAAGCGATGGGGAAAGGCCGAAGTTTTCTGGCCGGAACGTTTTATAAAGCGGGAAGAAAATGAGTATGAATTTATACCTCAGGGCGGAGGCGATCATTACAAAAATCACCGCTGTGCCGGGGAGTGGGTCACCATCTCCATCATGAAGGTAGGGCTGGATTTCCTGGTCAACCGCCTGGATTATGAATTGCCTGAGCAGGACCTGGGTTATAGCCTGAGCCGTATGCCGTCAGGACCACGCAGCGGATTGATTATCAACAACATACGTGTCAGAGAAAGGCAAGCCGTTGCCGAGCCTGCCAAATAAAAACATCTAACTATTTAACCATCGCTGCGTTGTATTTCATGTATTAACATTAAAAATTATGAAATACCTCAGTCTGATTATAAGTACCTTTTTTCTACTAGCCTGTAACAGCGAACAGCAGGCGCAGAGCAAGTTACAACCTTCTGAATTTACAGTGGAACCTGCTTCCATCTCAGCCTCTGAAGCTGAAAAACTTGATACGGCTACTTTTGCCGCCGGATGTTTCTGGTGCGTAGAAGCAGTATTTGAGAGAGTAAAAGGCGTAAAGAGTGTCGTTTCCGGCTATGCCGGAGGCAATCAGCCCAACCCTACCTACCAGGAAGTGGCAGCAGGAAAAACAGATTATGCCGAGACTGTACAGATTTACTACAATCCTGAAGAAGTAAATTATCAGCAGTTGCTAGAGATCTTTTTTGCCACGCATGACCCTACCCAACTTAACCGGCAGGGACCTGATGTGGGTAAGCAGTACCGTACGGAGATCTTTTATCACGATGCGCGGCAGCAGGAACTGGCGCAGGAATATATGCAGCAGCTGTCGGAAAGCGGTAAGTACGAGGATGAAATCGTGACCCGGCTAAGTCCGCTGGATGAATTCTACGTCGCTGAAGATTATCATCAGAACTATTACGAAAACAATCCCAACGATCGCTACATCGTCAATATCGCGGTTCCTAAAATCAAGAAGTTCAAGAAAAATTTCCCTGATATGCTAAAGGAAGAAGTGAGCTGACTTTACTTTAATGATATGTTTTGTTATGCAGGACCTGAAGCAAATCACTTCAGGTCTTTTTTTTTGAGATACAAAAATGAGCCTTATTCAATATCCAGGTTTTGGTTACTCCGCTTGACCGCTTCCCTTATTTTCGCTTCGCTGTCAAGTTTACGGGGAGAAGTCTGCATAAGGTCGTTACGAATATGCACACTGAGTTCACTCAGTTCTTCCAGCAGGCTATCCACATCATCATCGTCAATACCATCTTTGAGCGCCAGGCGCGCAAAGACACGGGAAAAACTGTTGAAAGCAATCAATACTTCTTCGCTACCAATAAAAGTCAGCTTCTGATTGAGCAGACGAATCTCAATCATGTCCTCCTCCAGTATTTTTTTCTTGGAAATGATGTCCTGCAACTGATCAATCAGTTCGGTGTAAGTCTTCATCTTCAGGTCCAGAAACATGACGTTTTCTTCCTTACGCAGTTCTGCACCGGTCTGTCGTTTCAGCAGAATACTGGTAAGCATTACTGTAATGGATACGCCAATCAGAGCGGCAAAAAGCTCAAATGTGATGGGGTGCTCGCTCTGCTGCAATACCGTACGAAACAGAAGATAGGCAAAGCCCGCTGCCAGAGCGATGGATACAGTAAGCGGAATGGTAGTATTTCTCATGATCTGCCTCTCCGCTTAACAGGATTATATATTTGTTTCTTCATACAAACTCAATCATCAGTCATTCATTACCCGTTAATCATCTCCTCCACCTTCTGCACATAAGCCTCCGGATCGGCTTTACGCTCCAGCCCTGACTTCATCATGCTGCGTACTTTGCCGTAAACCGGCCTCTCCGTCCAGCCCCGGTCGTGCTGCCCGAATACCCAGGATACATTGGCATAAGAGTTACAGTCCCGCCCATCCAGCAGGTAGCAGTTGTTGAGCCTTATGGCAGTTTTATAGGCATATTGCGGTGTGTTAGACCATTCCAGTATCTTCTTACCCCAGTACATCCGCATATAGTTGTGCATGTAACCGGTATGCTTCATCTCTTTCATAGAAGCATTCCAGTAAGGGTCATGGGTCTCGGCATTTTCCAACTGCTTACGGGTGTAAGTATGTTCACGCTCGTCTTTTTTATGCTTATCCAGGGTCTTGTGCGCCCATTCTGGTAAAGCCTGGTAGGTTTCATAATCAGGTGTAAAGTAAACATAGTTGACGGCCAGTTCGCGCCTTACCAGCAGTTCTTCCACAAAGGAATCCACATTTTTGCCACCGGCTTTGTCGGTAATTTCCTGCACCAGGTAGACCGGGGAGATTTGCCCAAAATGCAGGTACTTGCTCATGTGCGAGACATTGTTGGTCTGTGGCTGGTTACGGTGGTCATCATAATCATCCAGCAGGTCTTTGATAAATTTGCGGAAGCGCATTTTTGCTTCCGAGGTGCCTCCTTTGAAAATATGACTCACCGGTTCTACAGAATCATCCACTTTGGCAGCCCTGGCAAGTTTGTCTATGTTGTCAAGCTTTTCTCCTGTGATGTTAAGGTTGACAGAACTTTTCTTAGGTTTGCTCTGGGTAGGGCGGTTCAAAAAATCCTTATAATGCTCCTGTAACTTGGGACGAATGGTACGAGCTGCATATTCTGCCTTATCGGAAGCCACCTCTACCGGCACAATAACGTCGCTCTCTACCTGTATTACCTGGCAGTCAGCCTTGCCAGCTACCTTTTCCCGCCACTTACGCTGATGCTTCAGGTAGCCACGATCGCAGATGATCATGGAGGCCTCATTGGCAAGATCCAGGGCGACATCGGCAGGGTCTCCTAGCCGAGCAATGAGCTTGATGTCCATGTCTTTAAGTTCCTTTTCTGTTTCCTGCAGGCCCTCCATCAGGAAGGTAAAGTGCCGGAGGTTAAAATCGGGATAAACATTGGTAATACCGTAACAGACCAGCAGCGGCTGCTTGAGCTCATTTGCCTGATGTACTGCGTAAGCCAGGGCATGATTATATTCAGTACGTTTGGATTGCTCCATCCAGTAGAGCACGTATTTTCCTTTTTCGTTTACATCCTTGTCGTTGATCTTCTGAATTCTTCGTTCTTCAACTTGAATGGTGGGCATGATGATAAAAATTTGTTACTGCAAAAAAATCAACACGATACAGGTCTGATTCAGCCTGATGTATCATTTGATTAACCCTCTACAGCAGCAAATGTTGATCAGAGGCAGGAGAGTATTGCCTTGGGGAAAGGTTAAAAAAAAAGCAGGCCGAATGACCTGCTTTAAGGTGTTACTTTCTATATGTTAGTAACGTTGATTACTGAATCTGCGGCCACCGCCACCAGCATTGCCACCTTCAGCTCTGGGACGAGCTTTGTTAACTTTGATCACTCTTCCCTCAATCTCAACGCCATCAAGTTCTTCAATAGCAGTTAAGGCATCATTTTCGTCGGGCATCTCTACAAAACCAAATCCCCTTGACTTACCGGTTTCCCGGTCACTAATTACTTTTGCAGAAGAAACTTCGCCGTACTCTTCGAATAATTCTCTTAGATTTTCGTCTTGAACCTTATAGTTAAGGTTCGCTACATAAATGTTCATGATACTGAAATTAATAAATAAGCACTAATTGGCAGGAAATAAGGAGGAGTGAAAAAATATCTGGGGAACAAATATAAAATACACAGCCATTACCCCTGGCACTAAACAAATGTAATTCTTTTTCTGTGACTTTTACCAATACCTTAAACTTTTTTATGATTAATTTTTTTGGCTCAGTTGCGCACCAGCCGACGCTTGGGTAACTGTTCAGCTTCTTCATCTAATTTTTTATATGCCAGTTAGCTCATTTTCAGGGTGTTGGCAGTAGAGAAGGGCTGGCCCTGGTCACGTCCAAAACGTCAACCTGACACTTTATAGCATTGGCTCAGTAGACTGCAAAAGGATAAATCAGATAGCGGTACACCCGGACTGGGGTAGGCCGAAGAAGCTTAGTACATAGTTTCTGGCTCAATCAGGTCCCAGAGGTTACCATACAGATCTTCAAATACGGCTACCCGGCCGTAAGGCTCATCCACCGGACCGCGTATGAAGCGAACTTTGTGGGAGAGCAGATGCTGATAGTCCCGCTCAAAGTCATCGGTATGCAGGAAAAGAAATACCCTGCCGCCGGTCTGGTTGCCGATACGGCTGACCTGCTCTTCATTGGCGGCCCTGGCCAGCAGCAAACGGGTTTCGGAGCCTTGCGGACTTACCACTACCCAGCGTTTGCTTTCGCTCATGCGGGTATCTTCAATGAGTTCAAAACGCATTACCTGCGTATAAAAAGCGATGGCTTCATCATAATCCCTGACGAGCAGGGCGATCTGGAAGAGTTGCTGTTTCATATAGGGTAAAACAAATATTTAGGCTTAGCTTCTGTTGCCTATCCGGGCATCCAGCGAATAGCGTCCTGCACCGGCAATCAGGTACAACAGAGCGATAAAAGCAAAAAGCAGAGCTTTCTCTCTTTCACCAAAACTCTCTCCGGCATGCGCCATAAAAGCCGCTACCAGCATATTGATGATGATCAGCACAGCCGTCGGGCGGGTGAGTAGTCCCAGTACCAGCAAAATACCGCCACCAAATTCAGCCAGGGTAGAAAGCCAGGCGGCAAAGCCCGGAGCAGGTAAGCCCAGATCGCCTACCATAGACACAAACCCTTCTGAAGGAGGCAGTTTGCCCAATCCGTGCCCAAACATCAGGCTGAGGCCAGCCAGGATACGCAGCAGCAAGAGGCCAATATCCGTATTACGATCATTAAGGGTAGCGCCAAAAAAGAAGTTGTTGCCAGCCATAAAAATTACGGTTTATGAGAAAAAATAAAGTGAGTATGAAAATAAACTTACAAAGATTTTATTTGAATCTGAACGAAACCCTTGTTTCTGTTTACTAAAAGAGCCCTTATTCCTGTATAAATTGCTTTGTGCTGGATAAGAAAGCCAAAACACAGCTTATTGAAGAAGCTAAAACTATAAGCAAAACAGCAAAAGCCGGCTTCTTCAGAAAGAAATATGCCGTAAACCTGAAGCGTTCTTGAGCTGTAAGTGTACATCCGTATGCATGATGTTATTGGTATTTACTACCTTGTTGACCTTAAGCTTTCAGAAAAATTTAACTGATTTTGAAGAGCATTATTCAAAAAGATTGTAAGACAGCAGACGCGACTTTTTATTGACTATGATCAGAATTTACTACTTACAGAACAAACAACTGGTATGGGAAAAGCATCCGGAAATAAATACTATCAGGCATGAAGATATCATTTGGGTAGACCTGCAGAAGCCTGATAAGGAAGAGGTAAAAAGGATTGAAAAAGAATTTAACATTGAGTTTTTTACTCCCCAGGAAGCTGCGGAAATTGAAAGTACCTCAAGGTATTTTGAAGACCTGGAAGGGGTAGAGGCCAACAGCGGTTTTGTCATCGCAGAAAATGGCACTTATAAGACTGAGCAGGTTTCTTTTATCATCAAAAGAGGCCTTCTTTTTACCCTTCGTAATGCCGACCTGAAGTCTTTTGCCGAAACGGTCAGGAAGCTGAAAACTTTGCACAAGGGTAATGTCAGCAGAGGATTTCAGATCTGGCTGCTGCTGCTGGAAAATCGCATTGACCTGGATGCAGACTTTATTGAAAATATTACCAGGGTGACCAATGTGGTGAGTGGTAAGATTCTGAAACAGCGTTCTTCAGATGAAGAGGTTCTTCTCAAAATCACCGAACTACAGGAAAACACCATCAGGATACGCGAGAGTATCGTGGATAAGCAAAGACTGATCTCCTCATTGCTGAAGAGCATGTACGTAAAAGACGAAGACAAAAATCAGCTAAGGGATTTGCTGAAAGATATTTCTTCTCTGCTGGAGCATACCCAGTTTAGTTTTGAAAGGCTGGAGTACCTGCAGAACACCTTCCTGGGTCTGGTCAATATAGAGCAGAACCAGGTGATCAAGATTTTTACGGTGGTTACTGTTGTCTTTATGCCGCCCACCCTGATCGCCAGTATTTACGGGATGAACTTTGAGTACATGCCGGAACTCCACTGGAAGATCGGCTACCCCCTGGCACTTGGGCTCATGGTACTTGC
>JBKHDR010000087.1:0-17967 GCA_046541235.1 Cyclobacteriaceae bacterium | reverse complement strand
TAAGGGTTTTGCGAGCGACATATTTAAACTCCCCATTATTCAGACTGAGGTTGATGATTTTTTTAAGTACCTTAAATAAGGTCCTCCCCATCTCCCTTTCCTGTGCATTGTCACTAGACTTTAGATAGTCAAAGTAAGTAATAAGTTGAGTTACCTCTACATTCCTATGTATACCGCTTAAAGCTCTGGCTAGATAATTTTCTACGTTCGGTACTACTAATCCCTGGATATCAAAACTATCAGTAGCTAGTTTAGAGGTCCAATAATCAACAACCCATTTTCCATTCGCATTTTTAGAAGTAAAATTAAAATTTAAAGATTGATCGGAAGTCATGAGTTGGTTTTTACCATTCTCATGGAAATTGTGTGAAATAACTTCTCTAACATTCAGATTTTCCTCTGAAATTCTCAGCTTTATCTCAAAGCCTGACAAATTACTTGTGATATCTCTCTCAAGACTCATATGTGGACCTGCAAAAACTCCCCTTATCGCATCCAAAACAATCGTTTTTCCCGTTCCATTCTCACCAGTGATGATAGTAACAGGGGGATGATCCAAACTATCGTTTTCAGAGATGAACTCTATATGCCCTTCCCTGAAGGGACCAATGTTTTTGATGTCAAGAGAATGAATCCGCATAGGTGCAATATAAGGATATTGTTGGTATCAGATTAACCCTGAGCCCTTTTATCAAATTCTGCTCTTTTCTCCTCCCCCATACCAATGCCGATGTACCACTTCAGTAAGGGCAGGCTGTATGGCACAACCGGCTACCAGTTCGCCTCCGAAGATGTAGTCATCCGTAGAGCGGAAGGTAGTGACCTTTCCCCCGGCCTGATGTACCAGGAAGGCCCCGGCGGCTACGTCCCAGGGTTTGAGGTTGTACTCAAAAAAGCCTTCAAAACGACCGCAGGCCACATAGGCCAGATCAATGGCGGCGCTGCCCATACGGCGCAGGCCGTGGGTTTTCGGCATCAATTCACCTACCACATTGAGGTAAGCCGGCATATCCTGGAACTTGGAATACGGGAAGCCAGTTGCCAGCAGGCTTTCTTCCAGCTTGCTTACCGGAGATACCCTGATTTCTTTATCGTTAAGGAAGGCCTTTTCTCCTTTAATAGTATAAAAATACTCGTCGCGGTTGGGCTCGGCGATGATGCCCAGCACGACCTCCTCACCCTGCATCAGGGCCACGCTGATGGAGTAGAGCGGAATGCCGTGTACATAATTGGTTGTGCCGTCTACCGGATCTATCACCCAGTTGTATTCTTCGGCCCGGCCCTTGTCGGCCGTTCCCTCTTCGGTAATAAAGCCTGACTCCGGCACAATCTGCGAAAGACCGGCCACCAGCAGTTTTTCTGCTTCTTTGTCTACATACGATACCAGGTCATTCTTGCCTTTGTACTCTATGGCAGACTGGCTGAACTTTTCAGCTTCCTTTTTGATGAATCCGGCAGTCTCTCTGACCACCTCCAGGCTTTTCTTTAACACTACGTACAGGTCCATAGCAAAAAATTTAGAGTTTATTTGGTAATGCGCCGCTTCACCACGGCAGCCAAAAATACGAATACGGCCAGCCAGGCCGCAGTACGGGCAAGGTAGTCACCGTAGCGGGCATAAAAGGTCATGCTTTCATTGGGATCGATGGTGCCGCGGATCACATCCTGCTCCCAGTATTCGGTCTCCTGCAGGATATCGCCCCGCTGATTGATGAAGGCCGAGATACCCGTATTGGCCGAGCGGGCAATGCTGCGCCTCAGCTCAATGGCTCGCAGCGAAGCATAGGCCAGGTGCTGCTCGTGGCCAGGGGTGTCGCCCCACCAGCCATCATTGGTGATGATGAATACCGTCTCTGCCCCATTACGAATAAATTCGGCCAGGTATTCGCCGTAGATGGATTCATAACATATGGCGGGGGCTGCGCCTACCTCTTCCTTGTTCACCAGCACGGTCCGCTCCTGCTGTCGCCCGAAGCCGCCCGAAGTGCCTCCCAGGCTGAAAAGCAGCTCGGATACAAAGCCCAGCACCTCCGGATAAGGCATGATCTCTACCCCCGGTACCAGCTTAGACTTGTGGTAAAAGGTAATCTCGTTGTCCTCATCAAGGTAAAAGGCAGTATTGTATACATCGTAATAACCGGCATTGGGGCTATAGCGGGCCGTGGGCGTTACTTCCTCCGGCTCATCATACAATTGGTAGGTGGTCATGCCGGTGATAAGAGCTAATTTGGGATACTTAGCTTTGAAGCGCTTGATCCGCTGGATGATATCATAACTGTTGATCGCCTCTTCTTCATAACTACCATCAAAGGCAGTTTCAGGCCAGATCAGGAAGCGGGTATCGGGCGTCAGTTGCTGCTCGGAGAGTTCAATGAAACGCTCCAGCTGCTGCTCAAAGGGGATAAAATTCTCAGAGCCGATAAATTTTTCGGTAAAGGGATCAATGTTGGGCTGCAGTACCACTACTTCTACCTCCTGCCCGCGGGTTTCGTAATTATAATAGCGGATATAAGAATAGATGATGGGAATAACTACCCAGATCACCGTGAGCGTGAAACTACGCCAGCGAAACTGCCCCCGCTGTATGGCCCGGTCACGCAGGAAAACGAAGTAAAAGGCAATATTGGCCAGCAGTATCCAGAGTGTACCCCCGAACACGCCGGTAAACTCATACCACTGTACCCAGGTCGGGAAGGAGGCAAAGCCATTACCCAACGTGAGCCAGGGCCAGGAAATGTCCCAGTTGAGGTGGATGTATTCAAAGGTAATCCAGTAAAGCACAAAGCCGAAGAAGCCCCAGCTCTCCCCTGCCGACTTCTTGGTGAGGCGGAAGAGCACAAAGGGCAGCGTCATCAGGGCAGCATTGGCGATGAGCATGAAAATGGCGCCTACCAAAGTTGAGTTATAGACCCACCAGGTCGTAGTAACGTTCCAGAGGAAGAGCGCCAGGTAGAGGTAGCCGTAAAACAGGCGGCCGGGATGTTTGAAATTACCCTTGCTGATATATTCTTCTATAGCGAAGATAGGCGCAATGGCAAAGAACAGCAGGAAAGGAAAAGGCTTGACCGGCCAGCCCAGCCAGAAGAGCAGGCCGCTGACCAGGGCCAGCAGCAGCATCTCTCTTTTCTTACCTTTTATGGTAGGGTTATTTTTTACCTTCAATGACAATGACAATTTCTCCTTTAATTTTGGTATCTGAATAATATTGGACCAGTTCTGCCAGGCTGCCATTGACGGTTTCCTCGTGCAATTTGGTCAGCTCACGCGAGACGGAAGCCTGCCGCTCCTCTCCCCAGAACTCGGCAAACTGCTGCAGGGTTTTGAGCAGGCGATGTGGCGACTCGTAAAAGATCATGGTACGTTCTTCTTCGCTAAGGGCCTGCAGTTTGGTCTGCCTTCCCTTTTTGTGAGGCAGGAAGCCCTCAAAAGTGAAACGATCAGCCGGCAGGCCGGATTTTACCAGGGCCGGAATAAATGCCGTAGCTCCTGGCAAACATTCTACCGCTACCTCATGCGCCAGGCACTCCCGTACCAGCAGGAAGCCAGGATCAGAAATAGCAGGGGTACCTGCGTCGGTGATGAGCGCCATCTTCTCGCCTCTCTTAAGCCTTTCCACCAGCCCGGCCAGGGTACGGTGCTCGTTAAAGGCATGATAGCTCTGCTGTTTGGTCGTAATTTCATAGTGCTTTAGAAGTATTCCCGACTTGCGCGTATCTTCTGCTAGTATGGTATCTACCGACTTGAGTATACGGAGCGCCCTCAGGGTGATGTCCTCCAGGTTGCCGATGGGCGTAGGCACTAAGAATAAGGATGCTGTTTCCTGCACAAAAAAATTGAGTTGTCCGGACTAACTTTAGATAAATAAAGCCAAAGGTCCAAACAACTCAATATTTATAAAAGCTTATTACTATTTATTTCAGGCTGAGGGAGTCATTATTCATCACTCATCCATCATTACTTCACCAGCTTATCAATAGCCTCGGCCAGCTTGTGGTCTTTGTCGGTCACTTTATTACCGGCATCATGGGTGTTCAGTTCAAAGCTTACCTTGTTATACACGTTGGTCATGAAGGGATGGTGGTTCATCTTCTCGGCAATGATGGCCACCT
The DNA here is from genome assembly GCA_046541235.1 of Cyclobacteriaceae bacterium. Classification (GTDB taxonomy): domain Bacteria; phylum Bacteroidota; class Bacteroidia; order Cytophagales; family Cyclobacteriaceae; genus Catalinimonas. Next base: position 13,858 of record JBKHDR010000087.1, on the reverse strand, counting down.
GCGACATAAAGCCGAAGGCCTCCACAAAGTCTTTGAATTCAAAGCTTTTCTTGAGTTTGTTGTCTTCTTCTTTCCACATAATATCAAAAAGTTTGGTTGATGTTAATGCAACTTGCTGTACGCGACGATGTTTCTGCTTTTTCCAAAGTTAAATCCAGCCCACCCCCTCTAAACTGTGAACCCTGAACTTTGAACGCTAAACGCCAAAACGCCTACAACGCCAGTACTCCTTCTATCTTATGTGCTTCACGGTACTTCTCCATCACCGCTTCGCTGGAGCCCATCATTACTTTGGCAGTCACGCTGATGTAGTTGCCTTTGCTGGATTCGCGGGTGCTCAGGTCATTTTTAGGAAAAAGGGCGAATACCTCTTCTTCCCTGCCACTGGGTACGATGAATTTGAACATGTACAGAGAGGGCCATTTATGTATCTTGTCAAGCTTCTGCTTGAAGTTTTGCAGATCAATTGTTTTGGACATAATATATTATTCAATTTATGAATGCTAATAAACTAAAAACATCAGCCTATCCTGATTAATTCCCCTCAGAGCAGGGCCGCCTTCAGGCTGGCCTTTACGATATCACCCATACTGCGGCACTTCAGAAAAAAGTCATTCTTATAATGATGGGCCAGATCCTGCGCCAGCGACTTGATATTTTCAGGCGGCGCGATGGTATCCTGGCACATGGCATCCATCAGTTCCTTGATCTGGTAGCGGGCCGACTTGAGGCGGGTGGCGATCAGCGCATGCTCCTCTTTCTGGTACTGCTTCACCGACTCGGGCGTCATCAGCTTCAGCCCAATTTCTATCAGCGGATTATTCTGCCTGTAATACTGCGGCATGTAGATACTTTTTCTGCCTTCGTAAGACTGCTGATCAAAATCAATAGCCCGCAGGCGGTAATGAAGTTCGTCAAAATCAGGCATCATGTCAACCACAAAGTTGGAAGAATGCATATCGCCCAGCAGACGCACAAAGCAACGTTCGTTGAACTTGACAAACTCTTTGGCCAATCGGGTGTAGTTTTGCAGGCCGTTATTAAGATAGCTTTTAAAGAACATTTCGGCTGGTATCCCGGCAATATGCTCCTCTATCAGAGTAGTGTCATTGACAAGGTAACTGATAGGGTTAGGCGAGAGCAGGTGCTCCAGTTCCAGTCCATATACTCTGGAGGCATCGGCATGCTTGACATAGAAATAGTCAAAGTTGTCATTTACCTTATTGACGATGCGCACCCGGAAGGGCCGTGTATTGCCATAACTGCAGAGATCTACCCGGTCGATGTATTTATGTTCCATCACCGACACATCTCCCTCGGCTTTCATCAGCGAGTAAACCATTTTGAGTGAGGCAAATATCTCATCCATTGCATGCTGAGGATAAAAAACTGTCAGCCAGAGGGTATCGTTGCCCCGGTTGTCATATAGTGGGATGGCGTTATCGTAGCGCAACAGGTCATTATAGGCCAGAGGCAGGCGGGCGGAACGGCCGGTTTCTTCCAGGTAGCGCCTGAGTTGAGGGCTGACCGGATAGGTATCTTTCTTTTTTTTGATCTGGGGCATAGCTTAATGTCCTGGATGAAACTGGGTTTTAGGAACAGCTACGGTTTCTTATCAGAGTAAAGTAGCTGTACTATATGGCAAAATCGCTTTAGGCGCAAAAAATAATTCATTTTTTCCACCCAAAAGGGTACAAATAGCCAAATTACAATTTTTGCAAAAGAGCTGCTCTTTTTATGACAATTTGTTGAATTGTAAATTCTGAAATCGTTCAGCTTTACACTTCCTTAAGACCTGAATATGTATTATTCAATAAATTGATAATTTCATTAAAAATTTTTTAACAAAAATACTACTAATTAGCAATTTGCGTAACGATTATTCAGAAACCTTCGTAGATTTGCAGTGTAGAACAAACAAAGATGTTTTCGATTACAAAAAGAGTTAAACCATGAAAACAATGTACATAACTATTCTGACTATGGCTGCCCTGCTGGCTTTTAATATAACGACTCTGGCGGCTGATGATGAAACTTTAATCAGTGTGCGTAGTGTAAACGCACAGGAGAAACAGGCTTTCATCCGTGTAACCCAACTAAGCGAAAATGCGCCGGCCATCCTGAAGATCAAGGATATGCAGGGACGCACGCTGCACAGAGAAGTGATTACTGACCAGACCTACATGAAGCGTTACAATTTCTCAAGCCTGCCCAGCGGAGAGTATGTGGTAGAGGTAAAGACCAAAAACGGCGTCTCTACTGAAGCTTTCCAGATCAGCGCAGGCCAGAAGGAATCTGTTTACTTCAAACCTGCTATTCAGCTTGAAGAAGACGTGGTAAAGGTAGCCTTCATGAACCGCATCGCCTCTCCCGTAACACTGAAGCTGTTTGCTGAAAACGGCAGGCTGATGTATGAAGAGACTGTAGCTTCACAGGCTGAGTACGCCAAAGGTCTGAACGTATCTAAGCTTCAGCCCGGACAATACTCCATCTCTCTGATGGGTGATAACTATGTATACTCCAGAAGCATTGAGGTGAAGTAAGATTTTTTTCCTCCACTATTCTAAATCTGGGTGCGGTCCTTTGGGGCCGCACTTTTTTTTCTTTTCAGCATCCTGCCTCGCTTCCTCTTCCGCTGTGCCTGTTTTGCCCACTGACTTTGCAAAAAAACCTTCCCGGCTCCTGATGTTGGGCAAAATAATGCCTCCTCTTTCGTGAATCACCACCTATTTCATTAATTTTGCCGTCTTAAAGAATTTACCTGGAACACTATTTTAAGTAGTGGCAGGCTTGCACTGCATTAATCAGAATGAACTAGCATGAAAATATCTGTCAACTGGCTGAAAGAATATATCCGCATCACCCAAAATATACAGGAGCTCTCTGACCGCCTGACCATGGCCGGCCTGGAAGTGGAAGGCGTAGAGCCTTACGAACAGGTGCCCGGCGGCCTGCAGGGGCTGGTCATTGGCGAGGTGCTCACTGCCGAGCCTCACCCCAATGCCGACCGCCTGAGAGTGACCACGGTAGACATTGGCGCCGGTGAACCCAGCCCTATTGTGTGTGGAGCACCCAACGTGGCCGCCGGACAAAAAGTAGTGGTAGCCACCGTAGGCACTACGCTTTATCCCAAGGGCGGGGAACCTTTCCAGATCAAAAAAGCTAAAATCAGGGGCGAAGTATCGGAAGGTATGATCTGTGCCGAAGATGAAATCGGCCTGGGCGAGTCGCACGCAGGCATCATGGTGCTGGATACCGACCTGCCTAATGGTACACCGGCGGCTGAGTATTTCAATATTTATTCTGACCAGGTCATTGAGATTGGTCTTACGCCCAACCGGGCCGATGCCGCCTCCCATATAGGCGTAGCCCGCGACCTGAAAGCCCTTTTCAGAGAGCAGCTTTGCCTGCCCGATGTCAGTGGCTTCAAAACAGACAACCACGACCTATCCATTTCAGTGGAGGTGGCTCATACCGAGGCCTGCCCTCGTTACAGCGGCCTTACCATCAGCGGTGTGAAAGTGCAGGAATCACCCCAGTGGCTACAGCAGCGCCTCAGGGCAATTGGGCTTACGCCCAAAAATAATGTGGTAGACGTGACTAATTATGTACTGCACGAGTTGGGCCAGCCACTGCATGCCTTTGATGCGGATGCCATCAAAGGCAATAAGGTCATCGTAAAAACGATGGAGGCAGGCAGTACCTTCACCACGCTGGATGAAAAAGAGCGTAAGCTGCATGCCGACGACCTCATGATCTGCCATGCCGAAGGAGGCATGTGTATTGCGGGGGTCTTCGGTGGCGTACATTCGGGCGTCAAAAGCAGTACAAAAAATGTGTTCCTGGAGAGCGCCTACTTTTCTCCTGCCTATATCAGAAATACGGCTCAGCGCCACAGCCTCAAGACGGATGCTTCTTTCCGCTACGAGAGAGGTACCGATCCGAATATTACAGTGTATGCGCTTAAGAGGGCTGCCATGCTAATCAAAGAGATTGCCGGTGGCCAGATCTCGTCTAAAATTGTAGATATTTACCCTGAGCCGATCAAAGATTTCCAGGTTAAAGTTCTTTATAAGCATGTGGACCGCCTCATTGGCAACCAGCTGCCCAGAGAAGAGATCAGAAGCATACTGCAGCACCTGGATATACAAACTACGGATGAAACGGAAGAAGGCTTCACTGCCATCGTGCCTCCCTACCGGGTGGATGTACAGCGGGAAGCTGATGTCATTGAGGAAATTCTGCGCATTTATGGTTATGATGAGGTAAAGATTGCGCCTTACATGAGCGCCGACTTCCTGGCCAGCTTCCCTGAGATGGACCCTGACAAGCTGCGCAGCCGCATCAGCGAAATGCTGGCAGGCAATGGCTTTTATGAAATTGTGACCAACTCCCTTACCAAAGCCTCTTATGCCGAAGCGGCACCGAGCGGACAGCAATCTGTAGAAATACTGAACAAGCTGAGCGAAGACCTGGCAGTACTGCGCCAGAGCCTGCTGTTTACCGGCCTGGAGGTACTGGCTCATAATATCAGCCACCGCCAGAAAAATCTGAAATTTTTTGAGTTCGGCAAAACCTATGCACTTGATGAGGCTAAGTACCTGGAAAAAAGAGAGTTAGCCATCTTTATAAGTGGGCAGCAGCAGGCAGAAAGCTGGAGGGGCAATTCTGAGCCTGTATCTTTTCATGATTTGTCTTCGATTATTCGAAAAATATTTAATAGGTTTGATATAGTCGACCCTGAACAAAAGGCGCTGGAAAACAAGGTATTTGCTTATGGTCTGGACTATGTGGTAGACGGCATATCTGTGGCACAGGCTGGCCTGCTGCGTCCGGAGATAAGCAGCCTGGCAGGAGTTAAACAAACAGTATTTTACGCAAACATTGACTGGCCTTCATTGGTCAACAAACTAAGCCGGGTAAGTACCAAGGAACGACTGATCTACCGGGAAATAGCCAGGTTCCCTGAGGTACGCAGAGACTTATCGCTGGTGCTGGACAAGCACATTGGTTTTAACCAGGTAGAAGCTGTTGCGCGCAAGCACAGCAATCACCTGGTAAAGGATATTAATGTGTTTGATACCTTTGAAGGAGAAAAGCTGGGAAGTGACAAAAAAGCTTATGCACTCAGTTTTACGCTGCAGGACCCGGAAAAAACCCTGACCGATAAGGTCATAGACAAGACGATGAATAAGCTGATGACGGTATTTGAGCAGGAACTGGGAGCCGTAATCAGGAAGTAAGCATATATATTTTTTCAACTTGCAGTGCAGCTTATTCCGGAACTTTTTGTTGAGGGAATCACTCCTAGTTGAGTGAAATTGTATAAAGAAACGCCATAACCAAACGGTAGCTGTAGCTATTTATGAATCATAAATCACTGATATCTGAGATCACTGTCTTGGAAAGGAGACTTGAATTGCTGGTAAGCCAGCACCAGGCCCTGAAAGAGGAGGTAAGGCAACTGAAGGCAGAAAACCAGCAGCTCAGGTCAGTGGTGGGTGAAAAAGATGAGCAGTTAAACCATTTTCAAAAAACAGTAAAAATCAGTAAAATTGTAGATAGCGCAGTAGCTAACCAGGAAGATACCACTGAGTTGAAGCGTACGATTAACGAGTATATCAGGAAAATTGATAAATGCATTGCTCAGCTGAGTCAATAAATGCGGAAATTAAATGGGAGAAATTTCAATAAAAATAAGGATAGGTGATAGAGAATATCCCATGAAGGTAGAGGCGGATGAGGAAGAGCAAATCAGGAAGGCAGGACGCATGCTCAACGAGCAGCTCCGCAGGTATAAAGACCGCTTCGGCATAAGCGACAAGCATGATTTACTGGCAATGGTTGCCTTTGATGCTTTTATGGAAAAGATCACACACGAAAAAGCCCGTTTTGAAACGGAACACCTAGTGTCTGAAAAGCTCGGTAACCTCAACAAACTCATTGCCCGTGCCATGACCTAGCCTTTTATCTGAATCCGGGCTGTCTCTTTCAGCCTTGATCCTTTTTCACTCCTACACTTGTTAATATTCGCTCATCGGTGGTTGAGGCTGTGGCGTACTGCACATAGTACTTAAACCATTTATGTAAAAAACAATGAGTGAATTTATAATATTAATCCTGCTGGCGGTAGGTGTCGTATCACTGGGTGCCGGTATCTTGATAGGCAGAGGGCTGGGCAAAAAGTCTACCCTGGAACAGGAAAAGCTTTTGCAGGCCAAAGAAGAAGCCCTGCAGGAACGAGAACAGAAAGCCCGGGAAGAAGCCGAATTTCTGCTGCGCGAAGCCAAGTCTAATGCCGAAAATATTAAGAAAGAAAAAATCTACGAGGCCAAAGAGAAGTTCCTGAAGCTCAAAGCAGAATTTGAAGAAGAATCTAACCGCAAAAAAAATATACTTATCACCAACGAAAACAAGCTCAAGCAGCGCGAGCAGCACCTGCGGGAGCAGATGGAGAAAGTAAAAAGCCGGGAAGGTGAACTCAAAAGTAAGGAAGACATGCTGGAGTCTCAGCATGAAATGATCAGGAAAAAACAGTCTGAACTGGACAAGATCAGGCAGCAGCAGGTAAGCATACTGGAGAAAGTCGCCAGCCTGACAGCCGATGAAGCCCGTCAGCAGCTGATGGAGAACCTGGAAGCCGAAGCCCGCACTATGGCCTCTGCCCACATCAAAAATATCATGGAGGAAGCCAAGCTCTCGGCTACCAAAGAAGCCAAAAAGGTGGTGCTCCAGACCATACAGCGTACCGCTACCGAGCATGCCATAGAAAACTGTGTATCGGTTTTCAACATTGAGAGCGACGACATCAAAGGTAAAATTATCGGACGTGAGGGCCGTAACATCCGCGCCCTGGAAGCTGCTACCGGCGTGGAGATTATCGTAGATGATACGCCTGAAGCTATTATCATCTCCGGATTTGACCCCGTAAGGCGTGAGGTGGCCCGCCTCTCCCTGCACAGGCTGGTTACTGACGGTCGTATTCACCCCGCCCGCATTGAGGAGGTGGTAGCCAAAACTACCAAAAATATGGAGGATGAGATCATTGAAATCGGTGAGCGTACTGCCATTGACCTGGGCATCCACGGCCTGCATCCCGAACTGATCCGCATGGTGGGCCGTATGCGCTTCCGCTCCTCTTACGGACAAAACCTGCTACAGCACTCGCGTGAAGTAGCTAACCTGGCGGCTACCATGGCCTCTGAAATGGGCTTCAGCCCCAAGCAGGCCAAGCGTGCCGGGCTGTTGCATGACATTGGTAAGGTATGGCCCGAGGAACCTGAACTGCCCCATGCACTGCTGGGTATGAAACTGGCCGAGAAGTATAATGAACACCCCGAAGTATGTAATGCCATAGGTGCCCACCACGACGAGATAGAGATGACTTCTGTGCTCTCTCCCATTATACAGGCCTGCGATGCAATTTCCGGCTCCAGACCGGGCGCCCGCCGCGAGGTAGTAGACTCCTACATCCAACGCCTCAAGGACCTGGAAGCCCTTGGGATGGACTTTGATGGTGTCAGTAAGTGCTACGCGATACAGGCAGGCCGCGAGTTGCGCGTCATTGTGGATGCTGAAAATGTGACAGACGACAAAGCGAATTCTCTTTCTTTTGAGATATCCCGCAAAATTGAGAAAGACATGCAGTACCCCGGCCAGGTAAAGGTGACTGTCATCCGGGAAATGCGCTCCATCAGTTATGCCAAATAACTGGTGCCGATTTTAGTATTTACAGCCCGGCACGCAAATGCCGGGCTTTTTTTTTACTGCGTAGGTGGCACCATTACTTCTCTTCTCCGAAGGCGATTCGCAGTAACAGGCGAAAGCTGATCAGTTATTCATGCAGCAGTTCTTGAATTTCTCTCCCGATCCGCAGGGACAGGGATCGTTTCTGCCAATGCGCTTGGGCTTGCGGAAAGGCTCGCTCAGCCGCTTCTTCATATCCTGGCGATAGACTTTGCGCAACATTTTGTACAGTTCGGGGTGCTTCTTCTCAAAAAGCTTAGGCTGTTCAAAGAAGTACTCGCTGGCCACTGCCAGAAACTCCTCCTCACTGGTACCTGCGTAAGCATCTATATCACTTTTCCCTTTCTTTATCCGTTGCATTTCTTTATGCATGAGCCGTAGCCAGGGTTCAGCATATTTTTCATCATTGAGATTGCCGGGTACCCCGTCTATGGAGCCATCCTGCTTATCCAGGATATGTACAAATTCATGGATACCCACATTGTGCTTATCGCTGGTATTGCCAAAGCTGTGGTGCAGGCTCTGTTTGCTCAGGATCATGGTCCCTTCCATATGGCGACCACTGCCCATCATACCGGTGATCACCTCTTCCGGATTTTCCATAGAAAAATTACGGTCAAAGGAGGCTGGGTAAAGCAGCACCTCGTTCAGATACTGGTACTTCCAGGTTGGAAAGCCAAAGAGGGGAATGACGGCACTGCAGGCTACGAGCAGGCGGTCGAGATCACTTACCTGGGTGCGCACGCCGGTTACCCTCACCTGCCTGAGAAAGTTCATGACTTTTCTCTCAAACCGCTGCTTTTCCTTTTGATTAAGGTTCTGGTACATATGCACATGCTTCTGCAGCAAAGCTCTCCATTCGGCAGGAAAACGGCGGGGCAGCTTATGGGCAGGGCGATGGTTGTACCAGTACCAGAAGCCCAGGAAGGCAAAGAGGGCAAAGCCCACAAAGATGAAAAAGGTATCCATGAAAGAGGCGTAAGTTGAAAAAATTAGCCGCTTAGGTGCAGCTAAGCCTATTAACCTGATGAGGGGTAAATAGTTGGGTAAAGGATCAACTACCTCCTTTACCCTAACTACAGCTTAGTTATACCTGCATCCGCTTCCAGCGACCCATACGAAACAGCCAGAGGCTGACCAGAGCGTGCAGCGAGTGGCTTAGTGCAATGGTAATAAAAACACCCAGGACTCCCAGGCCGACAGGCACCGCCAGCAGGTAAGCCAGGGGCAGCTGTAATACCCAGAGTACGCCCAGGTTGATGAAAGTGGGTGTACGGGTATCGCCGGCTCCGTTAAAAGCCTGTACCATCACCATCCCGAAGGCAAAGAAGATATAGCCCAGGCAAAAGATCCTCAGCGCAGTGGCACCGGCCCGAATTACTTCCTCATCTGCCGAGAATAGGCGTACAAACTGCCCGCCAAACAGCAGGAAAACCAGCGAAACCAGGCCCAGGAAATACACATTGTACCAGGCAGTAAACCTTACCGACTGCTCCGCCCTGTCAGGGAGTTTGGCCCCCAGGTTCTGCCCTACCATGGTAGCTGCCGCGTTGGATAAGCCCCAGGCAGGTAAGAGGGTAAACATCACGATGCGGAAAGAAATGGTATAACCCGCCAGGGCCGTACTGCCAAACTCCGATACCAGGCGCGTCAGGAAGATCCAACTGGCCGAATCTATCAGAAACTGCCCCATACCTCCACCCGATACCTTGATGATATTGAGCATGGTGCTCCATCTCAGGCGGATGGCACGACGTGTAAGGCGCAGGCGGGTACTGCCATCCAGCATATGGTAAAGCTGGTAAACCACGCCAATGCTACGGCCAATGGTGGTAGCCCAGGCAGCACCTTCAAGCCCCATACCCGCAAAGCTGCCGATACCAAAGATCAGCAGGGGGTCAAGCACAATATTGATCCCGTTGGAAATCCAGAGCGCACGCATGGCAATTGCCGCGTTACCCGCTCCGCGGAAGGCCCCATTGATGATAAACAGCAGCATAATACTGATATTACCTGCAAAGATGATCTGCGTATAACGGCTGCCTTCCTGCAGTATATCTTCACTGGCTCCCATCAGACTCAGTACCTCTCTGCCGTAAATAAAACCTAGTATGCTGATCAGCAGGGAAAATACTGCGCCCAGCAGGATCACCTGGAAGGCTGCGGCAGAAGCTCTCTCAGGCTGCTTCTCTCCTATACGGCGGGAAACCAGGGCCGTAGCCGCCATGCTGAAACCTATGCCGATAGAATAAACAATAGTGACGACCGACTCAGTAAGCCCGACCGTGGCCACGGCATTGACCCCCAGCCTACCCACAAAGAAAATGTCTACGATGGCAAAGAGAGATTCCATGATCATCTCCAGGATCATGGGAACTGCCAGGTAAAAAATACCCAGGCGGATGCTGCCTTCCGTATAACGATCGTAATCGCCCTGCAGGGCATGCCTGAAATGATAAAGCAGTTTACTAACTCGCATGAGCATACGAATAAAGAATTGAAAAAAAGAGTAAGTAAGAAGAGAAATTGACCTTAAAGAAAGGGAATCAAAGACAGGCAACGGCGGCCCGGCAGTTTAGCAATTGACTACCGAAGCCAGCGTGAGGGCGCCATCGGGCATCACCCAAAATTGATATGTGATGGTCAGCTTCATGATGGCGTAAAGGTAGCTATTATATTCTGTGATAAACAAAACGCTACTGTTAAATTTGCATGAACTATGAGAAAGAGATGGTACCAGGCCTGTTTGCAAACAGGCAAAGTATTTACGGTGGCCTGCTTTATGATGTCAGCCCGGCTATCTTAGGTTGTATCGCCAGGCTTTTTGGGTGTTGGGGATAGTGTTTTATGATCTGTAGTGTTCGTTTACTCAGGGAGCGCTTGTCGGTGTGAGTCCTGAACTCCTGGATAAAGTGCGTTACCAGATCATCCAGCATGGATAAAATAACATCCGTATGCCTCCCTTCAACATCATTCCGTGCAATCGCTCCTAATATCTGTATCAGTTTGTGGTTGACCGGCAGGTCGTTGCCCGCATAGTTGATAATTGTACCCAGAGAAAAGTACAGAAGATCACGAAAGCGTACCTGTTCAGAAATCACCCTCAGCTTGCCCTCCTTGTCGGTTCTGATTTTGAACCCGGATAACTGCAGGCGTACCACAAATAAATCGGCCAGCCGGTCCAGGGCTTGCAGCGCCGTGCCCGGATCGTTGATACCCGGGCTCAGCGCCTTGGTCGCAATCTCGCTAAGCTGCTTGAACCCATACACATAATTCTGAAGCACATTTTCCTGGTGCAGAAATATTATTCTGCGAAACAGCCTTTCGCAGTCTTCCTGCTTAAGCGAATGGCTAACCCTTAATATAGGATCCCGCTGATTCACAAACTGACCAATCGGCACGCAGATTTTCAGCGTGACGTCCAAATTCTGAGCTAATTTGGCAATGGAAGCATATTCTATGTTATTGAGATAGCCCGAAACCGGGCTGTGAATGACAGACCAGCGCGTCATATCGGGCAACTGATGAGGGGGCACATAAATCTCTTTCCTGATCTCGTGCTTTATCCCTTTCAGGGCAGCTTTATGAAGTTCGCTGATGATATTGCCTACCTGAATGTTCTGCGAAACATTATTGATAAATGAAATGAACAAACCCAGGCAAACAAAGCTCAGGACAGCATTGGTGATGACAGACAGGCTGGGCACACCAAACGGATACATCTTGGACTGTATGCTGGAAAGAACCGTAAAAGTGTAAGCGATGGTGCCCAGGTAAAAGCCCAGCACGATCTGATGATATTTTCTTCCTACCAGGTTGGGCAGGAGCCGTGGTGAATAGCTGGAAGAAGTCTGACTCAGGATCACCATCACCATAGAGAAGCTAAACACCATCAGCGAAATAATGCCTCCGGCAATGGCTCCCAGGAGTGAACGGGCACTGTCGGGATCAAGAATATTCTTAATGGTGACATCCATCCCCAGCAGTTGGTCAGGTGAGGCATTGTCGATGTAGAGCGTCAGCAGCGAAAGCGCAAAAAGCCCCAAAGCAAGGATGCTAGGATAAAAGGCAATACTTGAGATGATCCTCAAATAAAGTTTAACCAGGTGGTTGGTATAAATTTTAGCGGCTTTCCTGAGCATGGGGAATAAAATAGATAACGAAAACCTGTAACCCTATCAATTGTTGGCAGCCTGATGTCTTATCCTGTTTGTCAGCGTCTCTTCACACCTATAATTATGGAGAAGAGTACTCGATACGGTGAAAAGGTTGTCGGGATATACATATGCCCCGGCTACCCACCCTGAAGATGAAAAAGCATGTGACATTTTTTTTTAATTTTAGGCATTAGATTTTAACCAGAACTATGAAGATGCACACCAAGCTTCCGATTCCTCTTTTTCTGCTGGCTGCTGTTTTACTTTGGGCAGGGGTTAGCTGTACCACCCGCCAGGAAACCCCGGTGGAAGCCATTGTAACCCAGGAAACCGACTATGAGACCTTCCACATACACAAAGGTACCAATATCTCTCACTGGCTCTCCCAGAGCAGCCGCCGAGGTACGGAGCGGAAGGAATTCTTTGATGAAGAAGATGTAAAATACCTGGCCGGGCTGGGCTTCGACCACCTGCGCATCCCGGTAGACGAGGAGCAAATGTTTGACGAAGCGGGCAACAAAAATGAAGAAGCCTTTACCCTGCTGCACAATGCGCTCGGCTGGTGCCGGGATTACGGCCTGCGTGCCATCGTTGACCTGCACATCTTGCGCTCCCACCATTTCAACGAAGAAGAAAAGCCTCTGTGGACCGACCCTGCTGCCCAGGAGAAGTTTATCCAGCTCTGGCAGGTGTTTTCTGATGAACTGAGCCGCTATCCCAATGGTATGCTGGCCTATGAGCTGATGAATGAACCCGTAGCCGATGAGGCAGATGACTGGAACCAGCTGGTAGCCAAAGCCGTAGCGGCCATCCGGGAAAAAGAGCCGGAACGCATCCTGGTAATTGGCTCCAACCGCTGGCAATCGGCTGATACTTTTGATGAGCTGGTGATTCCGGAGAATGATAAAAACATCCTGCTGAGCTTTCACTTCTACGAGCCCTTCCTGCTCTCTCATTACCAGGCCAGCTGGACAAACATTGCTGAGTACGATGGCCCGGTACATTACCCTGGCATGCTGGTAAAATCTGAGGAGTACGACACACTCGCCGAGGATATGCAGGAGATCGTAGATAAACGTATGAAATACTACAACCCGGATACGCTTGAGAAAATGATGCAGAAGCCCATCGCTATGGCTAAGCAGACGGGCCTGCCCCTCTACTGCGGCGAATGGGGCGTGATAGAAAGCGCGCCCCGCGAAGACCGGCTTCGCTGGTACGCAGATATGGTCGTTATCTTTGAACGCAACGGCATCGCTTACGCCAACTGGGATTACAAAAGTGACAATTTCGGTCTTGTCGGCAATGATGGATTGGTTAATGACGAACTGGTGGAAGTCGTTGCCGCAGCCGGAGAGTAGCCTAACAATACCTGAAATCAGGTATTTGACGTTCAATTTCATACTGCTACTCGTGACAGAATTTTGATGTTTATTCTTAGATTTAACAATATGAACTTCAAGGAACTCTATCAGATCGCAAAAAGAGAAATCACCCCTCTTTATGAAGTAGAGCCACAGGATCTTCGTCTGGAGCAGGCTGAATACTCAAAAGATTCCGGTTGCTGGGAAGTAGTGGTATCTTTTCTTGTAGAAAACCAGAACCTCTCTCCCCTTCTTCAAATCAGTTCTAAGTATGAACGTATTTACAAGCTGGTAAAAATTGATAAAAATAAGGAGGTGGTGGGCATTTATATGTTCAGCAACGTATCAGAATCCTGATTGATACCAACGCATTAGTGTTATTAATCATTGGATTGATAGACCCTACGCTGATTAACAAACATAAACGCACTTCCTTTTACACAAGACAAGACTTTGAACAGCTCCTGCTGGTTATCCAGGATTTGAAAAACCTTAAAAGCCTGGCGCAGCTGACTACAGAGGAATTTCTGTCAAGCGAGGCAGGGATCAACAGTAGCTTCTTTATACAATTGGGGCTTACTGACGCTTTAA
>JBKHDR010000086.1:0-18437 GCA_046541235.1 Cyclobacteriaceae bacterium | reverse complement strand
TCAACTACTCTTTCAGCACCGCCCCTCCACTCTTTCGTGATGGGAGTGCAAAGGTGAAGAAAGTTTTCCAAATCTCAAACAGATATTTAACTATTTGAATAAATTTTTAAAACCTGCTGTAGAAAACACTATTTATCAAGCTATACTCCCATTCCTTTTGAAGGGAGGACAAAGGTAGGGCAATTTTTATAATGTACAAATAAAACTGATACTTATTTTCGCAAAATTCACATCTATTACATTCTTATGAGAGGATAGCATGCTCTTAAGCTTGATCTACTTCATCTTTAAGCTTATTTAAAGATGCTTTGGCATCTCCAAAAAGCATACGAGTCCTTTCTCCAAAAAACAGCGGATTCTCAATACCTGCGTATCCGGTACTCATACCACGCTTTAATACGATTACACTTTTTGCTTTCTCCACCTCCAGTATGGGCATACCATAAATAGGACTGCTGGTATCATCTTTGGCCGCAGGGTTCACCACATCATTTGCTCCTATCACCAGTACTACATCTGTAGTTGCCAGTTCCTTATTGGCTTCCTCTAGTTCAAGAAGTTTGGGATAGGGCACATCTGCTTCTGCCAGAAGTACGTTCATATGCCCAGGCATACGGCCTGCCACCGGGTGTATGGCATACTTAAAATCCACACCTTCTGTTTCCAGTATACTTTCCAGTTCATGAACCACATGCTGGGCCTGGGCAACCGCCAAACCATAACCTGGCACTACCATCACTTTGGATGAATATTTCAATTCTATGGCCAGATCCATGGGAGACACTTCTTTTACTACCTGTTCGCCGGTCCTGCTAGACCCGCCTCCACTACTGCTGAAACCGCCTATGATCACGTTGAACAGAGAACGATTCATCGCCTCACACATCAGAATCGTAAGAATGGTACCGGAAGCACCTACCAGTATACCGCCTATCAACATTACCTGATTGTTGTAGATTAAGCCTGCCAGCGCAGCACCTATTCCTGTAAAAGAATTGAGCAGGGAGATGACAACTGGCATATCGCCCCCGCCAATAGGTGTGACAAAGGTAACTCCATAGATAAGCGAAACAACCAACAGCACCAGCGCCCAATTGAAATTGGCGGAAGGCATGAGCATGATGTAGATGATCAGTCCGATGACAGCTACCAGAAGTACAGCATTGACCACCCGGGGGGCAGGTACTGTAAGTGAATCGCGTAGGAAGCCTTGCAACTTGCCATAAGCTACTAAGCTGCCGGTGAAGGAAATACTTCCTATAAACAAAGCGAAGAGCGTAGTAAAAATCTGCCCATTAAATAAGGGTTCGCCTACCGGGTAGTTATAAAACTCAACCAAAGAAATCATCATGGCACAGGCACCTCCTAATCCATTGAAAAGGGAAACCATCTCGGGCATCGCAGTCATCTGCACTTTTTTGGCAGCAGTGATGCCTACCGCAGAACCTATTACTATACCGCCAGCTACCCATGCATAATTGTTAGCGCTGCCTTCCATAGGGTAGATCAGTGACACCAAAATGGCCAGTCCCATCCCTGTAGCAGCCACCAGGTTTCCATTTCGAGCAGTATCTGCGCTGCTCAGGCGTTTCAGGCCAACGATGAAAAGAACGATGCTGATCAGGTAAACAAAATCATAAACTGATGTATAAGTGCTCATAGCGTACTTGGTATTGCGTTAGGTGATGATCCTCTGGGTTTTTATCTCTTCTTCTTTTTCTTGAACATATCAAGCATGCGGTCGGTCACGGCATAGCCACCCACTACGTTGATACTTGCCAGCGCGATGCCCAGGAAACCGAGAATGAGTACAAAATAGTCAGCAGGATCGGCCTGACGTATCAGAATAATGGCTCCGATGATTACCACTCCGCTCACAGCATTGGCACCCGACATCAGGGGTGTATGTAATACAGTGGGTACTTTTGAAATCATTTCGGTACCCAGAAAAACAGCGAACACCAGGATGTAGATCATCAGCAGGTTATCGCCCAGAAAGTTAATAAGATCCATAATTATAGGTTAATAGGTCTTAGGTTCAGACTATTTTACTTCATAGAGTTGCTTGCCTTCCTGTACGATGCAGGTACCGCTGATCAGTTGGTTGTCCATATCCAGTTGCACCCTTCCTTCTTTAAGCAGGATTTTCAGGAAATTGAAGATGTTTTTAGCAAATAGCTGGCTGGAGTGCATGGGCATTTTTGCCTCCAGGATAGAGTCGCCGATGATCCTTACATTATGGTGAGAGACCGTCTGCTCATTTTTCGTCAGTTCGCAGTTACCACCGCCTGCTGCCGCCAGGTCAACAATGACACTACCCGGCCTCATGGCCTCTACCATTTCTTTGGTGATCAGAATAGGCGCTTTTTTACCTCTGAGCAGCGCCGTCGTAATGATGACATCCGAACGTACAGCACGTTCATAGATCAGTTCACGCTGCTTCTGCTTATACTCTTCGGTCTGCTCTACGGCATAGCCACCGGCTGACTTGTCATCTCTTGCTCCTTCTACCTCTACAAATTTGGCACCGAGACTCTGCACTTCTTCCCTGACGGCAGGGCGCGTATCAAAAGCTTCTACTACGGCTCCCAGGCGTTTGGCTGTCGCAATAGCCTGGAGCCCCGCTACACCAGCTCCCAGGATAAGTACTTTGGCGGGTGGGATACTTCCGGCAGCTGTGGTAAGCATAGGGAAATAACGGGGAAGGTGAGTGGCAGCTTCCAGTACGGCACGGTAACCGGCCATAGATGCCATAGACGAAAGCACATCTTTATCCTGCGCCAGGGTAGTTCGTGGCATCATATCCATACTGAAGATAGTCAGCGGGTATTGGCTGAGCCTGGCAGTGATGGCAGGATCTTCATAAGGGCGGAAAGATGATATGATAAAGGTACCTGGTTTAAGCTGGCTCAGCACCTCATCTGCAGGAGGCCTTACGCTGATAAATAAGTCACACTCAGCGATAACTTCTGCACGGCTGCGCAGAGCGGCACCAGCTTCAACATACTCCTCATCCGGAATGTAAGCCTCTGCCCCTGCATCTTTTTCGATCAGGACCTGGTTGTGATCAGTAAGTTTTTTTACAACATCCGGCGTGAGTGCCACCCGGGAATCAGCTTCTTCTTTAAGAACGCCTACAATCATCTGTTTGGCTTAGGTTTAGCGTAAACTTAAAATTGTTCATGGAAAAGGAAAAGCAGATAGATTTCCACAAAATCCTAAAATAGTTTTTCCACACAAAGGCCTAAAAATAGGTAAAAGAATCAGTATGAAACAATACCTGTAGATGGGCTGAATCCAAACTTACGCTTTTTTACGAAATATCTTTCTGTAAATGGGTTTGCGATAGAGAAACTGAAGCCATAAAACGGGCCAAAGCAACATATCCAGCAGGCGCAGGGGTGAGCGGAAAGAAATGTCGTCTACAATGCGCGATTGCGCTCCCTCTCTGATGATCCTGTGTCTGTGCTTCCAGTAAGAAAGAAAAAAAGGTAGCTTAGTCCCTTCATCTACAAAATAGAATTCGTGCTCATTGAGTCCATCTTCGGTGATGAGACTGATCCATTCCTGTTTGAAGAGGAAAAAATTAAGCTGCAATGCCACCACATCTCCTTTCTTACAACCATCAAACCTCAGGAGCCTGACCGGCGGAAAAGGTGGGTTGAGTTTAAGAAAGAGCTCGCGGTCAAATCCTTTCATTACACTTTTATAATCCTGATCCACCTGTGTAGAAACCTTGATTTTCATAGGAATTAGTCAAAATAGAATTGCACCCAAAACACTGAAGCCCATGCCGGGGTTTTGGGTTTATGATTTTAACATACTTAATTTGCTTCCAACTGCTGCTCTTACCGGCTGTGGCACAGCAAACATATACGGTTGATGCAAGCGAAAGTACGGTCCGCTGGACTGGAAAGAAAATTTTTGGACAGCATTATGGTAAAGTACCTATCAAAGAAGGGTCTTTCAGCCTGGAAGATGGGAGGCTAAAAAGCGGTTCTTTTACACTGAACGTGAGAGACTTAACTAACGAGGATCTTGAAGGAAGCCGAAAACAGGACTTATTAGAGTGGCTCAAATCAAAGGAAATGTTTTACACCGGAAAGTACCCAGAAGCCTTCTTTGAAATAGTTTCAGCCACCGCAGAAGCTAATGGGCAAACTTATCAGGTAGAGGGCAAGCTGACCATCAAAGGCACTACGCATAGCATCAGCTTTCCGGTGCAAATATCCGGATCTAAAGAAGAAGTCAGAGTACAGGCTAAATTAAGCTTTGACCGTACCCGCTGGGATTTAAAATATGGTGAGGGAGGGATCATAGGAGATATGGGCAACACCGCCATCAAAAATGAGGTAGAAGTAGAAGTGGATTTAGTGGCTGAGTCTGCTGATCTCTGAAATTATTATGTAAGCACCAACAGTAAACAGGAAAAAATTAGCATGATCAATATCGTCGTCGGAACAAACAGAAAACACGCTAAGTCAGCCGTGGTAGCTGCTTATTATGAAAGGCTTTTGCACGAAAAAGGTGCTGAAACACAGATACTCAACCTCAGGGATTTGCCAGATGATTTTACTTCTTCAGCCCTGTACGAAAATAATGGCAAACAACCGGTCTTTAACAGCCTGAGAGAACAGTTCACCAGTGGTAATAAATTTATCTTTATTATTCCTGAGTATAACGGCTCTTACCCGGGAGTACTCAAGGCATTTATTGATGGCATGGAATATCCCAGCGGTCTTGAAGGCAAAAAATGTGCGCTGGTAGGCGTATCCACCGGGGTGCAGGGCGCGAGTGTGGCCCTGAGCCACTTTACGGATGTGCTGCATTATCTTCAGATCCATGTACTGGGCCTGCAGCTTAAGCTAGGGCAGATTCATCTCCATCTAAAAGACAATCAGCTTACCAATGACATCTACCTTAAGTTGATGCATCAGCAAGCTGATCAGTTAATCGCCTTCTAGAGCTTCTGATAGTAGACAGGCAAAGCTTATATAAAAAAAGTGCCTTGGGGTACAAGGCACGGGATTTACTTTTATCCTATCAAAACCAGGCGCTTTAATCTACATTATCGTGCAGGAACTTATTGTTTCCGATGATGTTATCGTCATCATCCAGAGAGTACCTTGATACATTGCGGTCATTATAAGAGGGCACATTGTACAGGTGCACATTGCGCCTCAGGTAAGCCGGCTCATTAAAGAAGTCTTCTTTCTTGAAAACATCATCATTATTGTCGGGCGAGCTGATGCTTTTGCGTCCTTTGAGCTTCATACGGCGCTCATAGGCTTCCTTCATGATCAGATAGCGGCGGCTGGAAGACATTTCTCTGAGAATACGTTCATCCTCTTCTTTCTCCTGCCGATAAGCCTCATCATCATCTTCTTCCTCTAACTGAACAGGTTGAGGAGGTGGAGGAGTAGCAGGAGGCACATTGGCGCGAGGGGGCGCAGGCGCAGTCTCGTTCTTGGGCTCAGGTTCCTTTTCCTTCACCGGCTTTTCCGATTCCAGGTCAATTACAGATGGTTTATCGTTCTCCTCTTCTGTATTATCGTCATCATCATCCATGCTGAAGCCGGTAGCGATTACCGTTACCATGATGGCTTCTCCGAGTGAATCGTCCAGTCCGTGACCGAAAATCATCTCGGCATCCTCACCAGCCTGGTTCTGGATGTGCTCGGTGATTTCGGTAAGTTCGTCCATCTGCATTTCTGCCTGCTCGCCTGAGCGGATAGAAAGCAGGATCTTACGGGCACCGTGGATATTTTTGTCATCCAGCAGAGGCGAAGACAGGGCTTCCTCGGCGGCACGTCGGGCGCGATGCTCTCCTTCAGCCTTGGCAGAACCCATGACTGCCGCACCTGATCCGGCCATAACCGTTTTTACATCCTCGAAGTCAACGTTAATATAACCAGCTACTGTAATGATCTCGGCAATACTTTTGGCGGCGGTGGTCAGTATGTTGTCCGCCTGAGCAAAGGCATTGGTAAGAGTCAGGTTACCGTATACCTCCCTGAGCTTGTCGTTAAGAATGACTATGACGGTATCGCAGTTGTTCCTCAGCTCGCGGATACCATCTTCGGCAGCTTTCTGTTTTTTTCTACCTTCAAAGCCGAAGGGTTGCGTCACGATGCCTACGGTGAGTATGCCCAATTCACGAGCTACCTTGGCTATTTCGGGTGCTGCACCGGTACCGGTACCACCACCCATACCCGCTGTGATAAACAGCATCTTGGTATCATAGCTTAGCAGTTCACGGATTTCTTCTTTACTCTCGATTGCTGCCGCTCTGCCTTTTTCAGGGTTGGCACCGGCACCCAGGCCACGGGTAAGTTCTTTGCCTATCTGCAGTTTGTTGGGTACCGGGCTGGCATCCAGCGCCTGGTGGTCAGTATTGCAGATGATGAACTCCACATCTTTGATACCCTGATTAAACATGTGATTTACGGCATTGCTTCCGCCACCACCCACGCCAATTACTTTGATGATTGAGCTGTGCTGCGAGGGTAAGTCAAATTCATATTTTCTTTCAGCCATAGTCATTAGTAGTTTTTACCGTGAAAAAATTTTTTAGATATCAGTAGTTTTGATCATCGTTAAAATCGTCGATAAGTAGTTTTCTAGCATTTTCCACCATCTTCTGAAAAAATGAGCCCTGCTGCTGGCTCGCTTTCTCCTTTCCGGGTTTGTTTTCAACCCCATTTTTGTCTCTCTGCCTGATATAATTGAGGTTACGTTCGTCAATCGCTTTGAAGCCGGAAAGTACCAGGCCTACAGAGGTTGCAAACATAGGACTTTTTACAGCTTCTACCTTGCTCTTACCCATGTATTCGTTGGGATAGCCGATGCGGGCATCATTGGCACACATCAGTTCACAAAGCTCTTTGGCAAACTGCAGTTGGGAACCGCCTCCGGTAATTACGATGCCCCCGGCAAGCTTCTCTTCAAAGCCGGAAGAGATAATCTCCGCATGTACCAGTTCAAATATTTCCTGCATACGGGCTTCAATGATGTAAGCCAGGTTCTTGAGAGAAATCTCTTTAGGCGGACGGTCTCTCAGCCCACGGATGGATACAATTTCATTGAAGCTGGCCTCTTCGGCAATCGCTTTACCAAATTTGGTCTTGAGCAGTTCGGCCTGTTCTTCCATCACTGAGCAGCCCTGCTTGATGTCCTGGGTGAGGATGTCGCCACCAAAAGGGATAACAGCGGTATGGCGGATAATACCATCGTAAAAAATAGCCATATCGGTAGTGCCGCCGCCTATGTCTACCAGGCAGACCCCGGCTCTCTTCTCTTCATCGCTCAGTACCGCCAGGCTGGATGCCAGGGGTTCCAGGATCAGGTTTTCAATGTGCAGGTCAGCCCGCTTCACACATTTGTTGAT
The DNA here is from genome assembly GCA_046541235.1 of Cyclobacteriaceae bacterium. Lineage (GTDB taxonomy): Bacteria > Bacteroidota > Bacteroidia > Cytophagales > Cyclobacteriaceae > Catalinimonas. Next base: position 11,050 of record JBKHDR010000086.1, on the reverse strand, counting down.
GTTATTGATAGCATGCGTCTGGGCGGTAATGATATGGAAGTCAGCTTCCAGTTTTATGCCGGACATCCCGATCGGGTCTACGATGCCTTCTTCGTAATCTACCGTGTAATGCTGGGGCATCACATGGATGATCTCAGAACCGGGAGGCGTTACGATACGGTACATATCATTGGTAAGACGCTCCACATCTTCCATGCGTATTTCATCATCCGTGGAGTTGCGGGTAATCCCCCCATGATGAATAGAGCTTCTGATATGCTGCCCGGCTATGCCTACATTGACAGTATTGATTTCTATGCCAGATTGTTCTTCTGCCTCCTGGATAGCCTTTTTGATAGCATAGATGGTTTTGTCAATGTTGGTGACAATGCCACGTCTTACGCCTTCAGACCTGGCCTTGCCCATGCCCAGCACTTCCAGCTTTCCGTACTCATTTTTGCGGCCCACAATAGCACAAATCTTGGTTGTACCGATATCGAGCCCGACAACAATGTTTTCTTCTTGCATAGTTTAATTAGTTAGTCACACACTATTTGATCCTGGTATTTTAAATTTACTTTTTCGTAGAAGTTCCATCCTTTACGGGGCAGTATCTGCTTATAAAAGATGTTTAGTTTGTCAAACTTCTCCTGTATATCTTCAGCCCTGCCAAATTCTATCAGCTGCTTGCCCACCTGCGGGAGCATTGTAATGCTACCGTCGCGGCTGATCTCCATCTGGGCGATCTGTGCTTTCCATAATTCATGCTCGCTGATGTAGCTGATCAGCTTAAATACGCGCCTGGTTTCTTCATGTTCCCTGATCTTCTGCCTGATCATTTTGTCGGAAAAGGCGCCACTTACCAGCAATACCCTGGCGGTGTATTTGTCTGATACAGGCAAGATTTCTCCCTCATCACTGATGTAAGCATCGGGGGCATCACTCCGCAACAGCCGGGCGATCGGCCTGTTCTGCTCGGCATATACCAGCAGGTTACCTTTTACATCACGATAAGCCTCTGCATTGTGCACATATTTATTGGTCTCTACCCGCTGCTCCAGTTCCTTGAGGTTCAGCTCAAAAAATTTTTTGCCTACAATATGGTCTGCACCCGCATTGGTCATCAGTAGTTGTACATCCTGCTCGCTGATGAAGTAGTTTTCATAGCTGTCGTCTATTCGTATCATCACATGCTGGCACAGGCGGTTGCTACGACGTTTTTCTGTCATGGCAACGATGCTGAGCAACAGCAGCAAATAGATCACTATTTTAACTCCCTTCTTCAGTCGCATTACCTTCTGTTTTTGATAAGACTGATCACTTCCTCTGCAATATGCCTGGCCGCATCAGGGCGAGCCAGTCTGCCGATATGTTTGGCCAGTTCCTGTTGCTGCCCTTTATCTTCCAGCAGACGGATGGCATCTTCTATCAGTTTTCCACCGGCTTCGCGGTCCAGCACCATCAGGGCTGCCTTTTCCTTTACCAGCGACTCGGCATTTTTACGCTGATGGTCTTCGGCTACATTAGGCGAAGGCACAAAGATGGTGGGCTTCTTCACCAGCGCCAGCTCCGAAATGGCCAAAGCACCAGCTCTTGACACTACCACATCTGCCGCCGCATAAGCCAGATCCATCCGGCTCAAAAACTCATGCAGCTTGATTCCTTCTGTATTTTCCAGGGCAGCCAGTTTGCTGCGCATTTCTTCATAGTAGAATTTACCAGACTGCCAGATCACCTGTATCCCGGCGGCAGACAGACGGCTGACACCCTCTATCATGCTGTTATTAAGCGTACGGGCACCCAGGCTGCCCCCTACTACCAGCAGTGTCTTCCTGGCTGCATCCAGGCCAAAATAGTCAAAAGCCTCGGCTCTTTTACTCTCCAGACCGGTGGCAGCCAGTTTTACAATGTCGTGCCGGACAGGATTGCCGGTAAATACGATTTTCTCTTTTGGAAAAAAGGTTTCCATACCGTGGCTGGCCACACACACTTTCTGCACCTTGCCGGCCAGGAGCTTATTGGTAAGCCCTGCGTAAGAATTCTGCTCCTGTAGCAGCGAGGGAATGCCCTTCCAGCTGGCGGCGTACACCAGCGGGCCGCTGGCAAAGCCACCCACACCTACTACCGCCTGCGGCCTGAAGTCTGAGAGGATCTGGTTGGCACGGTACAGGCTTGAAGTTACCTTGAGCGGAAAAGCCAGGTTATCCAGTGTCAGCTTACGTTGTAAGCCGCTGATCCAGAGGCCTTCTATTTTGTAGCCTGCCTCAGGTACTTTCTGCATTTCCATACGGCCTTTGGCACCTACAAAGAGAATTTCTGTACCGGGATGCAACTCCTGCAGGGCATGCGCTATGGCAATAGCGGGATAGATATGCCCGCCGGTACCTCCTCCGCTGATGATGATGCGATATGGTGTCTGTACCTCTGCCATCAGGCTGCCTGTATTTTTGTTTCTTCCTGTTCTTCAATGCTTTTGGTAGTGCTCAGAATGATACCCAGCGCGATGCAGGTAAAAAAGAGCGACGTACCTCCCATACTTACCATGGGCAGGGTAAGACCCGTCACCGGCAGCAGGCCTACTGCCACGCCCATATTGATCATGGCCTGTATCACAATCGCGAAGCTCAGACCGGCAGAGAGCAGCCCACCGAAGGCCCGGTCGCTGCGGGAGACAGCCCGTATCCCCCGATAGAGTAAGGTCAGGTACAGGAAAATCACCAGTATGCCGCCTACCATGCCGTATTCTTCTATGATAATCGCGTATACAAAATCTGAATAAGAATGAGGCAGGATATTACGCTGCTCGCTGTTACCCCATCCCTTGCCCTGCACACCGCCAGTGGCAATAGCGATGTAAGATTGTACTGACTGAAAAGGCAGTTCTCCCCCGCCCAGTAAGTTTTCGGTATAGCTGGTAATACGATTACGTACTGTTTCGCCTCTTTCACCTACCACCATCACCAGGGCGCCAAAGCCTATGCCGAAGACGGCCAGCAAAGCCAGGTACCTGAACGGCACCCGCCCGATATACATTAGCAGCATGCAGGTGGCAAACAGCATCAGGGCCGTAGAAGTATCTGACACACCTATCAGTATGCAGATGAGTCCGCACCAGACCAGCATAGGCACCAGCGAAACCCATACGTTTTTGATCGCCTGCTGCCTGCGGGAGAGCATCCCTGCCAGGTGGGCAATCAGGGCCAGTTTGGCCAGGTCGGAAGGCTGAAAGGTCTGGTTGATTACCGGGATGTAGAACCAGCGCGAAGCTTCGTTGACCTTACTGCCGTACATCCAGGTAAACAGAAGCAGCGGTACCGATATCCAGAGCGCAATGGTAGACAGCCGGGCAAAGATGCGGTAGTTCCAGTTGTGCACTACGTACATTACTGAGAGGCTGATCAGCAGCAGAAACAAATGCTTGAAGAGATAATACTCAGTATCTCCATCCTGATGACGGTAGGCCAGCGCAGAGGTAGTGCTGTAGATGGCCAGTACCCCAATGGCAGACAGCGCCAGGATGACCATCCAGATTACCGGGTCTCCTTTAAGATATCGTTTTGCCAACAGTCTGATCATTACCTATCTAATTTTAAGCGTTACCAGTGTGAAAATGGCCAGCATAATGCCTACCAGCCAGAAGCGGTTGACGATCTTAGCCTCGTGCAGCCCCAGCTTCTGGTAATGATGATGGAGGGGCGACATCTTGAAAATCCTTCGCCCTTCACCGTATTTCTTTTTTGTGTATTTAAAGTACGACACCTGCATTACCACCGACAGGTTCTCAATTAAAAAGATACCGCACATCAGTGGAATCAGCAGTTCTTTCCTTACCGCCAGCGCCAGCACCGCGATGATCCCGCCTATGGCCAGGCTACCGGTATCTCCCATGAATACCTGGGCCGGAAAGGAGTTGTACCAGAGAAATCCGATACAGGCTCCCACAAAGGCAGTGGTAAAAATTACCAGCTCACCCAATCCGGGAATATACATGATATTGAGATACTGCGAAAAGCGCAGGTTGCCCGAAACATAAATAAATATTGCCAGCACCAGCCCGATGATGGCCGAGGTGCCTGCTGCCAGCCCATCTATGCCATCCGTAATGTTGGCCCCGTTGGACACCGCGGTAATGATAAAAGTGACTATCGCCAGGTACACAATCCAGGTAAAGCGGTCGTCTACCTCTATCAGCCCGAAGGTGATGAAGGACACCAGGTTCTCATAATCCGCCTCATTGCCTTTGATGAAGGGAATGGTGGTCTTGGTCGCTTTCACATCCTCGTAAGCTGATTCGGGTATATCCAGCGCCGGATCATCAGAAGAAGTGATGGTCTTGAGCACTTCTTCATCAAACTCGCGTACCACTACATCCTGGTGAAAGTAGAGGGTCAGCCCAACGATCAGCCCAAGCCCTACCTGGCCTACGATCTTGAAACGACCGGCCAGGCCTTCCTTATTTTTTTTAAATACCTTGATATAATCATCCAGGAACCCTACCAGTCCCATCCATACCGTCACGACCAGTGCCAGGATGACGTAAATATTCTCCAGGCGGGCGAAGAGCAGGGTAGGAATAATAATAGCCGCCAGTATGATGAGGCCACCCATGGTAGGAGTACCCTTCTTCTGCAATTGCCCTTCCAGACCCAGATCACGGATGTCTTCACCTACCTGTTTTCTGCGCAGCAGGGAAATGAGCTGCTGTCCAAAGGTAATGGTGATAATGAGCGAAAGCAGCGTAGCCATACCTGCCCTGAAGGAGATGAACTGGAAAAGTCCGGCTCCCGGCAGGTTAAATTCACGCTCCAGATAATCAAACAAATAATACAGCATAATCTATAGTATGATCAGTCGGCACTTCAGCTATTCGCCTTTCGTCAATTGATTGAAAACTTCTTCTATTACCTGAAAATCATCAAAATCGTATTTTACGCCTTTGATCTCCTGGTAGGTCTCGTGTCCTTTGCCAGCTACCAGGATGATGTCTCCCTTCCTGGCCATCATGCAGGCGCTACGGATGGCCTCTTTCCGGTTGGTAATGGCCAGTACCTTACGGTAATTGGCCGCTTTCACCCCGGCTTTCATATCCTCAATAATCTGCTCCGGGTCTTCACTGCGCGGGTTGTCCGAAGTCAGCACTACCTTATCGCTGTAGCGGCTGGCAATGTCGGCCATCTCGGGCCGCTTGGTTTTGTCACGATCTCCGCCACAGCCTACTACGGTGATGACCTGCTCATTTTTAGTGCGTACATTCTGTATGGTCTTCAGCACATTCTCCAGCGCATCCGGCGTATGGGCATAATCCACAATGGCGGTGATACCTTCGGGCGAGATGATCTGCTCGAAGCGTCCGCGCGCAGGACTTACGCCCGATAGCTCCGTCATCACCTCTTCAGGACTCTCTCCCAGCAGTACGCCTACGCCGAAAGCTGCCAGCAGATTATAGGCATTGAAATCGCCGATCAGGTTGAACCAAACGGGCTGCGAAGGTATATCTTTTCCACCTATTTCCAGCTCAAGCCCCTGCAGGGAGTTGGATAAAACTTTTCCTCTGAAATCAGCAGGTGACCGCAGGGAGAAAGTATTCTTGGCGGCTTTGGTATTCTGCAGCATGATCTGCCCCCGTTTGTCGTCTAAATTTACTAGGGCGAAAGCTTCGGCTGGCAGGTCATCAAAGAGGCGCTTCTTAGCTTTGATGTAGTTTTCAAAAGTTTTGTGGTAATCCAGGTGGTCGTGGGTGATGTTGGTAAACACTGCCCCTGCATACCTGATACCGGCGATACGCCGCTGGTCTATGGCATGCGAGCTGGATTCCATGAAGCAGTGCGTGCAGCCTTCCTTCACCATCTGGGCCATGAGCGCATTGAGCTGCACGGCATCGGGTGTGGTGTGCGTGGCCGGGATGATCTTATCGTTGATCTTATTGTTGACCGTGGAGAGCAGGCCGGTATTATAGCCCAGGCGGATAAAGAGCTGCTGCAGCAGCGTCACCACTGTGGTCTTGCCGTTGGTGCCGGTAATGCCCACCACCTGCATTTTGTGAGAAGGATTCCCGTAAAAGCTGGAAGCCATGATGCCCAGCGCCTCGGCACTGTCGCCTACCTCTACATAAGTCACGCCTGTCTTTTTCTCATCGGGCATGCGTTCGCATACCACGGCTATGGCGCCTTTATCTACCGAAGAAGAAATGTACTGATGGCCGTCTACCTGGGTGCCGGCTACTGCCACAAATACGCTGCCTGCCTCTACCTTGCGCGAGTCAAAAGCTATGGAGCATACCTCTCGGTCGGTGCTGCCGACGGTAGAGCGAAGCGCTACTTTGTACAGAATGTCTTTTAAAATTGCCATGTGCTGTCTTAACCTAGTTGTAAACTGATACTGCTACCCTTAATCACTTTGAGCCCGGGGGCCTGTGATTGTCTGTTTACCCTTCCACTACCCTGATAGCTTACTCTAAGCCCTCGGTTTTCCAGCAGGAAGAGCGCGTCGCGGAGTGTCATACCTCTCACATCAGGTATGTACTCATAGGAGGCGCTGCTCTCGTTCCACTGCACTTGGTTGCCAACCCGTTCGGCCCGCACCCATTCGGCGGCGTCGGTAGGTTCATACGCTATTTCCAGGTTTTCCATGACCTGCTGCAGGTCGTCGTAGTAACCTGCCTGAATCAGAGGAAAAACACCCTCTTCGCGAGCAAATTCTTCCGGTAGCGGCTCATGCAGCTCGAGGTCAGTAGCGTAGATCTTATCGGCAATGTTTTTAAAAACCGGGGCTGCCACACTACTGGCATACTGCTGAAATCCCTTGGGGCTGTCGATGATCACGATAGAGCTGTACTTGGGTGCATCTGCCGGAAAATATCCCACGAAAGAAGTGTAATAGTTTCGGGTATAGCGGCCGTTTTTCAACTTTTGTGCCGTACCTGTCTTTCCCGCAATTTTATAGTAATCATTTTTAATGTTGCTGGCTGTACCATACTCTACCACAGCTTCCAGCATTTCCCTGACCTTGGAAAGTGTCTGTTTTGAACAGATCTGCCGCTTGAGCTCTCCGCCCTGGTAACGCTCCACCACCTTATCTGCCTGTTTCACTTCTTTTACAATGATAGGCTGCACCATTTTGCCATCATTGGCTATGGCATTGTAGAAAGCCAGCACCTGCAGGGGCGTGAGCTTCAGTTCGTAACCGATAGACATCCAGGGCAGTGACACACCGCTCCAGCCTTTATCTCCTGGTTTCCTGATCATGGGGATACCTTCGCCGCTGATCTGAAAACCCAGGCGGTCGGCCAATCCCATGCCGCGCACATAGTCCACAAATCGCTCGGGCTTCAACCCAAAGTGATGATCCATCCAGCGGGAGATAGCAATATTGGAAGAATGTGCAAAGGCATCTTTGAAGCTGATCATGCCATAGCCTTCCGGCTCATGGTCGGTCATCACCCTGTCGTAAAAATTGAAGCGACCGTTTCCGGCATCCATACTATCGTTGAGGTTGAGTCCGGCTTCTTCTATCAGCGCCATTACGGAAGCCAGCTTAAAGGTTGAGCCCGGCTCGGTCAGTTCGCCCACGGCATAGTTGTAGCTTTCGCCGTAGTTGCCTTGGCTGAAGCGGGTCAGGTTAGCGATAGCTTTCACTTCACCGGTAGCCACCTCCATCACTACTACCGAACCATAGTCGGCATCGTGCCGACTCAGGGCCTCAAGGAGGGAGGCCTGCGCTACATCCTGTATGTTGACGTCTATAGTAGAAATGATATCATAGCCGGGTAGTGGCTTCACTTCATCGCCGTCGTAGACAGGCTTCCAGTGACCGCCAGACATTTTCTGAAACAGGCCTTCGCCATCTCTGCCTGCCAGGTACTCATTGAAGCTGTACTCCAGCCCGGCTCCTTTATTGTTTTCATTGATATGTCCGATGGTACGGGCCCCCAGGTAGGCAAACGGTTTGTAGCGTTCGTTCACCTTCTCAAAGATCACCCCACCACCATAGCGCCCTTCCCGGAACACCGGCCATTTCTCCATTTTCTTTTTTTCCAGGTAGTTGATCTTCCTGCGGTTGAGGGTGATGTACTGCCTGCCACGAGCCCGTTCGTTGAGGATGCGGCGCTTGTATTCTATCCAGGTGCGGTCACCAAAATAGGCGGCGAGCAGATGCGCCAGGGAATCGAGCGGTTCCTGCATAAGTTCGTCGCTGGCTACGGAAGGGTCCAGAGCAAGGCGATAGAAGGGCAGGGAGGTGGCCAGCAGGCTGCCGTCAGCTGCGTAGATATTGCCCCGTATGGCTGGGATTTTCTTATAGTCCAGGTTGATCTCGGCGGCCATATCCTTCCACTTTTTTCCTTCCACAAACTGTATCTCGGCGATGCGAAACACAATGAAGAGGGAGGCGATAAAGATCGCCAGGAAGGCCAGCCTGACCCGCAGCAATATGGACTTCTTGATGCTCACTATTCTTCTACTTTAATTTTGAAGGGTGGTGTCTCACTTTCCTGCAGGCCCATCTTTTTCACCCGGCGGGCTACTTCAGACTGCTTGCTGGCATACATATAATCTGCTTTAAGGGTAGTATAATTGGCCCGCAGGTCTTCCACCTCTTCCTCCAGGCGGTTGATCTTGCGGATGTTCTTTTCTGCGTAATGATTGTTGCCTATATAAAAAAGCCCCAGGCAGGTAAAGTAAAGCACGTAAGGCACAAACTTCACCGGCAGGCCGCTGTCAAAGGAGGTGTCTATCCTGAACAGGCGGTCTATCCTGCCGAATAAGCCCTCTCCCCTGGGCCGGTCTGCTTTTGCCACTTTAGGCTTGTTTTGTTTTACTGTAGTGTTCATACCCTTATTGTTTTTCAGCAATTCTGAGTTTGGCACTTCTGGCCCGGCTGTTCTCCCTGATCTCTGCTTCAGAGGGTAGCACGGGCTTCCTGGTTACAGGCCTGAGGGGCAGCCGGGGATTTCCGTAAAAATCCTTTTCCACTTCTCCTCTCAGGTTTCCCTTATTGATCATGTTTTTCACTAACCTGTCTTCCAGCGAATGGTAAGACAGTATCACCAGGCGTCCGCCCGGTGCCAGCACTTCTATGCTTTGCTCCAGCATTTCTTCCAGTGCCTTGATCTCATCGTTCACTTCTATTCGCAGGGCCTGAAATACCTGGGCGTAGTATTTAGCCTCTTTGCCTCGGGGCGCATATTTGCGCAGCACCTCCTTTAGTTCTTCCACGGTTTCCAGCGGCTGGTTGGTACGCGCGGCTACCATGGCCTGGGCCAGTGTTTTGGCGTTCCTTACTTCGCCGTACATGCCCAGTATCTGGTGCAGTTGCTTCTCACTGTACGTATTGACTACCTCGCGGGCACTGCGCTCCGCCTGCTGGTCCATGCGCATATCAAGGTCGGCTTCAAAACGGGTAGAGAAGCCTCGCTCCGGCACATCAAACTGATGCGAAGACACTCCCAGGTCAGCCAGCAGGCCATCCACCTGAGTCAGCCCATGCAGTTTGAGGTAGCGCCTGAGATAGCGAAAGTTGGCCTGTATAAAGGTCAGGTCCATCCCCTCCGCATTGGCAGCTGCATCCTGGTCCTGGTCAAAGGCAAAGAGGCGCCCACCCTTCAGCCTTTTGAGAATCTCGGCGCTATGCCCTCCGCCGCCAAAGGTCAGGTCCACGTAAGTGCCGTCGGGCTTGTGCACCAGCCCATCCACACTTTCTTCAAGTAGTACTGACTTATGATACATGACCTTCAGGAGCAATTCCGCCGTTATGATTGTCTAAATATTTCTCTGCCAGAGCTGAGTATTCCTCAGGGTTGTTAAGTGTGTAGCCTTCTTCGTAGACACTGGGGTTCCAGATCTCCAGCACTTTGCCCGTCCCCACGATCAATACATCCTTTCTGAGCTGCGCATATTGTGCCATGCGTTTGGGCACTAAAAATCTCCCCATATTATCCAGTTCTACCTCTATACTTCCTCTAAAAAAATTGCGCTGCAGTTTTCTATGTTCTAAATTGAACTGACTAAGAGAAGAGACTTTGTCATAAACGATCTTGTACTCTTCAATCGTATAAATAATCAGACATGGCTCGAATCCCTGACTGAGCACGATTTCGTGCCTGGAGCATTCGGGTAGTTTAGCTTTGATCCTGGAGGGAAGCAGCAACCGACCCTTGGCATCCATCTTGCAATCATATTCACCGGTGAAGATAGCCATGTAATTTGCATCAGGAAAAACCGCGATTTGATACAAACATAATGAATATAATAATAACATGCCCCACTTCTTACCACTTTTTCCCACCTTTTTTTACAATTATTTTCTGCGAAAACATCGTTTTGAGCCATTCTAAGGGGTTGTACTTGAAAAAAGTACAAAATGACACTTTAATTATAACAGATGTTATTTTTTGTTATTTTGTGTTATTGCTTTACCGGATTTAGGCTAACAATTGTTAGACCTGAAACTTACCCTCAGCCTATCTGCCTGATCCGCAACCGCTTAAGTCAGCACACTGAAACCGCTGCTTTACAGCAGTAAGTGCACACAGAATTTGACTTAAACCGGGAAAAAATTTTTCAGTAAATCAGTAATTGATTTTCTTTACATCTCAAGAAGCCGGGACTCTGTCGGGAAGCCGACGCGGCGGCTTTTCATCACCTCTTATTTTAGCACCTTACTTAGCTGAGAACTTATGCGCATGCTACTTAAACCTATGCTGTGGACACTGGCCTTGAGCGCCTGTACTTCTGCCACAGAACAGACTGAACCTACTGCCTTACAGATGGGCACCTGGCGGGCCGTCATCAACATGCAGGACAAAGAACTTCCCTTTACCTTCGAGCTCAGCGCTGCCGAAGAGGGCGACTACGATATCTACCTGATCAATGGAGAGGAGCGCCTGCTGATAGACGAAGTGGTAAGAAGTGGAGATTCTCTGATTATGCCTATGAGCTTCTTTGATACGCAGATCAGGGCCGCCATTCGTGAGGGAGAACTGTCTGGCGAGTTTATAAAAAACTATGCAGAAGGTTACCGCCTCCCCTTCCGGGCTACTTATGGCGATGACTATCGTTTTGTACAGGCAGTTTCC
>JBKHDR010000085.1:0-18822 GCA_046541235.1 Cyclobacteriaceae bacterium | reverse complement strand
AGGAGAATACGACGTTGGTTGCTCATGGGAAAAAAGTTTAGCATTTTGTGTCCAGTTTGCCGGAGGACAGGTTCAAAGTCCACGGTTTAAAAAGAGTAAATCAACAAATCAACTTAAGGAATATTCATGAATTTATGCACCTGTAGAGAAATGCGCCACTGCGGATTTTCCTTAATATAGTCAATGATTTTAGGTAGCATCTTATCTGATTTACTCCATTCCGGCTGCAGAAAAAGCTGGCAATCCGGACGAACACGGGCTGCATGCTCCTCAGCCCACTGAAAATCACTCTTATTATAGATGATGATCTTCAGTTCGTCAGCATGCGCATAAATCTCAGGAAGTGGCGCTTTAAACTTTTTGGGCGAAAGGCATACCCAGTCCAATTTCCCGCTGAGAGGGTGCGCTCCCGAAGTTTCTATATTGATACTAAAACCTTTGGCATGCAATGCCTTGCAAAGAATAGTCAAGTCGTGCATCAGCGGCTCTCCTCCGGTAATCACCGCCAGCCTTCCCGGGTGTTTGGCTGCTTCACTGACAATCTCTTCTACACTCAATTGCGGATGCCGGTCTGCCTCCCAGGATTCCTTTACATCACACCAGACGCAACCCACATCACATCCCCCCAACCGAATAAAATAAGCCGCCCTACCCTGGTGTGCCCCCTCTCCCTGAAGAGTATAAAAGGCTTCCATGAGAGGAAGTTTAATGTTTATTCCGGGTTTTATTGTGCTATCCATCATCATATCTGCTACTCAATTACTTTGTTCCAAGTTTAGCGTTTTGCGGTCAGCGTTGCAAAACTCATTACTTGAACTTATGACCAACGATACCGCTCCTTTTCAAATAATTTACCGTGCCTTGAATGATACTCTCAATTTCGTTCGCTAGTTGAAAAATATGCTGGAAAGTTTCTTCATTTAAATAGCCTCAGCCCTATAAAGCTGTGATTTCACTTCAACACAGGAACCTTTAGCATAAAAAAGAAATTGAACAAATTCTTTATTGCCCCCTCTTCCAAACCCCTCGGCGATATTATCCATTACTGATCCGCTGGCTCTAAGAATTTGATCTTTTAGTGCAAAATCACGACAAAAGGGTTCCTGACTACTTACTTTAAACACTTCATAGCATAACCTTCTGGCTTTCTGCCAGCTATCTAACTCCTCAAAACTTTTAATTGTAGCCATCTCGAGACGGTATCAACGCTAAACATAAAACGTTAAACGCAAAACGTTTATCAATAAATGCTTTTCTTCGCCGCCAGCATCGTATTATACAACAAAGAGGCTCGGGTCATGGGGCCTACGCCGCCGGGTACGGGCGTGATATAACTGCATTTGGGCGCCACTTCATCGTATTTGACATCACCTTTGAGTCCGAAGCCCGTCTTTTTGGAAGCATCTTCTACCCTGGTTGTGCCTACATCTATCACGACTGCACCTTCTTTTACCATATCTGCCGTCAGAAATTCAGGTTTACCCAGGGCAGCGATGATAATATCGGCCTGACTCGTTATTTCAGGAATATTAGGCGTGCGGCTATGGCATACGGTTACGGTCGCATTGCCGGGATAACCCTTGCGCGACATGAGAATACTGACCGGTGTACCGACGATATCGCTGCGACCGATCACCACACAATGTTTACCTTCGGTAGGAATTTCGTAACGCTTCAGCAGTTCCATGACCCCGTGAGGGGTGGCGCATACATAAGCGGGCAGCCCCTTAGCCATGCGGCCAATGTTAATCGGGTGAAAACCATCCACATCTTTCTCAGGGCGAATGGCAAAAGTAATCTTTTCAGAGGTGATATGGTCAGGCAGGGGTAATTGTACTATCAGGCCATCAATGTCGTCATCCTGGTTGATCTCTTCCACCTTGGCCAGCAACTCTTCTTCAGAGATAGTGGCATCAAAGCGGATCAGGGTTGATTTATAGCCGATCTGCTCACAGTCTTTTACTTTCATACGCACATAAGTGTCACTAGCCGGGTCTTCTCCTACCAGGATAGCTGCAAGATGCGGTACTTTGCCTCCGTTTTTCTTGATACTTTCTACTTCAGCAGCCAGTTCTTCCCTGATCTGCCGGGCGGTTTCCTTACCGTCAATAATGGTCATAAGGGTTGTAGTTATTCTTTATATGTATCCAGTAATTTTTGAATCTTTGGTTTAAGCGCAGGCAAATCTCTTTGAATCGTATTCCATATCATCTTTTCATCTAAACCAAAATATTCATGGACGATTCTATTTCTAAACCCAATGATTTGCCTCCAGGGAATATCCTGTTCCTGTCTGGTAACTGTTTACGGAATTTTCGCTGAAGCCTCTCCTATGATTTGCAGCGCTGTTCGGACAGCATAAACCGTCTTATCATCCCGTATAAAAGAGTTGTAATCTAAGCCTTTAGTAAACTCTTCAACTTTTTGGATTGACTCCGCTATGTCTTCAATGAAGTCAATATATGAACGCTTCATAGCGCAACTACCTCGTCCAGAATATGCTGACCTACTCTTTTTTGCAGGGAAGATATTGTTACCAGATCAACTCTTGTTTTAAGTAAATCAGACAAGTACTCTTCCAGGGATAAGAAGTCAAGATAGCCGGGATAAAAGTCAGGGTCAAAATCAACCAGAATGTCTATATCACTTAGTTCATGCTGCTCATTTCTCACATAAGAACCAAACACCCCCAAATAATTAATGTGAAACCTGTTTTTCAAGAAAGGCATCTCACTTCTTAGCGTCTGCTTTATTTTTTCCAGTGAATTGAGCTGTTTTTCCATGTCCTAATCCAGTTTTAGCACCGCCATGAAGGCCTCCTGCGGGATTTCCACATTACCTACCTGGCGCATGCGTTTCTTACCCTTCTTCTGCTTTTCCAGCAGCTTACGCTTACGGGAAATGTCACCGCCATAACATTTGGCAATTACGTTCTTACGAAGGGCTTTCACTGTCTCACGGGCAATGACTTTCTGACCGATGGCCGCCTGTACGGCAATCTCAAACATCTGGCGAGGAATCAGTTCCTTCAGTTTTTCACACAGGCGCTTGCCCCATTCGTAGGCTTTATCGCGGTGTACTATGGCAGAAAGAGCATCCACCGTATCTCCATTGAGCATGATATCCAGCTTCACCATGTTTGACTGCTGGTAACCGATAGGATGATAATCCAGGGAAGCATAGCCTCTTGATATGGTCTTGAGCTTATCAAAGAAGTCAAAAACGATCTCGGCCAGGGGCAGCTCAAAAGTCATTTCTACCCTGTCGTGGGTCAGGAAGACCTGATTTTTAATGATCCCCCTTTTGTCCATACACAGCTCTATGATGTTACCGATGTAATCCGACTTGGTGATGATCTGCGCCCGGATGAAAGGTTCTTCAATATGATCCAGTTCCATCGGGTCGGGCATTTCAGAAGGCGCACTTACCTGCTTCACTTCACCGTTTTTGAGAATGGCGTGAAAACGTACCGAGGGCACAGTGGTGATCACCGTCATATCAAATTCACGCTCCAGGCGTTCCTGTACGATTTCCATGTGCAACATGCCCAGGAAGCCACAACGGAAGCCGAAGCCCAGGGCGGCAGAAGTCTCAGGCTCCCACACCAGGGAGGCATCATTAAGTTGCAGCTTCTCCATTGAATTCCTCAGCTCCTCAAACTCAGTCGTATCCACCGGGTAAATACCAGCAAACACCATGGGTTTCACGTTCTCAAAACCACTGACTAATTTTTCGCAGGGACGGCTCACATGGGTGATCGTATCCCCCACCTTTACTTCTTTGGCCACCTTGATGCCCGAAATCAGGTAGCCTACATTGCCGGCCGCCATGTTCTTCTCGGGCTGCTGCACCAGCTTCAGTACGCCAATTTCGTCAGCTTCATAAGTCTTACCTGTATTGACAAATTTGACCTTGTCGCCTTTGTTAATCTGCCCGTTGAAGATGCGGAAATAAACCTCCACACCACGGAAGGGATTGTACACGGAGTCAAAGATCATAGCCTGCAAAGGGGCATCCGGGTCTCCGGTAGGGGCGGGTATGCGCTCCACAATGGCATCCAGTATCTCGGTAATGCCTATGCCTTCCTTGGCACTGGCATGAATGATGGCTTCGCGCTCACAGCCAATGAGGTCTACGATCTGGTCGCTCACTTCTTCAATCATAGCACCCGGCAGGTCAATTTTGTTGAGAACGGGAATAATTTCCAGGTCGTGTTCCAGGGCCAGGTAAAGGTTGGATATCGTCTGGGCCTGCACGCCCTGGGCGGCATCTACAATCAGCAAAGCTCCCTCGCAGGCAGCGATAGAGCGGGAAACCTCGTAAGAAAAGTCAACGTGGCCGGGGGTGTCAATCAGGTTAAAGGTATAAACACCGTTGAGGCTCGCCTCTTTTTTATATTCATAGTTCATCTGGATTGCATGGCTCTTAATGGTGATGCCACGCTCCCGCTCCAGGTCCATGTTGTCCAGAAGCTGCGCCTGCATTTCCCTTTCGGTAATGGAGCCGGTAGCTTCCAGAAGACGGTCGGCCAGGGTACTTTTACCATGGTCAATATGCGCAATGATGCAGAAATTTCTGATTTTTTTCATGTAGAATCGCCACTAAGTATTTTGCAAAAATAGTAATTAATTATTCCTGTAATAATGCCACGACAGGACTAAATCAATTTTGCTTTAAAATACATCAACAGCGAATGAGAAGGGCTTGTTCCAAGATGGCGCAGCATAAAAATATCCCCTTAAAGTAGCCTCAGCTGCCTATCTGATCAACCTTTAAAAAAAAATTACGTATAAAAAAACAGAAACATCATACAAAAGATAAAGTAAGTTAGGTTTAGCTGTTTAGTAGTTTTAACACGCCGGTTTTTGATTTCCGGCGTGTTTTTTTATGCCATATACTGCTTCCACCAGTGCTGAAAGACGATCAGTGCCCAGATGGTCGCATGCACGTCACCGGGATCAGATGAGAACAGCCTTTGTTTCAGGCCCTTTATACTTTCCAGCTCAAAGATATCCTGTGCCAGGATACGTTCATCGTCCAATAATTCTTCAATGTAGCTCCTCAGTTCTCCCCTGAACCAGCCCAGCAAGGGTACTTCAAAGCCATGCTTAGGACGGCCGTACAACTCAGGGGGCAGCAAATTGCGAAAGGTATCCTGTACGATTCGCTTCTTCATCTGGCGGTTGATCTTGGAAGATTCGGGCAGGCTGAAAGCAAATTCCACCACATGA
This sequence comes from Cyclobacteriaceae bacterium, assembly GCA_046541235.1. Lineage (GTDB taxonomy): Bacteria > Bacteroidota > Bacteroidia > Cytophagales > Cyclobacteriaceae > Catalinimonas. The sequence goes on along the minus strand of JBKHDR010000085.1, from coordinate 13,591 downwards.
TGATCCAGGAAAGGCACTCTGATCTCCAGGCCATGAGCCATAGACATAAGGTCTACCTTAGTGAGCATATCGTTGGGCAACACCAGCTGCACATCCGTGTACAGCCACTGGTTGAGGCTTTCGTGCTCATCATTGATACGGTGCAGAAGCCGTTCTATGCTTTCATCATACTTAGCAAAAGGCAGCTTTTCCAGTACATTGTTGCTGAGCAGCAGGGCGGCATTTTCAGCACTCAGGTAGGTAGCCCAACTGAGGTAACGCTCTTTAGGCCTAAGTCGCATCCCCTCGGCAAATCGGTCAAGCTGCCTGAATTTGTTGGCAAATGGATTATTACGCGATTTGGGAAGCTTTTTCCACAAACCGGACAGGCCACTGACCATATTTTCTGCCAGCCCGGGATGCAATACGCGCCAGGCCGCATGGTGTTTGTTGTAGCCGGAAAACACCTCATCTGCCCCATCACCTGATAAAGCGACAGTGACTCTTTTCTTGGTTTCTTTGCTCAGAATATAGACCGGGATGGCTGAAGAGTCAGCAAAAGGCTCGTCAATATGGTCAAGAATATCAAAAAGGTGGCTGTAGAGATCATAATTGCTCAGCGAAAAGACGGTGTGGTTAGTCTGATACATATCAGCCACCAGCCTGGCGTATTTAGTTTCGTCAAAAAACGGCTCATCGCGGTAACCAATAGAGAAAGTATTCAGCTTATCCACCTGCCGACTGGCCAGAGCTGTGATGACTGATGAATCTATACCACCACTCAGGAAAGTACCCAGAGGCACATCGGCTACCAGTCGCCGCTGTACGGAATCCTCCATTAGCTCCAGCAGGCGGGCCTGTTGCTGTTCATAGCTCAGCTTTTCGGGGTTGATTTTGTTTTCGTCAAAGGGAAGCTTGTAATAACTGCCCGTCTGTACCCTGGGCTCATTGGCCTTGGATACCTCCAGGTAATGGCCGGGCAGCAGTTTATACACCCCTTTCAGCATCGTAAGGGGGGCGGGCGTATAATTAAACTGAAGGTACTGGTAAAGGGCATGAGTATCCAGTTCCTTCTCTATGCCATAAGCAAGCAGTGACTTCATTTCAGAGGCGAACAGCACCTTGTCCTCATCGGCATAGTAAAGGAGTGGCTTGATGCCCAGGCGGTCGCGGGCTACAAAAAGATGGTCGCGATGCTCATCGTAAATAGCGAAGGCAAAGAAGCCGTTCAGCTTCTGCAGACAATCTTTACCCTCATGGATGTAAAGCTGCAGCAGCACTTCAGTATCCGTCGCCGAGCGAAAGCTGACGCCCTGCTGCTCCAGTTGCTGCCGCAGTTCGCGGTAGTTGAAGATTTCACCGTTGAAAATAATGGTGTAGCGGCCGCTGCCATCCTGCATAGGCTGGTTGCCATCAGAGCTGGTATCAATAATAGAAAGGCGGCGGTGCCCCAGCCCCACCCTGTGAACGGAGGTGCTTTGTCCGAAATCAGGACCTCTTTTGCTGAGCTTATCGGTGGCCGCTGCCAGCTTGATCATATGAAAACGGCCTACTTCATTGAAGGCATAAATGCCGGTGATTCCGCACATACTAATTCCGGGTTTGAGATCAGGCCTCAAACTTAGCAAAGAGCAGGCTTAAAGAAACGGTCTTGCCAAAAAGATTATGTATTCCGGCAGATCTAAGGCTTTAAGGCCTTCCACATTCCCCTGATAAAGGGTAGTTTGGGCACCGAATTAGCTACTTTAATTTCTTCTAAAAAGGAAGTATCCTCATCCAGGAAGCGCAGCACCCGTTCAGCAGGGTTATTTTTGAACAGGTCTCTGAACACATCCCGGGCAGGATGATAATGCTGTGCCATCACATTGAGCAAAGTGCTGTCGTACACCCTGAAACGCTGCTCCCAGGCTGAAGGCTGTCGCCGGGGGCTTTCTCCCTTTTCCAGCCGCTGTACAATCACAGCAGAATCTCGCTGGATGCGCTTAAAGGTGTAACCGGTAGAAGGTTTGGTGATGCCTCCGGCCGTACCGATATTGACGATGTTCTTCCCCGCTGCCGACGGATAAGGCATGTCGGTCATGGGTATGACGCCAAATTCCTCGTGCTCAATGGTGTAGTCGTCCAGCTGCAGGTAGTTTCTCATGTAATCAATGAGCGCATGATCGTAGGCACTGTCATCCAGCAGGTTTTCAGAAAAGATGGTGTACTCTACCAGAGCCGTATCGGCAGATGTCGGCAGCACATACACAAAGCGGCAATCTTCCTCCTGCTCTATTCTGAAATCCATCAGCGTGGCTTTGCCTGGATCAAAAAACGGGGCAGGTGTCCTGATCTGCCAGCCCTTAAAGTGCTGTAATAAATAATTGTGGTGCCGGGCCTGTTCCTTTTCCTGCTCAGAACGAATGCTGCTGAACAGCCAGCGGGCATGGACTTCCTCCCCACCGGCTATGACCCGGGCGCCTTTGTCGGTATCCTCCATCAAATCCACCCGACCCTGCAGCCAGTGGGCATTAGGAAATTTCTGCATTTCTTCTCTGACATAACGGTAGAAATCTATGCCCCTGATCATTTTATAGGTGTAGGGTGAGAGGTTAAGAGTTTTAGAAAAGCCTGCACCGTGAAAATCCATCTCCTGCCAGCGGTGAAATACAATATCTTCAAAAAGATTGATACCTGTCTCCCAGAAGCTCCAGGTGCGGTCATTGGACTGCTTATTGTCAGGCTCAATGACCAATATGGATTGGTTTCGGAGCGATGAATTGAGCAGGTGATGTACGAGGCTTAAACCGGCGCAACCTCCTCCGGCAATGATGTAATCATAGCTGGGCAAAACTAGGTTCATTACTGTGGGGATTAAAAAATATGTTTACAGAACCAGCAAAGTTAAAACTTGTTCTGTAAACATAAGCGCATTTCAGCTTTCAGCCTATCAAGCCTGAATCAAACGGACAGATCTATTCGCAGTACTTTTTGATGAAGAAGTCAGCCCTGTCATCGCCCAGGCGGCGGGCCTCCTGCCAGTCCTGGCAGGCATGCTCATCACCCAGCTGGTAATAGGCAGTGGCGCGTCCCCGGTAGTATTCGGCCTGCTCCGCATTGTTTTCAATTGCTTTGTCAAAGTCCTTCACTGCTCCTTCAATATCTTCCAGCAGGATTTTGATATTGGCCCGGTTGAAGTAGGCCTCAGCATCCCCAGGGCTGAGCTCTATGACTTTTGAATAGTCTTTCATCGCTCCTTCGTAGTCTTCCATTTCCTCTTTGAGGTAAGCGAGGTTGAAGTAGATTTTGGCGTCGCCAGGTACGAGTTTGAGGGCACGGTTAAAATCACTGATGGCATTGCCAAATTCATACATATAAGTGTAAGCGGTGGCTCTTTCAATGTATAGTTTAGCATCCTCTTTATCCATATTGATTGCATTGGAGAAGTCTACACTGGCCTGAGCGTAGTTTTGACGCTCAAAATGGGCTTTAGCTCTCCTGGCATAAACATTTTTCTCCTGTATCCCTGCCTCTACAGACAGATCATAATAGTTGATGGCAACCGCATATTCTTTCAGTTCAAAGTAAGCATCTGCCATGTAATATAATATAGCGGGTGTAGCGGCTTCGGCCAGTTCTACTTCCCGAAGGTCGTTTTTAGCCTGCTCAAAATTACCCAGTTTGAAATGAGTGATCCCCCTGTTTTCAAAAGCCAGTACATAGTCAGCTTGCAGAGTGATCGCCTGATCAAAATCAGGTATAGCTTCCTGGTAACGTTCCAGCATGTACTTGGCTTTTCCCCTATTATTGAAAATAACGGGATCATTGACACCTAAGCCAACGGCCTTGTCATAGTCATCCAGAGCCGCCTGGTGGTCTTTGAGGCGAAAGCGGGTATTAGCCCGTACTGCATAGGCATCTCCAAAGTCTGCCTTTTTTCCTATGGCTGTATTCATATCCTGCAGGGCGGCTTCGTAGTCTTTGGTTTCGTAGTAAGCAAAACCACGACGGTAGAAAATATCAGCCTCTCCGGCACCCATTTCTATAGCCCTGTTCAGGTCGGCTACCGCTTCCCGGTACTGCTTCATGAAGAAACGCGCATTGCCCCGGTATTGTAGCGCCTGCTGATTGATGTAGCCCTGTGCAATGGCTTTATCCAGGTCAGCCACTACCTGTTCGTAAACCAAGGGCTCGTTCGCTTCTTCATCCGTTTTGGCTTCTGTCATAGCACCAGCCAGGTAGTAGCGGCTGATCGCCCGGCTGAAGTAGGTCCTGGCATTAGCCGCGTTTAATTCTACAGCTTTATCCAATTCGCTGATTGCCTGTTCGTAGGCCTGGGTTTCGTATAAAGAAATACCCATCAGCTGGTAGATTTCTTTATCATCACTATCCAGGCGACGGGCCTCGTTCAGGTCGCTGATGGTGGCAGCATAATTTTCGGTTACAAAATGAGCGGCCGCCCGGTTGAGATAGGCCTTGGTATAGTTTTTATTAAGTGCAATAGCCTGGTCATAATCAGCAATGGCCTCGCTATGATTTTCCAGTATAGCTTTGGCCTTGCCGCGGTTGTTGAAAATGACCGGTGCTTTTTCCGCATCCTCCCTGCCCCCCTTGTTTAATGCCTGCTCGTAGGCAGTGATCGCTCCTTGATAATTGTCGGTGAGGAAACGGGCATTTCCCAGGTTGTAGAGCGTTAGGAGGTCGTTGGCTCCTTTAGCAAGTGCCATTTCCAGGTCTTTTACGGCAAGCTGGTAGTCGTTCAGGGCATAGTAAGCGTTACCCCGGTCGCTAAAGGTTCGGTATGAATCAGATCCCTTGCTGATGGCCTGTGTCAGTTCGCTGACGGCCCGTTCATGGTTCCCTAAAGCGGCATTGGTTGAGCCGCTGAGCTCAAAAGCCTTGCGGGTGTCGGCCCCCAACTGGAAAGCTTTGCTCAGATCAGCCAGGGCTTCCCGGTACCTTTGAGCGTAGAAGTGAATTTCTCCCCTATACAGATAAGCCTGTACCTGCTGCAGTCCCATGGTGATGGCTTTGCTGAGATCGGCCTCCGCTGCTTCATATTCAGCAATTTCAAAGCGGGCATAGCCTAGCAACTGGTACAGGCGCTGGTCGCTGATGCCCAGTTCAGAAGCCTTCTTAAGATTTTCAACTGCCTGGGTCTGTTCTTTCAGGGCATATAAGGCGGCACCTTTTTCAAGATAAGCCTTCCCGTTTTTCTGGTCCAGGGCAATGGCTCTGTCAAAATCTGCCAGAGCTTTCTCGGCTTGTTGGGTCAGCAGGTAGGTCTTTCCTCTCTTCAGGTATACCTCCCCACTGCGAGCACCCAGGCTGATGGCTTTTTCCAGATCATCCAGGGCAGCAGCAGCTTCATCCTGGTTCAGGCGGAGTTCTGCTCTATGCAGGTAAGCCAGGGTATCCTGGGTCCCCAGGCTAATGGCCTGATTAAAATCATCCAGCGCGGATACCTCTTTGATATAGAACTTAGCATGTGCCCTGAGCAGGTAGCTGGTCGCCTCCTGTTTGCCGGCAGAGATAGCTTCATCCAAAGCCTTCACGGCTGCCTGGTAATTCTTGAGAGCAAATTCCGCTTTTCCCAGGTTCAAATGGGTCAGCCCGTCAGCCAAGCCTTTACTTATAGCCTGGTGAAGATCAGGTAGGGCGGCGCTGTACTGGGCGAGAGCAGCACGGGCATTTCCCCGGCAGTAATATAGCTCTGGTTCGCTGATGCCTTTTTCCTGGGCTTTATCCAGGTCAGTAATGGCTTCATTGTACTGTTGGAGATGATACCGGCTTCTACCCAGGGCGGCATAGACTTTACCCTCGGTCATGCCTTCCATCCTGGCTTTTTCCAGGTCTTTCAGGGCTTCCGCATATTTCTGCTGCTTGAGGTAAATGGCTCCGCGCATATAGAAAAGTGCTGCCTCCGTTTTGCCTCCGGCAATGGCCTTTTCCACTTGCAAAAGAGCTTCCGTATCCTGTTCTGTAATAAAAAATGCCTCGGCTAGCAGGGCGTGAGTTTCAGGACTGCTTTCGGCCTGCTGCAGCTTGCTGATCGCCTCAGAGTATGCTTTCTTGACGAAATAGGCTTTGCCCAGAGCAATGACTACCCGTGGCTCCCTGGCACCAGCCGCTTCTGCCTTTTCCAGTTTTTCAATAGCCTGCTCATACTGTTTTTTCTCCGAAAAACTTAAGCCCAGTGCGCTGTAATGTTCAGCATCCAGCCATTCGTTTTTGCCGCTGCTTTCCACTTTTTGCAGGGCGGCAATTGCTTTATCATATTGTCCGAGCTGGAAGCAGGCCAGGCCTTGGTAACGATACACGCTGATCTCACTAATGCCTCCTTTTTCAGCTTCTTCCAGCAGGCGTACCGCTTCTGAGTGCCTGCTCAGTTCAGCAAAAGCTACTCCCTGGTAAAATTTGTACTGGGCAGGTATCTCACCCAGGGCAGTGGCTTTATTGAGGTCAGCAGCGACACTCTCCCACTTCTGCATCTTAAAATACAGTTCTCCTCTTTTCAGCCAGGCCTGTTGCGCAGTTTCCCTGCGATTGATTGCCTCGCTGTAATCAGCTAAGGCACCTTCACTATCGCCGCTTTTTTCTTTAGCTTCTGCCCTCATGAGGTAGATATCTGCCGTATTTTCTCCTGCCGCAATCGTAGCGCTGAGATCGGCTACTGCCTTACTGTAATCCTGGCTGTGAAAATAAGCCTGCCCGCGGTAATGGTAAGCCTGCTTCTCCTTGCTGCCCTCCTGTATGGCTTTGGAAAGATCGTTGATGGCCATGGCATAATCCTTCTGCTCAAAAGCACAGTAACCACGATAGAGAAAAACCTCCTGGTTGAAGGCCCTGAGTTCTATGGCCCTGTTCAGGTCCTGCAGGGCTGCAGACTTGTCATTGGTATGGTAAAGAGCCACGCCCCTGCCCTGTAGGGCTTCGGCATTGTGGGGTGTGGAGCTGAGTTGCTGAGAAAAAGCCGCCTGGGCAGCTTTGTAATCTCCTGCTTTCAAGTGTTGCCTGGCTTCTGCCAGGTAATCAACGGAATCAGCCGCCTCCTGCTGCGCAAAGGTCTGTGCATGGTTCAGAAAAAAAACAAAAATCAGCAGATAGATGTAGGTGCGCGTCATCATACGAAGCTTACTTAAGATAATGTGGGTACGCGCCAAATTTATACCTTAGGATGAAGCTGTATGATTTAAATTTAGGGATTATTACACGGAGTAAGTTTAATGAGTTAGTTCTTTAAGAAAAACGCTGCCAGCTACAGCAGGCCTTCGGTGATGGCCAGTTTGATAAGCTGGGCAGTAGTGTCTACTTTGCATTTGCGGTGCATATTACGGCGGTGGGTGCGCACGGTATGTTGGCTGATATTGAGCCTGTCTTCTATCTCACGGCTGGTCAAGCCCTGGGCCAGGAGCCGGAGGACATCAAACTCACGCCGGGAAAAACTAATCTTAGACCTGCCGGTACTGTTGAGGTTGGAAATGCGCAGTTTTCGGCCCCGGCTATCAGCATAGTACATGGAGACACTGCCTTTTGGTTTGAGAAAATGAATATCAATACCCAGCCCTGTCCAGAGAAAATGCGCTACTTTCGGTCCCGATTCTGCCAGCATGCACTGAACGAAGAGGCGTAAATAGCTACCATTGTGATGGAGGCAGCGGAAATCCATACCGAAATGCACCTGTACTTCTTTTTTATCTTTGAGGAGGCACAGGTTCTTCTTTACTATTCGCATGCCATTGAGCAGGCCATTTCTGTCTTCGGGGTGCACCATACGAAACATGGCAGCCAGGCTCAGTTGCTTGAAATGTTTATCATTATACCCCAGCACCTCCATCACTCCAGAGGAGAGTTGAAAGCCACCACCTTCCTGGGATCTATAGGAAAATGTAAAGGAAGGTTGTACAGATAGAGGAAACCCAAAAATATCGGCTGCCTGCTGCAATTTAATTAAGGAAGTCTGATGCTCATCATTACTCTCAGCAGAAGGAAAAAAGGGATGAGCTAATTTGAGAGCAATACTCATCTATACATAATTAATATTTTCGGGAAAAAATTATTTCTTTATTTACTTTAACCAAAAATACTAAAATATTATTTTTTTCAAAAATTTTCTTATAATTATTACATATGTAAGTTTGTTCCTATAGAGTTTTCTTCTTTAAAGGCTATGGGCTAAACGTCTGTACTACAAATTTCAGCCATGCACATTGCCATAATACAATCGAAGTGATAGCACAATCCTTCGTAGAACCCTTATGAAATACGCTTAAGTATTTTTTTTCCGGCACATCTTAAGAACAGAACTTCTTCCGTAATGCGGCTGCCCAACCTATTGATCAGGGCAAAAAAAAACCGGCTGAAAAGCCGGTTTGAATTTCTAAGTCTGAAGCTACATCAGGCTTCAGCGACAGGTTCTACGTGAACGTAAGAACGGTCCTGACGACCTTTCTTGAAGACTACTTTACCGTCGGTGAGGGCAAAGAGGGTATGATCTTTTCCAAGACCTACATTGTTGCCGGGATGGTGCTTAGTACCACGCTGTCTTACGATGATGTTACCGGCGATCACCTCCTGACCTCCGAATATCTTCACGCCCAGGCGTTTACTTTCTGAATCTCTACCGTTCTTAGAACTACCAACTCCTTTTTTGTGTGCCATGGTATTTTCTATTTAGTAATGTTTTCAATCTGGACCTTAGTAAATCCCTGGCGGTGGCCATTGGACTTCTTGTATCCTTTTCTTCTTTTTTTCTTGAAGACAATAACTTTGTCTCCACGACCGTGACCTAAGATTTTGGCGCTCACTTTGGCACCACTCACGGTAGGAGCTCCAACCGCTACTTCATTGTCATCTGCAATGAGTAGTACACGGTCAAACTCGACGGAAGCGCCTTCTTCGCCTGCCAGACTAGGGGCATAGACGAACTGGTCTTTTGTTACTTTAAACTGCTTTCCGGCTATATCTACGATTGCGTACATGTTATAATTTTTTGGCAATTGAGGCGCAAATATAGAGCATCCTCCGGGTATATACAAATGAATTCCCCTCTTCGTTTCAGCTTTTTTGATATTATTAGCGATAAGCTACCATATAATTGAGCAGAACCGGGATGGATGATGTCTCTAAATTAAGGAAAGCTGCCGTTTGATGGCTTCCGCTTCCTGTTTGGTGTAGGGAATGGCCCGGTAACGCACCATCAGGTTTCGGCCTTTGCCTGCCTCACCCCGGGCGATGTAGCGGGGAGAAATCGTGTATACTGATTGCGCTTTCTTGCGCAGAAAGTCGATCTCTACCAGGTAAGTGATGGTCTCGGCGATGGTGCGCTGACTGGTTTTGGTCTCCCTGGCAATGTCACGGTATTTTCCTATAAAAAGATGGGTTTGCGGATCAACCTTGCTCAGGATGTACTCAAGGATTTTATTTTTGGCCTTGCCGAATTCTTTGGTCGCTCTCAGGATATCGGGAAGGAAAGTCAGATAAAAATCTGCATCTTTATAGACGTGTTTTTCTACCACGGCAAACTCTCTCTCTTCGCCAGTGTCAGCATGTATCCAGCGCTCATAACGGATACCTTCTTTATCCGGTACCTTTTGCGAGGAGGAAGCTCTTGTATCATTTTTTGCCATGTCTTTATCTTTTGTAGGTTATCGCTCAAATTTATTTGCTTTCATTGAAAAAAGCAAAAAATTTAATTCAGTAAAGCAGAAAGTAAATAAACTTTTCAGATGAATCTTTCATTTTTCTTTAAAAGTGTAGAATTATTTTTTCACTTAACAATTCTTCTTCTTTCTCAAAATGATTTTACACCAAATTTTTAATAAAAATCTTAATACATTATTTAAGTATATAATACATTGATTAACAGTTACTTAAACCATTTTATATAAACATAAAATTTACATATTGAAATAAATCTTTAAACCAAAATGCTGTTCATTGCTTTTTCTTTCGAAGCGAAATAAACATATTTGTCTTACTTCTCTTGTACAACACTCACCGGCTTTACACCAAACAAAAGTTCAGCAAGGTGCTTTCATTTAAGAGTAGTATTTTATTAGTCATTTTTCAAAAACAGCATAGACATGGACCAGAAAACACTAGTAGCGCAGGAACCGATTTTGCAGGAAAACCCCAACCGTTTTGTCTTATTTCCTATAGAGCACCCCGATATATGGCAGTGGTACAAAAAGGAGGAAGCCAGTTTCTGGACGGCCGAAGAAATTGACCTGAGCCAGGACCTCAAAGACTGGGAAAATATGACCGACGACGAGCGGCATTTCATTTCTCATGTACTGGCCTTTTTCGCGGCCAGCGATGGCATCGTCAACGAGAACCTGGCCGAAAACTTCGTTAATGAAGTACAGTACACTGAGGCTAAGTTTTTCTATGGCTTCCAGATCGCCATGGAGAATATCCATTCTGAGACCTACTCTTTGCTGATTGATACCTACATCAAAGACCCTAAACTCAAGAACTCTCTCTTCCATGCTGTTGAGACCATGGACTGTGTGAAGAAAAAGGCCGACTGGGCCCTCCGCTGGATAGACGAGGGCAATTTTGCCGAGCGGCTGGTCGCCTTCGCCGCGGTAGAGGGTATCTTCTTCTCGGGCAGCTTCTGCTCTATCTTCTGGCTCAAAAAGCGCGGCCTCATGCCTGGCCTCAGCTTCTCCAATGAACTGATCTCCCGCGATGAAGGCCTGCACTGCGACTTTGCCTGCCATCTTTACAATAACCATTTGATCAACAAACTGTCTAAAGAGACAGTCACCAAGATCATCACTGATGCGGTAGCCATTGAAAAGGAATTTGTTACCGATGCTCTGCCCGTCAGCCTGATCGGTATGAATGCCGACCTGATGTGCCAGTACATAGAGTTTGTGGCCGATCGCCTGCTGGCTGAGCTTAACTGCGAAAAGATATACAAATCTACCAATCCTTTTGACTTCATGGAGATGATCTCCCTGCAGGGCAAGACCAACTTCTTTGAGAAGCGCGTGGGTGAGTACCAGAAAGCCGGCGTAAAAAACAGTTCCGAAGACCAGGGCAAGCCTAAGTTCTCTCTGGACGAAGATTTTTAAGAGATTTACTTTTTCCCGGGCTGGCGTTCGTTAGCACTTGCTCCGGCCCGGCTCTTCTATATACAGACCGTTCATACTGATTTTTCACAAAAAAAATTCCAAACCATATGCTAGTAATCAAAAGAGACGGCAGGCGCGAGTCGGTCAAATTTGACAAAATCACAGCCCGCATAGAGAAGCTCTGCTACGGCCTGGAGGTCAACTACGTACACCCGGTAGAAGTGGCCAAAAAAGTTATTTCCGGTATCTACGACGGGGTGACTACTGTGGAACTGGATAACCTGGCTGCCGAAACGGCCGCTACACTGACGGTAAAGCACCCTGACTATGCGGTGCTGGCGGCCCGTATTGCCATCTCCAACCTGCATAAGGTCACCAGCAAGTCGTTCTCCAATACCATGAAGCGTCTTTATAAGTATGAAGACCCCAAGACCGGGGAACATGCCCCCCTGATCTCCAAGGAGACTTACTCTATTATCAAGCAGCATGCGGCTTTGCTGGATTCTACCATCATCTACAGCCGTGACTATAACTACGACTACTTTGGCTTCAAGACGCTGGAGCGCTCTTACCTGATGAAGCTAGGCGGCAAAGTGGTAGAACGCCCTCAACATATGCTGATGCGTGTGGCGGTAGGTATACACGGTGAAGACATTGAGAAGGCAGTAGAGACCTACAACCTGCTGTCTGAAAAATGGTTTACCCATGCTACCCCTACCCTCTTCAATGCGGGTACACCCAAGCCGCAGATGTCATCCTGCTTCCTGCTGACGGTCAAAGAAGACTCTATCGACGGTATCTACGACACCCTCAAGCAGTGCGCACAGATTTCTCAGTCGGCCGGTGGTATCGGACTGAGCATCCACCACGTACGGGCTACCGGCTCCTACATCCGGGGTACCAATGGCGTATCCAACGGCATTGTGCCCATGCTGCGTAACTTTGACATGACTGCCCGTTATGTGGACCAGGGTGGCGGCAAGCGTAAGGGTAGCTTTGCCATCTACCTGGAGCCCTGGCATGCCGATGTGTACGACTTCCTGAACCTGAAGAAAAACCACGGTAAGGAAGAACTCCGTGCCCGTGACCTTTTCTACGCCATGTGGGTGCCCGACCTCTTCATGAAGCGGGTAGAAAACAACGAAGAATGGTCGCTCTTCTGCCCTAACGAAGCTCCCGGACTGTACGACAGCTACGGCGATGAGTTTGAAAAGCTATACGAAAAATATGAGCGTGAAGGCAAGGCCCGCCGTACTGTGAAGGCGCAGGACCTTTGGTTCGAAATCCTGGAGTCACAGATAGAGACCGGGACGCCCTATATGCTGTACAAGGACCATGCGAACCGCAAGTCTAACCAGAAGAACCTGGGTACCATCCGCTCGTCTAACCTCTGCACCGAGATCATGGAGTATACCGCACCCGATGAAGTAGCGGTATGTAACCTGGCGTCTATCTCCCTGCCCAAGTTTGTGACCGAGGATGGCAAGTTTGACCACAATAAGCTGTACGAGATCACCAAGGTAGTAACGCGCAACCTCAACAAGGTGATTGACCGCAACTACTACCCTGTACCGGAGGCACAGAAGTCCAATATGCGCCACCGCCCCATCGGTATCGGTGTGCAGGGACTGGCCGATGCCTTCATCATGCTTAAGATGCCTTTTGAGTCGGAGGAAGCCAAGGGCCTGAACAAGGACATCTTTGAAACCATCTACTTTGCCGCCATGGAGACTTCTATGGAACTGGCCCAGGAAGAAGGCGCCTACGAAACTTTCAAAGGTTCGCCCGCTTCCAAGGGTATCTTCCAGTTTGACATGTGGGGGGTGACACCCGACAGCGGCCGCTGGGACTGGAACAGCCTCAAGCAGCAGGTGAAGAAGAACGGGTTGCGCAACTCCCTGCTCCTCGCTCCTATGCCTACCGCTTCTACCTCGCAGATTCTGGGCAACAACGAATGTTTTGAGCCTTATACCTCCAACATCTACACCCGCCGGGTGCTTTCCGGTGAGTTTGTGGTGGTCAACAAGCACCTGCTCAAAGACCTGGTGGACCTCGGTCTGTGGAATGAGGGCATGAAAAACCGCCTGATCTCCGAGAATGGTTCGGTACAGAACATAGACGAAATACCCCAGCACCTGAAGGATTTGTACAAAACCACCTGGGAGATTTCTCAGAAGGTAATCATTGAGATGGCCGCCGACCGCGGGGCCTACATCTGCCAGAGCCAGAGCCTCAACATCCACATGCAGGACCCCAACTTTGGCAAGCTCACCTCCATGCACTTCTATGCCTGGAAAAAGGGCCTCAAGACAGGTATGTACTACCTGCGCACCAAGGCCGCTACCGATGCCATCAAGTTTACGGTAGACAAAGCGACACTTGGACAGCCGCAGACCCAGACCCAGCAGAAAATGGCCCTGATGGGCGAGGGCCAGTTAAGGGAGCAGAACCAGTCGGATATGCAGTGTTCGCTGGACGACCCTGACAACTGCGAAGCCTGTGGCAGCTAAACTACCCAAACCAAAGCGCCGGCAATTCTGTCGGCGCTTTTT
>JBKHDR010000084.1:0-19109 GCA_046541235.1 Cyclobacteriaceae bacterium | reverse complement strand
GGGTCGGTATGGATAAAGCCGATGGCCAGCAGGGCCAGTTCGCAGGGCAATACTTCTTCAGTGTCGGCAATCTCCTCAAAATAGGTGCGGCCTTCGTCGTTCACCTTCCACTCAATCTTGACGACCTTGATACCGGTCATATTACCCTTTTCGTCGCCCACAAATTCTTTGGTAAGCACGGCCCAGTCGCGGTTGCAGCCTTCTTCGTGGGAGGAAGAGGTACGCATAATCATAGGCCAGAGGGGCCAGGGGTCTTCTTCGCCCCGCTCTTTGGGCGGCCTGCTCATCAGCTCTATCTGCGTAACCGACTTGGCTTTATGGCGGTTTGACGTACCCACACAGTCGGAACCGGTATCGCCCCCACCAATGACGATGACATTTTTATCGGTAGCGAAAATTTCGTTATTGGCACCGTAGGCATCACCGGATACGCGCCTGTTCTGCTGGGTCAGAAATTCCATGGCGAAATGAATACCTTTTAGCTCTCTGCCGGGAATGGGCAAGTCGCGGGGCACTCCCGCACCGGTACACATCACGATGGCATCAAATTCCTTGTCCAGTTCTTCGGCAGTGATGTCATAGCCAACGTTTACGCTGGTTTTGAAGACCACCCCTTCGGCTTCCATGATCTCGGTACGGCGGTCAATGACCCACTTTTCCAGTTTGAAGTCAGGAATGCCGTAGCGCAGCAATCCGCCGACGCGATTGTCTTTCTCAAAAACCGTTACCCAGTGGCCGGCTTTGTTGAGCTGCGCCGCCGCACCCAGTCCGGCAGGGCCGGAGCCGATCACAGCTACCTTTTTGCCCGTCCTTTCTTTGGGGGGATTGGGCTTGACGTAGCCCAGTTCAAAGGCTTTTTCGGCAATAGTTTTCTCAATGTGCTCAATGGCTACCGGCGGCTTATTGATGCCCAGCACGCAGGAGGCCTCGCAGGGCGCAGGACAGATACGCCCGGTAAATTCCGGGAAATTATTGGTAGAATGCAGTATCTCAATAGCCAGTTCCCAGTTTCCCTGGTAAGCGGCATCATTGAACTCCGGGATATTATTGCCCAGCGGACAGCCATTGTGACAAAAAGGAATACCGCAGTCCATGCAGCGGGCAGCCTGCTGCTGCGACTTTTCGTCGCTAAACTTCAGGTAGAGCTCGTTGTAATCGTTGATCCGCTCTTTAGGATCACGCGCTTTGGGCAATTCGCGGTTATATTCTTTAAATCCTGTGGGTTTTCCCATGTCGGTTAAGCTTTTTTAAGGTTTACACTTTAGTAGGTGAATCCACCTTGATATCTTCATTCTGTGAAAGCTCAAGCGCTGCTTTTCTGCGTTTCAGTACGGCTTTGTACTCGGTAGGCATCACTTTGACAAACTTCGTCAGGCTCTCGCTCCAGTTAGCCAGCAGGCGGGCCGCCACGCTGGAACCAGTGTATTGCTGGTGGCGGCTGATCATGCCTTTGATCAGTGTTTCATCTTCGGCATCAGGTTTTTCCAGGTCCACCAGTTCTTGGTTACAGTATTTGTCAAAAGTACCTTTCTCATCATAAACGAAGGCCATGCCGCCGCTCATACCAGCCGCAAAGTTGCGCCCAGTATCTCCCAGCACTACGACCACACCTCCGGTCATGTACTCGCAGCCATGGTCGCCTATGCCTTCCACTACCGCCTTCACACCCGAATTCCGGACGCAGAAGCGTTCACCGGCCATACCTCGGATGTAGGCATCGCCTGAAGTAGCGCCGTAAAAGGCCACATTACCGATAATGATATTGTCTTCAGCTACAAACTTGGCTTCTTCATGGGGATAGACGATCAGTTCGCTGCCCGACAAGCCTTTGCCGAAGTAGTCGTTGGCCTCACCTTCCAGTTCAAAGCGGATGCCCGGAGCGGTGAAGGCAGCAAAACTCTGCCCGGCTGAGCCCTTGAACTTGAAATGAATCGTTCCGGCGGGTAATCCCGGCTTGCCAAATTTTTTGGAAAGCTCATTGGAAAGCAGTGCGCCTACAGATCGGTTGGTATTGATCAGCTTAAAATTGGACTGTACCGGCGTAGCCTGTTCCAATGCAGGCTTGGCAGCTTCCAGCAGCTTCCAGTCCAGCACTTCCTCTATGCCATGATCCTGCTCCTGCTGCTTGTAGATCCCTACATGCGCCGGGGCATCCTCTTTGGCCAGAATGCGGCTCAGATCCAGCTTTTTTAGCTTCCAGTGCTCAATGTCTTCCCTTACTTTGAGGCAGTCAATCTGTCCTACCATTTCGTCTACCGTACGGAAGCCCAACTCGGCCATGATCTCTCTTAATTCTTCAGCCAGGAAGGTAAACAGGTTTACCACATGCTCAGGCTTGCCGGTAAAGAGTGCCCTCAGTTCAGGGTCTTGCGTGGCCACACCCACAGGGCAGGTGTTGAGATGGCACTTACGCATCATGATGCAGCCTTCGGTGATCAGTGCGGCGGTAGAAACGCCAAACTCCTCAGCACCCAGCAATATGGCTACGGCAATGTCGCGGCCGGTTTTGATCTGGCCGTCAGTCTGCACTGTAATGCGGCTGCGGAGGTTGTTTTTCACCAGGGTCTGGTGCGTTTCGGAAAGCCCCAGTTCCCAGGGGAGGCCGGCATGGCGGATAGAACTGATGGGCGAAGCGCCGGTACCACCATCGTGACCGGAGATCAGCACCACATCAGCATGGGCTTTGGACACCCCGGCAGCAATGGTTCCTACACCGGAAGAAGCCACCAGCTTTACGTTGATACGTGCCTCACGATTGGCATTTTTCAGGTCATAAATCAGCTGTGCCAGATCCTCAATGGAATAAATATCGTGGTGTGGAGGCGGCGAGATCAGGCCCACACCAGGGGTAGAATGCCGCACCCTTCCGATCCAGTCGTCAACTTTATGGCCGGGAAGTTGTCCGCCCTCACCGGGCTTGGCTCCCTGCGCCATTTTGATCTGTAATTCGTTGGCATTAGTAAGATAATGGCTGGTAACGCCGAAGCGGCCGGAAGCCACCTGCTTAATGGCTGAGCGCTCCCAGTCGCCATTGGCTTTGCGTTCAAAGCGGATTTCGTCCTCTCCTCCCTCACCGCTGTTACTTTTACCGCCGATGCGGTTCATGGCAATGGCCAGTGTACTATGTGCCTCATGTGATATGGAACCGAAAGACATGGCTCCGGTCGCAAAGCGCTTGAATATTTTTTCTTTAGACTCAACTTCCTCCAGGGGAACGGAAGGGCGCTTACTGTTGAATTCCATCAGTCCGCGCAGGGTGCTTGCCTTACGGCTCTGGTCGTTGATCAGCCGGGCGTACTTTTTATAAAGCTCATAGTCGCCTTTGCGAGTAGCCTGCTGTAGCAGGTGAATGGTCTGCGGATTCAGCATATGGTGCTCACCACGGCGCTTCCATTGGTACACTCCCCCTACTTCAAGGCTGAAAGATTCCTGCGGCTCGAGCGGGAAGGCCATGCGATGGCGGATCAGCGTTTCTTTGGCGATATCGTCAAAATCAACCCCTTCAATACGGGTCATGGTACCGGCAAAGCATTTGTCAACCACCTTTTTGCTGACACCCAGTGCCTCAAAGATCTGCGCTCCGTGGTAAGACTGAATGGTAGAGATACCCATTTTGGAGAAAATCTTCAGCAGACCATAATTGATAGCTTTGGTGTAGCGCTTCTGCAGTTCTTCCGGTGCCAGATCTACATGTATGAGCTTCTGGACTTTCAGGTCCTCCAGCGATTCAAAAGCCAGGTAAGGGTTGATGGCGTGGGCGCCGTAGCCGATCAGGGTAGCAAAGTGATGTGTTTCCCGCACATCACCGGCCTCTACCACAATACCCACCTGCGAGCGTAGCCCCTGGCGGATGAGATAATGGTGAACGGCTCCCATGGCCAACAGTGAAGGGATAGGCGCCTTGTCGCGGCTGAAGTTACGGTCGGAAATGATCAGGATGTTGACGCCATCTTTTACCGCTTGTCCGGCTTCTTCGCTGATGCGGTCAATAGCGGCTTCCAGTTCGCCTGGCTGTCCGCTGGCGCTGAAGGTCGCGTCAATAGTGTGCGACTCAAAACCCTGCAGTTGCAGGTATTTCAGTTTTTTAAGTTCTTCGTTGGTCAGCACCGGCTGCCGCATGTTGATCTGACGAGCGTGCCCAGGCGTTTCGTCCAGCACGTTTTTCATACCACCTACGCTGGTGAAAAGCGACATGACCAGGCGCTCACGGATGGGATCAATGGGCGGATTACTTACCTGGGCAAAGAGCTGCTTGAAGTAGTGTGAAATGTGCTGGCTATGGTCAGAAAGTACTGCCAGCGGAATATCTGCGCCCATAGAGCCAATGGGCTCTTTGCCGGAGCTTACCATTGGTACCAGGATGGCCTTCAGATCTTCGGTCGTATAGCCCAACGTCATCTGACGGGTAAGCAGGGGCAATTCGTCGGAGTCATTTTTATCCTGACCGTTCAGGTTTTGCGGAGCAGGCAGATCCTGTAGATGGTATTTATTTTCGTTCAGCCACTCGCGATAAGGCTTCTGCGAGCATACCTGCTGCTTGATCTCCTCATCGCTGATGATACGGCCTTCTTCCAGGTTGGCCACAAACATACGGCCGGGCTGCAGGCGGCCTTTCAGAATCACTTTGGATTCGTCTACCGGCAGCGCACCTGCTTCGGAAGACATGACCAGCTTATCATCTTCAGTAAGCAGGTAGCGGGAGGGGCGCAGTCCATTCCGGTCCAGTGTAGCGCCTACGATGTTGCCATCAGTAAAGCAGATAGAGGCCGGGCCATCCCAGGGCTCCATCATGGCGGCGTGATACTCGTAAAAAGCTTTCTTGGGGTCACCCATCAGGTCATTGTCCTGCCAGGCTTCAGGGATGAGCATCATCATTACGTGCGGCAGGGAGCGGCCGCCCAGGAAGAGCAGTTCTACGATATTATCCAGGTTCGCCGAGTCAGAATAGGAGGCATTGCAAATAGGCAGTACCATGTCCAACTCTTCTTTAGTGAATAGGGTGGATTTCAGCAGGGCCTCTTTAGAGCGCATCCAGTTGACGTTGCCCCGGATGGTGTTTATCTCACCATTATGAGCGATAAAGCGGAAGGGCTGGGCCAGCTTCCATTTGGGAAAGGTGTTGGTAGAAAAACGGGAATGCACCAGAGCCAGGGCCGATTCAAAGTGGGGCTTCTGTAAATCCAGGTAATAAGGACGCAACTGGAAAGTTGTCAGTTGTCCTTTATAAACCACGGTATTGTAAGAGCAGGAAGCGATGTAAAAGCTGTCCTCAGTACCTTCTATGTCCCGATGTATCTTATGAGAAACGTAATTTTTAAGCACAAACAAGCGGCGTTCCAGGGCCATAGGATCGGTAAGGCTACGGTCTTTGAAGCGAAGGAAAGCCTGCTCCACATGATGCTCTACCAGTTTGGCAGAACGCCCCAGGCTGATATTTCTCGTAGGCACTTTACGATAGCCGATAAGATCCAGCCCCAGTTGATCCACTGTTTCTTCCCAGATTTTCAGGCACTCGAACCTTTTCTGTTCATTCAGAGGAAAGAAGATCATGGCGACTCCATATTCATCAAAGTGAGGCAGAGCGAGTTCAGGCTTTTCCAACTGGAAAAACCGATGAGGTTTCTGCACTAGTATGCCTGCACCATCGCCGGTATCGGGCTCGCAGCCGCAGGCTCCCCGGTGCTCCATGTTCTGCAGCATGATAATGGCGTCTTCCACAATCTGATGTGACTTTTTACCTTTCAGATGCGCGACAAAGCCAATACCACAGGCATCATGTTCAAATTCTGGTGAATATAAAGTAGATTGTCGAGATTCTTTCATTCGGCTTTCTTTGGTTACGTTTGCAGCAATAAGAAAATATTATGATACTGACTTACTTTTTGAAATTTTATTTTGATATATTGGTTTATGTTCAAATTTTTGATACTTTATTTTGCATAAGACATACAAAATCAGGCAAATCAGTATTAAATATCAACTAAAACGCCATTTCAGAATATTATTTTGGAAACAAGTAATATACACAATTAATAGCATATACTGAAAGATGATTCCATCTGCACGTAGAGAAGGGGGGAGAAAATACGCCTAAGGTGGGTGCGCATTTTTTTAAGTTACCAAGCAGAAAAGCGCTTAAGTTAACAAAAATTTAAAATGAATAGAAAAATTACGTCTTCTTTACAGATTTATTAAATATCGGAAAAGAAAATTTTTTTCTAAATTTTTACAAAAATTTGTTCTGCCTGACCTTCAGGATAGCTTTTAAGCAATTTCTTTAGATAATTAGTGACAAACACGCCTGATCGTTAGATTATTGGAAAACAGCACCCTCTTGCCATTTTTTCAAAAAACCTGACATTAGCGTATCAACTGATACGGCTCCAGTTGAGAGTGTCGCGTCTGAGCGAGCGGATATGCTGCTTAACAGGCTGATTTTCAGGAAGAAGTAACTCGGAGTCTTTTTCCAGAAGATTCATGGCTGTATACCGGGCTTCCTGCAGTATCTTTCCGTCTTTGGTAATGTCAGCTACCAGCAGGTCCAGCACACCGCTTTGCTGAGTCCCCTCAATATCACCGGGGCCTCGTAATTTGAGGTCTACTTCCGAAATCTCAAAACCATTATTGGTGCTTACCATCGTCTTGAGCCTGACTTTACTATCCTTGCTCAGCTTATATTCGGTCATAAGAATGCAGTAAGACTGCTCAGCCCCGCGACCGACCCTACCCCTGAGCTGATGAAGCTGCGAGAGGCCAAAGCGTTCGGCATTCTCAATAATCATCACTGAAGCGTTTGGCACATTCACACCTACTTCTATCACGGTGGTCGCAATCATAATTTTAGTCTTACCTTCTACAAAACGCTGCATCTCATAATCTTTATCGGCAGGCTTCATCCTCCCGTGCACTACGCTCAGGGGTACATCAGGGAAGTGGCGGCGGATGGATTCGTAGCCATCCTCCAGGTGTTTGAGGTCCAGCTTTTCAGATTCTTCAATCAGCGGGTAAACAATATAAATCTGCCGTCCGGCATCTATCTGCTCGCGAATGAAGCCAAATACCGCCAGTCGGTTCTTTTCGTACCTATGCACGGTTTTGATAGGTTTGCGTCCGGCCGGAAGTTCGTCTATAACCGATACATCCAAATCGCCATAGAGAGTCATAGCCAGGGTGCGAGGGATGGGCGTGGCGGTCATCACCAGCACATGGGGCAGAAAGCACTCGTTTTTCTGCCACAAACGGGCTCGCTGTGCCACCCCGAAGCGGTGCTGCTCATCGATGATGGACAGGCCCAGGTTTTTGAACTGCACATGCTCCTCCAGCAGGGCATGGGTCCCCACCAGGATGTGCAAATCGCCGGAAAGTAAGGTTTCATCTATGAGACGCCGCTCTTTGGTCTTTGTAGACCCTGTCAGCAAAGCGATACGAATGCCCAGCTGTTCGGCAAATTCTTTGAGACCGCGGTAATGCTGCTCCGCCAGGATCTCGGTAGGTGCCATCATAGCCACCTGTGCACCGCTACTGATGGCAATGAGCATGCAGATAAAGGCAACGATGGTTTTGCCGCTGCCCACATCGCCCTGCAGCAGGCGGTTCATCTGCTTACCGGAACGCATGTCTTCAAATATCTCGCGAATTACTTTTTTCTGAGCACCCGTCAGCTCAAAGGGGAGATACTTTTCATAAAAAGTGTGTACCAGGCTGGTATCTCCCAACACCTGCCCGGCCGACTTCTCCATTTTAGACAGCTTAAGCTTGAGAATGCGAAGCTGTACGTAGAACAATTCTTCAAACTTGAGGCGGAAGCGGGCTTTTTCCAGCCATTCCAGGTCTTCAGGAAAGTGAATATGCCGCATGGCATCCCGCTTGGAGATCAGCTGGTAGTGCTCAATGACCGAAGCAGGCAGGGTCTCGGGAATTTGTTCATAAGCTCTTTCCAGAAGCCGCTTCTGCAGTTTGGCGAGGGCTTTACTATCAATGCGGCTACGCTTGAGCTTTTCGGTGGTGGCATAAACAGGTTGCAGAGGTTTCGCCTGATGCTGTTCGGCTACAAAAACTTCTATCTCAGGATGAGCGATGCTGAACTTACTGCCAAAGCGATTGGGTTTGCCAAACACCAGGTAATCCGTCTGCAGCTTGAGGTGAGAGGCGATCCATTTGGCACCCTGGAACCACACCAGTTCTAACAGGCCGGTGCCGTCAGAAAAGTGAGCTACCAAGCGTTTTTTGGCACCCTCTCCTACGGTTTCTATGCTTTGTATACGGCCTACTAACTGAATGTAAGGCATGTTTTCGTTTACATCACTGATATGGTGAAATTGTGAACGATCTTCGTGCCGGAAGGGATAATGCTGCAGCAGGTCGCCAAACGTAGCAATGTTTAGCTCAGCTCTCAGCAATTGCCCGGTCTTTTCGCCTACGCCTTTGAGGAAATCAATTTTTGTATCAAAAAAATTAGCCATGTATTCAGATGCCGGTCTCCTCACCCTCCCAGCGCAATGTATTGAGCATGTGTACCATATCTACCTTGATGTATTCTATCACAGGGGCCAGTGAATCGTTTTGGGTAGCAGTGCGGAAGTACAAAGCCCCCCTCAGGAAATGATCGGTAGAGTCGGTGATGTAAAACTGGAACTGGCTGGGCACCTCCCCACTCAGTTCGGCCACCAGCGCCTTTTTGCCGCTGGGTGTTCCCAGCACCCGCTCCTCTATGGCCGCCGCCTTGATCTGATGATTGACCGTCAATTGGTACGAATCCTCCAGCAGGGTCTCCAGCATTTCTTCGCTCCGGTCTACATCTTTGTAAGTAAGCTGAATGCTGGCGTCATGCCCGGGGTAGTAAATATTAAGCCAGTAGCGCTCAGAAGAATAAGAGGTGTCGGGCTGTATCACGGCATGTTCGGAATACTCAAAAGTATAAGGTAGCGTATCCGGCAGGCTCACGTAAGTGTGAGGAGCCAGGTCTATACGGTTATAGCCTTTGGGCTTGGGTACAAAGTCCGAATTGCAGGCCGATAAGCCCAGGCAGATTGCCGTAATGCGCAGAAAAAATGTTCTTGTCATGTAGTTATGCGATTCGTCAGTAAACTGAACCTCAAATTTGCAAAAATCATTCTTTTGCAAAAAAACAGTATTGCACGATGATTGTAAGCGCTCAGGTGGATAACGCAAGGGCAGTTAATTTCATTTAGTTTTAAGCAGCTGCGTTGTTTAAATGAGCAACAAAAATTCTCTATTTTTACGATTTCGCAATAACAGCAAAAATATGAACACCACAAAGCGTATCCTGATCACTGGCGGAGCAGGTTTTATCGGTTCACATGTCGTGCGTCTTTTTGTCAATAAATATCCGGAGTACCAGATCTTCAACCTGGACAAACTGACCTATGCCGGTAACCTGGAAAACCTCCGGGATATTGAGGACAAACAAAATTACACCTTTGTCAAAGGAGATATTACCGATGCGGAGGCGATGAACCAGCTGTTTGCCAGACATCAGTTTGATGCGGTCATTCACCTGGCAGCCGAGTCTCATGTAGACCGCTCTATTAAAGATCCGGCGGCTTTCATCTTTACCAATGTGGTAGGTACCGTCAACCTGCTGAATGCCGCAAAAGAGCTATGGAAGGAGGATATGGGTAAGCACCTTTTCTACCATATTTCCACAGATGAAGTGTATGGCTCACTGGATGAGGGAGGTTTTTTTGTGGAAACTACGCCTTATGATCCAAAATCTCCTTACTCTGCTTCTAAAGCCAGTTCTGATCATTTTGTGAGGGCTTATCATAATACCTATAAGCTGCCTGTAATCGTGAGTAACTGTTCTAACAACTACGGGCCTTATCACTTTCCTGAAAAGCTCATTCCGCTCTGTATCAACAACATCAAAAATAACAAGCCGCTGCCTATCTACGGTAAGGGCGAAAATGTGCGCGACTGGCTCTATGTAGAAGACCATGCCCGCGCCATTGATGTCATCTTCCACCAGGGGAAAGTTGGTGATACATATAATATTGGCGGCTTTAACGAATGGAAAAATATTGACATCGTTCGCCTGCTCTGCCAGATCATGGACAGAAAACTCGGGCGAGAAGAAGGTACCTCCGAGCAACTCATCACCTTTGTGAAAGACCGTGCCGGACACGACCTGCGCTATGCCATAGATGCCAGCAAACTGATGAACGAACTGGGCTGGGAACCTTCCCTTCAGTTTGAAGAGGGGCTTGAAAGAACAGTAGACTGGTACCTGGCCAACGAAGCCTGGCTGGATAACATCACTTCAGGTCATTACCAGAAATACTACGAAGAACAGTATGGTTAACTTACAGACCGGCTCCACAGGGGCCGGTTTTTTTATGAAAAGCTCTTGCCGGGGTTTTCCCTGAAATTTTATTTTCAGGGTTTACCTTGATTTGCTTAATCTGCTGAATGCTGACCTTTAGGTATTATTTACCTTAAACTATCACACTATGTCAGCACTACTTTTATTCAACAACCTCAGAAACTATCTCAACGTTTCTCTTGAGGTCCCTGGCAGCAGTTTTCCCGGCTCTCACCTTAATGTAGGCGAACAGTTTACCTTACGCATAAAAGTCACCAATACCGCTCCTACAGGTATGCTTAACCCTACCATTACCTTCAGAAATATACGTATTACAGTGACCGGGTCTGTATATGCCACACCTGTGGAAGGAAATACTATCGTGGTCAACCTGGATGACCAAATGTTGACGCAGGGAGGAGACAGTGGTCAGGCCAGCGTCAGAATGCGGGCGAATAGTGCCATCCTGGGCCCTGCCGATGTAGCGCCCCTTGTTTTCCCGGAAAACTTTGCTACGGTCACGGTGGAGGCTGATATTGATCAGAATGCTTTCTTCCGCATCAAGCGCAAAGAAACAGCCATTACTGATATTAAAGCTACTTAAAACTATTTTATCATCTGCTTTGATGCGGCGCTATGCGTCGTATCAAAGCATATTCCTCCTACTATTATGTTACAAAATTTCATCCTCATCCTCCTCATGTGTGTGTTCATTTCTTCTGCCATCGGGCAATCTACAGGAAGCGTGAGTTACAAGTATTTAGGTATTCAATTTACCGTTCCTAATGGGTGGATAGGTCAGGAAGTGGAAGGAGGCTACCTGATCGGCCACAATACCGAACCCGGCTTTGCCTTTCTAAGTACTCTGGAGGTCAGCTCTATGCAAGAACTACAGACGCTGGCTCAGCAGGGCATGACAGACGAAAGCGGAACCTACCTGCAGTTGAGCAGTCAATTGGAAAATATCAGTCAGCATGCAGTAGGGGGAGAATACCAGGGCACCTTGCAGGGCACCGTTGTGAGGGCTTATATGATAGGCGTCCTGAATCCGCAGGGTAGCAGCGTACTGATTCTGGCAGCTACCTCACCTCAGCAGTATTCCTCCATTCACAAACAACTGGCACTTGAGCTAGCCAGAAGTATAGTTTTTAGCCAGGCTGAGATACCGCCCATCGCCTTGGAGTGGAAACAAAAACTCTCTGATGCCAGGCTTACCTACAGAGACTCCCACTATAGCGGCGCTAGTCCTACCTATAACAGTGATGGTTCCCCCACCGGCTCCTCCAGTTACGTTGGCTATAGCCAGACTATTGAGATTCATCTTTGCAGACAGGGTTTCTTCAAATACAGGAATAAGAGTAGATCGTCTATAGATGCTGGTGGAGGTACTTTTGGTAATACTGCCAGCGGTAATGCTGGCGACGGCCGCTGGGAAATTGTAGGAGACTATCAGGGAAACCCGGTACTGAAGCTGCTCTTCAACAATGGAGAAGTGTATGAATATTCGCTGGCATACCAGGATAATAAGACCCTCCTCAACGGAGAACGCTACTTTGTCACCAATGCGCAGGACGGCCCGGACTATGCTCCGGACTGCTTTTGAACCTTATATCAGGCAGTTGTACTGACAATACCGGCCTGGTAACATTCATCTAAAAAATAATGCTTTAGCAAGGCAGAACTACAATCTGCGTGTTCGTCCGCATCCTCGCCATCACAAATAATTATTTACCATAAAAAGAACAAAAATGAAAAAGGTACTTATCACACTTTTGTGGCTATGCTGCAACGGCCTGGCCCTGGCTCAATCTTCTGTCAACGAACTTACAGACCGCTTTTTCAGCCTATATGAAAGCGAAAATCCACGGACTGCCATGCTCTATGCTTTTGATACCAACCCTTATATTTCAGCTAATGATGATGGGGTGATCAACCTCCTGAACCAACTCAATGGCATACTGGAGGTAGTCAACAGCTATACCGGCTACGAAAAGGTAAGCGAAGAGGCCGTGGGTAGCAAACTGATGTACCGTACTTATCTGGTATACTACGATCGCCAGCCACTACGCTTTATGTTTGAATTTTACAGGCCCAGAGACCGATGGGTTTTCAGCAATGTGATGTTTGACACCGACTACGCTGAAGAGCGACGGCAGAAAATTTTCCCTCAGCAGGCTGGAAGGTAAAACTCTTTCAGTTGGTTTGATGCACCAGCATAGATTTGCGCCAGTTGATAAAACCATAAGCGGCCAGTCCCAGGTAGAGGAAATACAGCAGGGCCAGCAGGTACAGTTCTTTGTAAAAATAAATCCCTGCCGCTACAGTATCTACCACAATCCAGAGGAGCCAGTTTTCCAGCTTCTTCCGAGCCAGCATATAGGTACCTACAAAGCTGAAAGAAGTCGTAAACGCATCCCAGTAAGGCAGGTCGGCATCAGAATAGTTGTCAAAGAAATAACCAAACCCAAGCAAACCTAACAACCCCAGCAGGAGCAGGATACCAAGCCTGCGCCTGCTCAGGGTGCTTACCTTCAGTTCCTGCTGTCTGCGGCCGCCGGATCGCCGGCCGCCGGGTTGCCGGCCACCGGACCGCCGACCTCCATATAGCCACTCGTACCAGCCGTAGAAGCCCAGGATGACGTAAAAAACATGCAGGACCAGGTCAGAATAAAGCTTTACCTCCCAGAAGAGGATACCGCTCAGTATGGTGCCGATAATTCCTGTAGGCCAGCCCCACACTATTTCTTTGGTGTTGAACCATACAGAGATGATTCCGAAAATAAGGGCTAATAATTCAATGTAGTTGATTTCCATGTGGCTGCCACTTCTTCTATGCGTTCCAGCAGGGCTGTCAGTTCTTCAGCCGTGGTAAACGGATTCATCAAAGTGGTGCGAAGATAGAATTTATTTTTTAAGCGGGTCTGTACAATGTAAAATTCACCTTCTTCCAGCAATTGCTGGCGGATAGAAGCATTCAGACGCTCAGCCTCTGCTTCTTCCATATTTTCAGGGCAGTAGCGAAAGCAGACAATATTGGTAGCCGGCCGCATGGCCAGTTCCCAGCCTTCACGGGCTTCCAGCATATCGGCAAACGTTTTTCCCAGGTCATACTGCCGGGTAACGTAATCATCAATGAGTTCGGTACCGTAGCTTTTGAGCAGGGCATAGGCTTTTACGCCCATCATCAGCTTGGTACACTCCATAGTGCGCTTGCCCATGTTGAACCACTCTGGCTCCTCCTGATCACTCCAGAGGTACTGCGCCTGCTGGGCAAAGGTGCGGTAAGAATCCTGCTCATTTTTGAAAAGTAAGGCCGTTGTAAGCGCTGGCGCCAGCATCATTTTGTGCAGGTCAATCACCACCGAATCAGCCTGCTCCATGCCTTTTACCAGATCACGGTATTTTGAGGAAAATACCGCTGCGCCTCCGTGTGCCCCATCCACATGAAACCACAGGTCATGCCTCTGGCAGAAGGCAGCGATCGCCTCCAGGTCATCATAAGTACCGGAAGAGGTGGTACAGGCACTGCCGACAACAGCAATCACTTCTATATTCTCCGTTTGGGCTTGTTGAAGGTAACTATCCAGCCATTCGGTTTTCATTCGCAGGTGCTCATCTGCGGGAATTTTGATGATACCGGCATCGCCCCAGCCCATTACCCGGGCAGCGCGGTCTACGCAGTAATGTGCTTCTTCTGAAACCATAAGCGCCAGCTTTTTGTCAGAGCCTTGAAGCCATACGTCATCCTTTGACTTTGCCCGACGGGCAGCCAGCAAAGCCGTAAGGTTAGCCAGCGTACCACCTGAAGTCAGGAAACCACCGCTTCCCTCCTGCCAGCCCATCTCCCGGCCAATGCGTTGCACCACTACCCTTTCTATGGCAGTAGACGCCGCCCCCATTTCATAGACAGCACCACCATTATTCAGCAGGCTACTAAGCAGGCTGGCCAGCGCTGTGACAGGAACCGGTGCCGATACCTGGTGACCCAGGTATTTAGGATGGTGCACGTGGATAGACTCATCTATCACTGCCCTGAAAAGCTGCATCACATCACCTTTACCGGCTGCTTCATCTGCCTGCCATTGTTTCAGCTGTTCTTCCGGGCTCTTCCAGGGAATGGTTTTCATCTCAGTATCTGACTGTACTTCCTGTAGATAATCAGCCAGCATGTCTATCAGCTGGTGCCCTTGCTGGCGGAAATTTTCAGGATCAAATGCTTGCGCTAAGAGATTGCTCATTAGTAAAAGGGGATCGTTTGAATGCCCCAAGTTCGCGAATAAGTTGCTATCCTGACAAATCCTGAGAGAATCTTTTTTATGCATTCAGGGTTCTGCGTTTAGCGTTGCGACTGATGTCAGTATACATTCAGCCTCAAACGCTCCATCAATAACGCAAAATTAACTTGGCCGGCATTTATTTACATATTCCTTTCTGCAAGCAGGCTTGTCATTACTGCGATTTTCATTTCAGTACTAATACCAGCCGTAAAACTGAAATGGTAGAAGCGATCGCTCGCGAACTTAAGTTGCAGCAGGCCTACCTGGATGCAGAACCCGTTAACACTATTTATTTTGGAGGAGGCACCCCTTCTCTTTTGTCTGAAAAAGAACTGAATCTCCTGCTTGAAAAAATGCATCGGCTTTTCCCGGTAAGCGAGGGAACTGAAATTACCCTGGAAGCCAACCCGGACGACCTCAAAGCTGATAAACTAATCATGATGCGGCAGGCGGGCATCAACCGGCTGAGCATTGGCATACAGTCTTTTCATGAGCCCCACCTGCGTTACCTCAACCGGGCACACAATGCAGCAGAAGCACAAAATTGTGTAAAACTGGCGCAGGATCATGGATTTGATAACATCAGCATTGACCTGATCTACGCTATACCGGCTGAGGACCACGGTATCTGGCAAAATGATCTTTCAATAGCCATGGATTTGCAGCCGCAACATATCTCCTCCTACTGCCTGACGATAGAGGATAAAACAGCTTTTGGAAACTGGCTCAGAAAAGGAAAAATTACTGAGGTAGAAGAAGAGTATGCCGCCGAACAATTTGAAATGCTGCTGGAAACTTTGCAAAGTAATGGTTTTGAGCAGTATGAAATCTCCAACTTCTGCCTGCCGGGGCATGAATCAAAGCATAACAGCAACTACTGGCGCAAAGAAAATTACCTGGGCGTAGGCCCCGGGGCACATTCCTACAATGGCAACAGCCGACAATACAATATTTCTAATAACAGCCTTTACCTCAAGGCCCTGGCTGAAAATACAATCCCTGCTGAATTAGATGTGCTGCAAGTCCATGATCAGATCAACGAATACGTCATGACGGGACTGCGCACCAAGTGGGGCATCAACCTGCAAAAAATCAGTGAGGAGTATGGTGTTGACCTTTATGAGGCAAATAAGCACTACCTGGACCGGCTGCATAAGGAGGGGAAAATCAGCATGCAAGATCAGCAATTAATTTTGACAAAAAATGGAAAATTATTGGCCGATCGCATCGCTTCTGACCTTTTCTTACTCAAATAAAGCCAGCCGGAATTGATTTAAAGTACTGATTATCAAATGTTTGCATATTTTTTTTAACAAAAATCGTGCTTATTTGTATTTAACAAGACCATTTTAGCATGGATGTTGTCTATGTAAGCTTGTAAGCATTTACAAACCACAACATTCATACTATGAAAAAGATACTCTTCACCATATGCCTCATTACCGGCCTGTCTGCTATGGCGCAGGCGCAGGTTTCTATCACGCCCCGTGCTTCATTGACGATGCCCCAGGGCCTGTTGGATAATATCGCCGGCAACGGTTTCGGTTACGGTCTGGACCTGGATTATGCTGTCAATGATAATTTGAAAGTAGGTTTATCTGCCAGCCAGCACCGCTTTGATGCTGAAGTTTTAGGCTTTAGTATTGATGCCGTCAATTTTAAGGTTACGCCTATCACTGCTTCTGTTAAGTATGTTCTGCCTGGTACGATGATTCGCCCTTTTATTGGCCTGGAGGGAGGTCTGTATAATTTTAATGTAGAAGCTGTGGGCTTCAACACCACACGCGAATACTGGGGTCTGGCACCCTCATTGGGTATACTGTATCCTGTCAATGAAAAAATAGACTTCTTTGCCAGCGCGCAGTATCATATGATGTACCTGAACGAAAGCATTCTGATAGCTGATTTTAACATTAACCAGGATATCAGATTTATTCCGGTCAATTTTGGCTTTTCATTCAAGTTTTAGTAGTCCTCCTTTGTAGTCAAAGAGCCTCGCGTTTGCGGGGCTTTTTTTTTGAATCCATTTAACTTCAGGAACTCATCCAACTGCTTGTTGCGATGGGATAGTGGGCATAAAGAAAAGCCGGGCTTTCCCCCCGGCTTCTTATTGATTATGCAGCTTTTTGCTTTCGCTGGTTTCCTGTATTTCTTTACCATTGATTTGCCCTTCCCCTTTACCATCAACCTTTATATCTTCCTTATTCATAGCTTCTCGCTTGCGGTTGATGGTGGAGCGATAGTCAAACGGACGGATGATAAGGCGGGTACCCCGGTCGTAGGTGAAGTAATTCCAGATCCAGTTGCCCAGGGTAACCACTTTCTGCCGAAAACTAACCAGGAAAAAGAGGTGGATAAACATCCAGATAATCCATGCAATAAAGCCTCCAAATTTTATATTGCCCGGAAGATCGGCAACGGCACGATTTCGTCCTATGGTTGCCAGGTAACCTTTATCAAAATATCTGAAGGTCTTCATCTTTTTGCCACTGATCAGCCGACTTAGATTTTTACCTAACTGCTTACCCTGCTGCATGGCTACCGGCGCTACCTGCGGATGACCGTCGGGAAACTCGCGTGTGGCCATACTGGCTACATCACCTACGGCGAAAATATTATCATAACCTACTACCCGGTTGAACTGATCTACTAGGTACCGGCTTTTTCTGGTTTTAGCCTTATCCAGGCCGGGCAACACAATGCCTGACACACCAGCCGCCCAGATGAGCGTTTCGGTATTAATTACTTCTCCATTGCTGAGTTTTACGCGGTAGCCATCAAAATCCTCTACCAGACTTTTCAGTTTAATTTTGATTTTGAAACGCTTTTCCAGGTCTTCCTGGGCACGTTTGCCGGCTTTTTCTGACATGCCCGGCAGCAAACGCTCCAAACCCTCCACCAGATAAATTTTCATCCTATGGCTAAAGTTAAGTTCAGGATAATCATTTGGCAGTACATGTACTTTCAGTTCACCCAGGGCTCCGGCCACTTCTACGCCCGTAGGTCCTCCACCTACGATCACAAAATTGGTAAGCCGGTCAATTTCTTCTTCATCTTCAGATGTTACCGCCCGTTCAAAATTTTGCAGGAGGTGGCTACGCAGGTTGAGTGCCTGAGGTACCTGCTTCATAGGAAAAGCCAGTTCTTCAATAGACTTATTGCCAAAGTAGTTGGTCCTGGTACCGGTGCCAATGACCAGGTAATCATAGCTGATGCGGCCAATGTCAGTGTTGACCATATTTTCATCGGGACTGATGGAGTCTACATTGGCCATGCGGAAGAAGAAGTTCTCTTCTTTGTCAAATATCTTACGCAGGGGGCCGGCGATAGAGTCGGGTTCCAGGCCGGCGGTGGCCACCTGATAGAGCAGAGGCTGAAAAGTATGGTAATTGTTGCGGTCCAGCATCACCACCTGCACATCCTTCATTCGCAATTTTTTCACGATCTGGATACCAGCAAAGCCACCACCAATGATCACGACCCGAGGTTTGCCAATGTCGGGCAATTGGGTGGCAAGATGGCGCTTTTCATGGGCATAAGTAATGGGGGTCTCCAGTACGGGCATAAGTGAATGTATGTTAAGTTCAAAAAGTCTTTTACGTTGATATACAGTATTTTAACGTGAGGCCGACTGATGTGTTTACAATTAGCGGTTTAAGTGAACAAAAAGCTCATAAAGCAAAAACCCCCTGCCCGGTGGGCAGGGGGTAGATAAGTTAAACCAATGTTAAGCTGGCGATGGGGGCATTGTACCACCATGTAGTTGAAGTATGTATTTCAACTTACCGATGCTTTCATAGTAAGGGCACTGTACCACCATACTGGTAGTTGAAGTTAAAGCCCGAAGTACTCTGGCCAGGCTTCAGCCTCGTGTTATTTTCCTGAGATTGAGGATTAACCACATTATCAGGTGAAGTATCTCTTTTGTTTACTGCATCCATGTAGCCGGAGCCGGGGTTGGTGATTGTCCAGTCATCAACTGAGCCATTAGCTATAGTAACTACCACTGTTGCACCACTTCCACTATCGGTAGCTGATTTGAAAGTAACGCTAGGCGCAGAAGCATAGCCAGCACCAGTATCATCAAAGCTTAATCCTGTGATTTCTCCGTTATCCACTGTGATATCTTCAGCTAAGATGACAGCAGCGCGCTGCTCAATGGGCTGAACTACGAAAGTAGGCTTGGAAGCAAATGGTCCGATGACATCAAGCGTGTCTCCGTTACCAGCATCTGCTACAATAACACCGCTAACAATATCGGCATTTGTAGAAAAAGTATTCCAGCTGTTAAAACCATCCAGAATAGAATTGCAGCAGCTGTTGATATCATCATCGGCTACCGTAGTAAGCACCTGGCCTCCGCCGAGATCTTGGTAATCCTGTACAGTAGCAGATACTGTAGGATAGAAAGTATAACCAGAACCGCCATTGGCAATAAAAAGGCTATATCGTACCTGGAACTGCAGTTCAAAAGTAGCGCCGGTACCGGCAGGCTCTTGTCCAAAACCTAT
>JBKHDR010000083.1:0-19509 GCA_046541235.1 Cyclobacteriaceae bacterium | reverse complement strand
AAGGAAGAATCAAAAATCAGTGTTCAGCTATCAGTAGGGCCGCACCAAATACCCCAGCACTGTCGCCCAGGCGGGGCCGGAAGAAGCGGGTTTCAAGGCGGTTATTAAAGACAAACTTCCGGGCAGATGCCACTCCCTCGGTATACAGCAGATCAATGTTGCCTACCCCGCCACCCACTACAATCGCATCGGGGTCCAGGATGTTGATGACCACCGAAATGGCTAAACCAAAAAAATGGGTCAGCCGCTGCAGGGTCTGCTGTGCCGCCTGATCCTGCCCATTCTGATATAGTTGGTAAATTTCTTTCAGTGTCTTTTTTTCATGCGTAAGGGAAGCATAAAATTCTTCCAAGGCGGGCCCTGAGAGAACGGTTTCCACTACCCCTTTGCGCCCGGTATAGGCCACTCCTCCGGATTCGTCCAGAAAGTTGTGTCCCCATTCACCAGCTATGCCCTGCCTGCCCTCCAGTACTTTGCCGTTGATGACAATTCCACCTCCTACCCCGGTTCCCATGATGACACCAAACACCACTTTGGCCTCGGGCATTTTCTCTTTTACCACCCCGAGCCGGGCTTCAGCCAGCACAAAACAGTTGGCATCATTAGCCATTTTTACCGGCAGTTGTAAAGCGTATTGAAGATCTCTGTAAAAGGGCTGCCCGTTGAGGCAATTGGTATTGCTGTTCTTATGCAGGCCCGTTTGCGGGTCAATGGTGCCAGGTGTACCTATAC
This sequence comes from Cyclobacteriaceae bacterium, assembly GCA_046541235.1. Lineage (GTDB taxonomy): Bacteria > Bacteroidota > Bacteroidia > Cytophagales > Cyclobacteriaceae > Catalinimonas. Next base: position 18,777 of record JBKHDR010000083.1, on the reverse strand, counting down.
CAATCCATTCCGGTTTTAAACCAGACTCATCCTCCATCATTTGCAGCAGGGTTTTGATACGCCCGATGATATGCTGATAGCCCTTTTCCTGCTCGGTAGGAATTCTTTTTCTGAAAAGCACCTCGGTAGAAGTAGCATCCTTCAGGATTACACCTTCAATCTTAGTACCTCCCAGGTCTATACCCCAAAGCGGCTTCATGATTTGGCAGCAAGTGGCTTGCTTATATTGAGGTCTTTTTCAATCTGCTCCAGCGATCTGCCCTTGGTTTCAGGAATAAAAAACCAGACAAACACAAAACTCAGGAAGCTGATCACAGCAAAAATGCCGAAGGAAAAAGCCCCTCCTTTATTAGCAAGCAGCCAGGGGAAAGTCTGCGTCACCAGGTAAGTAGAACTCCAGTGCAGAAAGAGGGACACCGACATGGCCGAACCCCGGTACTTGTTGGGAAAAATTTCAGATACCACCACCCACATCACGGCAGCATGGGTAGATGCAAAAAAGGCAATGTAGCCCAGGATAGAAAGCAATACGCCATACCCGCCTGCAGTTTCGGAAAGGAAAGAGAACACCAGAAAGGTCAGACTGACTCCCATACCCAGCGAACCGATCAGCAGCAGCGGACGGCGGCCCAGGCGGTCAACCAGGTAAATGGCGACAAAGGTAAAGGTCAGGTTGACGGCCCCGATGGCCACCGTTTGCGCCAGTGCGGATTCCAGCCCGGCACCGGCACTTGCGAAGATGTTGGGGGCATAATAGATAATTGCATTGATGCCTACCAATTGCTGCAGCATCGCCAGTACGATACCTATGGCAGTAATTTTGGCCATACTCCCCTTAAAGAGGTCAGTAAATGCCACCTTTTCTTTTTCTCCCCTCAAGGTCTCCCCGATCTCCTTCATTTCTTCTCCTATATGACCTTCACCTTCCAGTCTGCGTAGTACTTCCCTGGCTTTTTCGGGCTGATTATTTTTATAGAGCCAGCGGGGGCTTTCGGGAATGATAAAAAGTAAGCCAAAAAACAGCAGTGCAGGAATGGCCTCGCTGCCCAGCATATAGCGCCAGCTTTCTTCACCAAATGAGCTGGCAAAAAGCATATTGGTAAAATATACCACCAGTATACCGATTACGATCGTCAGCTGATTGATAGACACCAGTTGCCCGCGGCGTTCGGCAGGTGCAATTTCGGCGATGTAGGTAGGAGAAAGTGCGGAGGCAGCCCCTACACCTATGCCGCCTAGGATACGGGCAAATATGAAGAAATTAAAATCAGTAGCCAGGGCAGTGCCTACAGCCGAGAGGGTAAAAAGTACAGCTGTAACGATCAGCACCTTTTTTCTGCCGAAGGCATCGCTGACAAAGCCAGCAGAAAAAGCCCCGAAGATACATCCTACAATGACGCTGGAAACAGCCCAGCCAAGAGAGATATCATCTAAACCGAAATATTTCTGGATAAAAGGATTGGCTCCGGAGATCACGGCCGTATCAAAGCCAAAAAGAAAACCGCCCAGGGCAGCGATGAAGGTAATAGAAATAATGTACCTCTGTCTGTTCATGTCAGGTTAGGCTAAGCAGTATAAATAGGTTTTGAACTTGTGCGCTTCAAAATGCAAAAATTCCGTTGATCTGCCAAAAACAGCCTACTGGCTCATATTGATTTCTTAACGTTGTTAACATTATTTTAACTTCCCGTTTTTTAAGTATATTTGCAGCACCTGGCAAGAGCCTCTGATTATCCTATGATTTATAGCTTTGTCTGTACGCTGCTCCGCTTTATTTTAAAGTTCGCTTATCCCAAAGTGAAGCTTCTCTATTTGGATCGTTTGCCGAAGGACAAGCCTTATATCATCGTCTGCAGGCACAGCAAATCACGCGTAAATGCCCTGATACTGGCTGCTTACCTGGGTATTCCGCTTTATTTTATCCAACCTTACCGTAAGCCATTCAACCTCCTCAGCAGGTTACTAATGAACGCACTGCACATCGTGCCCCTCAGGCGTGGCTGGCATAAGCTGCCGGATCAGACACAGCCTGCCTCACCCTGGAGCAACCTGCGCTGGCTCATCACTCAGAATCTTCCTGCCGTTTTTTTTACCGAAAATGAAAACGGACAACTACAGGTGCCCAAAGGAGCTGCCAAAATAGCCCTACATACCGAAGAGGTATTTGACTTTAGCCTGGGTGTAGAACTCATTCCTATTCATATTCAGCACTTCGACCATGAACTAACACTGACTATTGAGAAAGGTATCAGAATAGCTGAATACCAGCGTAGCTACCAGCACTACCCGGCTCGTACGGTCAGAGACATAACTAACCGGGTACAAAAAACACTATCCCGAGCATCAGGTGGCAAAGTTTGCAGGCCTTTTGGTTCGCTGAACAAAAACAAGCCGACCGCCTACACCTGATTTCCTTTTATTCCTCACCGATCTGCTTCTTTTGTTATTCCTGCTTGCCCTGTCTATGTGACTGGTGCCTCCAACTCCCTGGGTAGGTTATTATTTTGGGATTCTTTTATTCCTGCTGTACCTCCAAGCCTTTGGCAATAATTTGACATTATTTGACGAATTCTTGTCTGCCTCGTGTTAAAAATCTTTATATTTTTAAATTCGGAGAATTTTTATCAGCTAAATGGAAAACCGCATCCCAAGATGAAGGAATTTTTGAACGAACACTTTTTGCTGCAAACCGAAACCGCTCAACAACTCTACCATGAGCATGCCAAAGACATGCCCATCATTGATTATCACTGCCACCTGCCTCCCGACCAGATTGCTTCAGATAAAAAATTCAGGAACCTGACCGAGATCTGGCTCTACGGCGATCATTATAAATGGAGAGCCATGCGCACCAATGGTATAAATGAAAAATACTGTACGGGAGAGGCCGATGATTACGAAAAATTCCTCAAATACGCACAGACCGTTCCCTATACCCTTAGAAATCCACTGTACCAGTGGACGCACCTGGAACTGAGGCGCTACTTCGGCATTTACGACCTGCTTAATGAAAAGACAGCAGCTTCCATCTATGAGCAATGCAATGAAATGCTGAAGATGGATAAGATGAGCTGCCGCAACCTCCTGCGCCATATGAATGTGGAAGTAGTCTGTACTACAGATGACCCCGCCGACTCCCTGGAACACCATGCCAAAGTGCATGAAGATGGTTTTGAAATACTCCTCCTGCCCACTTTCCGGGCGGATAAGGCTATGTCGGTAGAAAATCCCTCCACCTACAACAATTACCTTGACAGACTGGAAAAAGCCTCCAATATCAGCATTAGCAGCTATGATCATCTGCTGGAAGCTCTGCGCAAGCGGCATCAGTACTTTGCCGAGGCAGGCTGCCGCCTATCTGACCATGGCATAGAAAATTTTTACGCCGAGGATTATTCAGCTGAAGAGATCAACCAGAGCTTTGAAAAGATCAGGCAGGGCAAACCGCTGGACCAGGAGGCTATCCTGAAGTTTAAGTCTGCCGTCCTTTACGAACTGGCGGTGATGGATCATGAAAAGGGCTGGACGCAGCAGTTTCATATAGGTGCCATGCGCAACAACAACAGCCGCATGATGAAGCAGCTCGGCCCGGATACAGGCTTTGACTCCATAGGCGATTACCGTATCGGTATGCCCATGTCGCGCTTTTTTGATCGGCTCGACAGCTCAGACCAGTTGGCCAAGACCATCATTTATAACCTTAATCCCGGAGACAACTACCTGGTAGGCACTATGATAGGCAACTTCAATGATGGCTCGGTGGCCGGAAAAATACAGTTTGGCTCCGGCTGGTGGTTCCTGGACCAGAAAGAGGGCATGGAGATGCAGATGAACGCCCTCTCCAACCTCGGCTTGCTGAGCCGCTTTGTGGGTATGCTCACCGACTCACGCAGCTTTCTCTCTTACCCCCGCCACGAGTACTTCCGTCGTATCCTCTGCAACCTGCTGGGTAATGATGTGGAGAACGGAGAGCTTCCACCTGATATGGACTTGCTGGGTAAAACGGTAAAGGACATTTGCTACTACAATGCAAAACGTTTTTTTGAATTTGGTTAAAGAGTCTATTTGTTTTTTAAATTGCTATCAACTACATCCTAAATAATCCTACTGAACACATGAGTAAAAAAATTGTGACTTTTGGTGAAATTATGCTGAGGCTGGCTACGCCCGGCTATCTTCGTTTTAAGCAGGCTACCGAATTTGAAGCTACCTATGGAGGTGGGGAAGCCAACGTAGCCGTATCCCTGGCCAACTATGGATTTGCCCCTCAGTTTGTGACCCGCCTGCCTGCCAACGACCTTGGCGAGGCCGCTTTGTCAACACTTAAGTTTCACCATGTAGGAACGGACTTTATTGTAAAAGGAGGAGACCGCTTAGGTATCTACTTCCTGGAAAGCGGAGCTGTGAGCCGGGGCAGCAAAGTAGTGTATGACCGGGCGCATTCTGCCCTGTCAGAGATCAAGCCAGGTATGGTGGACTGGGACAAGGCCCTGGAAGGCGCTGAGTGGTTCCACTGGACCGGCATTACCCCGGCTGTCTCTCAGGGTGCCGCCGATGTCTGTCTGGAAGCGATCAAAGCTGCCAATGCCAAAGGAATTACAGTGTCCTGCGATCTGAACTACCGCAAAAACCTCTGGAAATACGGCAAAAAAGCTTCTGACGTGATGCCCGAACTGGTAGCTGGTTGTGACATCATCCTGGGTAATGAGGAAGACGCTGAAAAAGTATTCGGTATCCATCCTGAAGGGGTAGATGTAACCCAGGGGCACGTGGAAGCGGCTGCTTATGAATCAGTCTGTAAACAGCTGATGGAGAGGTTTACCCGCTGCAAAAAAGCGATCATCACGCTCAGAGGTTCTATCAGCGCCAGCCACAACAGCTGGTCGGGTGTGCTTTACAACGGTAAGCAGCTCTTTGAAGCGCCTACTTACCAGATCACCCACATTGTAGACCGCGTAGGCGGGGGCGATTCCTTTATGGGGGGCCTCATTTACGGCCTGCTCACCTACCCTGATGATGATCAGAAGGCACTCAACTTTGCCGTGGCAGCCTCCTGCCTCAAGCATACCATCAAGGGCGACTTTAATATGGTCACTGTAGACGAAGTAGAAAAGCTGATGAGCGGCGACGCCTCAGGGCGGGTATCCCGCTAACTTAATGATTTACGAGTAATGACTAATGATTACTGAGCACTTAATCATTAGTCATATTTTACTCATCATTAAAAATTCATTTAATCATTCATCATTATTCACTATTCATTAAAAAAGAATGGCCAGATTCAGCAGAATAGAAGTTGCGCTCAAAATGAGGCAGACAGGTATGGTACCGGTTTTTTTTCACAAAGACCTGGAGGTTTGCAAGCAGGTGGTAAAAGCCTGTTATGATGGAGGTGTGAGGGTATTTGAATTTACCAACCGGGGCGACTATGCGCATGAGGTGTTTTCAGAACTCAACAAATTTGCCGAAAAGCAAGCCCCCGAAATGATCATGGGCGTAGGGTCTATACCCGATGCGGGTACGGCCTCACTTTATATACAGTTAGGTGCAAATTTTATCGTTTCTCCTATTCTTAACCCTGACATGGCCAAGGTCTGCAATCGCCGTAAGATCCTCTGGTCACCGGGCTGTGGTTCTCTTTCTGAGATTTCTTATGCCGAGGAGCTGGGGGCTGAAGTAGTAAAGATTTTTCCTGCCACCGAAGTAGGAGGCCCTTCTTTCGTGAAAGGTGTACTGGCACCCCACCCCTGGACCAGCATCATGCCTACAGGAGGCGTAGCACCCACCGAAGAGAACCTGGGGGCCTGGTTTGACGCAGGCGTACACTGTGTGGGCATGGGTTCACAACTGATCACTAAAGACATCATTAACAACAAAAAATACGACGAACTGAAAGCTAAAGTAGCTGAGGCTATGCAGCTCATCAAAAAGCTAAGGCCTTAGTTTGGCGGAGGAGGTAAGATCATGATGAATAAACACAACAGAAACTACTTAAACTTACTGTTCTGCCTGGCTTTGCTGGCAGGCAGTGCCTGCAATCGTATCACTGATACCCGGACTTTGAAAATTGCCCATTCCAATGATGCTTCTCATCCGGTACACCAGGGTATGCTGTACCTGGCTGAACGGGTAGAGGAAAAATCAGGAGGCAAGCTTAAAGTCAATGTATACCCCAGTGCCCAGCTTGGCCAGGAGAGGGAATGCATAGAACTCCTGCAGATTGGCAGCCTGGCCATGACCAAGTCTTCGGCCGCTGTAATGGAGGGTTTTGCTCCAAATTTTAAAGTGTTGTCTTTACCCTACATATTCCGCGACAGAGACCATCAGTTCAAGGTGCTGGATGGAGAGGTTGGCCGGGGATTGATGCTGGAGGGTGAAAAGTATTGGTTAAGAGGACTCACCTTTTACGATGCCGGCAGTCGTAGTTTTTATACCAAGGACAAACCGGTAGAAACGCCTTCGGACCTGACAGGTAAAAAGGTCAGGGTAATGCCCAGCAATACTGCCATCAATATGGTGCAGGAGCTGGGCGGCTCACCTACGCCTATCTCTTACGGGGAGCTTTACACCGCCCTGGAGCAGGGTGTGGTAGACGCCGCCGAGAATAACCCTCCCAGCTTATTCTTTTCCCGCCATTACGAGGTCTGTAAATTTTACTCTCTCAACGAGCACACCTCTATCCCTGATATACTGCTGATCAGCACCATCGTATGGAACAGCCTCAGTGAGCAGGAGCAGCAGTGGCTGCAGGAGGCAGCCCTGGAGTCGGCCGAGCATCAGCGTGTGCTTTGGGCCGAGTCAGAAAAGGAGAGCCTGGAAGCTATGCAGGCCGCTGGTGTCAAAGTGACCTATCCTGATAAGAGCCTCTTTGCCGAGCAGGTAAAGCCCTTGTACAAAAAATACCAGGAAGAGCCTGAAGTGTATGACCTGATACAGAGGATACAGGCTACCGAGTGAGATCAAACCCGTAAATACGCCCAAATCATGAAATTTAAACTTATGCTGGACAAGTTACTGGAACGGGTGCTGGTCATCATCATGGCAGTCATGGTGATCAATGTACTCTGGCAGGTAACCAGTCGCTTTGTGCTTTCCTCACCCAGCTCTTTTACCGACGAGTTGGCCCGTTACCTGCTCATCTGGCTCAGTATCCTGGGCGCCAGCTACGTGACAGGTAAAAAAATGCACCTCTCCATTGACCTGCTACCGCAAAGCCTGAGCCCGGCAGGACGCAAAAAACTCAACGCCCTGATCTACTTCATCGTCGCTCTCTTTGCACTGGTAGTAATGGTTGTGGGAGGTAGCCGCCTTGTGTATATAGTGAGTAGCCTTGGGCAAACCTCAGCAGCCCTGGAAATACCCCTGTGGGTAGTCTACCTCATGCTTCCGCTAGGTGGTGTCATCATCATTTACTACAGCATCATGAACATGTTATTTACCGAAAAAGAAGACGACAGTTCTATCGGAGAAATCCTACAGTAAATCACCACTGCTAAACCAACCCTCATGTATATAGCCGAAATTCTGATTTTAGTCCTCAGCTTTGTCATTTTACTGGGGATAGGCGTGCCTATTGCTTTCAGCATAGGCATATCTACCACGCTCACCATGCTGGTCAGCATAGATACCATCCCTGCCTTTACCACAGTGGCTCAGCGCATGGCCACCGGCCTGGATAGTTTTGCTCTTTTGGCCATTCCCTTCTTTATCCTGGCAGGTCAGTTGATGAACCGGGGCGGGATAGCGGGAAAACTGATAGACTTTGCCAAAGTACTGGTGGGCCGTCTGCCCGGAGGACTGGCCTATGTCAATATCATTGCTTCTATGCTTTTTGGTGCTATATCCGGATCGGCCGTAGCGGCAGCTTCTGCGATAGGTGGTATTATGAACCCTCGCATGGTAAAAGAAGGCTACTCCCGCCCCTTTAGTGCTGCGGTCAACATCACCTCAGCTACTACCGGTATGATCATCCCTCCCAGTAATATTCTTATCGTTTACTCGCTGGCGAGCGGAGGCGTGTCCATTGCAACGCTTTTTATCGCAGGTTATATCCCGGGGATACTAGTAGGGTTCGTCCTGATGTTGGTAGCTGGAATTTTTTCTTACAACAAAAACTATCCGCTGGATGAACAATCCAGCCTGAAAGAAGCCTTTTTTAAATTTCTGGATGCCATTCCCAGCCTGGTCCTGCTGGTGGTGGTGATAGGTGGAATTATCGCCGGTATCTTTACGGCTACCGAGGCTTCAGCGGTGGCTGTACTATATACATTTCTGCTCTCCATGTTTATCTACCGAAAGGTGGGGTGGAAAGACCTGCCCGACATACTTCTGCAGACTGTAAACACCACTTCTATCGTGATGATACTGATCGGTACTTCGGTGGGCATGTCGTGGGTGATGTCTTACGAAAATCTGCCTCAGGCTGTCAGCAACGCCTTACTTTCGGTGAGTGATAATCCTATCATTATACTGCTGCTGATCAACCTGATTCTGCTGTTTGTGGGTATTTTTATGGATATGACACCGGCTGTCCTCATTTTTACGCCCATTTTTTTGCCGGTAGTCACCCAGATTGGGATGGACCCGGTGCATTTTGGGATAGTGATGGTGCTCAACCTCTGCATTGGTTTATGTACACCTCCCGTAGGTTCGGTACTCTTTGTAGGCTGTAGCGTGGCAAATATCGGCATTGACAAGGTCATTAAGCCTTTACTTCCGCTTTTCCTGGCTATGGTAGTAGCCCTGATCATCGTTACCTATGTTCCGGAACTGAGCCTGTGGCTGCCTGAAGTGGTCAGGTCGTGGGTTAGTAAATAAGCTTATCGCTTCAGCAGACAAATGTGGGCAGTATCTTCATTCTTGCTCCAGGTTATAATTTCATACAGCAGCTGATCCGCTTTACAGATCACATGCCAATTCATGCAGGGAAGAGGATGGCAGCAAGCTACCTGTTCCCCTTTTTTTTTATAGCTATTTTTATTGCGCTAATAAAAGTGCAGTAGGCCCTGCCTTTAACTACCCCCGCCTGATTCTGAAAAGGTTTGATCCTGGGTTTCGTTTCATTTTCAGAAGTAAAAGAGGAAACCAGCTGCTCTTTTTCTCCCAGAAAAAGATACTTATTTGAAAAAATGGCATCCGATACTACAGATTGCCGGTAGAGCTTTCTTGTATAATTGGGATACATTATTTAATTTGAGTAATGTTACTTAGAAATATAAGTAATTAATTACCAGTCTAATTGATATTATTTATAGCCATAATTATGTAAAGTGCTGTATTGCAGGCACTTGTACATTTAGTCTTTGCATTTTTCTGTTAGCACCTGACTACTGAATCAGCAAAGTTAACAGAATGTAAGGATTGATAAGAAAATCATAAATCATTTACCGGAAATATTGATAATGACACACAAAAAGGGATGAACCAATACCTTTTTCTTTATATATTATAATTATTTAATAAAATATTTCATGTAAGTTAATTCATATATTTATATATTAGCATCAGTTTTACATCATACCTGCTTCATAAATTATAACCCCCATGAAAGAAATTCGTCAGCTGGTAAAGATTATTAGAAAGAAAGGACAGAGAAGCTTACAACTTGTCAACCAAAATTTTAGAAAAAACGAGACCTCCAAAGACAATTTACTCTACGAAAGTATTACCAGCAATGAGCTTTTAACAGACGAAGAGGCTGCCCAGGAGATTTTCGGAACGGACCCCAGCAACCGTAACTATCGCAATGCCAAAGGTAAGCTCAAGGGTAAATTGTTTAACCACCTTTACTTTCTGGATTACGATAAAGATATCTATTCTCTTTATCAGAAGACTGAGTATGAGTCTCTGCATACCCTTCATCAGTGTAAGATCATGATTATGGAGGGTGCTTCCGAAATTGCGCTACGGCTGCTTCCCCCGCTGGTCAAAAATGCGCAGGAATTTGAACTCAGCCACATCGCCGTAGAGGCGCTGGAAATGCTCAGAGATGAACAGGCCAAGGAAGGTAAGCTGACACCCTACAAAGAAGCTTCTGATGAGCTGAAAAATTACCTGAAGTTTCATGAAGCCCGCCTGAAGTGCCGGGATATCTACTCTGATACTATTGTCTACATCAATAAATCAGTGAGTGCCCAGAACCGTATTATTAGCAAAATACCCAAGGCGATAGAAAGCATCAGGGCAGAAGCACGTAAGTTTAACAGCAAAGATTTGCATGTAACCTCCGCCAAACTGGAAATCATCTACAATAATATTTGCTGGAAATTCAGAGAAAATGTTAAGCTCTGTACCGAACTGGAAAAGAAATACCTAAGCTGCAAGAATCAGGAGGTGAACGTTGACCTTGATCAGAAAGAAATTGCTTTCCAGAAAATTCAGGCTTATCTCAACCTCAACGATACAAAAGCAGGAAAGGCCTATGCCAAGCAGAAGCTATCTATTTTTAAACCAGGCAGTGATGAGTGGTTTAAATTCATGGAATATTATTTCCTGACTCTCATGAAGGGTGAGTCCTTTACCGATGCCAGCAATGTGTACCGGCAGGTCAGGACCAACAAAAACTACATTACACTAGAGGATAGCATTAAAGACCGCTGGAATATCTACCGGGCTTACCTGATCTTTTTCAACGACTCTAAGATACTCCGCTGGGGCTTTAACCTGGAAGAATTTCTGGGAGAAGTACCCTGCTACCAGAAAGAATACAACGGCTACAACGCAGCTACTCTGGTAATACAGTTTCTCTTCCTGCTGCGTGAGGGCATGGTTGACCAAATCAGGACCTGTGTGGAAGAGGCGATCAAGTACAAATCTGCCCACCTTGACAAAAGGCATAACTACCGCAGCAGTATCTTCATCAGGCTGCTTGAAATCGTGGTGGAGAAAGAATTTGACTACTCAAAAATTGAGGAGAAAGGAGATACATACTACAGAAAGCTCCTGAAAACGCCTATCCCCAGTGATCTGCAGCAGGATACCGAGATTATTCCATACGAAAACCTCTGGCAGCATACCCTCGGCATTCTCAAGACTAACAAATCCTACATACATTTTCGCTTTTATAACATTAAAGCGATCTGACCCCTTTCCTGAATCAGAGAAATGCATAAGGCTGGTAAAAAACCAGCCTCTCTTTTTTAAAGGTTTTCCGGTACCGGATTTGTTTGCTCAAGTCAGAAAATGCAGACAGGTACCCCCTTCTTTTTGGTGAATATCTTCATTCGGTGCCAGCTTTTGTAGTAGATTTGCGACGATGAGCAGGGACAATGTACTTTTACGCCTACTGGTGTGGCGCATCAAGCATATCAGTAATAGAAATTTTGTACTCATACTGAGTGCCATTGTAGGAATAGTAGCCGGACTGGCAGCCGTAACGCTTAAAGAAAGTGTACACCTCATACAGCTATTACTCACGCGTCCTTTTAATTATGCTTATGCCAACTACTACTACCTGGCTTACCCGCTGATTGGCATACTCATCACCGTAGTGCTGGCCAAGTACTTTTTCAGAGAGCCTTTCGGCCACGGTATCACCAGCATATTATTTGCCATCAGCCGCAAATCAAGCAATATCAGCCGCTCCAAGACTTACTCCAACCTGGTGGGCAGTGCTATCACGGTAGGTTTTGGAGGTTCGGTGGGGCTGGAGGCACCCATTGTAGTGACCGGCTCCGCCATTGGTTCAAATATCGGCAAGCTGGTACATCTACAGGCCAAAAAAAGAACCCTACTGATTGGCTGCGGTACTGCCGGAGCCATTTCGGCCATCTTCAACTCACCCATAGCCGGAGTGATCTTCAGCATAGAGGTCATCCTGATTGATATCAGCATTAATGCTTTTATTCCTTTGCTTATCGCATCGGTAAGCGGGTCACTTACCTCTCTGTTGCTGCTGGGAGAGGAAATACTTTTTTCCTTCAGGCTGGAAGATCCTTTTACTGCCAGTGATACCCCCTACTACATTGTGCTGGGCATATTTTGTGGTTTTGTTTCACTCTACTTTACTCGTATCACTTACAGCATAGAACTGGCCCTGAGCCGGATCAGAAGCGATTTTAAAAGGGCGATCCTGGGAGGACTGGCTCTGGGCATCGTGATCTTTGTTTTTCCACCCATGTATGGGGAAGGTTATTATTTCATCAAGCAGATGCTGGCTGGTAATGAGCAGGCACTCTTTGAAAACAGCCTGTTTGCACGTGAATTTGGCAACATCGGCCTACTGATCTTTTTCCTTTTTGCCCTGATCCTCATCAAGCCGGTAGCGGCCGCGCTCACCATCGGCTCAGGAGGTAACGGAGGTATCTTTGCTCCTTCCCTCTTTGTGGGAGGCGTCACTGGCTTTTTCTTTGCCAAACTGGTCAACAGCCTGGAAATCTTCGGCAGCATCAGCCCGAGCAACTTTACGCTGGTAGGAATGTGCGGAGTGATGAGCGGAATTTTGCATGCTCCCCTGACAGCCATCTTCCTCATCGCCGAACTTACCAGCGGGTACACCCTCTTTGTGCCGCTCATGCTGGTATCGGCCATTTCTTACGCTACTATTCTCTATTTTGAAAAATATTCCCTCTATACCCAGCCCCTGGTGAAAAAGGGCTACCTCATTCCCGACGACCGCGACCTGCAGGTGCTCAGCCTGCTGGATATGAAAAAACTGCTGGAGACTGACCTGCTCACCATACACCCGGATGATACATTGGGCGACCTGGTTAACCTGGTAAGAATTTCCCGCAGGAATATCTTTCCGGTAATTAATGAGAAAAAGGAATTGGTAGGAATCGTGACCCTGGATGATATCCGCAAGATCATGTTTGACCCCGAAGCCCAGCAGACTACCCGGGTATCCAGCCTGATGCATGCTCCACCCGATAAAATAGAAGTAGGAGACAGCATGCAGTCGGTCATGGACAAATTTGAGAAAACGGGAGCCTGGAACCTTCCTGTGCTGGATGAAGGTATCTACATGGGATTGATCTCCAAATCAAGGATATTTAATGCCTACCGAAACAAGCTGATGCGCCAGAACCAGAGCTTTTGAGCTGCGAGTTGCTTTTATCCGTGAATTTACTTTAATTCCCTGCAAAAACAAGCTTTATGAGACTGGCTTTGCTCCTGCTGACTGCCACTTTATTAACGATTAACACCTATGCTCAAGACGTACCTTCTTACAGCTTTGCTGATTTACAGCAGAAGATGGAGGAAGAAAGTGAGAAGCAGATTGTCGTCGTCAACTTCTGGGCCACCTGGTGCAAACCCTGCATCAAAGAACTACCTTATTTTGAAGCCCTGAACAATGACTTTCCCCAGGATGAGCTCAAAGTACTGCTGGTCAGCCTGGATATGGAAAAGGAAAAAGCTGTTCGTTATCGTGACAAAAAACAGCTGGAATCAGAAGTAGTCTATCTCGACGAAACAGATTTCAATCAGTGGATAGACCGTATTTCCCCAAGCTGGAGTGGTGCCATTCCGGCTACCCTGCTGCTGGCACCGGGAGGAAACCGGGAATTTCATGAGGGAGTATTAACACAAAAAGAACTCTATACCCTGGTAAATCAGTTTATTGAAAAAAACAGCAAGTTATGAAAAAGTATGTACTTATGTTATCGGCTCTTTTCGTGACACTTGGCAGCCTCTTCGCTCAGGATGGCTACCAGGTAGGCGATTATGCCCGTGATTTTTCGCTGAACAGTATTGAAGGCAAGCAGGTGTCCCTCAGCGACTTCAGCGATGCCAAGGGATTTATTGTAGTGTTTACCTGCAATACCTGCCCCTACGCCAAAATGTACGAACAGCGTGTCAAAGATCTGCAGAAAGACTATGCTGGCAAGGGCTATCCGGTGATCGCCATCAATCCCAACTGCCCCGAACGCTCTCCCGGTGATGCCATGGCAGAAATGCAGGCCCGTGCCCAGGAAAAAGATTTTAACTTCGTGTACCTGCAGGACGAAAGCCAGGAAATTGCCAAAGCTTATGGTGCTACCAATACCCCTCATACCTATGTGCTGAAGAAGGAAGCGCCCGGTAAGTTCAGAGTGGCCTACATCGGCGCGATTGACAACAACTATAAGGATGCCAGCAAGGCAGATGTAAAGTATGTGCGCGAAGCCATTGATGCTCTGGAAGCAGGCAGAAAGGTGCCCACCACCAGTAGCAAGGCTATAGGCTGTACTATTAAATGGAAAATTTCATAGCACAATAGCTGCACAAGAACCTATGCTTGAATAGGGCATCCTCAAAAAGTCAGGTTGAAGCTTTGCGCAAACTTTGACAAATTGAGCACAAAAAGGGTAGCGGCTATCCAGGTTTGTGATGTTTCCTTGAGTTTTGCCTTGATCTGGTTCAGGGAGAGTGCTTGCTTATCCTGCCCTCAATATGGTTTCTTTCGGCATACTCTTTCTTTTCCTTTTGTTTTTGCCGAGCTGTTTTTTCTACTGGCCTGCCTTTAGGGGTTGCTGTTAACCGTATGTTCCTTTCTTTGCACCCGGTGTGGATACACCAAGTCCGGTTCTCATGGGTTGCGTATATCTTATCGGCTTGTATCTGCTTTTCCCGGCACATATCCTACTTTGCGAAACTTTAACCCGTGGCGGGCCATGAATGCTTTGATCCTGGTAGGGCTACGATTGATGCCCACCAGCCTAGATATTCTCTTACGGGCCTCGTTGATACTCCCAGAGTTTGTACAAGAAAGAATTGACTTTTGTGATTCCCATTTCTCAAACGACCAAGCACTTCAACTGCGAAAGGAGCTAAAAGAGCTTGAAAACTACTTTGTGCGAAAAGGTCTTTTAGCAGATAAGTCTGGAATAAGCTATCGAACTGTCTATGAACGAATAGCCAAAGAAAATGACCTGAACTTTGAAATTGACACAACTTTTGGGCTGTTGGATACGCTTCAATTTCAAGTTTATACAGGCTGCTTTTACAAGGTGTTAACTCCTGAACACCTATCCGAACTGACTTTCAAACACCAACAAGCTGCTGACCGAATAGCAGAAAGATATGAAGGTGGTGTTACTTCAGGAGTAGTTGCTCAACGAATTATCGATGATCTAACCGTTGATAACTTTGATCTAGAGTTTTATAAGGTGTCCTCACTCCTGACTTTTTACCGAATTGCCTATCCAGTGCCAGCAATGGACTTTGAATTACCAAAATTTAGGAAGAACACGAACTGAGTAATGCTCAAATAGAAATTGTGAAAGCCTTTCGGCATGAGTTGAGCGTAGAAAATTTAACAAAGTTTCGTAAAAACATCGCTGATTTTTTTGCTGAAATACTAATGGATGAAGCAGATAAGGTCTGGGAAGATCAGGCCTGGAATGAGGAAAAGCTTCAGCAGATGCTGAACACCAAAATGAGAACCGCACGAAACAAGCGGGAAGAATAAAGTATGGAAGATATCCTAGCATGCCTTCAGTATGTTGAGCTTTCACTAACGAGACGTAACATCAAAGAAGTAGCTTGATGACATTTCTTTATGATGTTCACATCTCTTATAAAACTCATTCCCTTCGCTTTGGAACCTGGCCTTGAATGCTAAAGCAAAGCGATCAAGTCAAAGCCTGAAATTTTACTAGATAAAAGATCCCGGTGAGACTGAATACAGCAGGCCTGATATTCTTTTCCCAAAAGTGGCGTTGATCTGATTTTTCCCGGCACTATAATACCTTATCTTTACATGCGCATATCATTCATGCGAAGGTTATTCAGACCAGGAATCAAATAAGTTATGAGCCAGGAAAAAAAGAGAAAGAATCTGTTTATCGCTTTTGAAGGTATTGATGGGAGTGGGAAAAGCACACAGCTCAGGTTGTTGAGTGAGAAGCTGAAAGCCGCAGGTCATCAGGTATATACGACCTGTGAACCTACCGACAGTCCGATCGGATCGCTTATCAGGAATATCTTTAATCACAGAATAGAGGCCGATCACCGAACCATTGCCGGTCTTTTTGTGGCCGACAGGCTGGATCATCTTTTGAACAAGACAAACGGTATTCTGAAAAAGATGGAGGAAGGCTATACCGTCATCACTGACCGGTATTATTTTTCATCCTATGCTTACCAGGGAACTCATGTACCCTTAGATTGGGTGGTGAATGCCAATGCAATGAGTGCAGATTTGCTGAAACCTGATCTGAATATTTACATTGATATTTCTCCGGAAGTAAGTATGGACAGGCTGCGCAAGGGAAGAAATGCAATGGAGCTTTATGAGACCATGGAAAATCTGAAAAACGTAAAAAAGGTATATGAAGAGGCATTTGAATTGTTAAAGTACAAAGAGAGTATTTTTCGTACAGATGGCCATCGTGAGGCAGAGGATATCGCTAATGATATCTGGAGTGAAGTATCTCTGAGGATGGAAACTGCCCGGACATCATAAGGTACGTATGAGGCCACTTAGCCTCACCCTAATTATTAAAATATCGTGCATTCAACTAAAGCAGGTGAAATATCCTGCTTTAAACCTAAATTATCAGGATAATGACTCACATTTAACCCTAATCTCTGTTAAAATTGTACGGATTTAGGATAAATGCATGTTATGAAAAAAAAGTTTTTCCGGTCAATCCCAGAATTTGTGAATAAGGAAGAAATCATCCTCAGGGATTACCTGGCACTGGAACGTACCCGGCTGGCCAATGAACGCACGCTATTTGCTTATATACGGACCTCCCTCTATCTGTTTCTTGGGGGATTCACGCTGCTGCAGGTGGATGGTCTCGGGAATTTGGGCTGGATCGGTACCCTGTCCCTTGTTTTTAGCCTGATCATACTGCTCATCGGAGCACTGAGATACCAACAGCTCAGAAAAAGGCTGAAGAGTTATTACCTCAAACGTGATTCAGAGCTTAAATAAGTATCCCTCTTTCTTTACATCATCTTACCAAAACTGCCTCTCATGCTGCGGCAAGAGGCACTGAGATGATGGGACTTCTCACCATATGCATCAGTATAGCTTCTTTTAGCCTGCCATATTGAAAAGGAGGATTCATTTTTGGAATGAATTGATAGTTTTTTATATTTAAATACATTTTTTTACGACCGTCCCTAATGAAATGAATCTAAATATCAGTTTTACAAATCTTCAGGCAAATAACTTCCTGAAAGTTTTGCTTGTCATTGACTTATCTTTTGCCTTCCTCTACGGTATCCTTCATATTCTGGCATCTGACTGGCCGCTCGGGCAAAT
The DNA here is from genome assembly GCA_046541235.1 of Cyclobacteriaceae bacterium. GTDB lineage: Bacteria > Bacteroidota > Bacteroidia > Cytophagales > Cyclobacteriaceae > Catalinimonas. The sequence goes on along the minus strand of JBKHDR010000083.1, from coordinate 1,583 downwards.
ACATAACCTGTTTAATCTGGATGGCGAGACTACTCTTCCTGCCTGGTTTTCATCTATGCAATTGTTCTTGGCAGGAATCTTTCTGTTTGCTATCGGCCGCATGCAGTCCAAAGATTCAAAGCTCCCTTCTTCTTTCTTCTACTTTTTGAGTGTGCTGTTTGTGTTTCTTTCGGCAGATGAAGGTGCGGCTATACATGAAAAAATCAGTGCATTAGCGCGTAGGTTAGAGTTAAGCTGGATGTTGTTTAATGGAAAGAACGGTGCCTGGATCATGGTATACGGTCTTATTGGGATGATCATCTTAGGTTTCATCTTTCCTTATTTTCGTATTGCTTGGAAATACCATCCTACTGCCAGTAAGCTCGCAGTACTTAGTGGGTTCATTTTCCTGACAGGTGCTGTTGGATTTGAGTTACTCAGCTATTTTTATCTCAGAGATGGGGCTAACCCCTTGTTTTACAAACTTGAAGTCATGTTTGAAGAGTTCTTTGAGATGAGCGGCATTAGTATTTTTATTCGTGCTTTGCTGTTTATAAAACAAACCAGCCCCTATAAGCAGCAAAATCATTTGAGCAAGTTGGAAAACAAACTGGTTTGATACTTTCAAAACATCCTTTGAACAACTTCCCCTCCGGGAAGGTATGTTATTGGTGCGACGCTTTACTCGCTCAATGTAAGTTAAAATAAAGAGATGGATTTAGAGCAGTTGGATCACAAAATAGCCCAATTTATGGAGCGCTGGGGGAAACTGGCCCTACGTATTTCATTGGGTATTATCTTTTTCTGGTTTGGTATACTTAAGGCATTCGGAATATCTCCGGCTGAACCTCTGGTGGAGGACACCATCAATTGGCTGCCTCTCCTGAAAGGTGACGAATGGGTAGTGATTGTAGGTTGGTGGGAAGTGGCCATTGGTTTGCTCTTTCTTTCCAGAAGGACCATACGTATTGCCATTGCTCTCCTGGCTACGCAAATGGTTGGCACCCTCTTACCGCTGTTTATTTTTCCGGAGGTAACTTTCCAGGATGGACGTGTCCCCTACGCCCCTACACTGGAAGGTCAGTACATTATCAAAAACCTATTGATTATATCCGCTGCCCTTGTGATAGGCGGCACGGTACGTCAGGGAAGAAAAAAAACTCCCAAGCAAGGCCAGTTCAGGTGATCTTTGTTATATTTATCAAAACAGGCCTGCTGGTGTGATTTACTTCTACAATCACTAAAGCTTGCTTGGGCGCAAAACACTATCTTACACACAACCTTTGTCCTGATAACCATCCCACTGCTAAAGCAGGTGGGTTTTAAACCTGACGCACATGCCCTACGAAACTAACATATTCGCAGAACAACGCCGATTTTTCAGGGCGGGTTATAGTTCGCCCCCAGCTACGGATATTCTTAGCACCATTTACATCTGCATGCTCAGAATTACCGCAGTTTGTGCATTTGAAACTTTCACCAGACCTGTTTCCAATATGAAAGAATATAAACTGGAATCGCTCATTTACTACACTAAGCTATTTGCCAACAAAGAGCATATCATTGAGCAGTCCAGCAAAGAGATACAGGAAAAGCTGGATGAG
>JBKHDR010000082.1:0-19861 GCA_046541235.1 Cyclobacteriaceae bacterium | reverse complement strand
TACGGCAACAGATCAGGTTGTAATCACTATCAATGAACCTTCAGATCCGACCTTTACCCTCTCTCCTGCTACCGTAGAGGCCAATGAGGATTTTAGCGGGACGATTGAGGTCACCATCAATCCTGATGACACCTCGGCTGATGTCAGCTATAGCTTTAATCCGGCCTTGGATGCTGTTACAGTAGCCAGTCTGAGCTTTGATGCTGCTACCAAAACCATCACCATAGGCTCCCTAGCAAACGCCAATGGAACAGCTGATATAGTGATTACAGCTACTGATGATGTCAGCAGCAAAACCGCCACCCAGACGCTCAGCCTCACCATCAGCCCGGTGAATGATGCGCCTACAGCTACCAACGTTACTGCCTCAACGGCTGAGAATGCTCCTGTCACCCTCACCCTCCCGGCTACTGATCCTGATGGTGATGCACTAACTTTCTCTATCGTTGATCAACCTGGCAATGGTACACTGTCAGCAGTATCTGACTACCAGGTCACCTATACACCTGATGCCAACTTTTCAGGTTCTGATTCCTTTACCTTCCAGGCTTCTGACGGCAAAGGCGGTACTTCCAATACTGCCACGGCCAGTATCAGCGTAAGCAACATCAATGATGCACCAGAGGTAGCCAACCCTATCAGTAACATTAGCGTGAGTGAAAGCGCTCCGGATCAAGTTATTGACATCAGCAATGTGTTCTCTGATCCTGACGGGGATGCGCTGACCCTGTCGGTAAGCAATGACAACACTGCTTTAGTGACTACCACCCTGGAAGATGATAGCACCCAGCTCCGCCTCAGCTTTGCTGCCGGAGCTTCCGGTACGGCCAGCATCAGCCTGATCGCCACCGACCCGGGTAGCCTACAGGCCACCGCATCCTTTGATGTCAATGTTTCGGCTGTCAATGATGCGCCTACTGCTTCTGATGTGACAGTAAGTACTGATGAAGATATTCCTGTAGAAATCACTTTAGCTGCTACCGATCCTGAAGGTGATACCCTCACTTACGAAGTGGATACACAACCTGGCAACGGTACACTCAGTACTGTCAGTGGCGATAAAGTAACCTTTACACCAGCACCGAATTTCTTTGGCTCAGCAAGCTTCACCTATACGGCCACTGACCCCGAAGGCCTGAGTTCTGAGCCTGCCACGGTAAACATCACCGTAAACAGCGTCAATGACGCACCCGTAGCTTCAGATAGCCTGAATAATGTTACGGTAGATGAAAATGCACCCAATACAGAAGTCAATGTAAGCGGAATCTTTACGGATGTAGAAGATGCCAGCCTGGATCTTTCAGTAAGTAACAGCAACAGCAGTCTTCTCACTGCTACCCTAAACGCCGGTATCCTGACTTTGGACTACCTAAACGGACAATCGGGTACCGCTGAAATTACCCTGACCGCCACCGACGACCAGGGCGCTACTGCCAGTACCTCTTTTACGGTAACCGTCAATCCTAACGCGCCGCCCACTGCCAATGCCGGGCCTGACCAGACAATCACGGATGCAGATGGTGATACTTTTGAAAATGTCATCATCAATGCCAGCAGTTCTTCTGACCCCGACGGCAGCATCGTCAGCTATCTGTGGAGCTGGAATGACAATACATCTACCCAGCAGCGGGATACCATCAGCCTGGCACTGGGCACCCATCAGATCGTGCTCACCGTAACCGACGACGACAATGCTATTGACCGGGATACGCTGCTAATTAACATCGTGGAACCTGACGCTCCCTCATTCACTTTATCTTCTCCCGATTTTACTGCGGATGAGGATTTCAGCGGTACGCCTACCATCACCATCCAGCCTGATGAAAGCGCACCGGCGGCCAGCTACAGCTTCTCACCACGCAGGTCTGACATCACTTTTGTCAATATTGGCTTTGATGCAGCCAGCCGGACCCTCACATTTACGGCGGTACCGAATGCCAATGGAAGCCAGACTTTGCAGATCACGGCTACTGACAACAATAATGCCGACAATACCTTCACACAGACTATTGACGTCACGGTAAATCCTGTCAATGATGCACCAGTTGCCAGCGACCTGGCAGATGGAACTGCTGAAGAGACAGCTCTCTTAGTCAGCCTTCCTGCCAGCGATGTGGATAAAGACTCGCTGACTTACAGCATTGTACAGGCACCTGCCAACGGCAGCCTCAGCAGCCTGAGTGATGCAGAGGTTACTTATACACCCAATCCAGATTTTACTGGTACCGATACATTTACTTTCAGAGTGGCTGACCCCAGCGGGGCCGCTGATACCGCTCAGGTCACTATCAATGTAACCAGTGAGAATGATGCCCCGGCAGTATCCGGAAGTGAAGTCACTACTCAGGAAGATACTGCTGTTGAGATTACGCTGAATGCCAGCGATCCTGATGGCGATACTCTGACCTTCAGCATAGGCACAAGTCCTGACAATGGCTCGCTGAGCGAAATAGTGAATGGCAAGCTTACCTACACACCGGCCCTGAACTTTTCCGGAACTGACAGCTTTACCTTCTCAGCCTCTGACGGCACCTTTTCTGATGGCCCGGCCACGGTGACTATCACGGTTTCGCCAGTCAACGACCAGCCCCAGGCAGAAAGTATTCCCGACGTAGAAGTCAATGAAGATGCCGCTAATGTGAGCCTAAACCTGGATAATTTCTTTTCTGATGTAGAGGATAATTCGCTGGTGTACACCGTAAGCAACAACACACAACCTGCGCTGCTCACTACCTCTGTCACAGGTAGCACTCTCACACTGGATTTTGTGGAAAATGCCAATGGAAATGCACAGCTTACGCTCAGGGCTACCGACAGCGAGGGAGCATTCGCTGAAACCAGCCTGGAGGTCATCGTCAACAGCGTGAACGATGCACCCGAAATCCTGGGAGTGACCGAACCCATCATCATTGATGAGGATCAGGCCTTTACCCTGAGCCTGGGCGACCTGAATGTCACCGACCCCGACCATATCAGGGACCAGCTGAGCCTGAGCGTCCTTGCCGGAAACAACTACACTGCAGAGGGTACTACCATTACCCCAGCCAGCAACTTTTTTGGTACCCTGAATGTGCCCGTCAGGGTCACTGACCCGGCAGGTGCCTCCGATGATTTTACCCTGCAAATACAGGTCAACCCGGTGAATGATGTACCTCAAGTGGTAGGCAATATAGAAGATACCACCCTCGTTGAGGATGCCGACCCTGTTACCATAGACCTTACCTCTATCTTCAGCGATGTGGAAGACAGCAGTTTGGCATATGCCGTCAGCAGCAATTCAAACCCCGGCCTGGTCACACCTTCCATCGCCTCCGGCCAGCTCACTCTCAGCCTGCAGGCCAACCAGAGCGGCTCTGCCAATATCAGGATAAGTGCCACTGATGACCAGGGCGCCTCTGTGGAGGAAAGCTTCCGCCTTACGGTAACCGCAGTCAACGATGCGCCGGTAATTACTTCTACTGTTACTCAGACCATGCAGGAAGACAGTCGGCTGAAAGTACCTTTTTCTGCCTTTGACGTAACTGATCCTGACGACACTTACCCTGATGATTTTACTATTATCCTGCGCGACAACAGCGAGACTAACAATTATACCCTGGAGGAAAACAACACTGTGGTGGTGCCTGCCCCCAACTACTTTGGAGATCTGCAGGTCAATGCTGTGGTCAACGACGGGCAGGTTAACAGTAATACGGTCACACTTACCATCAATGTCACCAATGTGAATGATGCACCCGTACTGGCAGGTATTGAAAAGGATCCTATTCGCTACAGCCGCAATGATCCACCAGTTGCGATCACCAATTCTATGACCATAGAAGATATTGATAACGCCAACATGACTTCAGCCAGCATTATCTTCAATACCAGCAATTCTTCCTTCTTCTATAGTGCCGATGAGGACGAGTTGCTGTTTACCAGCCAGGCAGGCATCACCGGCAGCTGGCAGCCGGCTGAGGCTCGTCTGTTGCTGAGCGGTAATGCCAGCGTACGCGATTACGAAGCAGCCATCCGCAGTATCAGGTATGTCAACAATAGTGCTACCCCTACCCCGATTTCCCGAAGAATTAGTATCAGGGTAAACGATGGAAATCTTAATAGCAATGAACAGATCAGGATAATAGGAATAGATGATTCCAACGTGCCACCCCAGCTAAGTGATATTAATGTGGGATCTTTTGTAGAAGATGGCTCGGTGACCCTGAACGCTCAGCTTTTTGCTGATAATTATTCGGATGACCTGGATCCCTTCAACAATGTTATTTTTATCGTTACTTTACCCTCTCATGGCGTGCTCAGCGTTGATGGCACTACCATCACCGACAGTGACCTCAGCCTTGAAGAAGGGGGTTACCGCTTGGACTTTAATGAAGTAAACGAAATTGAATACCGCCCTGCCCCCAACTACAATGGCAATGACAGTTTCCTGTGGACAGCCCAGGATCAGCAGGGCGCGGTCGGCGTAGATGCTGCCGTTAACTTCACCATCTTGTCGGTACCCGATGCGCCTCGCATCACTGCTCCTTCAACCATTACTACCAACGAAGATGTAGTATTTACCTTTGTTGATACCCGCAAAATCACCGTAGAAGACCCGGATGCAGATACCGGCGAGCTGATCATCAGCCTGAGTGTCAGCGAAGGTTTGCTCACCTTCATCAATGAAAGCATACTGGAGGAGCTCACTTTTATTGAAGGTGATGGTAAGGAAGATAGCAAATTGAGTTTCAGAGGTACAATGTCAGATATCAATAGTGCCCTGACCAGTCTGCAGTACAGGAGTGCCGCTAATTTTAACGGTAATGACATACTGCAGCTCACCGTAAGCGACCAGGTAACAGACGAAGTAAGGCAGAATATTCCTATAGAAATCAGGCCTGTCAATGACCCGCCCCGCATCAGCGGTGTAGAGACCGAGGTACTGGTATACCAGGAAAACCAAGAGCCTGTCACGATCAGCGAAACATTGGTAATCCAGGACATTGATAACGATAACCTGACTGCGGCCACGGTCACCATAGACCAGAATTACGTACAGGGCCACGATATGCTGAGCTTTACCCCTTCGGGTGGCATTTCGGGCAGGCAGCAGGGTAACCGCCTGATCCTTACCGGTAATGCTTCCCTTCAGGCCTACCAGGATGTGCTGCGCACGGTGGCTTATGCCAATAGCAGCGATGTTCCCTCAACGGCACGACGCCGCATCAGCTTTCAGGTGACCGACACTGGCAATGGTACCAGTAATTCTTCCGGAAGACTGCTTGATGTCATCCCTGCCGACGACTCACTGCTGCTCAGCAGCCAGCAAACTGAACCTATGTTTTTCCAGGCAGGAGGCCAGCCCCTGCTCATTGCCGAAACCCTGGATATTCTGGACCCTGATGACAGTACGCTTACCTCTGCCCTGATCCTTATTGACAGTATCACCTACCTTTCGCAGGAAGACAGCCTCCTGCTTCCGGAAATAGATTTTGCCGAAGTGAGCTGGAATGATGCCGAAGGCTCGCTGCTCATCAGTGGTGAGGCCAGCATCGCTGCTTACCTGCAGGTTTTGCAGCAGCTCGCTTACCTCAATACCAGCACAGAACCCAGCCTTGGCGAAAGGATTGTCAGCATCACGGTCTTCCGCAGCGGTATGGCGAGCAACACCCTGGACCTCAGCATCTCGCTGGCGGTCAACGAGCCTCCGGTAATCAGTGATTTTAGTTTTGAGATACTTAAAAATGAGGAACTGTCGTTTGGTCTTGATCAGTTTAGCAGTAACTTCAGCGATCCTGAGGCTGCATCGGAAAGTAAAGAGCCGTCCATCCTGATCATTACCCAACTGCCTCAGCATGGAAGCCTCTATGCGGGTACACAGCAACTTACGGAAGCTCAGTTCAACCGTCAGCAGGCAATAGAACTTGATCCTGATACTTTACAAACATTTGTGTATATTCCGGATCAGGATTATGTGGGTGAAGATAGCTTCTCCTGGAATGCTTCAGACGGACAGTTATTTGCCAATGAAGATGCCCGGGTTACGATTGCTATCACAGAACTGAATGTTGATGCCGGGGAAGACGTACTGATCTGCGAAGACGAAACCGCTCTGCTGAGTACGAGCGTAAGCGGGGGCAGCGAGCACACCTATCTGTGGAGCTGCGACCAACCGGAGTGTGCACTAGACCAGCCAGAGGCCGCTGAGGTAACAGCCAGCCCGTCTGTAACCACCACTTATTATGTAATGGTAACTGACAGGAACGGTGTCAGTAACAGCGATACGGTAGTGGTGGAAGTTGAACAGTGCCGGAACCTGCCCCTCAGCATACCTAACGGCATCACGCCCAACGGAGATGGCATCAATGACACCTGGCAGATCAGCAACATTGATACTTATGAGCAAAGCTTCGTGGAGGTTTATGACCGCAGCGGCAAGCAGGTTTTTTATTCTGAAGGATACGCTCAGCCCTGGGATGGCACCTACAACGGACAGGTATTACCGGCGGGTACCTATTACTTTTTAATAAGGCTGAACCCAGGCCTGGAGACTTACCGGGGTTCTGTCAGTATTTTAAAATAAGCAACAGTGAAAAAAAATTGTTTAACCTGCCTTGTGCTACTGCTCCACCTGGCCCTGGCTGTAAAGGGTCAGGAAGAAAATCCTCCGCAGCTGTCTGGCACAAGCGAGGAGATCAGCTACCGCGAAGGCAATCCGGCAGTGGCTGTATTGCCTGAACTCACGATCAGTGATGAGGAAAATGATGCCCTGCTGCTGATGACAGCCAGTTTTGGCGACACATACAATCCGCAGGAAGACAGGCTGATCCTGCCCGAAAGAGAGAATATCGCATCCCATTTTGATGTGGCACAGGGGGTGATGAAAATCTATGCCCTCCCTGCAACCACCGGACTTGATATTGCCGATTTCCAGACGGTGGTTCGCGAATTGCAGTACATCAATCTTAATGATGCCAAGCCCGCAGCCCGCAGCCTGCCACTCAGTGTGACCGTTACCGACCTTACGGGCCAAACCAGCAGTGCATTCAGTAAAACAATTACCGTGACCCCCGTCAACGACCCACCTGTCATTAGCAGCCCCAACACGGCCTCGGCTAATGCTTCACCTCCACGGAGAAATATTGATATTTTTTCTGCGGTAACCATTACCGAGCCTGAAGACCAGCTTCTTAGCCGGGCGGTGATAGAGATTTCTTCCGGATTTGTGCCGGGTTATGACCAGCTCGGTATCAATGGTGATGATGCAGGCCTGAGAGTCAGTATTTCGGAGCGGGTGGTGACTTTTACCGGTAATGCCGATGCTGCCACCTATGCAGAGGCCATAGAAAATGTTATTTACAACAGCAATGTGCTCGAAGATCGTGAAGTAGGCATACGCCTGGTCACTGCCCGGGTGTATGACATCTCTGGGGCTGAAAGTCAGGCTTTGGGTAAGTACCTGGTCATCCAGCCACTGAAAGGAAGAATCAACTCCCCTCCCTACATACAGGCAGCCTCGGTAAAAACCAGTGAAAATGAAGCCTATAATTTTGTGGCGGAAGATTTTTCCAAAGAGTTTCAGGATGTGGACGGCGATGACTTCAGAAGCATCAGGATAGGAAGCAGGCCGGCGCATGGTGAGCTATACCTGGGAGAAGAACTGATCAACAATCAGTTTATCTTGTCAGGGCAGACGATATCAGCGGGAAACATTGAGGATCTCCGCTATGAACCGGATCCTTTTTATAACGGAACAGATAGGTTTGAATGGAATGCAACGGACGGTGAAAATTTTACCGCCAATCCTGCTCCTATGAACATAGAAGTGGAGCCAGTTAACCAGCCTGGTCAATTATCTGCCCCCGAAGAGATCAGCCTGGACGAAGACGCTTCAGTTGCCATTGCGCTTACCTTCAGCGATCCGGACCAGGGTAGTGCCAGCGCAGAACTTAAGGTCAACAATGGCGGTATTTTCCTGCCTGAAATTGTTCTTTCCGACCCCGCACTGCGCTTTGAGTCGGGTGCTAATGGCGAGAAAAGCCTGGAGATCAGCGGCCCGATGGCCCAGCTTTCCTTTGCCCTGAGCGGCCTCATTTACCGTCCTGAGCCTGATTACAGTGGCACTGATGTGCTGACCATTCTGGCAGGCGAAGCAGGAGGAGAGAAGCTGGAAAGAAGCGTACAGATTACTGTCAATGAGGTTAACGACGCCCCCCTCATCAGCCAGCTGGAAAATGATGCGCTGGTGTATGAGGAGAATGCGCCAGCCGTCAATATCAGCGAGCAGCTTGAAGTTTCGGACCCTGAAAACGACCAGGTAAGCAGTGCCCGTATCTTTTTCAGCCAGGGATACAGGGCAGCAGAAGACAGCCTGCTTTTTGATGAGCAAAGCGGTATCAGCGCTTCTTTCAGCGACAGCACCCTGACGCTGAGCGGCATAGCTTCGGCTTCAGCCTACCAGGAAGCGCTGCGCACTGTGCGCTACGTTAACAAAAGCGAAAACCCTTCTGTCACCGATAAAACACTCAGCCTTGTGCTGACCGATAGTGAAGGTGCTGACAGCGAACCTTCCAGCCGCAGCCTTCAGGTCGTACCTATCAATGATTTACCCCTCATCAGTGGCCTGGAAGAAGCAGCCCTGCAATTTGTGGAAGGCCGCCCTGCCGTTCCCATCAGCAGCAGTCTACAGCTCAGCGACCCCGACGACAGCCTCCTGAGCCGTGCCGAAGTACGCATTGACACCGGTTATGCACCTACTCAGGACGAACTTATATTTGAGGATACTGAAAACATCAGTGGCAGCTTTGATACGGAGAACGGGATACTTACCCTGAGTGGCGAAGCCAGCCTGGCTGCCTATGAGCAGGCACTGCGAAACGTACGTTACCGGAACACTGCCGAAAATATTAATACCGATCAGGCCCGGAGCCTCAGCATCAGGGTAAATGATGGAGAGGCCTTCAGCTCCTCTGCCAGCAGAGCCATTGAAATCATCAGCAATACACCACCCGAAGTATCCGGCTTCTCCCTGACCACCGACGAAGACCAGCCCCTGGCTTTTGAAGCGGCAGACTTTCCTTTCAGCGACCCTGATAATTTTCCTAATGAAGGAAACCCCAGCCGGTACGCCATCACCAGCCTACCAGCGCATGGCTTCCTGCTGCTGTCGGGAGATACCATTACGCAGGTGGAAATGGAGCAGGGCTTTAACGGCTTTGAATTTGAAATAGACGCTGCTGATATCGGTGAGCTGCTTTACCAGCCTGAACTCAATTACAATGGTACCGATAGCTTCAGCTGGAATGCCTTTGATGGGGCTGAATACGCTGCTGAGGATGCCCTGGCCACCATACAGATAACTGCCGTGCCTGACGCTCCCATCATTGCCAGTTTTGATATCAGCACGCCCGAGGATACCGCTTATACCTTTAGGCCGGGAGACTTTAGCGCAGCTTACCAGGATGCTGACGGAGACCCACTGCAGCAGGTCATCATCCGAAGTACACCTGAGCACGGCAGGCTGTTGCTGAATAACCTGCAACTTCCGGCCAACAGCCGAATTAATAGAGACCAACTTGGTAAGCTGGTGTACCAGCCCAACAGTAACTTCTTTGGTGACGACAGTTTTTCCTGGGATGCGGCTGATGCTACCCAGGAAAGCTCGTCTGATGCCCTGGTCAACATCACCGTGCAGGCGGTCAACGATGCGCCGGGGATCAGCAGCTTTACCCGTGCTACCAGCGAAGGAGAAAACTTTACCTTCAGCCCTGAAGATTTCAGCGAAAATTATCTTGACATTGAGAACGATCCCCTGGCCTACATCCTCATCACTTCTCTGCCGGCCACCGGACAGCTTTTGCTGTCAGACACCCCCCTTCAGGCAGGAGACCGGGTTGCTGCTGACGAGCTGTCAGAGCTTATTTACCAAGCTGCCGAAGGGCAGAGCAGCAGCCTGAGCAGCTTCGGATGGAATGCCTCTGACGGACAAGCACTGGCAGCCGACCCTGCCACCGTGAGGGTGATCATAGGCATAGGTGTGACTGACTTTAGTGTGCAGACTGAAGAAGACTCAGCTTATACTTTTCAGGCCGCCCAGTTTGTCAACAACTACGGCAATCCGGATGCAAGCCTGCAGCGTATCCGCATTGATCGCCTGCCTGAAAACGGGGAACTGACAATGGATGGCGTAGCCCTGAGTGCGCAGCAGGAGGTTGAGCTTTCTTCCCTTTCCGGTCTGGTTTACCAGCCATCTGCTAATTATAACGGGGCAGACAGCCTCGCCTGGAGCGCCTCAGCCGGAGAGGGCTTTACCGAAAACAGCGCACAGGTATTTATCAACATTTTATCAGTCAATGACGCTCCGCAGATCAGCGGCCTGAGAGATCTGACGCTCTTTGCCGGAGAAGAAAGCCAGATCCTCAACCTCAGCCTGAGCGACGTTGACTCCGAGGCATCAACTTTTGAGCTGAGCGTTCTCTCACTGGATGAAAACCTGGTTCCCAATGATCAGCTACAGCTCAGCGGCGAAGGCAGCAACTGGACCCTCAGCATCAGTGCTGCCGAAGGTGTGGCAGGAGAAGCCACCATCAGCCTGCTCGCCAGTGATGGGGATGCTCAGTCGCAACAGAGCTTTACTGTCCTTGTCCAGCCTTACCGCCTGTCTTTTGACCTGCCGGATAGTGAAGAGCTTTGCCTTGGCCAGAATGGGGAAATAGAGTTAGCTATCTCGGGAGGACAGGCACCTTACACTTTGGAAGCCAGTTGTGACCAACCCGCCTGCGATATTACCTTTGCCGATGGCCTGCTTTCCTTTAGCAGTGAAGAAAACATCACTTATTACATTTCATTTATTGATGCCAATGGGGTAAGCAGTCTTACCGATACGCTGGCAGTAGAGGTGATTGACTGTTCTCAGCTGGCACTGGAGATACCGAGCGGCTTTACGCCTAATGGTGATGGTGTCAATGATTTATGGGAAATTCAAAACATTGCGTTTTACGAAAATGTCGTGGTAGAGGTGTTCAACCGCTACGGGGCCAGCCTGTTTTATTCAGAAGGTTACCGTAATGCTTGGGATGGATCGTACGAAAACCAGCCTTTACCCACAGGCACTTATTATTATATGATCAGTATTGACGGAGGAGCTCAGCATTATTCGGGTACGGTAAGCATCCTACGCTAAATCAAAAGATTATGAAGCAGTACATCATTGTATTTGGGTTGATCCTGGCTTGTCTCTCTCAGGAGAGCTACGGACAGCAGTCATTCCGTTTTAGCCAGTATTTTCAGAATCCGCTGACTGTCAACCCGGCTTTTGCGGGTGTGGAGGGGTTTGTAGATCTTAAAATAGGCTATCGCCAGCAGTGGTCAGGCATAGAAGATGCGCCTGAAACTTATTTTGTGAGTGCCCACGGTGCGCTGCGCAAAAGAGAGCAGCGCTTCGGCTACCAGCAAAACTCCCTGCGCATCAGCGATCCCTCTGTGTACCGTGAGCTTAGCAGGTCGGGTATTAACAGCTTTTTTGAAAATATCACCCACGGGCTGGGCGGCTACGTGGTAAACGACCGCCAGGGTATCTTCAACCAGACCAGCGCGATGCTTAATTATGCTCTCCACTACAAAATGGGCAATACCGTACTGACATTAGGCGTTGGCGGTGGTGTGATCAACCGGGAGCTGGATGTAAGCGGCATCACGCTGGGCGACCAGGAAAATGTAGATCCTACTTACCAGGCCTACCTGGCTCAGCAGGGCATGATTACCGACCTGGATGTGAACGCCGGCCTTTTGCTGCGTAATGAGCGCTTCTTCCTCGGCTATTCCGTCAAAGGGCTGCTACAGAGTGAACTCTACGCGACGGTAGACGAAATCAGTACTACCGACCAGCTCAGGCACTATGGCATGCTGGGTGTACGTTTACCCATCAGCAGCTCCCTGATGGTTATTCCAGGAGCTTTTGTCAGCTATAGTGAGCTGGAGCCTACTATTTTTGATGTTAACCTCAGGCTCAGGTACCAGGATCTTTTCTGGCTGGGGGCTTCTTATCGGAATGTGGAAACCCTGGTAGCCATGGCAGGTGTCAACATCAGCGATGTCATCAATCTGAGTTACGCTTATGATTACGGCTATGCTGAAGTGAACAACCTCAGCTCAGGCATACACGAAGTGGTACTGGGCTTTATGCTGTTCAACAGTAACAATGCCAGCCCTTATATGTGGTAAAATGAAGATTAAGAACGTATGATCATGAATAAAAACTTTTTGATACTGGCAGCCTGCATGATCGGCCTTGGCCTTCAGCTGGCCGACGCACAGGATAATGAAATGAAATTTGCGCCGGCTCAACCCCTTTCTGACAGTCTCAACTCTGAAGCCGAGGAAAGCCTGCCCCTGTACTCAGTTCAGGACAGCACTATTTACTTTGTCAGAACCCTCCACGCAGGCAATACAGGTGGCCCTTATGCCGGCCAGGATATCTGGTACAGCAAGCGAAGGGCAGACGGCCAGTGGACCAAACCCAAAAATGATCTTCCTTCCCTTAATGATAAAAACAATAATGCGGTAGTGGGCATCAGCGACCAGGGAAATACCCTTTACCTGCTCAACGTATATCAGGAAAAAGACCGCAAAGCACCGGGTATGTCTTTTTCTTTTTACCAGGAGCAACAATGGAAGTCCCCAAAAAATATTGACATTCCCGGCCTGAACGAAAAACAGGGCGACTTCTACAGCCTCTACGTAGCACCGACAGAAGACGTAGTCATCATCTCCATGCAGGCTCCCAACAGCCTGGGGCAGGAAGACCTTTACGTAAGTACCAAAAATTCACAGACCGGAGAGTGGACTAAACCCCTCAACCTGGGATCAGGCATCAACACCCAGGGCTTTGAAATTTCACCTTTCCTTTCACAGGATAAGCGCAGGCTTTACTTCTCCAGCAATGGGCATCCTGGCTATGGGAATGCCGATATCTTTTATGCTGAGCGTCGTGGCTCTTCCTGGACCAGCTGGAGCAGGCCCGTCAACCTTGGGGAAGAGATCAACTCTCCTGCCTTTGACGCTTATTTCAGCCTAACGCCTGAGGGTGATGTGTTCTTCGCCAGCAATCGCGAAGGAAAAATGACCGATCTGTATACCTCCCACCTCTACACCGGAGATCAGCCGCCGCAGCAAATAAAGTCAGACAGCCAAGACAGCATACTCGCCGACGGCAAGCAGCAGGAGCAGACCGACAGTAGATCCGAAGCCTTACTTTCGGAAACACAGGCCCTGCTTGACCAGATGAACCGTATCAAAAATAATGAACCCTCGGAGGAGGACGAAGATGACAGCAGCCCTACCGATGCCGATGCTTATCGTTTTCTCTTTGCGCTTAATTCAGCCGAGATACAGCCTGATTATGAAGAGGAGCTTGTGTCACTGGCCGATACCCTCAATGCCAACCCCAGCATGAAAGTACAGATCGTTGGCCATGCGGATGATACCGGCGGCAAGGACTATAACCTGAGGCTCTCTATTGAAAGAGCGGTAAGTGTTAAAAAGTACCTGACCGGGCGCGGCATCAGCGAAAGAAGGATCATTACCTATGGCAAGGGCGCTACCCAGCCCCTGAAAGAAGAAGATACTGAAGAAGCCCGTCAGCAAAACCGCCGGGTAGTAGTGGGCTTCTTTTAAAGATAATTTACTGATCTGTGTTGAACGAACCTGTCTCATCGGCAAAGACAGAATTATCTGGATTTTCCAGCAAGCTCAGACTTGTTGGCACAAAAATTAACTTAAACATAACTTTGCCGCACCTTCTTCTCTGAACTATTAGGAGGGGTTTTCATTATTTTAACTGTCAGGTTCCTGTAAAGCAGCTTCTCCTGTGCCTACTGCATGATCACGGCACGATCAGCCTTAAGTGCCTGCAAACAGGGCCGATATAGCTTCATTTTTGTCAAAGAAAATACTGATACTCTGAAATATACCACCAAAAATACCATCCGCTTTTTTGTATTGGGAGACTGGGGACGAGCCGGCAATGAAGGGCAACAGCTGGTTGCTGACCAAATGGCGCATCAGGCCGAACTCCTTCAGCCCGATTTCATTATTTCTACCGGGGATAATTTTTACGATAATGGCGTAGACGGGCCCGAAGACCCTCTCTGGCAGTCAGCCTTTGAGCGGGTCTACCATCATTCAGCCCTGCAGATTCCCTGGTACTGTGTATTGGGCAACCACGATTACGGAGGAAACACACTCGCCCAGATCAATTATGGTACGCAGAGCGAACGTTGGCACATGCCTTCTCGCTTCTATGGCAAATGCCTGCAAAACGGCAGCCTGAGTGCCGATTTTATCTTTACCGATACCACTCCTCTGATCCAGGAATACCAGGAATCCGATAGTCATCCTGATATACTGAAGCAGCGTAGCGAGGTGCAGCTCCGCTGGCTCCGTCGCAGGCTTGCCCATTGCGAAACGCAGTGGAAGATCGTCATTGGTCATCACCCGGTCTACTCATCCAGCCCCATGCACGGAGATACGGAGGAACTGCTTCATGACTTTGAGCCTCTTTTTCGCAAATATGAAGTAGATGCTTACCTCTGCGGGCATGAACATGACCTGCAGTTGCAGCAACCTGAGGGCGAGACTTATTATGTGGTATCCGGCGCTGGCTCGGAGATCAGGGAAACAGATCGTAAAGAGATAACTACCTTCAGTGCTTCGGCTCATGGCTTTGCCTGCATTACACTGGACGGACAGCAAATGCAGATACAGTTTATTGATGAGCAGGGGGCAACCCTCTACACTACCCGGAAAGCCCGACTTGTTCAGCAGCAGTCCTGATTTAGGATACAGAAAGAGACAGGTGTTCAAAAACCTTAAATCTAGCCCCGGAGTTAGCGCAAAAAAGTTATATTTGCCTCAAAATTGACGCTATGGCATTCTTCAATTATATTGTCTGGGCAGCTGACCCCGACCTGGCCAACATCGGAAACCTCACCATTCGCTGGTACGGGCTACTGTTCGCCAGTGGATTCCTGATCTCTCAGCAATTACTTTTCCGCATTTACCGCAAAGAAGGTCATAAGGAAGCCGATGTGGAAACGCTCACCGTGTATATGGTCATTGCTACCATACTGGGCGCCCGATTAGGACATGTGTTCTTTTATGAGCCGGCCCGTTACTTGGCCAACCCCATAGATATCCTCAAAATCTGGGAAGGCGGACTGGCCAGCCACGGTGCGGCATTTGGAATCCTTTTCGCCCTTTTTCTCTACAGCAACTACGATATCAAATACAACTTCACCAAGTTCAAAGGGACTTTCCGCAAGCATCCCCGCGCCGGACAGAGCTTCCTCTGGGTAGTTGACCGCATCGTTATTGTAGTGGCCCTCACCGGGGCTCTCATACGTACCGGTAATTTCATCAACTCTGAAATTGAAGGCCTGCCTACCCAAAGCGACTACGGAGTGGTTTTTGCCTGGGGAGCCAAAAGTGCTATTCTCAGCAGCAGCGATGCGGTGGAGAGCGTAGAAGTCTCGGAAGCAGATGACCGGGAAGCACCTTCAGGTATTGAAGATGCCAGCAAATACCGCCCGGTTAATTTTACCATTCGCTTCAAAGACATGGGCTATCCTGAAGCAGAAATCAGGACCTACCTGGAAACCAGGGTCAAGAGCCTCTTTACCAGGTATGAAAGCATCAGCAAGCATATCTATTTACCACCTGGAGAGCCATTGAACTACCTCCTGGAGCAGGACCGTGGTGCTTATGTGGCCGAAGTGTACGCCTATGGGGTGCCCCGGCATCCGGCACAGTTGTACGAAGCGGGTACCTCCCTGCTAATCTGCCTGCTACTTTTGTTTATCTGGTTCAGGCTACGCAGCAATACCCCTGAAGGACTGCTGCTGGGCCTCTTCCTGGTACTCCTGTTTGGACTTCGCTTTGTCCACGAATTTTTCAAGGAAAACCAGGTAGAATTTGAGGGAGAACTTCCGCTGAACATGGGTCAGTGGCTGAGCATTCCACTGGTGATTGTTGGTATTTACCTGCTGGCTACCCTCAACCAGAGGAAGAAGAAGACGGCTTAGGTTTTTTCTTCATGCCTGATCATAAAAATGGTTTGTGAAAACGCTGCCTGACAGGCCAAGCCTTTTTTGTATTAATCTGTAGCATTTCACCCATCATCCAGTAAATCCAGACAGAGGGCGGCAGACCAGGAGAACTGACGGCTGCCATAGCCTTGATTATGCTCTGTAGCTACATTACGAATGGGGTCAAAGTATTCATAAAAGCCATAATGACTCAGCAACTCCAGCGACTCGCTGCGTACCTGCTCTGCCTTATCGCGATAGCCGTAGCTATTCAGGCCGTGGTATAGCATCCAGTTCATGTTGATCCAGACCGGTCCACGCCAGTATTTTTTGGCGTTAAACTTCTCGCTCATGGGCGTAAATGACGGGCAAAGGTAGTACGACTGCTCTGAGCTGCCACTAAAGGCCGGTCCGCACAACGTTTTGTACATTTCCTCGGCTTTCTGCTGATCAGGTACGCTGCCAAAAAGAGGCATCAGACCGGAGGAGGCCTCCATCAGTATCCGCTGGTTATGAACCAGATCGTAGGCATCATACATGCCGGTATCCGGGTTCCACAGCTTAGTATTCATGGTCTGTATAGAAAGCTCGTTCCAGGCCTCCAACTCACCGGTATCCTCCCCTATCAGGGCGCCCAATTCTATCAGGGCGCGGTTAGACTTAATCAATATGGTGTTGAACAGCGGATCCTGCACGGCAAAAGGCGTCAGCTTCAGTATCTGATCTTCTTTATAATCTCCTTTGCGGAAGATATCAATCAGGTAAATGTAGCGATCGTAATCCAGGTTGGTAGGCCGGTGGTCCTCGTGGCTATTGTTCAGGTCTTTACGGGTAAAGGGAGGTACTTTCACCTTGCTGAAGTCAATCTTTTCCAGCGGTTCATCCCAGGTAGGAGAATTATCGTTACCCGACTCCCAGGGATGACGGATATAGACCAGGCCTTCCTGATGCGGATCCCGTTCGCGGTAAAAGTAGCGGTGCATCTCCATGATCTTGGGAAACATTTCTTTGATAAAATTGAGCGCCCGGGCTTTATCTGAAGCATTCTGGTAAATCTTCTGTAGCACAAAGCCATGTACCGGAGGGTTGCTGATGCCTGAGGTCCTGACATGTTCGGGCACATCAAAGGACCGCCAGGTTTCCCAGAAGTGGGAACCGGGGAAGTAATTATCGTCAGCTTCCGGATTGAATATGATGTGAGGAAGCATACCATTCTTCCATTGCCCGCTGAAGAGGTGTCTGAGTTCCAGTTCGGCCCTGTCCAGGTCATAGTGGGAGTAGCCAATGGCGATAAAGCCCGAATCCCAGTTCCACTGATGCGGATACAGGTCGGGTGCTGGTTTGGTAAAACTGCTGATCCAGTTTTTTTGCAGAATGTCTTTAGCCTCCTGCATAAGCAGAGAAGCATCTATCTGTATTCCAGAATTCATGAATCTATGGTTTATCGCTTTTTTTGCGAAAATGCCTGTCATTACATATACCACCGTAATTACCTGATAGTTATTATCTGAAAGCCTTGCCTTCTGGTACAGAACTGTCAGTTCAGCAATGAATTTACCTTAAAATTGGCAGGAATTGCAAATTTTTCACTGTCTGCCGCCTACAGTATATGCTAGATTTGCTGCGTTTTATATCAGCATTCTTTGTAGATTTGGTAGCGAAGTATTTTTGATCTCAACTAAACATTTTTTATGCAAGCCTTTGACCTGAGTGGTAAAACAGCCCTGATCAGCGGGGCGGGCAGTGGCATCGGAAAAAGCATCGCACTGGTATTTGCCCGACATGGTGCCCGGGTACATCTGCTGGATGTCAATAAGGAAACTGCCAACCAGACGCAGCAGGAAATCAGCGAGAACGGAGGGCAGGCTTATGTTCATCTCTGCGATGTCTCCAGACAGAAAGAAGTACTACAACTTAGTGAACAGATCTATCAGGAGAGCGGCCGTATTGACATCCTGGTCAACAATGCCGGTGTGGCGCATATAGGCAATGCCGAAACCACCACAGAAGAAGACCTGGACCGGATTTACAACATAAACATCAAGGGCGTGTACAACTGCCTGCATGCCTGCCTCCCTTACATGAAGCAACAGGGAGGCGGCTGTATCCTCAACATGGCTTCGGTAGCTTCGGTGGTAGGCATCGCCGATCGTTTTGCCTATTCCATGAGCAAAGGCGCGGTACTTGCGATGACCCTCTCAGTAGCCAAAGATTACCTGGACGCTAATATTCGCTGCAACTGTGTGGCGCCCGGCAGGGTACATACGCCTTTTGTGGATGGTTTCCTTAAGAAAAACTATCCCGGCAAAGAGCAGGAAATGTTTGAGAAGCTCTCCAAAACCCAGCCTATAGGCAGAATGGGCAAGCCGGAGGAAATCGCGCACCTTGCCCTTTTCCTCTGCTCAGATGAAGCAGGTTTTATTACCGGCGCCACCTATCCTATTGACGGGGGCTTTATTACGCTGAATACCTGATCCTTTTTTCGTTTCAAACACTAACAACAAACCTGACCAGTATGCAATTATTTCGTTTTGGACCCGCCGGTAATGAAAAGCCGGGCATAAATTATAACAATCGCCGAATTGATGTAAGCAGCTTTGGAGAAGATTACTCAGAATCGTTTTTTGCCAATGACGGCCTCAGTCGCCTGGCTGACTGGCTGGATGAAAACTCAGATCAATGCCCGGAGGTAGACGATAGCGAGCGGTTGGGTCCGCCTATTTACCGACCCGGCAAAATCGTCTGCATAGGTCTCAACTACAGTGATCATGCTGCAGAAAGTAATATGGAGCTGCCCAGGGAGCCCATCATTTTTTTCAAAGCCACCTCCTCCATAGTAGGACCCAATGATGACCTCATCATCCCCAAAGGCAGCGAAAAGACGGACTGGGAAGTAGAACTGGGCGTGGTGATTGGTAAAAGAGCCAGCTACGTCAGCGAAGCCGATGCCATGAATTATGTGGCCGGTTATGTGCTGCACAACGACTACAGCGAACGGGCTTTTCAGCTGGAGCGCTACGGGCAGTGGGTCAAAGGTAAAAGCTGCGATACTTTCGCCCCGCTTGGACCTTACCTTGTGACTAAAGACGAAGTCGTAGATGTACACAATCTTCGCCTCTGGCTCAGGGTAAACGGTAAAACGAAGCAGGACGGCAATACCTCCAACCTGATTTTCAAGGTGCCCTACCTGGTCAGCTACCTGAGCCAGTTTATGTCGCTGATGCCGGGCGATATCATTTCTACCGGAACGCCTGCCGGCGTAGGTCTGGGCTTCAAGCCTCCCCAGTACCTCAAAGACGGAGATGTGGTAGAACTGGGCATTGAAGGGCTCGGCTCTTCTACCCAGCATTGCAAAGCTTATAGTATATAGTTATTTAGTTCATAGTTTGCTGGTTCAAATCTCTGAACTGTGAACCCTGAACTTTAAACGTTAAACTTCAAACGAAAAAACGTAAAACGTCAAAAAATGAGAGACTTCGCCATGGCTGTTAACCTGAAGAAGGAGGAAGAAGCCATCCGTCAATACGAGGACTATCATGCCCATATATGGCCTGAAGTAGCAGAATCGCTCAAAAAAGTGGGCATACTGGATATGAAGATCTACCGGCTGGAACATCGCCTCTTCATGTTTATGCAGACAGAAGATGATTTTGACCCGGATGTGGATTTTCCCCGCTACCTGGAGCTGCACGAGCGCTGCCGCGAATGGGAAGACCTGATGAGCGGGTTCCAGGAACCTCTGCCCGAAGCAGGCCCCGGCGAGAAGTGGCTGCTTATGAAAAAGGTATTTCAGTTGTAAA
>JBKHDR010000081.1:0-20402 GCA_046541235.1 Cyclobacteriaceae bacterium | reverse complement strand
ATGGAGGCTTTAGAGAAATTAGCTCAAGTAGAGGAGCTTCCACCCCACCGAAAATGCGGAACAGGCTGTTATTGATGGGTTGTAGGTACTTTTCTTTAAGTTTTTTTGAGTCAAAGTCAGTGCCTTTGAATACTTCCTCAAGAATTTTTTGAGTTAAAATCTCTATATCGTTTTCAAAACGATTGTCGCGATCAGTGTATCGAAGCGGACGGTCAGAATCTGCCTCAACATTTATTTCAATTTTCTTGCTGGTAAGTTGAGGAATCTGCCTTAATGAGCTTCTACCATAAAAGGCTGTTTTGGGTAAATGGCTAAATTCATCCGTAGGTTGAAGAGAATGCTTGGGGTTAATAGCTTTTATTTGAAATTCCTGTTCTTTATCTTTTCTATAATAAGTATCACTAAAACTACGACCATCCTTAGACATAAAGGAAATTCGCTCAAAAGCATCAAATACTGAGGATTTCCCACTGCCGTTTGCACCAATTAACAGCACCAGCTTAGGGGGCTGATCCAATTTTGACAGGTCTATAGTCAGGTCAGTGAACCTTTTGAAATTTTCCAGGTGCAGGTAAGAAATATACATAGCTCTTTTACTTCTTTTTCAAAGCTAACAAACAGCCCCGACTTTAAAGAAAAATTTTCCCTACTCCATCGCCTTCTTGAGGCGCTCCTGGTCAAGGATGGTGATCTTCATCCGGTTTATGCTGATCAGCCCTTCCTCTTTAAAATCGGCCAGGGTGCGGGTCACGGTCTCTTTGACGGTACCCGTCATGCCGGCCAGGTCGCGGTGGGCTATGGTAATGAGGGGGCGGCCTGCTTCGGCTGCCGCATTCTGAGACAATTTCAGCAGGGCGCCGGCCACCCGCTGCCGTACCGAATGGTAGGCAATCTCCAGCAGTTGTTTTTCTTTTTCTGCCAGGTTGTGCGACAGCAGCCTGATGAATTTGGCAGAGACTTCTGCATTACTGTAAAGCAGTTTGAAAAAATCCTCTTTAGGAATTATACTGACCACAGTCTCTTCCAGGGCAGCGGCACTTTCAGTGTATACATCTGCATTGCTGAAGAAACCCATATAGCCCAGGAAATCTCCCGGTCCCAGGATGCCGGTCACCAGCTGTTTCCCATCCTGTGTGGTTTTATAGGTCTTGACCTTACCCTTTTGGATGAAATAAAGCACTTTTCCGGAGTCTCCCTCCATAAAGAGGATAGATTTTCTGACAAACCTCTTGGTCTTGCGCTGACCCGACAGGTCTGCCAGGCCCTGATGCTCACGGGCTTCGTAGTAAAGCTCATCCAGGTGCTGCGTAGGTGTAGCCTGCTGCAGCCCGCTCTTGCGCAGGCGGGTTTCTACGGCATCCAGCAGTTCGGTTTCTTCAAAAGGCTTGGTCAGGTAATCATCGGCACCCAGGTTCATGCCTTTTCTGATATCTGTTCTTTCAGATTTGGCTGTCAGAAAAATGAAGGGGATGCCAGCGGTTTCTTTTTTCCTTGACAAAATATGCAGCACGCCGTATCCATCCAGGCCAGGCATCATGATATCACAGATGATAATATCCGGCCGGTGTTGCTGCGCCAGTTTTACGCCTTCTTTGCCACTCTCAGCTGTGACTACTTCATAATCAGCCAGTTCCAGTATATCGGCAGTAGTCTCTCTTACATCCCGGTTGTCTTCTATTAAAAGTATTTTTTTCATGTCTGCTCAATTTGTACCTGGTCTACTGGCAGGGTGATGGAAAAAGTGGTGCCATGGTCCACCTGACTTTCTACGGCGATTTCGCCCTGCATCAGGTCTATAAACTTTTTGACAATAGGCAACCCCAGCCCGGTGCCTTCTATGTTGGTAGCATTACGAGCCCGGAAGAAAAGGTCAAACAGATGCTTATGTTCGTCCTCCGGAATGCCCACTCCCTGGTCTATAACTTTAACGTTAAAATGCTCTCCCAGCGTACTGATAGTAATTTCTACCGGCCGCCCTTCGGGAGAGTATTTGAGTGCGTTGGAAACCAGGTTGAGAAAGATATTTCGGATAAACTGTTTATCCTGGTGTACTACAAGAACTTTATCCGAGGAAACTATATGTATCCGCTGCCCCGGCTTCTGGGCGTGCTGTAACTCCTGCACGATGGACCTCATAAAAGCTACCAGGTCAAACTCCTCCTTATGCATGCTTACCTTACCCTGTTCCAGCCTTCCTAGCGATAGAAATTCATTCAGAATGTCTACCAGGTTCCTGACGCTGGACTTGATTCTTTCCACGTTTTTGATGCGCTGGCTTTCTCGCCCGGGCTCATTCTGCCGGGCGATCAGGTTAGCCGATGACAGGATGGTACTCAGCGGTGTCCTAAACTCATGAGAAGCCATGGATACGAAGCGTGATTTTAGCTCACCCAGTTCACGTTCTTTTTTCAAGGCATTAATCATCTCCACTTCAGTACGTTTCTGCTCGCTGATGTTGGTATAAAAAAACAGGAAAAGCAGCTCATTACCCACATTACGCAAAGGCATACCGTTGACCATATAAAACTGGTCCTTGTGGCTTACCTCATAGGAGAAACGAGGAATATGATGCCCCTCCCGTACATGCTCTACCATCAGCTTTTTCCACTGCGGGGGAAAGTCACGGAGGTTTTGCAGCAATTGCCCTGCTGTCTGTTGCTGGTCAAGTCCGATCCGGCTTGCCTCTTCCCCATCTACAAAAAGCAGGCGCATCTGTTCATCTACCACAGCGATGATGGTATTAGGAAAGTAGTGAGCAATGGTAGCGTATAGTTGGTAGCCATGCTCCTGCTGCGGGCGGGCAGCCTGCTTACTGTGCTTTTTTGCAGAATGATCCTGGCGGGCCTCCGCCAGTTCCTCTATACAGCCCTCTACTCTGGTTGGTTTACCCTGCTGATCATACTGGCCCCAGCCCTGCTCTCTCACACTTTTTTCCTGCCGGTCAGCAGTAAGCAGCCGATAGTGTATTTCAAAGCCAGTCTGGCAGGCCAGGGCCCGGGTTATGGCTTCCTCCACCTCTGGGCGGTCTTCCGGATGAATGAATTGCCTCAGGTGCGCCTTTGCCTCACCCGGGCCAAAAAACCGGGCAGCACAGCCGCTCAGCGACTCGATGCCCGGACTCAGGTAATGTATTTTCTGCGGATCCTCCGCATCGTAGCTGTACAGTACTTTGTTTGTTGCCATGCCTGCTGTGATCAAAACTTCCTCTGTGATAAGATGCGCAAATTTAGCCTAAGGGACAAAACCTATCTGCTGATGGGTGACGAAGATCATCTTCGACGGTTGATGCAGGTCGTTTCACAGCGGTGGATAAGCGCTTATCTTTCGTGTAAATTTTTTTGACAGCTCCCTGCCGCTTTTGGGATAATCCAAAATTTTTCTGCGCAAAAAGGGGTGCTGTTGTTTTCAAAACAGACATGCTTATGATTTCAAAAAATCAACTTATACGCAACAGAAGCAGCCTGATCCTCAAGGGAACAGCCACCATCGTATTTGGACTGGTAGCCTTAGCGCATCCCGGTGAAGACATACAGCGGATGATGCTTCCTTTTGGCTTACTGGTACTGCTCAGCGGACTGATTGGAATCTGCAGGAGTTGCTTTTTCCTGAAACCAAGCCTGCCGCTCAGTAAGATTATCATGATCAAAGGGATTACTGAAAGCTTTATCGGTTTAAGTGCCCTGTTGTTTCTGCAGGCTGAGGTAGAATTTTTCCTGGTACTGATTTCACTGTGGCTGATACTTACCGGCATGATACAGGCAGTGCGCGCCAGGGCCCTGAAGTCGATCTTTGACAGCTACCTCATGGCCAGCCTGAGCGGCTGGATTGTGGCCGCTTTTGGCATTTTGCTGCTTTTAAATATCAACCTACAGTGGTTTGAGCTACAGTACGAAGTGGCAGTTTTTGCCATACTTATGGGAGGGATGATGATCTATATTTATTTCATGATCAGGGAGTTGCGTGATTACCTGGGCCATCATCCAAAAAAAACAAATAACCGTAAAAACACCGTTTATTATGATAGAGCTTATTGAAAGTAAAGAGAATTTAGTAGCATTCAGGATGGATAGTACTGCCAGCGAAGCTGACCTGAGACCACTTTTGGCATGTATGAACAATAAACTACAGGTCTACAAAAGCCTCAATCTGCTTATTGAATACGTAGACACAGGAGGGTTTTCTATGGATACCCTGGTAGAGGATTTCAGCTATCGGTTGGGCAACTGGACGGCTTTTAGCAAAGTAGCCATCATTACTTTTAATGAATGGCTGGCTCAGGCAGATCAGCTCTCTCACCAACTGGAAGAAACCTGCCTGAGGAGCTTTCCTTATGCCCATCAGGCTGAGGCTAAGCACTGGATAGAGCAGCAGGAGAACCAGCAGCTGCAAGGTAAAGAACTTTTGTCATCTAGCCAGAGAGAATAACCTGGGATGATCATCCGAACCACGAAAGTCTAAAGATTACAGATGAAGTAGCCTGCCTAAAAAAAAGAGGCAGGCACTTGTTTTCTAGCGGGTTTTGTTGATCTTGATATTGGAGTCACGCCCGTCAGATACCTCCATACGGGCATCTTTCATCCAGATTTTGCCTGCATTGTTAAGCAGTATGCCGTAGGAGATCATATCACTGTCAGGGTCCACCTCCAGTGTGATGGAGTACTTTTTCCAGCCCTGGGTATCTTTGATGGCTTCCCTCACCATATTTTCATAGGCATAAATTTCACCTGTGCGTGAGTCGGCTACGCGCATCCAAAGGCCCACCCAGCCTTTAAGATCTTCCGTTTTGACCCAGGCACTAAAAACAGCCTGCTGCTCTTTGAAGGGTTTGGAGGAGATATTGCGCATGATGGTACCAAAACCCTGTACGTTTTCCTCTCTGGAACGCAGGTGAAGTATCTCTTCCTTTTCAATATTTTCAGTAATAAAATCGTAAGAATGGGGCTTATCCCCGTTTTTATACCATTTTGGTGGTTCATTCTCACTGCTAAGGACAGGCAAAATGCTAATTAGAAGAATGATAATCAGTGATTTCATGGTTACTTTGGGTTCTTTGGGTTTGCAAAAGAAGAGGTTGACCTCAGTTGAGGCAGAAGCAACATTAAAAACGGCTATAAGAAGCCGCAACTGTGAAATTAAGTTTCAGCATACTCACCATGGTTTGATACTTACCATATAGCTACTATCGCAGTCCGTATTTTGTGGAATATACAAAAAATACCTATTGCGATCTATGATTTGAAGAAATAATGATGCTTTCCTTGTCAGAGTGATAATTTTTAAAAGTACACCGGATATGCCCTGAACTGTCCGCGGCTGTTAATTTCTACTGCCGGGAAGGGTAGTTTGATAAATGTCAAAGCTCTGAAAAGCCCCTGCAGAAAATCTGATTCAGTAGGTATTTTCGTCCAGTCCACATCCAGGGAAAACAGGTACTGCCGATAGCGTTCTGTTTCCGGTAGTCTAACACCCCGGTAGGAGCGCCTGTTATCAAATTCTCCAAACATACCATTGGCACTGTAGCCTACAGCCAGGTTGAGCCAGGGCGGCAGCTGATCCTTCAGCATGATACTGGAAGCCGGAAGGCTGAGCCAGTAGGTATGCCCGTTGTAGTCAAGAAACAGGCTTTCCAGAAAACTGTCTCCCAGGTAACCATTGGCCTGCCGGGCATAAGGCGAGCGCCAGAAACTGAATTTGTATTTGATCAGCTGCTCACGAAAAAGCAGTTCGTTACCCACTACCAGGGCAGAGCCGGCGGCATTGGCCACCATATCCGGCCAGGAAAAGCCCCAGCCTTCATACATGCCATCAAAAATTTCAATAGGCGTCGTAAAAATGAGGCCCATCGGCCCCCCGTATAGCAGGGCCTTCTCTCTTTTCACCCCGGCCCTTCTGAGCCAGTGGTAGCTGATGTAGCTGCCTGCATAGGCGCTGTACATATGGCCAAACTTATCTATCTGCAGGTAAGCGTCGGTGTCATTGTAGAAGTTGAAAGGTACCCTCTCCCTGTCTCGGTACCAGATGAAGTGCAGGTAAGAAAGGCCTGCCGCATAAAAAGCCGACTGCGCCGCAATGGCCCGGGTCAGGCGGGCGCGGTGGAGCGTGTCAGGATAAGTGGGGCGAAGGCTCTGGGCCCCGGCAGGTGCAATACAGGCGAGGCAGAGAATAACTGGTAAAGAAAACAGCAGCTTTCGCATGGCTTGATGCTCTCAAAAGGCCAGATTTTCCAGCTTCACCTTTTCGCCGCTTTCAATAGCAGCCAGGATTGCCTCTATGATCTGCATATCGCGCATCCCCATTTCGCCTGGTACCCGGGTCTTCTGCTTGTTCAATATACAGCTGGCAAAATCATCCATCTGCCGCGCCTGCTGGTTGACCTGTGGGAACTCAATGGGTCCCCGGCTGCTGCTACCCTGTATGCCACCATAGGGTGAAAAGGGGTACAGCTCAAACCAGCCGTTTTCTGCCGAAGCGTACAGTTGGTTGGTACGGGCGTTGTGCGAAGTCTGTAGGTTGGCTACTATGCCATCCGGAAATTCAAACTGGAAAGAAACCGTTTCATCAACCTCTTTAAACTTTTCCGGCATGGTCTTAAACTCCTGGGCCCGTACATATAGTGGATTCTTACCCACCGTGTAGATAGCGCCCTGTATGGCATAGACGCCCATATTGCCCAGGGCGCCTGTACCGGCCAGGTCCTTTTTGAGCCGCCACTGGTCCCAGTTATCGCCCATCTTGTAGCCTGCTCCGCACTGGATGAAGTTGAGCTTACCCATCTCCTGCTGCTGCCCCAGCCGCATGATCTCCTGGTTGTGGGGTTCAAAATGCAGGCGGTAGCCCATGGATAACTGTACACCTGCCTTGTTACAGGCATCAATCATTTCCCGGCACTCCTGTACGTTTATGGCCATAGGCTTTTCACAGATCACGTGCTTGCCGGCCTGGGCCGCCCTGATCGTATACTCGGCATGCATGGAGTTGGGCAGTACCACATACACAATGTCTATGTCGGGGTTATCGGCGATGTTATCAAAGGTGTCGTAGTTATAAATGTTTTTCCTGGGAATGTTGTACTTATCGGCCCAGATTTTTTCTTTGGCAGGTGTGCCGGTGACCACGCCCGAAAGGTAGCAGTGCTCAGTCTCCAGCAGCGCCGGACCTAGCTGACCTGTGCTGTAGCTGCCTAGCCCTACCAGGGCAATACCCAGTTTTTTTTGCTGCTGACCTTTATGGAAGCTTGGGTTGAAAGCCAATCCCGGTGATAAAGCCGCAGCCCCCAGGCCCAGCGAAAGATGACGGTTGAAGCTACGACGTGTAATGAGAGATTTGTGCATCGGGTAAACTGGTAATTTTAACAGAGAAATAAATCATTCACAGGCAGAAATCCTAATACCTCACAAAAGTTCAGACCCTGCAGCTATCGCAATTTGGGCAAACACCCATGCGAAAGAGGCCCGGACAGGCTTTCCGGCTCTGCAAAATCTAATTGAGAACATGATAATAAAGTCTTACCCACGGCCAGTGCATCACCGGCCATGTGCGGCTGATCTCAGCCCCCGCAAAGGCAGCCGTTATGGGTATACATCAATTTATTTCCCTCTCATGCTCTGATCTGCGAAAAACTTTTCCCTATGCTTTTCGGCATATTCCAGCAGCTGCGCGGCGATTTCGGGGTAAATCTCCAGCACATTGCTCTTTTCATACGGGTCGTGTACCAGGTCAAAAAGGGCGGTATCAAGTTTTATGTTCACATACTTACCCGGCATCCCATCTTTGCCACCTTTCACAACTGTCCTGTATTCATGAGGCAGGTGGAGTTTCCAGTGACCGTCGGCCGAGATCACGCCCTGAAACTCGGAGCCGTTGGTAAAGGCATAATAGTCATGAGGATTATCAGCGTTTTCTCCTGAGATGAGACTCCACATATTTTTGCCGTCAATTTCATTATCCGGTAGCTTTGTTCCGGTCAGGTGGCAGATGGTGGGGAGGATGTCAATAGAGCTGAAGGCATAGTGTGAAATGGTATTGGGCTCAATTTTACCGGGATATTTGATGATAGCGGGATTGCGGATGCCTCCGTCAAAGGTGGTGCCTTTACCTTCCCTGAAAGGAGTAATCCCGGCATGATCGCCATAACTCAGCCAGGGACCGTTGTCAGAGCCAATAAAAATAAAAAGAGTATTGTCTTCCAATCCCTGCGCCCTGATTGCCTGATGAATCTGTCCTACCGACCAATCCAGTTCCATGATTACATCACCGTAGATGCCGGTACCCGATTTGCCTTCAAATTTATCGCTGCAAAAGACAGGTACGTGCGGCATGGAGTGAGGTACGTATAGAAAAAAGGGCTGATCGTTGTTTCTTTTTATAAAGTCTACAGCTTTCTCGGTGTACCAGGTCGTCAGGTTTTTCTGGTCTTCCACCTCTACAGTGTCTATGGTGACTTTACCGTTCTCCCAGTAGCGCAGCGGCCACTGCCCCCAGTAGTCGGGATTTTCGGGGTGGTGCAGCCACATATCATTAGAGTACATCAGTCCGCAGGACTCGTCAAAACCCCGGACCTGGGGGCGGGTCTCTTCCTGATCGCCAATATGCCATTTGCCAAAAGTGGCTGTTCTGTAACCGTTCTTTTGCATCACCTCTCCCAGGGTAGCGAAACTGGTTTCAAGTCCTCTTCCATTGGGACCATGGGCACCAAAAACCTTAGTTCTTTCGGGATAACAACCCGAAAGCAGGGCAGCCCGGGAAGCAGAACAAACTGCCTGGGGAACATAAAAATTGTAAAAACTGCGTCCCTCCTGAGCCAGGGCTTCCACATGAGGAGTAGGGTAGCGGGGCCTCCCGAAAGGACTGAAGTCTCCGAAAGCGCCATCGTCCAGGAAGATGAGGACGACGTTGGGCTTTTGAGCCTGAACAGTAGGCTCTTCGGCTATTTTTAAGGAAGAGAGGCCGATGATGCCACAGAGGCAAAGCAGGAAAAAAATGCTGATTTTTTTGTTAGTAAGAGGCATTTGTCCGGTTGTAAGTATGAGTGTAATGTAGACTGGTTGGTAAAATAAGAATTTGGCAGAAGCATTAAAAGGCAGGTGCTGATGTAATGTGTCTTCTCCAGCCAGACACTTCTCATTTTTACCAGATTCAATTCCGGTTCAGCTCCGGAAGAGATGCATACTTTTATATGTTTCTCCTTGCGCCAGGCCAGGCCAACTTTGAACCTGCTCCTTTTTCAGCTATAGAATCCTGGTTTTTCGGCTGGAGAGCCATGCACTACTAAGCATTCTTCTGCTTAAGAACAGCACTTCAGGCTTCTGGCATTAAACCTAATTTATTCCTCTCAAAAACCCCTGGAGCTTCAAGCGGTAAATCCTTTATTTTTTTTGCAACTATGTAGCAATAAATATCAACTTATAATGTAGATGCAACATAGTTGCATTAAATTTGCCCATACTTGGAAAACCCAAATCAGTATTGACATGAAAATCGTAAGCCTGATCCTTTTACTATCTATCCTCTCTGATTCACCGGTGCTCATTGATTGGGATACGCTGGATGATGTATCCTTTACTACTGAGTATGTGGAAAAATACGATGCCAATTTTTTTGTACCCTCCTTTGGTCCGCAGGTAAAGGCCCTGGAAGGAAAAGAAGTGCTGCTGAAAGGTTATATGCTGCCGGTAGCCCCGGAAGAGGATGTGTTTATTTTATCTAAAAATACCTACGCCAGCTGCTTTTTCTGCGGGGTAGGCGGGCCCGAAACCATTGTGGAGATACAGTTCAAGCCCGGGCATCCTCAGTTTGTCATGGATCAGGTGGTGAAAATCAAAGGTGTTTTAAGTTTGAATAAAGACGACATAGAGCACTGTAACTACATCCTGATGGAAGCAGAAGTATTTAAAGGAAACTGAATGGGGAGTTTGCAAATGCAACATTGTTGCATTTAATTAGTACTCAAATTTTTCCCTTTATGCTTATGAAAAATCAGTGGGCCGACTGGCTGGGTATCCTCAGTGCTTCTCTCTGCATTGTTCACTGCCTGATCTTACCCATCGTACTGGTAGCCGGTATGGTCGGCAAAAGTAGTTTTCCGGAATGGGAGTGGCTGGATTTTATTTTTATCCTCCTTGCCTGGATCGGTGTATACGGTGCCAGCCGTCACCATAGAGGGAGCACGATCAATCGTTTGCTCTGGGCAAATGTGCTGATATTTAGCTTTTCTTTACTCTTGCACGAACACTTTAGCTGGGCACTCTTTTTTTCGCTTGCCTCTTCCCTGTGCATGATTGTACTACATGCGCTGCACTACCGGAAACTGCATAAGGTCGCCGAGCATGCATGAAGTAGCGAAGTCAGTGGCCATGCGGCCAATGTATCTTCCTGGATGATGCCCGACAAGCCTGCTACCATCGGCAACTACTATCCCCGGGTAGCTTATATGTCTCCCAAACCCCTGGCCCTGTTTTCTACCGGGCAGAGTGATATGTTCGCCCATTATGTCAAACCCAGCATGCGCGGGGAGGCGATGATGCTCAATTTTACGGAGATGACCAACCCGGTGCTGTTGCTGTTTGGCAGTTTTGACCTGGCTTTTGTTTTTATTTATCTGCTGCCCCTGATCGTGATTGCCTTTACCTACGATCTGCTTTCCAGGGAAAGGGAACAGGGCGCCTTACGACTGATTGCCGCCCAGCCGCTTTCGGTCCTGCATTGGCTTTGGCAGAAAACCCTGGTGCGAATACTGGTGCTGGGTACTTTGCTGAGCTCGGCGCTGCTGCTCTCGCTGGGCCTACAGGGGGCGCTGACGCCAGACATACTACCGGATTTGCTGCTGTGCTGGCTATTAAGCCTGGCGTACATGATTTTCTGGTTCGCACTGGCTTTTCTGATCAACCTGCTGGGGCAAAGTTCTTCTCAGAATGCCGTAAACATGCTCTCCCTCTGGGTACTTTTTGTGCTACTGATTCCTGCGGTGGTGGCACAACTAGGAAACAGCCTCTGGCCGGTACCTTCACGGGCCGGGTTGGTCAACGAACTGCGCCTGGTGACTGCGGAGGTAAACGAAAAAGCCGATGACATACTGACTAACTTCCTGCGCGATCATCCCGAACTGGCGTCTGAAGAGGAGCAGCAGGTCGGCTTCTGGCAGCGTTACCTGGCATCCCAAAGGGTGATACAGGAAGAAATCAGGCCGTTGCTGAACACCTATGAAGCCCAACTGGCGCAGCAGCAAAATTGGACGCAAAGGGGTAAATTGCTCTCGCCCGCGCTTTTGCTGCAAGACAGTTTTAATGAGCTGTCCGGAACTTCCAACCGGCATTATGAACATTTCCGCAGTGAAGTCATTCGCTTTGCCGAAGACTGGCGGGGCTTTTTTATGCCACTTATTTTTAAAAACCAGCCGGTAGATGCCCAGGTCATGGCGGCTTTACCTACCTTTACCTATACCGAGGCCAGCCAACAGGCTAGCGGATTCGGAAATTTTCTGGTGATACTGGCGTACGTACTGCTGGTGGTGAGTGGTGGTTTTGTATACTTCAGGCGGCAGGGGCTGGAAAGAGTTTTGACCTAATTGTCTGAAAACTGCCTTTTCGTCTTTTTAAATTTAGGGGAAAAAGGTTCAGAAGATACATTACCTGCTGTAAGGCAGGAAGATTAGAAGTTATTGCAACAATGTAGCAACTGATAGGTTAGAAAGACAAATAACTATTTTTTAGCCATGAAAACTATTTACTTTTTCTTGTTAACAACCATTTTATTCGCCTGTGGTCCACAAAACCAGGATTCATTAGAGAATTTTCGCAACCAGCATGCTGAAATTGAAGAAATGCACATGCAGATGGAAGCCAAGCATGACAGTATAGAAAACGCGCATGAAACCTGGGTTTCAGAGAATCAGGGCCTGTTTGAGGGCGAAGAAGATTCTCTCTTTATGGCTATACGCGCTCAGCATCAGGAAATTTTAAACAAACATGAGGCTATCATCGCTGAGCATGCTGCTATTGTTGAAAAACACCAGGCATTTCTGGACAATCCTGATACCCAAAAGCTGACCGAAGAAGAACTCGACCAGCAGTTTGAACTGATGCAGCAGGAACATGAGCAGATGCAGCAAGAGCATGACCAGATGATGCAGGAACATCAAGCCATGGAGGAGGAAGATCAGCGCATCCTGGATGAAAAAAATCAAGCGAGCGAAAGTTAACCAGCACAATCTATCACTCGGACCTGCTGTTCAGAGACTGATATCTGCAGCAGGTCAGATAAAATTTAAAGGCTGCTTTGGTCACGGTTTTACCTCAGGCCTTATGAGTGAAGCAATCATTTATCTGCGGAAAAGCAGCCTTATTAATATTCCAGCAAGAAACAAAGTAGCTATCAAATTTCCCTTTTGTATAGTAAAGTAATTGCCTTGTCCTCCCTTTGCAATTAACCTTCCCCTCCTCTCTACTACTTCGCAAAAAGTCAATAGTTCATCTCCGGGAATTATGTTTTATTTTGCGAATCCATCCGGGAGAAAAATGTGTAAATTAATTTGTTGTTTCTCCTGTATGGCCCGGCCTGATGCTTCCTTATCCGATTAATAATAAGGGAGTATCAATGTGGCTTGATATGTGGTAAAATGTTGATTTGCAATAACTTGTCAACTGTTAACCTTCAACTTTGAACTCCAGAACTACCGACTATGTACCTGATCTTTGATACCGAAACCACCGGACTGCCCCGCGACTATAACGCGCCCATCACCGATACCGACAACTGGCCCCGACTGGTACAGCTTTCCTGGCAGCTCCATGCCGCCGATGGTAAACTGCTCAACCAGCAGGACTATATCGTCAAGCCCGAAGGCTTTACCATTCCCTTCAACTCCGAGAAAGTACACGGCATTTCTACCGACCGGGCGCTGAAGGAAGGGCATCCGCTTTCCCATGTGCTGGAGGTTTTTCTCAAAGACCTGGAGAGAACCCTGGTACTCGTGGGCCACAATGTGGACTTTGACATCAACATCACCGGGGCGGAGTATGTGCGTACGCAACTGCCCACTGCACCGCTGATAGAAACCCAAAAGCTGGATACCAAAACCGAGTCTACCGACTTCTGCGCCATTCCCGGCGGCCGCGGCGGCAGGTACAAGTGGCCTACCCTCTCCGAACTGCACAGGAAGCTCTTTGGCGTCGGCTTTGACGAGGCGCATAACTCGGCCTTCGACGTAGATGCTACTGCCCGCTGCTTCTTTGGCCTGCTCAAGGAAAAAGTGGTAAAGCCCTTCAGCGACGAAGTACCGCTGGATCAGATCACCTACGAAGCTCCCGACCTGGAAGCCTCCAGCAGGGCTGCCGCTAAAGAAAAAGAATCAGCCGCCACGACCATTCCGGTGACTGATCAGCCAGTCAAAAATATCAAAACGGCCCCTTTCAGCCACCTGCATGTACATTCGCAATATTCTATCCTGCAAAGTACCGCCAGCATCAAACAACTGGTGGAAGCAGCCAAAAAGATGGAAATGCCCGCCATTGCCATCACCGATCTGGGTAACCTCTTCGGCGCTTTCAAGGCGGTAGCCGAAGGCAAGAAGCAGGGTGTGAAGGTCATCATAGGCTGCGATGTGTACATGGTAGAAGACCGCCACCAAAAGAAATTTACCAAGGACATGAAAGACCAGCGCAGCCTCCAGCTGCTGCTGGCCAAAAACCAGGAGGGCTACCAGAACCTCTCCAAGCTCTGCTCCCTGGGCTATATTGAAGGCTACTACGGCGGCTTCCCCCGGGTGGACAAGGAACTGATCAAGGAGTACAAACAGGGCCTGATCGCTACCACTGGCAGTATCTCCGGCGAGGTACCCGACCTCATCCTCAATGTAGGCGAACACCAGGCCGAGGAGGCTTTTGTGTGGTGGAAAGACACCTTTGGAGAGGACTTCTACGTGGAACTGCAGCGCCATGGGCTGGAAGAAGAAAGTCGGGTGAACGACATCCTGCTGCGCTTTGCCAAAAAGTACGGCGTCAAAGTCATTGCGACCAATGATGTGTATTACACCCATAAAGCGGATGCCATTGCCCACGAAAACCTGCTCTGCGTCAAGAACGGCGATACTATGTCCATGCCCAAGGGGCGCGGCCGGGGCAGCCGTTTTGCGCTGCCCAACGACGAGTTTTACTTTAAGTCAGAAGAGGAGATGAAGCGCCTCTTTCAGGATTTGCCGGAGGCCATTACCAATACCTACGAGATCGTAGAGAAGACCGAGCCCCTGAAGCTGGAGCGCGATATCCTGCTGCCCCGCTTTGAGATTCCGACGGAGTTTGCTGATCAGGACGATTACCTGCGTCACCTGGCTTACGAAGGGGCGAAAAAACGCTATCCGGAGATTACCAACGAGCTGAGGGAACGGATAGATTACGAGCTGAAGATCATCAAAGACATGGGCTTTCCCGGCTACTTTCTCATCGTGCAGGACTTCATCAACGAAGCCCGCCGCATGGGCGTGAAAGTGGGACCGGGCCGTGGTTCAGCTGCCGGTTCGGTGGTGGCCTTCTGCACCGGGATTACCAACATTGACCCCATCAAGTACGACCTGCTCTTTGAGCGTTTCCTCAACCCGGAGCGTATCTCTATGCCCGATATTGACATTGACTTTGACGACGACGGGCGGCAGGATGTGATCAATTATGTAATCAAAAAATACGGGCGTAACCAGGTGGCGCAGATCGTGACCTTTGGTACGATGGCGCCCAAAATGTCTATCCGCGACGTAGCCCGGGTAAGCGAACTGCCGCTGGCCGAGGCCAACTACATCGCCAAGCTGGTGCCGGAGAAACCGGGAACCACCTTTGAGCAGGCCCTGGCCGAGGTTCCCGAACTACAGCAGATCAAATTGGGCAAAGGTCCGCAGTCGGAGGTAGTGAACCTGGCGCAGACACTGGTGGGTTCGGTGCGGGGTACGGGCATCCACGCCGCCGGGGTGATCATCGCGCCCGACGACCTGCTGGAATATATTCCGGTGAAGACTGATAAAGATTCTGACCTCTTCATCACCCAGTTTGACGGCTCGGTGGTAGAATCAGCCGGTATGCTGAAGATGGACTTTCTGGGCCTCAAGACGCTCACCATCATCAAAACTGCCCTGGATGCCATCAAACAAAACCATGGCGTAGATATTGACATAGACGACATTCCGCTGGACGATCCGGCTACTTTTGAGCTGTATCAGCGGGGCGATACTACGGGTACCTTCCAGTTTGAGTCCGACGGTATGCGGCAGTGGCTGCAGAAGCTCAAGCCCACTGATATTGAAGATCTTATCGCCATGAACGCCCTTTACCGCCCGGGGCCAATGCAGTTCATTCCCAACTTCATTGACCGTAAGCATGGCCGCGAACAGGTAGAATACCCGCATCCGCTGCTGGAAGGCATTCTCAAAAATACCTACGGCATCATGGTTTACCAGGAGCAGATCATGCAGACCGCCCAGATCCTCGGTGGCTACTCCCTGGGCGGTGCGGATTTGCTGCGCCGGGCCATGGGTAAGAAGAAGATAGAGGAGATGAACAAGCAGCGGGAGATCTTCGTCAAAGGGGCCAAAGAAAAGCACGGCATTGACAAGGCCAAGGCCGAGGAGGTCTTTTCCATCATGGAGAAATTCGCCCAGTACGGCTTCAACCGTTCGCACTCGGCAGCCTACTCCGTAGTGGCTTACCAGACCGGCTACCTCAAGGCCAACTATCCGGCCGAGTACATGGCGGCGGTGCTCACCCACAACATGAGCAACTCCGACAAGGTGACCCTCTTCCTGGATGAGTGCAAGCGGCAGAACATCCGGGTGCTGGGGCCGGACGTGAACGAGAGCAGCTACTTCTTCGGGGTGAACAAAGAAGGACAGATCCGCTTCGGGCTGGGAGGTATCAAAGGTGCCGGTGAGAGCGCGGTCAGTGCCATCATTGACGAGCGTAAAGAAAACGGACCTTTCCGGGATATTTTTGAATTTACCAAGCGCCTGAGCACCCGCCCGGTTAATAAGAAGACGATGGAATGCCTGGCCATGGCCGGGGCTTTTGACGGTTTTGAAGGGGTGCACCGCCGGCAGTACATTTTTGCCGAAAACGGCGACGGCAGCCTGCTGGAGAAAGCCATGAAGTACGCCACTACCCTGCAGCAGGAAGAGCAGGCCGCGCAGACTACCCTCTTTGGCGGCAGCAACGGCTTTGAAGTGCCCAGGCCCCGTGTGCCCGATTGCGAGCCTTACAGCGAGATAGAAAAGCTCAAGATTGAGAAAGACATGGTCGGTTTCTACATCTCCGGCCACCCGCTGGACCAGTTCAAGCTGGAGATAGAGAACTTCTGCACCTGCACGGTAGATAAAGTAGAAAACTACAAAAACCAGGACATTTCGGTAGCAGGTATCATCACCAGCTTCCAGGAGCGTACCACCCGTACCGGCAAGCCCTTCGCCCTGGTGACCATAGAAGACTACCAGGCTTCGCTGGGACTGGCTTTCTTTGGCGAAGACTACCTCAGCAACCGCCACCGCCTGGCGATGGGGCAGTTTATCTATGTGAGAGGCCGGGTAGAAGAACGCTACAATCAGCCCGATGTGTGGGAACTGCAGCCCAAGACAGTGCAGCTTTTAAGCGAAATTCGTGAGAAGATGACCGCCGGCATACAGATCAACATCCCGGTAGACATGCTGAAGCCGGAAACAGTGGCTAAGCTGGAGCACTTGCTAAGTACTTACCAGGGCACCAGCAAGCTCAAAGTCTGCCTGCAGGACGGTGCTGAAAATATCACGGTAGATACCATGTCGCGTCGCTTCAAGGTAAGCCCGGTCAATGCTTTTTTTGCAGAACTGGAGAAGATGCGAGAGATCAGCTACCGGCTGGAAGCCAGTTAAGGGAGAGACCTTTAAGCGAAAAAAGTACTGATGCCTCCTGCACTTATAGGTTGTTTTGACAGCTATGGGGGAAGGAGGCATTATCTTTTGTAAAATATCAATATCTCACACGTCTTAGTTTTGAAAGTAAATTCAAGAAGTGTGCATCTTAAAGGGTAAATGCGTGTAAAAGTACGATAAAATTGTATTTTTTGTTGGAGATATTTGTACTAAAAAAATATTCTTTTGGCTGTTGGTCGTCCCGACACCTTGCCTTTCAGCTTTGGACTTATTCCTAAATGAAGCCGGGCTTTATTTTACTTACAAGCCTGAATTTTGTCGGTTTATGCTTCTTATTTTCTACTGAGTATCATTGCGTGATTAAGCAACCAAGTGACTCAGTATATGTTGAGAAATTTACATTTTCTGTCTTCAGCCCAACAATTGCAGGCAGCCCTAGCCCTGATCGTTTTACTATTCAACACAGTTTCCCTGCATGCCCAAACAGGGCCTGGAGGGGTGGGTAATGCCAATGGAGCCACTGGGCAGCCCGAAAACCTTATGTGGCTGGATGCTTCTTCCCTCAGCCTAAGCGATGGCGCAGCAGTAAACAGTTGGACAGACAGGTCCGGGAATGGAAGGAACGCTACTATTTCAGATACTGGTAGAGAGCCTGCATACACTTTTGGTGTTGCTGCTTCTAACAACAGGCAGTTTATCCGTTTTGATGAAAGCTCCCCCGGAGACCGGCTGGACCTTCCCAGCACCCTGTCCAGCGAACTGGTGGGCAGCAATTATACCGTATTTGTTGTAGGTGCCAGAAGAGCTACAAACGCAGCCCGCTGGTTTGGGGGTACTGATGGTGATGATGCACAAAATTTTGCGGCCGGTTGGGAAACTGGAACTAATTATCGGTACGAACACGGAGGTGTGGGGATAACTCATAATCCAGGTGGTACAGTAGACGATGCCAATGTTTTTAACATTTTTACACATCGCTTCAACGCTGCCTTAGGCTCTCAGCAACGAGATCTGCTTTTTAACGGAGGAGACAGAAGTACCAACGATAACGGAAGCTCAATCGCAGGCTGGACAGGAGCTGCATTGGGAAGATGGAAAACGGCCTACTACAACATTGATCTGGCTGAAGTAATTTTCTATGGTGCTGCGCTGAATGATGCTCAGCGTACCATTGTGGAAAACTACCTGAGTGCCAAATACGGAACGGGTATCAGCAATGACAGATATGCTGGAGATGATCCTGCCAATGGCGACTTTGACTTTGATGTGGTGGGTATAGGCCGAGATGGAGGAGCTAGCCACACCCAGTCAAATTCGGCAGGTTTTATCCTTTCTACCTATGATGGTACTTTTAATACCGATGGTGAGTACCTGATGGCAGGACACAATGGTGTAGCTAACACTACTGCCACAGACTCCTTGCAAACAGGAGTGCAAGAACGTTGGGCCCGAAGCTGGTATGTTGATAAAACTACTGCCGGTACAGTAAATGCGGCCCTTACTTTTGACCTGGGCGAAGGTATCCCCAGCGGACAGTTTCCCCAGGAAGCCAATAATTATGTGCTGCTGCGCAGAAATGGAGCTACTTATGACTCAGTAGAAGTAGCTGCCAAAAATATTACCGGGGATCAGATCACCTTTCGGGTAGAGGATGCCAACCTGACAGATGGCATTTATACCCTGGGTTCTACCAATGCTGCGGTCAGCCCGGTAGAAGGGCTGCCAGGGCGTACCTGGTACAGCTACCAGAGTGGTAACTGGAACAACCCTAATGCCTGGACCCTGGATGGAGGTGTGTCTCCTTTGCTGGTTAATCCTGGAGATGAATATCCTGGCACGGATGATCATGTGGTGATTACATCAGGCCGTACCATTACCATGAATATAGACAATCAGACGGTGGCCAGTATGGAGGTGACCGGCCGCCTGGATATGGCCGCTACCTCCGGACATGATTTCAGTACTATCTCTGGCAGGGGCCGTATTCTTATGGAAGGGAACGCGGGTAATGATAACTTCCCGGCGGGAGACGCGACAGCTTTTGCTAATGCCGCTACCGGGGGTACGGTAGAACTTTACGGCAGTGGCTTTATCCTGGACCAGGCACGTACTTTCAGAAACCTGGTGGTCAATCTGACCAACTCCACAGATATCGTCACCCAATTGGCAGATATTACCCTCAATGGTAATCTGACTATTACCCAGGGAGTTTTCCGTATCAACGACAATACAGCTACCACACCTTTGGACCTGGAGGTATTGGGCAATGTACTGGTAGATACCGATGGCAGCATGAGCGTGGGTACTGCCAATGCCTATACCGATAACCTGAATGGCACCTATGGAGATTACCACCAGGGCTTCCATGAAATGATTGTGCATGGTAATTTTACCAATAATGGCAATGTCCGCTTTACCAACCAGGCTGTTCCTGATTACAATGATATCACAACCAATGGAGCCGTGTCCCTGGTTTTTACCGGGACTACCAACAATACCCTGAATTGTAACAATACTACTGACCTCTACAACCTGGTTATTGACAAGGGTAATTCACAGACCTACGAACTCCTGATCAATGCGGCTACCCAGGCTGACTTTGCCCTTTTCGGAGCCAATGACCATCAATGGAACCGATCAGGCGGTAATAATGCTAATCCTGAAACCCAGAAAGCCCTCTGGATCAGGAATGGTACACTCAGGCTGACCGGGAACGTTTATATCCCTTCTTTGACAGAAGGCAGCAGGGATTATACCATTGGACAGAATGCCGCGCTGGTGCTGGATGGGCCAAACGTAGTGGTGCATAATACTGCCAACGAAATCTCCACCTGGACCGGTTTTTCTCATGGAACTCCCGATGGAGTCAATAATGGAGGAGGTAATCAAGGGCTTTATCCCCTGGGAAGGCTACAGGTCAATGATGGCTACTACTGGCTGGGAGAAGCAGAGGCTATTAACTTTCGTGATGAGTCACCGGGAGTTATAGAAGTCAACGGCGGTGAGTTAAGGGCTAACCAGATTGCCATCAGTTCCGGAGCAGCTTCCGGTATTTACACACTGGTAATCAATGACGGTGTGGTAAGAATTGATGGAACCTACGGCGTAGATGGAGGAAGGGCTATACTGCACTTGGATGATGTCAGTTCGGTTTTCTCTATGACGGGCGGAGAACTGATCATAGAAGATGTATCAGGACATACAACTAACGGTATCCTTATTTCTTCTGACCCCGGCAATATAAACGTTACCGGCGGTACGGTGCGTACTAACTATGCCGGTAATATGGAGATCAACTCCACTGCCCCCTTCTACAATTTTGTTATCGAGACCCATACGGTAGATATGCAAAGTGACCTGCGGGTGCTCAATGACCTGACCATCCGGACGGGTACTACTCGCGGGACAGCCCCTAATGTGTACGGCGGTTATCTGGATCTTTGTCCGGATGGCACCAACTGCTTTAACCTTGAGGTAGGCAGAAACCTGACCATTGAAGACAGCGGCGTACTGGATGTTTGGGCCT
>JBKHDR010000080.1:0-21030 GCA_046541235.1 Cyclobacteriaceae bacterium | reverse complement strand
ATTTGATCGTAATAACGCAATATTACGATTTATAGATTAATAATATCCATTATATCTGTTTTCTTCAAATTTTTTTCAGTCAACTTTATCTACAAAATGAAAGAAAATCAGGCGTACCTCTACACTCTCAGGCTTGCACAGGCAGGGCTTTGTTTCATCATAAAAGTAAGGAAACCATATCCCAAGTAAGGGCTCATCGGCCTATCTGCATTCGGGAAGGTCCTTGTTCAGAATATCAATTTTGATATAATCATTTTTGGCATTAGGCTGCCACTGAAAATCAGTAATGTCTGTCACTGTAAACAAGTCTTCCGCCTCCGAACGGAGCAGGGTCTCGGTAAACTGTTCTTCCAGCTTTCTCAGATAATCAATGTCACAAGGCGCCAGTTCCTGTTTGATGGCTATATTGCCCAGGCTGTCTATCTCAGCGGGCTTTACGCCCTGATTTAAAGCCACCGACACTGTCTGAAGATTGTCTGTCCGCTGAATGATGTAAAGACCTTCAAAATCAGATGCTACATAAAAAGTGTTGAACTGATAGCGGCCACCCGTCAGGTATATAGCCACATCGGTCAGGCAGGGAGAGGGTTGGCTGACAATCCTCAGATTGGTTCTGTCAATAGGCTGTTCCGGATACAGAACTTTAACAGCCTGCTCCATTGCCAGTGCCCCTACTACCAAACCATCACACAAATGCCCGTGAAACTTTTCCAGGTCATCTAAACCGATTTGCTGCACATAGTTCAG
Organism: Cyclobacteriaceae bacterium; assembly: GCA_046541235.1. Lineage (GTDB taxonomy): Bacteria > Bacteroidota > Bacteroidia > Cytophagales > Cyclobacteriaceae > Catalinimonas. The sequence continues at coordinate 20,283 of JBKHDR010000080.1, read as the reverse complement.
CCGACCTTTGGAAAAATCGGTATCAATGGTTTTAAGCTGAATGCCTGAACCCAGCGTCGGGTTGAATGGCAACATGATTTTCACCTGCTTTGAGCTTATACTAAAATCTTTGATGTGTCCCATCTTAGAGCGGTCTTCGCTAATGAAATGCAAGTGCAGATTGCTGTCTTTTCCGGTATAAATTCCCTGCGCGGATTCAGAATAAAAGCCGAATATCTCACCACTAATAGCGTTAAAACTAAAAGAATACTCCGACACGCCTTCTTTGTATCCCGGTATTTCAGGTGAACGGGGTGATACAACTTTGATGGTGAGTTCGTCTATTTGGGTCATTATCCTTACCGGAAAAGGCTCCGCCAGGTTGTAACCATTTTGCCGGGCCAGTTGCTGGATAACCTGCTGCAAATCATTCGCATTATCTATATCAAGTGACATTTCAAAGGTCTGCCATGCATTTACATGCGCATATACGAAAAAAGGCGCTTCGGCTTGTTCATCTGTTTCTACCTTAAGCTGTCCATTTTCATCGGCAAAAGCCACGTAAGGAACGCCATCAATGGTGGTAATTTCCCCCCGCATTTTCCCGTAAGGACCCAGGCCATAAAGATGGTCGTGCTGAAGCAGGCTGTCAAGTTTTACGCTGGCGCGAAATCCATTTTTGCCCATTTCGCTCATGGAACCCACGTGCTTTACCTGGGCCTGCAGTTGCAGGGAGATGCTAAAAAGTGTTAAGATGATCAGTATTTTCATAGGTAAATTAATTATAGTTTAGAATTTTTCACAATGTGGTGATTGACGTTGATGTACAGGGAAGCTGACCGTAGGCGTATTTTTGTACGTTTCACAGACATTAAGCCATTTAGATACAGCCAAATATAATTTAATCATATCGTAATTCGTAGAAATACGATTTATATCGTAACTATTTTTACTCTTCTTTTGCTCCTATTTTAAATGCATGTCAGCTGAAAGAAATAACTCGTACATCACGGGCTAAGTCATAATAAAATCAGAGGGCCGGTTCTCAGTTAAGCCGCATCACAGACACTAATCTCTATCGTCTTCGTCACAAATACTATGGTGAGTATCATCCTCTTCTGTGAAGAGAGTAGTTTATAGAAGCCTCAGAGCAGGCCGGCAAAAATGAGCACATAATAAAAGCCAGTAATGATAAAAACCACCCCTGCCAGCGTTCGCATCACTTTTTCTGTCTTTTGGATGATGCTGTAAGCTTTACCTATTGTCGAAGCACTGAAGGCCAGCAGGTAGGCAAACAGCAACACAGGCAAGCCGGTGCCCAGTGCAAATACCAGGGGCAAAATTAGTCCATTGCTGCTGCTCAGGCTCATCGGGATGAGCATGCCAAAATAAAGCGCTCCGCTATATGGACAGAAAGCCAGCGCAAACAGTACGCCCAGCACCAGCGCTCCCAAGGCGCCTTTGTCCTTAAATTTGTCGGAAAATTTTTCCGAAAAATTGCCTTTTCCCAGGAAGTCAAGCCTGATCACACCCAGCATCACCAGTCCTACCAGGATGAGCAGGGGCGCAATGTACATTTCACCTTTGGTCTGGAAAAAACGAGCCACGTCAAACTGATTAGCGCCCCAGAACAGGGCCAGCCCGATGGCGGTATAGCTGAAGCCTCTGCCCAGCGTATAAAGCAGGCCGTTCATGAGCACCGATTTCTTGCTTTTGAGCTCCCGTGAGATGTAAGCCGTTGCCGTAATGTTGGTGGCCAGGGGGCAGGGGCTTACTGCGGTAAGCAATCCGAGGGCAAAAGCCGCCGCTGCCGGGGCCTCGGGGCTTTGTGCCATGTTATTGAGCCATTCCATTTAGAGAACCTGTTGAAGTGCTTCGCTGACCACTGATGATAATTCCTGCTCAAACTGCCCGTCGGTAGCCCTCGCCTTCATAAAGGCAGTCTGGGTAAGATTAGTTTTCTGCTTGCTGCCGTCAGCAAAGATGGCCTGCACAAAAAGCGCGGTACCGGAAGCCTCAAATTCACGGGCCAGCTCATAATTCGCTTCTTCGTCTACATTTACGGTTTTAAAGACAAGCGTACCAGCCTCTAATTCATCTTTGAACTGCTGCTCCAGGGTCTGGCGGGTTTTTTCTTCAATCGCGTTACAGGTCATGCAGCGGTGCGTACTATGAAAATCAATCACCTCTACCAGTCTGCCTTCTGAGGGCTCAGCCTGTGCATCTTTCTGTGCCTGACCGTCACAGGCAGTAAATACGAGGGTGAATAAGAGCGCGGGTAATAATAAGAGATTCTTCATGTTTACTGAATTTGGATTTTGATGATATAATGATGCGGGTTTTTTGCTGCTAGAGCAGCCCCTTAGAGTATCAGGTTGAACATATAGCCGGATAGAATGATAAAGAGGGCCACCACACCGAAAAAGATGAGAATTAGCTTCATGGTCATGACTTTTTTGAGCAGGGTAGCCTCCGGAAGCGATAGTCCGATGGTGCTCATCATAAAGGCGATGGCCGTGCCTATCGGAACACCCTTGGCGACAAAAACCTCAATAACAGGCAAGATACCGGCAGCATTGGCATACATAGGCACCGCAATCAGTACTGCCAGTGGTATGGTCCACCACTGCCCTTCGCTGAGGTATTGCTCAAAGAAGTTTTCGGGCACATAGCCGTGCATGCCAGCCCCAATACCGATGCCGATGACCACATAGAGGGCTACACTTTTTACAATATCCCAGGCTCCGCGGCTAATCTCCGGCAAGCGCTGTACAAAAGATCTTTTCTCCATTTCAAAGTGGCCATCATCGCTGCCCGATTGCTGCATCAACTGTTTGACCCAATCGGTCAGGGAGTTTTCCAGGTGTAGTTTGCCCAGCAGCCAGCCTCCGATCGTACCCAGCAGTATGCCAGAAGCCGCATACAGCAGGGTGATTTCCAGGCCAAACATACCTATGAATAATGCCAGTGCCACTTCATTGACCAACGGGGAAGTAATCAGAAAAGAAAAGGTAACTCCCAGCGGAATGCCTCCCCGCACAAAACCAATGAAAAGCGGCACGGAAGAACAGGAGCAAAAGGGCGTAATCGCACCGAAGAAGGCCGCCAGCAGGTATTCCAGTCCGTAAAGCTTATTTTTGTTGAGAAAATTCTTAAGCCGCTCTACCGGGAAATAAGTATTGACGATGCCCATCAGGAAGGTGATCAGGAAAAGCAGCAGCAGAATCTTGATCGTGTCATAAACAAAGAAATTCAGGGCTGTACCCAGGTGCGTATCAGCCCCTATGCCCAGCAGGGAGTAAACGAGCCAGTCGGCCAGAGATTGGATACCGTCAAACATGGTAAGACAGTTTTATGGATGACAAATTAGTTCTCGAGTAAGCTCAGTATTTCATTGACACTGGGTACCCTTCCCTTGATTTTCACTTCCTCGTCAACCACCACAGCGGGTGTGCTCAGTACATTGTACTGCATAATTTTTTCTATGTCTTCTACTTTTTGCACATCGGCCTGTAGCTTTTTCTGCTCCAGCGCCTGCTGCACTACGGAGATAGTCTGTTTGCATTTAGGACAGCCGGTTCCGAGAATTTTGATGGTTTTCATGGGATTCTAATTTAAGCTTAGTTGAATGCCAGCCTATGACTGACGGGTCTAATTGAATTTGATGCATTTAGTGCATCGTAGATATACGATGATAGCGATAAAAATTTTATGCTCCGAAGAGCGTACAAAACATCTTTCTGGCTTTCTCCCAGTTTTCTTTGTTGATGCAGTATTTGATCTTGGGCGGCATGATCTCGCCCTGTATCAGCCCGCTCTCTTTAAGCACTTTGAGGTGCTGCGAAATCGTAGACTGCGCCAGTGGTATCATCTCCGTCAGGTTGCCGTTGTAGCAGCAGGACTGACTGCTGAGTAACTTCAGAATCTGCACGCGTACCGGATGGGCAAGTGCTTTGGCAAAACCCGCGGTAAGCTGTTCATCTTCGGTATAGGCAATTTCTGACAGGGTACGGCTCATGATGTGTTTCTTTTTATGAGTATATCGCAAATGTACGATGAATAGTTTCGCAAAAAAATGATTTTCGTCAATTTCATTACATTTTTTGTTACAATTATGGAGAGTTTATCTGACCAAGAGTAATAATGGCTGACTTTGCTAAGCGAATGATACAAAACTCAGAAGGCCTGGAGTATCTCATTTGTATTAACCTTCAAGCTGTAGCCTGTACATTCCAACTATTCACCTGCCGTATTTAAGAATGATTGCCAGTTGCCCGGCATGATAAGCGGTGTGGGAAGTAATCCTGCCCAGGGCTTCGGCCTTGGTTTTATTTCCAAATTCTTTGGTGCTGACTTCAGTTGCCCAGTCGGCATCACTTTGTTTTTCAATCACCGCACGCAGACTTTCAAAAGCAGACTGCTGGTAATCCAGCAGCTCCTGTAGTCGCGTCCACTCGCCGGTATCTTTACCGGCCATTACTGTTTTGGCAGAGACTTTCAAGCTCTTTTCGCCAAATACATTTTTGGCAAACAAGAGTTCTACATCCGCCATGTGGCGAATCAGGAAGCCCGCTGAATTGGGACTATCTCCCAGCTTCTTAGTCAGATCAGCTTCTTTAATATGCTTCAGCTGATTACTGAACCGGCTGCGGCTTTCTGTCCAGTTTTGTAGAAAGGCTAAAGTGAGGTTCATATCCATATTGCTCTTTTGTTATACATCTTCCAAAAACAGCATCATCTCTTCTGTTTTGGTATAGTCGTTGGTTTTGTAAATGACATTACCTTGCGCATCGGTGATCAGGAAGAAGGGTATACCAATCTTAAGTTCGGGAAAGCGTTCATCGTTACGGTACTTCTCAAATTCTGCGGAAGTATCATACACTTTGTAGAGCACGGCATTTTGCAGCGCTTCATTGAGTGCTTGGTCTTCCTGCGTCATCTTTTGGAAAGCTTTGCAGTTGGTACACCAGTCGCCATGAAAATCCACAAACACCAGCTTTCCACTCTGCGCAGCCTGCTGATAGGCCAGTTCTTCGCCCACCCAGGTATTCATGGTATCAAAAACAGACTGTGCCTGAACATGGATGTACATGCACAGCATGGATGCAGTAAGTATGAGCTTCTTGAGCATACTACGATTACTTCACTTTAGACATCATGAAGAACATTTCTCTTGCGATCTGATGGCAACGCTCATCATATTTGGCTTCTTCCTGGGCTGTACCATCAAAGTCTTTGGGATCATCGTAAGGGATAGGAATACGAAGAGAAGCACCGGGAATGAAAGGGCAGTTTTTATCGGCATCAGAGCAAGTCATAATGGCGGCAAAGTCTTTTTGAGGGTTTACCTGGTCATCATACTTTTTAGAAAAAGCTTCAACGGTAGGTACATTTTCAGCGAAAGCGACAGTATAGACAGGATTGTTACCTTCTTTAAGCGTCTTGATATCAAAACCCGCTTTTTTCATGGCTTTCACCGCACGGGGATTGAAAGCGGTTGCTTCTGTTCCGCCGGAATAAGTCTGTACGCCTTCAATGCCATAGTAGTGCGCGGCAGCCTGAGTCCAAAGCTGCGACATGTGACTGCGGCGTGAATTGTGGGTGCAGATAAAGGTGAGATGTGACGGCTCACCTGAGCTTTGTTTAGTAGAAATATAAAGTGCTAATTTGCTAAGCGCCCTTTTACGTTCTTCAGGAATCTGGTCAAATTCAGCAGTAACCTGCTGTACATAAGGCTGCAGGGAGGCATTCAGTTTTCCGGGCTTGGTTTCTTTGTAGTTCATGGAGGTTAAGATTAAAGGCATGAGTATGCTTAAAGAAAATGTTTTCATGGTCAGTATAGTTTAATTGTATTATTGTAATATTACGATAAGATTATCCAAATTTTTTTAGCAACAGTTTTTCTTGGGTGCAAAAGAGGCGTAAAGATTCATCATCATATCACGGGCTTCTTCCCAGGCTTCTTCATTAATGCAGTAGCCTATCCTGGGACCTTCAATTTCTCCTTTGATGATGCCTGCGTTTTTCAACTCCCGCAGATGCTGGGAAATGGTAGACTGCGAAAGAGGCAGTTCTTCAACCAATTCTCCACAAAAACAGCTCTCATGTTTGAGCAGAAACTCAATGATGGCTACCCTGGCAGGATGCGCCAAGGCTTTGGCATACTGCGCGATCCTGTTTTGCTGCTCGTTAAAAACTTCAGTTTTACTGATTCCCATAAAGATCTAATCTTATCGTGAAGTAACGATGATTAGTTTGAAATAACAAGTGAAAATGAATTCTTAGCAAAAATTTAACATGAGTTCACGCCCGTTGCCAATAAAGCGGCCAGAGCAGGTTTGGTTTGGTAGTAGGTCCGGCAAGGTATATTCATAGAGCAGAGAGGATTTAAGCTGCGACTGATCGTCAAAAGTAGCGTCCTTCTACAAATAAATTCTCTATAAAAATCAGTTAAGTGCCAGAAGATGTCTGCTTTATATATTCAGATAAATTGGAGAAATTCTCAGTAAGAAAAACACCCCTTTATTATAGGGACCAGCACAGTCTATGATAATTATCCTTTAAATGTGGTCGTAGGGAGATTGTCTACATAGTTGGTCAAAAGTACTATTGGAGTTTATCAGCAGTTATATACATCAACTTAATATTGATGGCTACCGGAGCGGTAAGGTGCGTCGGGGCAGCGCAAAATCAGTCTTTAAAAAGAGTGGTATTTGTATCATTAGTGCTTGGGTAGCTGAACCACGCTTAATATCAGGACAAGAAAAAGTAGATACTAATTGCAATTATAAGGCGGTTATTCCTGAGTCGTTAAAGACCTTGGATGTGGAAGGGGCATAAGCAGCGATGCGGCTGGTTATCAGTTGAAGAATGCAGATTTGATTATAGATAAAAGAAGTGACTATCTGATAGCTATTAGAAAGATCAAGAACACATTTATGAACAGATTACTGACTAGATTATGAAAAGAAAAAAACATTTGCCCTGTGATGAGTAGACAGATTTTGGCAAAGGAAGGATAGAACAAATAAACTCTTATATGGAATCAAACCTTACATCACTTGATGACTTATCGGCATGGAAACACCTCAGATCAGTCATTAGAGTAGAATCAAAACGAGAGAAAGAGGTTAAAACTACTTTTGAAAGCCATTTTTATTTAAGCAGTTTAGAGGCTACAACTAAAGAATTTAATCAATTGATCAGAAATCCGCGGTAGCTTATAAATGGGGCTTCTTTTTTTGAGTTATATATTCCCGGCTGAGAGAAATTTTTTTCTCAGTGAAAAATATCAATCATTACTTCAATACTCTTCTAGCATTGCAATAGGCTGATTCAGTAAAGTAAATGCTCACTTGTGTACGTAGTTGGTATTTTGAAATAAGTTTGAACTGCTTTTCTCATCAAACCTTCAGAGTTAACTCTTGTTGATTAGAAAAAAATAAATTATGCTAGCGACCGATTCAGCCCTTGAAAACCCAAATCTCATTGCTTTCATTCCTTTTTTATACCTTGCCTGGGCCGATGCCGACCTGACAGACCAGGAAATTAACGACCTGAGAGAAGCTATCATGGCATTTAGCTGGCTTAATGACTCTGAGCGTGAATACCTGTTTGCCCACCTGAACCCCGAACAAGCTCCACCACCCCAAACCTTAAAGGAATGGCAGCGGATCATCATGCATCATGCTGACCAAATGTCGGACGAGTTGAAGCGTACGCTAGCCACTACCGGCTTAAAACTTGCCGACATTCATACCCAAAGCACCTCTCCATCGGCAGAAATAAAAAATGCATTGAAACAGGTTGAATCTCAACTGGGGGTACTTACTCGCGAGTCGCCCTATCATATACAGCGGAAGTCTCACCTTTCACAGACCAACCAAGAAAGTTCTACCAAAAGCTTTGATCCTAAAATAATCCGGGCAGTTTTAGAGGGTGATGAGGAGGCTATTATTGATCGTGTCAAAGCTTTATTGGTTGAGAAAGAATTTGATTTTGTTTCTCCCTACACGAGCGTTGAGCACTACCGCGAGCAGGTGTTAAACTGGTGCAAAATTCTGGCGGATCAGGGACTGGGTAATACAGCCTATCCCACGGAGTATGGTGGAGAAGATGATATAAAAAAGTATTTTACTGTGATGGAAACCCTTTCTTATCATGACCTGAGTATGGTTATTAAGTTTGGGGTGCAGTTTGGCTTATGGGGCATGAGTGTGATGTTTTTGGGTACGAAGAAACACCATGACCGGTATTTACGGTCCATCGGTAGCCTGAAGTTACCCGGCTGCTTTGCCATGACAGAAACCGGACATGGTTCCAATGTAAAAGGACTGGAAACCACGGCCACCTATGATCACCAGGAAGGTATGATCACCATCCACAGCCCGCATAAACAGGCAGGTAAGGAATACATAGGCAATGCCGCAGTCCATGGCCAGATGGCTACCGTATTTGCCAAGTTGATCATTGAGGGAGTAGATTATGGTGTCAATGCTTTTATCGTTCCCCTGCGTAATCAGAAGGGAGAATTACTACCCGGGATCCGGATTGAAGATAATGGCCATAAAATGGGGCTGAACGGCGTGGACAACGGGCGTATCTGGTTTGACCAGGTAAAAATAAACCGGGATGCCATGCTTGACCGCTACGCATCCATAGATGATGAGGGTAAATTCAACAGCTCGATCAGTAGCGATAACCGCCGGTTTTTTACCATGCTGAGCACGCTCGTAGGAGGCAGGGTGGGAATTGCCCGCTCAGCCCTGAGCGCGGCTAAGTCGGGCCTGAACATTGCCATCAGGTTTGCTGAAAACCGTCGGCAATTTGGCCCTGAAAATGGGCAGGAAGTTCCTATACTCAACTATCGCAGCCATCAGCGCCGTCTGCTTCCCCTGCTTGCTAATGCCTACGCCAGCCATTTTGCGCTGCGCTATCTCACCCATAGATTTCTCACCCGGACAAAGGAAGATATGAAGGAAGTGGAGGCACTCGCTGCCGGGCTAAAAGCCTGGTCCACCTGGAATACAACCCGTACCTTACAGGAATGCCGGGAAGCGTTAGGAGGGAAAGGTTATCTCTCAGAGAACAGAATTGACCGCTTAAAAAACGATACAGAAATTTATACCACCTTTGAGGGGGATAATACCGTGCTGATGCAGTTAGTGGCCAAAAGCCGTTTGGCAGAGTTCAAAAAAGAATTCGCCGACATCAATTTTTTTGGAATGGTCAACTACATTGCTGATAAAGCTCGGATCAATATAGCAGAGAAAAACCCGATAGCCGTTCGCGAAACCAGCAGTGAGCATTTACTAGATCATGATTTCCATTTGAAGGCTTTTCGGTATCGCGAGATGCGGATATTAAAAAGTGCTGCCACGCGCTTCAAACATTATATTGATGAGGGTATGGACTCCTTTGACGCCTTCAACCAAACCCAGTACCATATGCTCAAGGTAGGTTTTGCCTATATTGAACGTGTGATTCTGGAGCAGTTTTTAGAAGCCATACAGCAAGTGGAGGATAAGACGAGCCGGGATTTATTAAACAGGCTGTGTCAATTATTTGCACTGTCTCAGATCGAACAACACAAAGGCTGGTATTTAGAAAATGGGTACATGGAGGGTGTCAAAACGAAAGCTATCAGAAAAGAGATTAACCAACTTTGTTGGGAATTAAGAAAGGAAGCCTCCGGACTTGTAGAGGCTTTTGGCATTCCTGAAAAACTAATGCCTGCACTTATAAAAGATGACTGAACTCCTCTAAATTGAGCATTCGGTATGCAGGGAAAATGTGCTCTCATGAAATAGGTCATCAGGCTGCTTAAAATAAGTACAAGCCGGAAAAATATTGAGACCCTCCATCGCTATGGTGGATGCAGGCTGCAAGATTATCCCTTTTTCTAAGCTTAACCCACTGGTCCAAGGCCTTTCTTGTATGCTCTGCCCACATGTTTGGCCCTACGTAGTGGCCAACAATCCTGGCACTGTACAGATCAGTGAGACAGAATAGAAAATACCGGACACCATCATGGTAAACATTCGTCAAGTCGCCCGCTACTGCCGCCAAGCGGCTGCTAATCCTGGTAAACCAGCTGTTACACTGCAGAAAGATGGAAGAACAGGGGTTAAATTACAATCCCGCCGAAGGTGATATCATTATCATTATGTTGGTATAAGCCGTCAAGGGTTCCATTAGGCCCTTGCCCGGGCAAGCAGTGGCAGGGGGTAACAGAGCAGATTTTTGAATTAGTGAGTAACTACAGAAAGTACAAATACAGAAGGGCAGGATCCCGATCACTGCAGGCTAACCTGAACATAAAAGCAAGGTTCAACATAGGCATTACTAAGGTTGAGCAGTTGATGTCGGTTAACGGTCTGAGTTTGGCTCTTTTCAGGACTAGAGCGGTGACTACTCGATCTTCAATGCAAAGCTGGAATTACCCTAACCTTATTAATGGCTTGTCTTTTTATTAATATCAACCAGGCACAAAGTATCAGGTGAAAATGCCTCAACTCTTCTTCCTGCCTGGTGGTTTTCATCAGCTTTTCCAATGGACTGATGATTAGGCTCAGAGGTGTGCGAAACTCATGACTAACGTTGGTAAAAAACTTGATTTTCATATCAAGTTCATGTAACTATAGGGCTTCCTGCTGCTGTTCCATCATAAATTTCAACCTGACAAGTTCCAGCAAAATACGCCTGGCCTTTAGGACTCCCATGCAGGGTGTATTCTTTTGGAAGACTGTATGGCCTTCGGGGCCACCCGGGTGGACTTTGAACAAAGCGTGAGCTACCGGAAGCTTATCCCAGGCCATCGCTTCTATAGCATGCAAGGCAGCCGGTGCACTTATCACCTTTCCGGCAAGGAAGAATGCTTCTATGAGGGGCAAGATACTGCCTTTGATGCAGAAAGCACCCATTTAAGTGTAGGTTATGATGGTAAAAGTATTCCCATCAGGCGTTATGAAACCGATCTGGCGCAGCAAAACACAGGAGTAGGTTTGAGCAAAGGGCAGAAACGCGATTTCAAACGTGAAGCCACCGTAAGTGTAAGCAACTGCTTTAAGGCTCATCCACGGAGTGTTGAGCAAATCATAGAGGGGCCGTTCTCTACTGCTGAGCACGTCATTAAGCAGCCAAAGCACCACTGGCATAAGCAAAAGCACATTCGCGCTTTTTTATCCAATAAGTCAAAAGCCATTTGCTATGGTATAGAAGATGTTTTTAAGCGGGATCAGACTAAATGTAAACCTATCATCGTGCTCATTGATGGGGACAGAGCTTAGGAAAAAGCGATCAAAAAAATGGTAGTCTTAAAAGGGATAGACTATCAGGTAGAGGCTTATGCACTGGACTTATTAATTTATTAAAATATGTATGGAAGGTAGCCAACGCTCGTTGGGGCAAAAAGCTTCCCGAAAGGGAAACCTGGGTCAAAGAGCAAGCACGGCTACTATTGAACAGCAAATGGAAAACAGTACTTGCTCAATGGCAAAACATACTGGATACTCAGCAACTAAGTAGGCATCAAGCTTATAATCTGAACCGGGCCATTACCTATTTGAGCAACCGACCCCACATGCTGGATTACAATACTTATCTGGAAAAAGGGAATCGGGCGGCGAACCGTACACTTTATTGAACAGGAACAACAAAAACTTTATCAAAAGACTGCCTGAGGTTCCCCTCATTTGTTATATACTCATTTTAATTGTCATAAAATGTTAAAAGCAACGAATTATTGTGGAAGTATTTTTTCTAAATTGAGAAAATTAGGTAATTTTTGATACCTATTATTAATTGACTCATAAGCAGAACCTAAATATTAACGATTTACATGCCGAGCTTTTCAAGCGAGATGCATAAACACAACCTATTCTTTATGAACCATACTCATTGGATAAATCAGCCTTTTGCTTTTTTGTTTTTTTTACTTCTGCTGGGCTGCAGCTTTTCGCATGATGTCCAGACTGAAGAAGAGGTTTTACTTGGGCCTAAACTAGACAAGCTCAAACTACTGCCTGGTTTTAAAGCAGAACATATTTACAGCCCCTCCGACAGTGCTCTTGGCTCCTGGGTGTCTATGACCTTTGACGATCAGGGGCGAATGATCACCTCAGACCAGTACGGCGCCTTGTATCGCCTGGAGATACCGCCTGCGGGCTCTGACTCACTTAGCCCTACGATTGAAAAGCTGAAAATACAGTCCGGCGAAGCCGTAGCCGACAGCGTGATACAAATGGGTTATGCGCAGGGCCTGCTCTGGGCTTTCAACAGCCTTTATGTGATGGTCAACCATAAGGGCGATGAAGAATTTGAGAAGGGCAGCGGCTTGTATCGTCTGCAGGATACCGATGGCGATGACCAGTTTGATAAAATATCTTTGCTCAAATCGCTGGAAGGGGCTGGTGAGCACGGCCCACACAGTATCGTGCTCAGCCCCGACGGGCAGTCATTATATGTCATTGCCGGTAACCATACCGATGTGCCGGAGATGGATGCCTATCGTTTGCCCAACGTCTGGCAGGATGACAACCTTTTTCCCCAGATCAAAGACCCTCGTGGCCATGCCAACGACCGGGGAGCGCCCGGTGGATGGATTGCCAAAGTAGACTCCCTGGGTGAGCGCTGGGAACTAGTTGCTGCAGGCTTCCGCAATCCCTTTGACCTGGCGTTCAACCAGCATGGAGATATGTTCACTTTTGACTCAGATATGGAGTGGGACCTGGGCATGCCCTGGTACCGCCCTACCCGTATCTGCCATGTTACCAGTGGAGCTGAATTTGGCTGGCGTACCGGTAATGGTAAATGGTCGCCGGCTTATCCTGACAACATTCCGGGCATCCTAAACATTGGGCAGGGCTCGCCCACCGGGGTGCTGCATGGTAAAACTTCTGCCTTTCCCGAACCATATAATCAGGCACTCTATGCCTTTGACTGGAGCTTTGGTATTATCTATGCCGTCCATATGCAGGCCGACGGAGCTTCCTACAAAGCAGAGCAGGAAGAGTTTATTTCAGGCATGCCTTTACCGCTTACCGATGGTGTTTTTGGCCCGGATGGGGCTATGTACTTCCTGACCGGCGGCCGCCGGCTAGACTCGGACCTTTACCGTGTTTATTTTGATGGTACTGTCGATAACGTACAACTGGCAGCATTTGAGGAAAATGATATCCCCGAAGCGCACAGTATCAGAACACGCCTGGAGCAATACCACGAAAAAGGCAAAGCCGGTGGACTGGAGGCAGCCTGGCCCTACCTCAACCACCCCGACCGCTATGTGCGCTACGCGGCCCGTATTGCCCTGGAGCACCAGCCTATACAAAGCTGGCAGGAGAAAGCATTGACAGAGGAAGATCCTATCACTGCCATACAAGGCATGATAGCCCTCGCCCGTCATGGTGACAAAAACCTCAGAAACCAGATGCTCAGCAAACTTACGGAGACAGATTATGCTCAGTTGGAGGCTACCCAAAAAGTAGACCTGCTCCGAGCTATTGAGCTTACCCTGGTTCGTATGGGAGCCCCTTCAGCTTCTACTCGTCAGGAGCTGATAGATTACCTGTTACCCCATTATCCGGCAGACCAGGAAGTGCTCAATGCTTCTTTGAGCAAACTCCTGGTATACCTGGATGCGCCCGGTGTCATAGAGACCACCCTGACCCTGCTTGAACAGGACAAGAGTGGCCTGACAGAACAGGCAGCCGCTGCCACTGATGGCACAGACCTTATTCTGAGGAACCCTCAGTATGGGCTGGACATAGCACAGATGCTCAAAAATGTACCCCCTGCTCAACAGACTTATTATGCCACTGTGCTGAGTAGTTCGCTGTCTGGGTGGACACCTGCCTTAAGAGAAAGGTACTTCAAGTGGTACTATCAAGCATTTGACTTCAAAGGCGGCAACAGCTACATAGGTTTTGTTGACAAAGCCCGGCAGGCTGCCCTTGCCCATGTGCCAAAGTCGGATTTTGAACATTACAACCAGATGTCAGGAGATTCACTCATCTCCAATAATGGCAAAGACCTGGCCGATGCACCCAAACCCGAAGGGCCACGCCGCGACTGGAAGCTGGAAGAGGCTGTAGCTGTACTGGATAGCGGTGGGCTGGAAAACCGGAGCTTTGAGGCAGGCCAAAATATGTATGCCGCTACCCGCTGCGCCACCTGCCACAGTATGCGTGGAGAAGGCGGCAATATTGGTCCTGACCTTACGCAACTGGGAACACGCTTCTCCGCTGAAGATATGTTAGAAGCCATTGTGGAACCTAACAAAACCATTTCTGACCAGTATGCCTCCACTGTGCTTTACCTCAAAAACGGAAAATCAGTGGTAGGCCGCCTGACCAACCAGGATGAGGAGAACTACTATCTCTCTCAGAACCCCTTTGCCCCTGATTATATCAGGGAGGTGCCCAAAGAGGAAGTGAGCCAGACTAAGCTCTCAGCAGTATCAGTGATGCCTCCCGGTACCATCAATGCGCTCAACGAGGAGGAACTCAGAGACCTGATCGCCTACCTGATGGCTGGCGGCAACCCGGATCACCCAGTTTATCAGGAAGCTACCCCCGAAAAAGCCAGTCTGGACTAAAACCAGGAGAGACAGCGTTGATGGCTGTCTCTTTTTTTACAGAGTCTGAGTAAGAAAAAAAACAGCATTTGAAGAACAACCTTATGAAATGTACAACAATCCATTCTATTCTTTGCACTTTGCTCCCGATTGTACTGCTAAGTAATTGCGGATCACCTGCCTCTGAAGACCAGCCTTCCACCCCTACCAGTAAGGTGAGTAACAATGAGGCTGTAGCTGATGCAGAGGGCTTCGTCAGCATCTTCAATGGTAACAACCTGGATGGCTGGGAGGGAGATACCAACTTCTGGAGAGTAGAAAATGCCACACTGGTAGGCGAAATCACCCCGGATAAGCCCCTGAAAAACAATTCATTCATTATCTGGAAAGGTGGTGAAGTCGGTGACTTTGAACTCAAGACCGAAGTTCGTATCACAGAAAGTGGTAATAGCGGCATCAACTACCGCAGTGATCGGCTGGATACCCTTCCTTATGCTTTAAGAGGCTACCAGGCTGATATTGATGGCAAAAACCGCTACACTGGCCAGAACTACGAAGAACGTAAACGTACTACCCTGGCCTATCGTGGAGAAAAGGTGAGAGTAAGCAGCCAGGAGAATTCTGATGCTGAAGGCTCTCTCCGGGCTAATGTGCAGCGCAATGCCTGGCAATCGCGGGAAGTGGTGGCTTCGCTGGGTGCATCTGATGTGCTTAAGAAAAAAATCAAGGGGGAGGACTGGAATGAGGTCCACCTCATTGTCAAAGATAACCTCATGCAGCATTATGTCAATGGGGTTTTGATGAGCGAAGTCATTGACCTCGACACGCTTAATCGTAAAATGAGGGGCCTGTTGGGTGTGCAGGTGCATGTAGGCCCTCCTATGAAGGTAGAATACAGGAATTTGAGAATCAAAGAGCTTTAGGGCTAAAAGTATACCAGGCAGACAAGCTTATTGTACCTGGAGTTGCCATTTCTTAAAATATTATAAATGTAGCATCAGATTGAAAGCAGAAACATTAATTCCTGACTGGAGAGATAAAGTCTCCAATGCAGCCCAGATCGGCGGGATTGAGACATCAGTGGCCGACAATGGAGCAGCCCGGGGCAGCCGCATGGCCTGGCTGACTACCGGTGGCGGCCTGCGCTTTAAGCTACTACCCGACCGCTGTCTTGATATTGGCGAGATGTTTTACGGGCAGCATAGCCTGGCATGGCTCAGTCATAAAGGCTTTACACCACCCAATGATGCCGCTTTCCAGGGCATCCACTGGCTCAGGTCCTTTGGAGGAGGCTTTCTCACTACCTGCGGATTATCCAACGTAGGCGTACCCAACCAGGATGCCTTTGGAGAAAGAGGATTGCACGGCGACATCAGCAACTGCCCCGCTGAGGTGAATGTGGTGATACAACCGGACCTGACTAGTCCTGAGCCGGTCATGCAGATCAGCGGCATCATCAGGGAAAGTCGTGTCTTTGGGCCTCACCTGGAACTCAGGCGCAAGATTACAGCCTTGCTGGGCCAGGCTTCCTTCCGCCTGCAGGATGAAGTCATCAATCGCGGCAATGAAACCAGCCCACATATGCTGCTCTATCACCTTAATTTTGGCTGGCCCCTGGTAGACGAGGGCGCTTCGCTGCTTTGGAAAGGTGCATGGCAGGCCAGGGAAGAAGACTCCCCCATTTTCAGAGAAGGACGCGACTTTCGTAAATGCCTTTCTCCTCTTCAAGACCATGCCGGTGCCGGTGAGGATGTGGCCTTTATTGACCCGGCGGCTGATCAGGATGGCTCCTACCAGTGCGGCGTACACAACCAGGCACTGGGTATCGCCCTGAAGATGCGCTTCCGTAAAGACCAGTTGCCCTGCCTTACCAACTGGCAGCACTGGGGCCAGAGAGAATACGTCACGGCGCTGGAGCCAGGTACCAACTTTCCCATCGGGCAGGCCAGGGCACGACAGGAAGGCTCACTGATTATGCTTGAGCCCGGGCAAAGCCGGCACTACGATCTTCAGTTTGAAATCTTAGACCAGCCGGCAGAAATAGAAAATTTTTTATCTCACATCCTAAAATAACTTAAGCATGGAAACAATTGCAAAAATGAGTGAGGCTCAGCAGGCCCTGGACCAGGGAAAAGGTATACTGCGGCTGGCACCTACCTGGGTACCAAGGTCGTTCTGTGTGCCTGGCAGAAGGATTAAGCTGCACCCTGACGATTATTATGTGCTGGGAGGGAAACGGGGAGGAATTGATGAGCGCTGGCTTTCTTCCACCACCCCTGCCAAGAATGGCCCGCTGACCGGCGAAAATGAAGGACTTAGTGCGATCGTGTTTTCCGATGGGTCCGAAATCAAAAAAATACTGCTGCGCGATGCGGTCAGCGAGTTAAAAGGCACACTGATCGGCGAGCGCATCTGGAAAGAACACGAGAGCTGGCCGATGTACTCCAAATTTTTTGACAACATGGGGCCTCTACCTCATCACGTACACCATAACGATGAGGAGGCAAAAAAAATTGGTCAGCTGGGCAAGCCCGAGGCTTACTACTTCCCTCCCCAGCTCAATAACCACGGCGGAGACTTCCCCTATACCTTCTTTGGTATTTCTCCCGGAACCACCCGGGAGCAGATCAGGGAATGCCTGGTCAATTTTACCAAAGGAGATAACAAAATTACCAATTTCTCCTCTGCCTATCGCCTGGAGCCGGGCACCGGCTGGGATGTGCCTCCGGGGTTACTCCATGCACCCGGTAGCATGTGTACTTATGAGCCGCAAAAAGCATCTGACGTATTTGCCATGTACCAGTCGCTGGTCAACGAGGCCATCATTGATGAAGAACTGCTCTGGAATGGCACGCCCAAAGACCGGATAGGTGACTTTGACCAGCTGCTGGAAGTGCTGGACTGGGAGCTAAACGTAGATCCTAACATGATGGAGAACCGCTTTATGCGGCCCAAACCGGTAAAATCCCTGGATGAAATGCAGGCCGAAGGCTATGTAGAAAACTGGGTTTGCTACAAGTCAGAGGCCTTCAGCGCCAAGGAACTGACGGTATTCCCCGGGGCTACTGTGACCATTAAAGACAGTGCCGCTTACGGTATGATCATGATGCAGGGTCATGGTAAAATGGGCGTTTGGAATGTTGAAACTCCCGCCCTGATTCGCTATGGTCAGCTGACCAACGATGAGTTTTTTGTCAGTGAAAGTGCTGCACAAGAGGGCGTGACCATCGTCAATCATTCTACTACTGATCCTATTGTCATGCTCAAGCATTTCGGACCGGGAAACCCCGATCTGAAAATCTGAATGACATGTTTCATCCATTTTCAACCTAAATACCTTCAAAGATGCAAGAAAATCAATATCCCAAATTACACAATGCCACCTGGCCCGGCATCGTTGGCAAAGGCCCTGATTCAGAACCAGTCATACCGCTGGACAAGATGCTGGAAATGACCGCCGCCGCCGAAGTCAACGGAGTCAAATTTGACGGCGTAGACCTTGGGCTGCTGGACCCGCATATTAATATTGACAGCTCGGATGATGATATCAAAAAGCTGGCAGACAAGATCGGTTCCCTGGGGCTGAAAGTAGGCAGCCTGGTAGCCCCCATCTGGGGAGGCCCGGCCATGGGAAGCAAGGAAGATCGCGCTCATTTTGTGGATATGGTTCGCAAAGCCTGCCATTTCGGGCAGAAACTTAAGGATTACGGTGTGCGCTCTTATGGGGTGGTCCGTATTGACTCGGCCAGTTCTCCTCAAGCCTGGGCTCAGGATCCTGCGGGCAACTCCAGGAAGATCGTGGAAACATTCAGGCAGGCCTGCGATGTGGCCGCCGACTACGGTGAGAAGCTGGCTGCCGAGGGAGAAATCTGCTGGGGAGGCATGCACAGCTGGAAAACCATGCTGCATACCCTGGAAGCAGTAGACCGTCCTAACATAGGATTTCAGGCGGATATGTCGCATACGCTGCTTTACCTGCTGGGCTACAACCGTCCTGAAGACCGTATCCTTCCCCAGGACTTTGACTGGTCGGACCGAAAGGCTCTGGAGGCAGGCCTGGAAAAGATCACCAGCGCCCTCCGCCCCTGGACGATAGACTTCCACGTAGCCCAGAATGACGGCACCGTACACGGCACGGGCTCCCATGACAAGACCGGGCGCCACTGCCTGGCTACTGACCCTAACGGCAAACTGGATGTAGCGCATGATGCAGGCTACTGGCTGCGCGATGAAAACGGCAAGCTGACCAAGGCCTTCCGGCATATCTGCTGGGATGGCTGTATGTTTGACAATGCCGTGATGATGCAGCAGCAGACCTGGAATGACATCCTGGCTACGCTCATTGAAGTGCGCCAAAAGCATGGCTGGCAGGAAGAGCCGGTAGGGCAGCCCGCCTAAGCTGACCGCCGTGGGGCCTGTCTGGCCGGGCCCCTTAGCTGCCTTGTCACTTTTATTTTTTACTATAAAACCAAAAACCATGAGTGAGAAAAAAATATTGAGAATCGGAATGATAGGACGTGGGTTTATGGGCAGAACCCATTCCAACGCCTACCGCAGACTGGCCAACTTTTTTCCTGACCTGGGGGTACTTCCGGTGCTGAAAGCCGTATGCTCGCGCAATCAGGAAAAAGTAAAGGCTTTTGCCGAGCAGTGGGGCTATGAGTCATATGAAACCGACTGGCGGGCCCTCATTGCCCGTGATGACATAGACGCTGTTGATATCTGCACGCCTAATGACACCCATGCCGAGATCGCGATGGCGGCTGCCAAAGCCGGTAAGATGATCCTTTGCGAGAAGCCATTATCCCGCACCCTGGAGGAAGCAAAACAAATGGTGGAAGCAGTAGAAAAAGCAGGTGTAAAGAACACGGTGTGGTATAATTATAGGAGGGTACCCGCAGTAACCCTGGCTAAACAAATCATAGACTCTGGTAAACTGGGACGTATCTTCCATTACCGGGCAAACTTCCTGCAGGACTGGACCATCAGCCCCGAGCTGCCGCAGGGAGGCGAAGGTCTGTGGAGGCTGGATGTAGATGCTGCCGGCTCCGGGGTGACCGGCGACCTGCTGGCCCACTGTATTGACACCGCCATGTGGCTCAATGGTGGCATCAAAGATGTGTCGGCTGTTACTGAAACCTTTATCAAAGAGCGGGTGCACCAGGCAAGCGGACAAAAGCAGAAAGTGGGCATAGACGATGCCTGTATCTTTCACTGCCACTTTGACAATGGTTCGCTGGGGCTTTTTGAATCCACCCGTTATGCCCGGGGTCACAAGGCACTTTATACTTTTGAGATCAATGGTGAACATGCCTCTATCCGCTGGGATTTGCATGACCTGAACCGACTGGAGTATTTTGACCACCGAGATGAGTCTGAAGTACGCGGATGGCGTTCTATCCACGTTACTGATGGAGACCAGCCCTACATGGACAAGTGGTGGGTGCCCGGTCTGTCAATCGGCTATGAGCATTCTTTTGTGCATCAGGCCGCAGACTTCTTCAAAAGCCTGGAAAGTGGAGAGGATTGCCGCCCGACTTTCAGGGATGCCTACGAAACCCAGAAGGTCTGCCAGGCCGTACTGGATTCTGCTGCTGACAGGAAATGGGTAGATACCCAGGTAAACTGGGGCAGTGCTCAATCTGAGGAAAGAGATGCTGTTCCGGCTTAAAATCAGACAAATCTAAAAAAGCTGGCCTCTGCGCGAATAGCGGGGTCAGCTTTTACTTTTT
>JBKHDR010000079.1:0-21052 GCA_046541235.1 Cyclobacteriaceae bacterium | reverse complement strand
AGGCTGTAGCGTATTCTAATCAGACAATATCGCTCAATATAATAGAAGAAAGAGATAGCATACCTATATATGCTCCCTGATCCTCAACAGGAGCGATCTTCAAACCAAATTTGCTCAGCAGCCTGGCTGCATAACGTACGCGCATATCAGCCGGAACGCTTACCACGGGCTTAGTCATAATCTCGTAGACATTGACATCATCGGGCGAACGGTCCGGAATAAATACACCCGTGATGATATCCTGGATTACCACAATACCATAGGCATCCTGTGGACTCCTTTTTTCAACAATGAGAGCTTCTACTTTTTCATGGCGCATCATGTTAACGGCCTCACGTACTGTGGCCAAACCATCAATGTAAGCTATACGAGTGCTCATGACTTCTCTGGCCATGGGTGATTCTTTAATTGAGCTCATTATCTCGGTTATTTTCAGTTTGTCTATAAATATTCATCTCTTATCTGATCCTTAAACTTTTGCATCTGGCTTTCCAAACCTACGGCTTGCTCAATAGGCAACACAAATGCTACACCGTTACCGGCTTCTTCCAGTTTACCGGCATCTTTGATTACGCCAAGCAGCTTTTCTACCATATGTTCTTCTACCAAAGAAATCAAAGTGTCAGTTTTTTCTTCAATGCTCAAGCCAAAAAAAGTTTTTGCCTCATGAACACCAGTGCCCCTGGCTGGAATGATGGTTGCCCCGGTAGCGCCTTCTTTTTTCATGGCTTCAATTAAGTTATCAGAGTTTTGAGGCTTTACAAAAGCCATGATCAATTTGAATCTCATCTTGTTGTTTTTTTAGTTAGACGTATTTTTAATTCCATTAGCTGTGCATACCCTAGTACAGATATGATAGGAAACAGGCTGGCAAAAGCAATGAGCCCAAAGCCGTCAATAGCTGGGTTGCGGCCCGGTACAGTACTGGATAATCCCAGTCCCAACGCTACGACCAGAGGTACGGTGACCGTAGAGGTGGTGACACCGCCCGAATCGTAGGCAAGCGGGATGATTTGCTTGGGTGCAAAAAAGGTCTGAATGATCACCACCATATAACCTATCATGATGTAAAGAAACAAAGGGTCGCCAACCACAATCCGAAAAGTACCCAAAGCCAGTGCAAAAGCTACGCCCAGGGCCACTGCGATGCGTAGGCCCCAGGGCCTGATGGTACCGGCAGAAACTTCATCAGCCTTGATAGCAACGGCAATCAGCGAAGGTTCGGCTATGGTAGTGGCAAAGCCGATCATCGCCGAAAAAATATATATCCAGTAATAAGACCAAATGCTGGCAGGCTGGCTTTCGGAGATGCCAATAAAGGCAGGGTCTGATAGCTGGTTGGCCATAATTTCTCCGATGGGGAACAAGGCTTTTTCCAGGCCCAGCAAAAAAAGTGTCAGCCCCAGGACTACGTATATGCCACCAACGATCATACTTTTCAGATGCGGTATGGGCTGCCTCAATACCGCCAGTTGAAAGAAGATAATGAGTGCCAGGATGGGGGTAACATCAATCATGGTTGATAGAAAGATCTCAGCAAAGTCGGTTATATAGGTAGACATGAGCTTTCGTTTAAAACCAGAACAATCCGTATCCCATCACAAAAATCATAGGCAGTAAGGAAGCAAAGGCGATCAGGCCGAAGCCGTCCAGCAACTGGCTCCTTCCCTTGATGACATTTGCCAGTCCGATCCCTAAAGCTGTGACCAGAGGAACAGTAATGGTAGAGGTAGTCACACCACCGGCATCATAGGCCAGGCCGATGATCTCCTCGGGTGCGATGATCGTCATCAGCATGACCATGATGTAACCGCCAATGATCAGGTAGTAAACAGGCCAGCCTTTGATAATGCGGAGCACGCCGATAACGATGGCCAGCCCAACTGAAAAAGCCACCGATAAACGTAAGCCGATAGCAAAGTTGTCAATCGTACTTTGATCGTTTTCTATGAGACCTGCTCCGGCAGATATTTTGGCTGCTTCTTTGGAAATGGCAATGAGCGCAGGTTCAGCGATGGTGGTAGAAAAACCCAGCAGAAAAGCAAAGAGCATCAGCCAGAACAAGCTTCCCTTTTTTGCCAGCGCAGTGGCCATGGCTTCCCCTATAGGAAATAGCCCCATCTCCAGCCCTTTGACAAACAGCAACAGGCCAATGACCACCAGTAAGCTACCAAACACAATCTCTCCCAGTCTCGGAAACGGCTCTTGAATGATCAGCAACTGGAAAAAGGCAACCACCAGGATAATAGGGAGCACATCCGTTAGTGTAGCCCCTAACATTTTCAGGGTTTTATAGAAATAACGCATCATGAGATTTTAAGCTTGTCCATGCTGTCAGGTTTTTTCAATCAGAGTCACTACGGATTTAAAATAGTCAACTCCGCTGACATGACGAAAATTAATGCCGGGGCGCCTAAAAGCCAAATACCATCGGCAGCAGCAAGAAAATATCAAGGAAATAACAGGCAGTTTTTTACTTTGGATTATTAACTGTCATTTGTCATTCATCCTTTTTCACAGGAGAAATATGTTTCAGTAGAAAACGAAGAGTAAAGTACTGTGTACCTTAGTTGCCCCGTATGATATGCCAGGCCTGGATGAAGTTAAGATGATTACTTAAGGCTGTGATTCATATACTTTGCATCTCATGCTGTTCCTCTCAGGGGCATCTGTTTGCTAAACAGGATGTCCGGATCAAACCTCCTCTATTCGCTCTTTGAAGGAATGATTAACAGGGGAATAGAGGCCTCATAAACCAGGTCATTGATAAAAAAACGCCTGAAGAAATGGTCAGTAATTGCCCTTGACCCTCTCTGTATGACAAGCTGCCAGTCCTGGTGCTCCTGGGCAAGCCTTTTGATTTCAGAGAAAGCATCCTTACCCGGATAAATTGCATACGAAGAAGGTAGTGTGGGATTAAATCTGTCACAGAGTGTTTTGAGGTAATTTTCAGTGGCCTCCTTTTCATCTGCATCAGAGCAGATGGAGATAAACTTGATCATCTTCAGCTTTTCTTTCAGCATACGCAGTACATGATCAAATTTTTCCTCATACAAAGGATAGCGGTAATGTACAGACACCAAAAGATGCTCGGGAACCTCCACTTTCTTATGTTTGGGCACCGTAACAAACAAAGAGTTGACCTGATCTATCAGATGGATAGTGGTGCTGCCTATGAAAATCTTTTTCAGCAAACCGCCGCCCTTTAAGCCGAGAAAAATGATGTCATCATGTCGATCGTCATGCAGCTTCTGTACAGCATCAGACAAAGCCATGTCGGTAATTATAAAGCGAACCCTGACGTTGGCTGATAGGTGCTTCTCTCGCAAAGCCTGAAGGTCGTCCTGAATTTCCTGTCGGGCCTGGGCTTTCATGTCATCTCTTGTCTCCGCATCAGCCATGGACGGCATATATAAGGGGACCATCTTATGAAGAAGCAGTATTTCTGCATTCAGCATTTCAGCCCACTTCTGTGCAAAAAGCAATTGATATTCTGAATACTCCGAAAAGTCTACCAAGACTACAATCCTTCTTACCATATCAGTAAAGATTTAGAAAACTCATAAGATAAAAGAGAGGCGGCTGCCAACCGGCTAAGCCTCCAGCCACACCGTCTTCTGGTTGACAAACTCCCTGATGCCCAGGTGAGATAGTTCCCTGCCGTAACCCGAAAGCTTCACGCCTCCGAAGGGTAAAGCCGGATGTGAAGCCATCATTTTGTTGATGTATACCGCGCCGGAGTCAACCTGGCGCACCACTTTTTTGCCCTTTTCAATATCCTGGGTCCATACGCTGCCGCCCAGGCCGTAGGGTGAGTCATTGGCAATAAGGATGGCTTCTTCCACATCTTTGCACCTGAACACAGAGGCTACCGGGCCAAACATTTCTTCATCATAAGCCGGCATACCAGGTTTGAGGTTACCGAGGATAGTGGTATTGAAAAAGGCGCCCTTTCTGTCAGGCCGGTCTCCACCCAGCAGTACTTCTGCGCCTTTGTCTATGGACTTCTGTGTCTGTTCCAGCAACTGCTCAGCCAGGTCTTCTCTGGCCATAGGTCCGTAATCCACCCCATCTTCGTTGGGATCGCCCTGCTTAAGCTCAGACATTTTCTTGACAAAAATCTCCATAAACTGATCATACACTTCCTGCACTACCAGGAAACGCTTGGCAGCAATACAGCTCTGTCCGCAGTTGATCATGCGCGCTTTAACGGCGGTAGTCGCTGCCTTTTCTATGTCAGCGTCGGCCAGCACGATGAAGGGATCACTGCCACCCAGTTCCAGCACGGTTTTCTTAAGTTCCTGTCCGGCTTTGGAAGCCACTTTGCTGCCTGCGCCTTCGCTGCCGGTAAGGGTAGCGGCCCGGATACGACGGTCGCCCAGGAGGCTATCTATCTTTTTGCTGGAGATCAGCAGCGACTGAAAGCAACCCTCGGGAAAACCGGCTTCGCGAAAAACTTCTTCCAGCACCAGGGCACACTGGGGCACATTAGAAGCATGCTTGAGAATACCTACATTGCCCGCCATCAGGTTAGGGGCGGCAAAGCGGATCACCTGCCAGTAGGGGAAGTTCCAGGGCATCACCGCCAGTACCGTACCGATAGGATTATAAGCGATATAGGCTTCGCCCTGGTCAATCTCCAGGGGTTCATCGGCCAGGAACTTAGCCGCATTTTCTGCATAATAATCACAGCAGAGGGCGCATTTTTCTACTTCGGCGATGGCCTCTTTTTTGGTCTTGCCCATCTCGTCAGTCATGGTCTGCGCATACTTCTCTTTATTTTTTCGCAGCACATCGGCAGCAGCATGCATCAGCTTTTCTCTTTCTTCAAAAGAGGTTTTGCGCCATTGGTAGTAGGTGGCATCAGCTCTCTGCAGAGCGTTCTCTATCTGGACGTCGCTGTGTTCTTCAAAATCTCTGATGACCTCATTGGTCAGTGGGTTGATACTTTGCATAGGTTTAAAAATCAGTTTATTAATCAAAAAATGAATCTGCTTACTGTACGATTTTCATACATTTAAAGGTAAATAAAATCCGGCATACTTACAGGCAGGGAAGAATATTGATGTTTTATGCACAAAAAAAGGGTAAAGCAGTTAAACAAGCAGCTAAACTTGTAATTTTAGGCATGGAATTAAAAAACGACTTATTACTCAGAACCATACGAGGGGAGAAGACCGAGAGAACGCCGGTGTGGCTGATGCGGCAGGCAGGCCGTATACTTCCCGAGTACCGGGCAGTACGCGAAAAGATGCAGGGCTTTGTAGAACTCGTCAAAGATCCCCAACATGCCGCTGAAGTGACCATACAGCCGGTAGACATACTGGGCGTAGATGCAGCGATTATCTTTTCCGACATCCTGGTGATTCCCGAAGCCATGGGACTGCCCTACGAAATGGTAGAAAAACGCGGACCCTATTTCCCCCGCACCGTAAGTTCTGCCAAAGATATGGACCGGCTCAAGGTAGCCGATATCTCCGGCGACCTGGCTTACACTCCCGAAGCCATACGGGTGACGGTGAAAGAGCTGGATGGGAGAGTGCCTGTGATTGGGTTTGCCGGGGCTCCCTGGACCATCTTTGCCTATATGGTGGAAGGCTCAGGCAGCAAGACCTTCTCAAAACCGCGTGCCATGCTCTACCAGGAACCTGCGCTGGCGCATCGCCTGCTGCAGATGATCACCGATAGCACCATTGCCTACCTGAAGGCCCAGATTGAAGCCGGGGCCAGCCTCGTACAGGTATTTGACTCCTGGGCCGGTATCCTTTCTACCGAACAGTACCGGGATTTTTCACTCAGTTATATCAGCAAAATCTGCGAGGCCATTACCGAGGTACCGGTGACAGTTTTTGCTAAAGGCGCCTTTACCAGCCTGCCGGCCATGAAAGACCTGGCCTGTAAGACCATTGGGCTGGATTGGAACATGGACATCGCCTATGCGCGTGAGCTATATGGTGAGCAAAAAGTACTGCAGGGAAACCTGGACCCGGCGGCGCTCTATGCCGATTATGAGCAGATCAGGCAGGAGACGCGAAAGATGCTGGATGCCTTTGGCCCTTACCGGCACATTGCCAACCTGGGACATGGTCTTTATCCTGATATTGATCCCGACAAGGTGAAGTGTTACATAGAAACCGTCAAAGAATACAGTGCGCAGATGCGTACTTCCTGATTTTATGACTAAAATATCCCTGAGCTGCCTACTCCTTAGCTGTCTGCTGGCTGCCTGTCAGGGTGTATCCCGGGAATACCGGGAGCAGAAGATAGATGGTGTCTGCTTTGTGGCACCCAGGGATTCCATTCCCCAGCAGGCGATGGCTTCCATCAGGGAGGTGAATGCCGACTGGGTGGCCATAGTGCCCTATGCTTTCCTGCGTGAAAATGATCCGACAGTCATTTATGATACCACCAGCCAGTGGTGGGGCGAGACCGGCCGCGGCCTGGAGCAGACCCTGAGCTACGCGCGTCAGCTGGGCCTTAAGATTATGCTCAAGCCTCATGTGTGGGTGCAGGGGCAGGGCTGGCCGGGAGACTACACACTTGAAACAGAGGAGGAGTGGCAGCAGTGGGAGGCTTCCTATGAAAATTACCTGGACGCGATGACCGCCCTGGCCATCAGGTATGAGGTAGAGCTCTTTTGCATAGGTACGGAGTTTCGGGTAGCTGCCCGCGAAAGACCCGCCTACTGGCGCAGGCTGATCAGCAAAATCAGGCAGACCTACACCGGGCCACTTACTTATGCGGCCAACTGGGACAATTACCAGAACATCAGCTTCTGGGACGAGCTGGACTACATTGGCATAGATGCCTATTTTCCTCTTTCAGAAAGACGTGATCCTAGCCTCAGGCAGCTGATGGATGGTTGGGAAGAGCCTATGGAGCAGATAGAAGAATTCCAGGAGCAATACCATCTTCCTGTACTTTTTACTGAATATGGCTATCGCAGTGCCGACTACAGTGGCAGAGGACATTGGCTCAACGAAAAGGAAGGACTGGTGACCAATATGCAGGCTCAGGCTACTGCTTACGAAGCCCTGTTTCGTACGGTCTGGCAGCAAGACTGGTTTGCCGGTGGCTTTGCCTGGAAGTGGTATGCCACCGTGCCCCGCAACAGCCGCTGGAACCGTTGGGAAACGGATTTTACACCTCAGGAAAAGCCTGCTGCTGAGGTACTCCGCCGCTATTATACCCAGAATACACAGGCTGATAGAAGGCAGTAACAAGGTCTGCATGATAAACATTCGTGCAGGTTTATACTTTATATTAATAAAACCTAATTATGAAGAAGCAAATGAAATATTATGCCTTGTTCGGTTCTTTCGTGCTATTGTCGGCATTTACCCTGCTTGTACAGGAAAAACAAGTCAGCGGACAGGTATCTTCGGGAGGAGAAGCCCTGCCGGGAGTGGATGTGAGTGTACAAAACAGTAATGCTGGTACGGTTACCAATATGAAGGGGCAATACAGTATATCTGTAGGTGATGATGCTGATACATTAGTATTTTCCAGCCTGGGTTATGAAACCCAAAAGGTAGCTATCGGTGGTAAAGAAAGCATCAACGTGCAACTGCAGGAAAGTGAATAAGACTTGCGCAGGAAGTCCGGTATCTAAAAAAGGAGGTAGTAAGCTGCCTCCTTTTTTTTATGCATCAACGGAAAATATGTTTTGAAAATATGTATAAATACAATATAATATTTTAATATATTCAAAATAATGCGAAGTATAATTTTATAAAAAAAGACTATATTTTTTAAACATTCATTTTCATGTTAGGTTACAAGTGCATCAACAGTAGGTATGATTTTTTAAATTCCCTTGCCAGATAGAAATAATTGCTATACATTAGCATATTGTTAAGTTGTTCATTAAATGCCTATATTATTTCAATATGATTATTTTTTGATAATTTTTCGTGATGTATTTTATTAATTAGATACTTTTCACAAATTCATTGTAGAAATAATTATTTAAATAATATCGCTCTCTTTTTAGTGGATTTTGCTGAAAAGCCGAAAAATAATTTAAATATTCACGAAATAATTTTTGCAAATTTTAGCTAAAGCACCTGTGTTGTTGATGATTTTTAACTTTTACTTGATATGAAAATGCTCCCTTTTTTTTCGCATTTTTTATTTATTCAGTGTCTGTTAGTCTCTCTGATGCAGATAAAATCCCTTGAAAAGCTTTCTCCCGCGTAAATATGCTTCACTGATCTTCTTCAGTCAGCCAACCATGTTTTCTTTTTCTTTTAACATAAACCATAAATTAGTATGCGTGTAAACTCTACAAACCACCCTTCATCGGGTAGGCTGTCCCTGCTTAAAATAGGGATGCTAAGCCTGGTGGTATGGATGCTTGCTATTGGTGATGTGCTTGCTCAGGCAAACACCATCACCGGTAAAGTAACCTCTGCCGAAGACGGTAATGCCCTGCCGGGCGTCAATGTGATTGTGACAGGTACCAGTGTTGGTACAGTCACAGATATAGACGGTAATTATCGTCTTAATGTGCCCAGCGATGCTGAATCGCTTTCTTTTAGTTTCATTGGTCTGAAAGACCAGGTCGTACAGATCAATGGTCGCTCTACTATTAATGTGACCATGCAGGAAGATGCCCAGCAGCTTTCTGAAGTGGTGGTAACGGCCATTGGTATAGAGCAGGACCGCCGCAAACTGGCCTATAGTATACAGGAAATTGAGAGCGAGGAAATTACCCGGGCTCCCCAGACTAACCTGGTCAACTCCATCAACGGAAAAGTGGCCGGTGTAAACATCGTTTCTTCTTCCGGAACTCCGGGAGCATCCGCAGCTATTCGTGTCAGGGGAAATACTTCTATTACAGGTAATAACAGCCCACTTTTTGTGGTTGACGGTGTGCCTATCAGCAATGATGAAATTGGAGGTGGAGTTGGTGGTGTGGATAATTCAAACCGCGCCATTGATATCAACCCCAATGATGTAGCCAGTATGACTGTACTCAAAGGCCCGGCTGCTACTGCCCTGTATGGAATACGTGCCGCCAATGGTGCCATTATCATTACTACCAAAAAAGGTAAAAAAGGTGAAGCACCTACCGTAAACTTAAATACCACCTGGGAGGTAAATGAGGTTAACCGCTTCCTGGATATGCAGGGTGAGTATGCCCAGGGGGCAAATGGTGTGTACGGTGGTCCGGAGACCCAGCAACTCTGGTCATGGGGCCCTCGCATTGAGACCCTGGCCTATGACGGCGATGAAGACTACCTCTTCAGCAACCTGGGCCGTCTGGTACCTCGTGATCAGGCGCCTGCTGATGCGCTGCCAGGTAGGGCTTATGATAATCCCGCTAACTTTTTTGTGAGAGGCCTGACCTCTGACAATAACATATCAGTACGCGGAGGAACCGAAAAATCAAATTACTACCTTTCGGCAGGATACCTGAACAACCAGGGAATAATTCCTAATTCAGAGTTTGAAAGGATTACGCTGCGTACTACCGTATCTACCGCCATTACGGATAAGCTGACGGCATCACTATCGGCCAACTACGTCAATTCTGGTGGTGTACGCCCCGAAAGAGGTTCTAACCTGAGAGGGATTATGCTGGGACTGATCCGTAATACGCCTACCTTTGATTTGGGTGCTGGCAAAGTCGGAAGAGATGCGGCCAATGATCCTTCCGTATATGAATTCCCTGACGGAACACAGCGCAGCTACCGCTGGGGTATTTATGATAGCCCATACTGGGTAGTAAATAAAAACTATACGACGGATGACGTGAACCGTATTTTCGGTTATGCCAGCCTGAATTACGACATCCTGCCCGGACTTTCTGCTTCTTACAAGCTGGGGCTTGACCAGTACAGTGACCGTCGTAAGGCACGTATAGGCTCTGTGCCTAGTCCTGCCGGTGGCTTCTATTCGCCCGGTGTAGTGGATTATGATAATATCTTCAGTAAAGACATCAACTCAGACTTTCTCCTGTCTTACAATAAGCAGATTGGCAATACCTGGAGCATAGACGCATTGGTAGGACACAACTATTTTGCTACCAACTACCGCCGCGTAGCTTTTGACGGTAATGGCTTGAGCGTACCCGACTTCTACCACATTTCCAATGCCTCTCCCGGTAACGCCGAAGAAGTAATACAGCGCAAAAGAGTGAACGGAGCGGTAGCACAGGCCAATATAGGCTTCCGCGACATGGTTTACCTGAACCTGACCGCCCGTAACGACTGGTCCTCTACCTTACCTGAAGACGATAACTCTTTCTTCTATCCGGCTGCCAGCCTCGGACTGGAATTTACCGAGATGCTGGGTATTTCTGATAATGACATACTGCCCTATGGTAAGCTGAGGGTCAGCTACGGACAGGTAGGTAGTGACGCACCGCTCTACGCTACTTCCAACTACTTTGCACAAACCAGTGTGACAGGTGATGGATTTACCGACGGCCTGGTATTCCCTATTCTGGGGCAAAATGCCTTTGAGCAGGATGGTGGGTTAGGAAATAACGAACTGCTGCCGGAAACTACTACTACCTTTGAAATAGGCGCCGACCTGCGATTCTTTAATAACAGACTAGGACTTGATATTACGTATTATAATGCTGAAACCGTGGATCAGATTCTGCCGGTAACTATATCAGCTGCTTCAGGCTTCCTGACTTCATTCCAGAATGCTGGTCTGGTAACTAACGAAGGGATTGAGGCTGTATTTAACGCTACTCCGGTAGATGGTCCTTTCCGCTGGGATTTTTCGGCTAACTTTACGACTTATGAAAACATCGTAGAGGAAATTCTTCCCAACCTGACTAACATTTTCCAAGCCGGTTTTACCAGCGTATCGTCTAATGCGATAGAAGGTGAATCTTATGGCTCTTTGTTTGGTGAATCGCTCCAGAGAGTGGATGATCCCGATAGCCCTTACAATGGCGAACTGATCATCGGTGAAGACGGATTCCCGCTCAATGCTACCGAATCAAGAGTACTGGGTGACCCTATTCCTGACTGGACAATGGGCATCACCAATTCATTCTCTTATAAGGGAGTCAGCCTGAGTGCGCTGGTTGATATCCGCCGGGGTGGAGACGTCTGGAACGGAACCTATGGTATCGCCCAGTATTTTGGTGTAACTCAGCACTCTGCTGATTTCCGGGGTGAAGCCGGAGACGGTGTGATCTTCCAGGGTGTACAACGTACCGAAGCAGGTGAGTTTGTACCCAATACCCAGCAGGTAGATCTTAACAATGATGCAGTTGGCACTGGTTCTAACCGCTGGGTACGTTACGGATTCGGTACCAGAGGCGAGGAAAACATAGAAGATGCCTCCTGGGTACGTTTGAGAGAAGTCCGTCTGTCTTATTCGCTTCCTACTTCAGTAGTAGAAAACCTGGGAGTACAGGGTGTAGACATTGCCCTGACCGGACGTAACCTGCTGCTTTTCACCGGATACAAGGGTATTGACCCTGAAACCAACCTGACCGGTACCAGCAATGGCCTTGGCCTGGATTACTTCAACAATCCTAACACCCGTGGTTATGGTGCTACCCTGAACGTTACTTTCTAAAGAAATTTAAAGAATTAATCATGATAAAATACATAAAGTTGAACAGCCTTTTGCTGGCAGTTGCGATGCTCTTCGCCACCACTGCCTGCGAGTACGGCGATATCAATGTAGACCCTACTTCTCTTAATGAAGACCAGGTATCGGTAAGTCTGCTGCTGCCGGGAGCCATTATGCAACTTGGCTATAACACAGGAGCCCTGGGCGGACGGAACCCCGGTATGTTTATGCAGTATTTCCAGGGGCAGGATGCCCAGCAACTGGCTTATACCCAGTACAACGTGACCGACAATGCCATGAACAACTTCTGGCGTACGGGGATGTACGGAGGAAACATGAAGGACCTGAACCTGATCATTGAGAAAACTACGGCTGGTGAAGGTACCGAAGCTAATGTGGATGCCCCATATTATCGCGGTATCGCCCGTATCCTGATGGCTAATTCTCTGGGTATCCTAACGACCTTCTTCGGAGATATTCCCTATTCTGAGGCTTTCCAGGGCGATGAAGGCATCATACAGCCTGCTTACGATACACAGGAAGAAATCTATAATTCTATACAGAGCCTCCTGAGTGGTGCTATCAGCGATCTGAGCGGTGATCCTGGGCTCATTGTTCCAGGTGAAGATGACTTGATACACGGGGGGGATCCGGATCTGTGGATAAAGACAGCTTATGGGCTTTCGGCTCGGTATTACCTTCAGCAAAGCAATTTTGATGACGCAGCCTCTGCGCTTACCAATGCTTTGAGCAGCAATGCCGATAATGCGCTTTTCCCATTTGAAGCCACCATTACAGGTGCTAATCCTTTTTGGCTGTTTGAAAACGATCGTACGGCTACCATGAGAATTCACCCTTATTTTAGAAGTGTGATGAGCGGTGATCCTCGTTTTGATGCATACATCGGCAGCAACAACATTTTTGCTAATCAGTTCTGGACCAGCCAGGGCTCGCCTCTCAAGCTCATCACTTATTCTGAAGTAAAAATGATGGAAGCCGAAATAGAAAGCAGGGCAGGCAACAATGCGGCTGCGCTGGCCGCCATGCAGGAAGGCATAGAAGCCAATATGGAGGTGCTGGAGATTGCTCCTGTAGCTATAGAACAGTACCTGGCAGGTGTTAGTAACGCCAGTTTGCAAACAGTCATGAACGAGAAGTATAAGCTGATCTATCCGCTGACCGAAGTGTCCTGGGCCGACCAGCGCCGTACCGGCTTCCCTGACCTGGAGCCTAATCAGGAACTTGGTTCTAATCTTACGATCCCTCAGCGCTTTCCTTACCCCAATAGTGAAGATCAGTACAACAAGGAAAACAAGGATGCGGCTAGAGACAGGTTAGGTATCACTTCTGACGAAGATAATCTTTTTAGGACACTGCCTGTATTTGCCAACTAATTAACCTAAGACACTTATGCGAATTAAATATAAGATTAAAACCATCGTGGCCTTTTCCCTGCTCGCTATGCTGGGATGGGCCTGCGAAGAAAATGAAGATTTTCTCGCTTTTGAAAAAGCGCCTTCTGTCATTACTTTTGACGGCTATCCTGCCTTTAGTGCTGATTTTTCTGTACTTGACCAGGTAGTGATACCGGTAAATGCGCCGGGCGCCAGTGAGATACAGGTGATCCGCGATATCAGTTATTCTGCTGGTGGTAGCACTAATAATATAAATGAAACGCTTACTACCCTGCAGGGGCCTGAAGCAGAACTGAATGTGCCCATCTCGCAGATCATTGCCAATCCTGATAATGTAGGCGCTCTGGGTATAGGTTCTACCGACCTGCTTTTCCAGGTGACTGAAAACGGACAGACTACCTACCGCAGGTTTAGCCTTGACTTTTACAACCCGCTGACGGTAGAAGCACCTGAAGAAACCTTTAACGATTCAATCATTACAGTTTCTTATGCAGTAGATGCTGTGAATGCAGAGGTGGCCCAGGTGCAGGTTTTTCTGCGCGATACTACTGAAGGCGAGTTTTCAGCTACTCCCTTAGAGTCTTTTACTGCGGTTGAAGGCAATATAGATGTAACTGTTCCTTCTGAAGCCATAGCGTCTACAGAAGGCGATATCGGGCTTCGCTTTGTGGTTACTTCAGCCGATGGCATGACAGCCAGCCAGACAGTAAGCATAGAAGTATTGCCCGTTCCGCTGGATGATGCCACTGAAGTGATACTGGAAGCTAATGGCAATACCCTGGATTTCAGCGCACAGGATACGGTAGCCACCGGTGGTGACCTGCAATTGCTGGTAATGGATGATGATGATGAACTGCAACTGGCAGCCCTGGGCGGTTCTGATTTCATCCTTGCTGAAGAAGGTTTTGATTTTGAAGGTGCCAGTTTCCAGGATCTGCGTGATACCTATATGGAAGGCACACCTCAAACCGAATTAGAGGATATTGGCAACCTGCCTTCCAACCAGGTGCTGATCGTCAGGTTGGCTGATGCTGCGGCTGGTTCAGCCAGTGAGTATGCTGCCGTACAGGTAGGCAACCTGGTCAGAGGCTTTGACATAGGAGACAGCGAACTGAGCCTGCTCTACAGGACACGTTAGTTTGAACCTTACTAAAACAGGCCCCGGAAGTAATTTCGGGGTTTTTTTTTGTCCTTTAAAATTGTATTCAGTTGCCCCTCCTTTATTGCAGACTGGAAAAAGCCAGCTTTGGCAAAGATGTAACTGAATAGAACTGCCCCAAAAAGCTTTATCATTTTAGTGAAGCAGAAGCAGACATATTGTGCAGATTTTTGAGTAATGCCCGATGTCTCTTCAAAGCTCATTTGAGAGCAGTTTTAATTTTGACAATAAAAGGAAATTCCAAGAGTGCATTAAAACAAAGAAAAATGTTTTAAACGCTGATAGAATTGGGAAACAAAAAATCAAATTTCATCAATAAATATATACTTATCTATTTAAAAATTTTAGAAAATACGTGTCATATTTGATTTGTTTTTTTTCATAAGTCTTCCTTTTTTTTCTGAAACTGCTATACGCTTCCTGCTTTTAAAAAACTGTTCTGTGGGAAAAACTTTTCGGGCTGGAGAAAAGTTAAGATTTCTGCTATAGTTCCCTTTAAATTTGACAATTTATGCTTGTTTTAAATTTAATATGCCAAAATTTTATCATTTTTTTAAATATCCTGCCTTTTTGAAATTTGTACTTTTGAGAAGATTGGTATGCAGCTTTATTATGCATGCCTACTTGTTTCTTGTTAAGAATGTATTATTATTGCGACCTCATGTTCAAATATTGCATAAAAGATAATTGAGTTTTAGCTTACCTTAAGCTGATTTTTATTAAAATTAGTCGCCAGACTAGTATACATATTTTTGACTTTTGATTTTATATAAACGATGTTGGTACAGGATTTTATCGTGCTTGATATGAAGCTCTGACCAGAATAATCCTTTCAGAAATCCTGCAAATGGTTGACGCTCAGGCGTATTGTTTAGGTGGCTGCAATTGGCTTTTTTATTTCAACATAAATCAATTTAACATGCGTGTTTTTACTATGAACCATTTTATATCAGGCAAATTATTCCGGCGCAGGCTGGGCACTTTTTGCCTGATGTTCACACTGGGAATAACCGCCGCTATGGCTCAGGAAAGAACCATCAGCGGTAAGGTTGTTTCAGAAGACACCGAGGAGGCTTTGCCCGGTGTAAACGTAATCGTGGAGGGTACCAGCATTGGAACAGTAACCGATGTCGACGGTAACTATCGCCTGAGTGTACCACAGGATGCTGAAGCTTTGGTCTTTTCATTTATCGGCCTTAGACAGCGGGTAGAGCCTATCAACGGGCGCACTACCATCAACGTAAGCCTGGAAGAAGATGCCCGCCAGTTGGAAGAGGTGCAGGTGGTAGCTTATGGTACCCAGGAAAAGCGCGAACTGACCAGCTCTATTGGTGCTATAGACAACAAACTGATCAAAAGACAGCAGTTGGTTTCTCCTACTTCTGCCCTTCAGGGGACAGTGCCCGGAGTAAACATCATCAGCGGTTCAGGTCAGCCTGGTGTAAACCCTACCATACGTATCCGCGGTATATCGTCTATTAACTCCAGCTCCGAACCCCTGATTGTACTGGATGGAGCCGTTTATAACGGAAACATCAATACTATTGACCCCAATGATATTGAATCTATGTCGGTGCTGAAAGATGCTGCAGCAGCGGCACTTTACGGCTCAAGAGCTGCTTCAGGTGTAATCCTGATCACCACCAGGTCCGGAGAAGCAGGCGATACCCGTATCAGCCTCCGGGCTTCAAGAGGTGTTTCACAGCGTGCCGTACCTGAATATCCCTTTGTAAGCACTGCCGACCACATGCGCCTGGAGTGGGAGTCCATTTTCAACGATGAAAGTGAGGCAGGAGAACCTAATCCAGGACAGATTGCGACTGATGGCCTTTTGGATCGGGTTGGTTACAATCCCTACGGCGGCACTACCTCACCTGTTGGCCCCAATGGACAACTGCTGCCCGCCGAGCGGCTGCAGTGGAGTACCGACTGGGAAGATGCACTGCTTCAGAATGGTACACGCCAGGACTACAACCTGAATATTTCCGGTGGCAGCGACAAGACACGCTACTACTTTAGCGGTAGTTACCTGCAGCAGGATGGTATCGTGATCAACTCAGACTTTGAGCGATTCAACGGAAGGCTCAACCTGGATACTGAACTTACCGACTGGTTGAAAGCAGGTATCCGCCAGGCTGTGTCTACGTCTACACAGAATTTTCCTCAGCAGTCAGGCAGCTTTTTCTCAAATGCCATTCAGTATATCCGTGCTATGTCCAGCATTTATCCTATCTATCGTAGAGCTGTGGACGGAAGCCTTCTTCTAGACCCTAGTGGCAACCCTATTTTTGATGACGGACAAAATCCTGGTTCGCAGCCCATCAATGCGGTGCGTCCGGTACTGCAACCTTCTAACGTGGTCGCACAAACCAATCTGGATCAGGATGTGACTGAAAGATTTTTCAGTACTACTAATGCCTTCATGGAAGCATCTTTTCTGGAGGACTTTACAGTTAGAACCAATTTTGCGCTCAACAAATATTTCCTTGACAACCGTACCTATACCAATCCCGATATTGGCTCGGCCCGTACGGTAAACGGTCGTTTAGGACGTTTCAGAAGCATCACTACTGAATGGACCCTGACCAACAGCCTGAACTACCAAAAGGCCTTTGGCGACGGAGACCACAATATTGATGTGCTGCTGCTACAGGAAGCTTACAGCTATAAATACAACGAGCTCGACGTATCCAAAACAGGTTTACCTTTTGGAGGCCTCTACCAGCTAAATTCTGCATCTACGCTGGAGCAAATGGATGGTCTGGAAAATCAGGAAAGAATCGGTAGTTTGATGGGCCGCGTTGAGTACGATTACAAGAGTAAGTACTTCCTGCAGGCTTCGCTGCGCAGAGATATTTCTTCCCGTTTTGCTCCTGAAAATCGCGAAGGTATCTTCTACTCAGTATCAGGTTCATGGGTACTGACTGACGAACTTTTCATGCAGGATATTGACCTGATCAGCTTCCTGAAGCTGAGAGCTTCTTACGGTGAAGTGGGTAATGCCTTTATACAGGATGGCAGTGGTAATCAGGTATATTTCCCGGCAGAAACAATTTACCGCACAGGTTATAACCAATTAGGCACACCCGGTGTGTATCTGGGCCCCTTGCGAAATAACCAGATCACCTGGGAGACCTCTGCTATTACTAACGTAGGTTTAGACTTCGGCCTGTTCAGAGAAAAGCTAACTGGTAGCGTGGATGCTTACCTCAAAGATACCCGCGGACTGATCTTTGCCCGTCCACTGGCTAATTCACTCGGGGTAGTAGGAGGCGAGATCCTGGAAAATATAGGTAACCTGCAAAACCGGGGTATTGAAGTAGCCCTCAACTGGGATGTAATTGAGAGCGAAGAACTCATCTGGTCAGTGGGTGCCAATATCGCTTTTGAAAGAAATGAAATTACTGAACTTCCTGAAGAGGAAATCATAGATGGCAACTTCCTGCTTAGAGAAGGTAATACCGTATATGATTTTTATGTACGCGAGTGGGCGGGTGTTGATCCTGCTACCGGTGCACCTCTCTGGTACATTGACTCGCTGGATACCGAAGGTAATGTAGCAGGCAGAGTAACTACTTCAAATGTTTCTACTGCTCAGCAGAACCGTATCAATGCGGGCACAGCACTTCCCTGGGGGCGTGGTGGTTTCAATACCAATCTGCAATACAGAGGCTTTGATCTAAGCGTACTGTTCAACTACAGCCTCGGTGGCCAGATCCTTGACCTCGATTATGCAGGCTTGATGGAGGGTGGTCTCCGCCCCGGTCAGCAGAAGCATGCGGATATTCTTAACAGATGGCAGAATCCTGGTGACGTAACTGATGTGCCTCGCCTCAATTCTTCAGATCAGGGTGCCTCTACCTCTACTCGTTTCCTGGTGGATGCCACTTACGGCCGTCTGCGTAACGTAACGCTTGGCTACTCCCTGCCGCAGAGCTTGCTTGAGAATACCGGCTTCCTGCGTGGTGTAAGAGTATTTGTACAGGGTGATAACCTGTTCACTTTCTTCTCCAGAGACGGACTGGATCCTGAGCAGAGCATTTCGGGACAAACTAACAACCGATCTTCTGTCTTCCGGATAGTATCAGGTGGAATTGAAATCGATTTGTGATCTAAAAACTGACAATTATATGATAAAGAATAAATTAATCGTGTCAATACTGGCATCTGCTTCCCTGCTGATGTCGTGCGAAGAGTGGGTAGATGAGCCACAGCCCCAGGCCGAGGTGGTTCCGGAGATCGTATTTTCTACGGTAGATGGGGTGGAAGCCTACCTGACTGGTACATATCGTACTATCAGAGGTTTTAATGATGAGTTGGTAAATACCACTGCCTCTAATGATGACTCTGAAGGTTTTGGTTCTATCATGAACACACGTACGGTAAGAGGCAATGACTTCATGCAGCCTGCTTTCCAGTGGATGACCTTTGAATACAGGTATCTTGACAGGAATAACCCTAACAGCCGTAAGGTAAACATGGTATGGAACATGAGCTATGAACTGGTAAACAGTATGAATGCATTGCTGGAGGGACTGGAAGAGTCACCCTTGAGTGAATCTGAAAGACTACCTTTGGCAGCCGAAGCCAGGGCGATCCGGGCTTTCGCTTACTTCCAGGCTATCCGTGAGTATGCTTTGCCTTACCAGGCGGGCCGTGATAATGTAGGCATTCCCATCTACGATGCATCTACCGTAGTTGAAGATAGAGGCAATCCCCGTGCTTCAGTAGGCGATGTGTATGACGTAATTGTAACAGACCTTGAGTTTGCTTCAGAAAACCTGAGCCAGGACAGGGAGTTTACCTGGAAGATCAACAAAGCGGTAGCTGATGGTATACTGGCTCGTGTTTACCTTGAAATGGGCCTTTACCAGGATGCCGCCGACGCCGCTAATCGTGCCCGTACCGCTTTTGGCGGAGGGCTGAATGCTGCCTCTTACACTGATGGCTTCAGAGACATCAGTTCGCCTGAGTGGATGTGGGGCATGCCTTACTCTACCGACCAGACGGCTTTCTTCGGTATGTTCGCCTCTTTCTGGGATGGCACCCGTTATGTGCCTACTATCAGGGCTAATCCTACCTTTGTAGAAAATTTCAGCGAGACGGATGTACGTAATATGTTCACCCTGGAGGAGGATGACCTATATTCTACCGATAAGTTTATCGCTGATGCTGATTTTGGTGAGGATGTGGTACTGATGCGTGTTGCCGAAATGTACCTGATTGAGGCTGAAGCCCTGGCTCGCCTGGGCAATGAAGCGCAGGCTGCCGAGTTACTCTATACCCTGCAGAGCAATCGTGATCCTGAACTGACCTCGGCCTCTGGCAACACCGGGCAGGCCCTGATAGACGAAATCATGCTGGAGCGCCGTAAGGAGTTGTATGGCGAAGGTCTGGCCGACTTTCCCGACAAGCGTCGCCTGCAGCAGGCCTGGGAGAGAGATGAAAATCATCCTTCTGCCTTTAGGTTTAGCTTTGAGCCTAACGATTATAAGTTCTTTATGCTGATTCCCCAGGGAGAAATTGATGCCAACGAGGCACTCACTGAGGCCGATCAGAACCCTGATTCTAACGAAACTCCCTGGCCGCAGCCAGGCGATAGCCAGGAATAGTTGATTTTATAACAGCTTTGAAAGCCGTTTCCTCAGCAGGGGAAGCGGCTTTTTTTTGCTCAGGAGATTTCAGTATATCATGATAATTCAATCATGTTCACTTAGACTGACCACCTGCCTCCAGGCACGTACTGCCAGAACAATAAAAAATGCTGCATCACCCAGGGGCAGGCATAAATGAGAATGAAAGGTGTAATTAATAGGATACGCACTATCTAATTACGGAGGAGATAAGTAAGTAGTACGACAAAGCAGACTTGCCATAATTTGCCCTATCATCCTTGTTTGTAACGCACCAGGCAGTGGGAGGATGTTCATAAATAGCATTTCAAGCGTCTATTTAGAAAGACCCCCCTTGCAAACGGAGTTCATTTTAATCTGTCGCATCACTTAAAGTTTACGCAGTCAATACTTAGGTTAAGGTAAGCATGTGATAGTTCTGCTTTTGGGATCAAGCATGTAGTAGAAGAAGAGCTTTTTTAATTTGTCAAACATAGGTAGTTCCTCACTTATAAGTATACTCCTGATACTAAAAAAAAATATATAGTAAAAAATAAGTGAACTGCATATTATTTTTAAGTGATACGTTTGTTTCATTTTCTCTTCTTTCTTTTGATAGTTAATATTATCAGCAATTGAAAAGTAGTATTTTCAAAGTAATTGAGCAATTGCACCATAAAAAAATATAATTTATTTAATTAAAATTTTAACTATTCATACTATTTTAGGTAAATACAAAAAATAATTGCTAATAAATTAAAGGATTTTTTATAGATTGGCGCATGCAAGTTTTTAATTAAAAGTAAAATTAGACTTTTAACCTCTCAAAAACTTAAATTTTATGTACTTATTTAGTGGCTTTCTTATCTCCTGATTCTCTTGTACGTACAGTGTTCTTCAACTGTCTTGACGATGAGGTGATAAGAAAATTGAGTGCTGATTGTCATTTATTAATCAATTATATATACTATGAGAGTAAATTTTACACAACGTTTAGTTTTTGCCATTATTCCGGCAGTGCGGCATGTGCTTTTAAGCTTTATGCTTGTTGTAGCCGCTTTCCAGATGGCTTCAGCTCAAAATTCTGTTATTTCAGGAAAGGTAGTATCTGTTGAAAACGGCGATCCCCTTCCGGGTGTGAACGTGATTCTGAAAGGTACCACTACAGGTACCGTAACCAACATTGAGGGAGAGTATCGCCTGAATGTGCCTTCTGACGCACAGACCCTGGTGTTTTCTTTTATAGGCCTGGAAATGCAGGAGGTAGACATCAACGGACGCTCTACTATCAATGTCAGTATGAGTGAGGATGCCCAGCAACT
>JBKHDR010000078.1:0-21387 GCA_046541235.1 Cyclobacteriaceae bacterium | reverse complement strand
ACAGGCCTTGGCGCCCCCTGTTGTTAACACTGAAAAAATCCTCATGTAGAGTGGCTTTATTCTATTTATAAAATAAATCAATAAAATTATAAAAAATAATCAAATACCCATATATACTACCTAAATCATACTTTCGTGGTTGAAATTTTTTAAAGTTTGAAAAACCCTTGGTCTCCCCGGCTAAGGTTTTTTTGATTGACCACTAAAAAATATGGAAAAAAACAAAACACGGTGACGTATCCAGATATATACCACAACCACGAAAAAATAGAAAGAAAATGATTCAGTTCAAGCAAATTGACTTCAAGGAATTAGCAGTCAGCTGGGCTGCTACCCACAAGGAAAAGTTCAACAAGGACAACATCCTTATAATACACACCTACATCCAGCGCAGGCACGAAATGCGAAAGAATAGAGACTTTGTGTACATCCACCACAATATCTTTAGAACTATTCTCCCAAGCAAGCAGGCCGATGCATACAAAAAGTTCATGCTGGAACACAACCTAATAGAGACGGACAACCACTACATGGTAGGCGAGAAGAGCAAAGGCTACAGAATACCTGATCACATGAAAGGCTATAATCTGGTAGAACTGGAAGGAAAGGCAGCCGAAAAAAGATGGAAAAAATACAAAAAAGCTCAGATGGAACTACTACAGCAAGAAAGAACAAGAGACTTGGTCTATTACACACTCTGTAGCCACACAGAGCGCGTATCGTTTGACATGGCCGCTGCAATGGCAGATGTTGAACAACTATATGCAAAAGGTGTGATATACAGCCAGGAGCAATACGACACGCAGATGATGGCAGCCCAGCTGTTTGAGATGGATAGGCAGATCAGGCCGAAGGATGTGTTCGGCAACCGGATGCATACAGCGGTGACCAGCCTTCCGAAATACATGAGGAAACACTTGCAATATCAGGATGGAAAGCTCGTAGAGGTCTACATCAAGAACAGCCAGTTGTATTTCCTGGCGCAAGTGCTTAGAGGGCATAGAGTGAAAGGCTTCGAGAAATACAACAGGTTGCTTGCAGAAATAGGAAAAAGGCCAAATGTGGAGAATTTCATCTTTCTT
Source organism: Cyclobacteriaceae bacterium (assembly GCA_046541235.1). Lineage (GTDB taxonomy): Bacteria > Bacteroidota > Bacteroidia > Cytophagales > Cyclobacteriaceae > Catalinimonas. Next base: position 20,305 of record JBKHDR010000078.1, on the reverse strand, counting down.
GCAGAAAACGGTATGCTATACGAATTTGTGCAGGAAGAGCCAGGGTTGGAAAACAGGGGCAAGGCGAAAAGCTTCGTGTTTCATTGTCTATTCTCAGATGCAAGCATGTGGATATTGAAGGAAAAGAAGGCAAAGTTTGCAACGCTGTTTCCTAGCTTGATAGAACTAGCTGACATGGTGAATGCCATACATGCCGATCTGGCAAGGAGGCTATAGCAGTTTGAATCTAGCTTTGTACTGGACAGCGGGGCTGCCATGATGATGGCCAACGATTCATCTGAGTTTCTGACCTTGCATGATAGCTTCCTTGTTCAAGAGAAGGATCTTGAGCTGCTGAAGAAGTGCATATCGGAAACATGCACAGAGAAGGGGTTAAACTTGCCGCCGATTGGCATTGAAAAATATTAAAAATATTTCAATTTTTTTGTCAATTTTTTGAATTTGTCGTGATTTTAACACTAATAAAAATAAAAAATTAAAAACTACATAGAAAACCATGAAAACAAATGAAGCCATTTTTTTCGAAGTGACAGGCATTAGCATCACCGATTTCTACAACAAAAACTACAAAAAGCTTAAGTCGTATTTGATGGGTGCAATCCCAAACATTTGCATTGAAATTGAGGATGCATGCGTTGACTCTTTCATGCAAGCGATCGATAAGTAAGATAGAGACTTTCGATGCAAAGAAAGCTCACTTAAACACTTGGTTCTATACCATAGCAAAAAGAATGGTGCTGTACAACATCGGAAAGAAGAAATCAATGGTTTCGATTGAGAACGATGACGAACCAGGCGTGGCAATCAAAACAATGCTTGCACACGAGAACGACGTGGATAAGCACAGAACAGAGCTGAACATAATTCTTGCTGAGAGGGCAAAGCAGCTTATACCAAAGCTTCATCCAAAATACGTAGAAGTGCTGACGCTAAGAGAGCTGAGGAAATATAGCTACGAAGAGATTCAAGAAAAGCTGGAGCTGAACATGAACACGATCAAGTCGAGGATAAGGAACGGAAGGATCAAGCTTGTAGAGCTGCTTGAAAAGGAAAGAAATAAGATTGAGGAAGACTACTACGAAAGGAACTTTGACTTTTCTTGCTATGCATAGCATGCACAATTTGGTTTTTTGTTGTTCCTTGAATTGCAAATGGATAAAAAATGGGTTTCTGGGCTTATCCAGGGCTGCTTTGAAACACTTAAATCATAAGTCTCCTAATGAAATGCAAACCTGTGAAATAAGCCCGCTGGTCGGGCTTTTTTTATTACCTTTGCCGCAGCAGCAGACTATTTTCTCTGATAAGACATTATTACTTAAACCGGCCGTCTTTCGGTCCGGGAAATCAGCAGGTTCTGCACCAATTGAGCTTAGAAGCACTTTGTTACCATTTTCTATCTGAAAAAAATCTGTAATCTGTAATCTGTAATCTGTAATCTGTAATCTGTAATCTGTAATCTGTAATCTGTAATCATATGAAATTTGGCGTTATTATTTTCCCTGGTTCCAACTGTGATGAGGACCTCTATTACGCTTTCAAAGATATTTTAGGACAGGAAGTCATCAAGCTCTGGCATAAGGATACCAGCCTGCAGGGCTGCGACTTTGTGCTGGTGCCGGGAGGTTTCTCTTATGGCGACTACCTGCGTTCCGGGGCTATTGCCCGCTTCTCCCCTATCATGGATGCAGTTATTGATCATGCCAATAAAGGGGGGTATGTGCTGGGTATCTGCAATGGCTTCCAGATTCTGACAGAAGCCGGCCTGCTTCCCGGGACGCTGCTGCGCAACCGTGAGCAGAAATTTGTCTGCAAAAATGCTTTCATCCGCCCGGTATCCAAAACCGCCCTCATGACTGCCAGCCTACAGCGCGACAAAGCCTACAAAATACCGGTTGCCCACGCCGATGGCCGTTATTACGCTCCCGATGAGGTTATCAAGGAACTGATAGACAATGACCAGATCCTGTTTGAGTACTGCAATGAAGACGGTACCTGTGATGACGTGAGCAACTTTAATGGGTCGGTGAATGCCATTGCCGGGGTGACTAACCGCCAGAAGAATGTTTTTGGCCTTATGCCTCACCCCGAGCGGGCCTGTGACAGCGCACTGAATAATACAGACGGCAAAATCCTGCTGGAGACTTTTCTGCAGGGTGCTCTGATCTAAAAGACCAACGGCTATGTCAGGTTCACCACAAGCTGACATAGCTGACTGCTTTATTTTTCTACTCCCAGCTGCAGCTGACCAGGCTCCCCCTCTCCTTGTCGTTTTCTATCCGCAGAAAGACATCTATTTCCTGCTGCAGCTCTTCCACATGAGAAATGATGCCGACGATGCGCTTTTCCTGCCTCAGTGACTTGAGTGCATCAAACACCACCCTGAGTGACTCCCTGTCCAGCGAGCCGAAGCCTTCGTCCAGGAAGAAGAAACTTTGCTCTGCCTGGTTGAGGGTCTTGACATTTTCGGCCAGGGCCAAAGCCAGGCAGAGCGCTGCCTGGAAGGTCTGCCCTCCCGATAGCGTCTTGAGCAGTCGGGTTTTCCCATTGTTGAGGTAATCCCGAACGATAAACTCACCTTCTTCATTGAGCTCCAGGCTCAGGTTGTTGCGAGTCAGCTTCATAAATCGCACATTGGCCGTACGGCAGAGGTTGTCAAGGTAGACAGATGATACATATTTGACGAATCCGCTACCAATAAAAAGTTTCCTGAGTTCCTTCAGGTTCTCTTCCCTTTTTTGCTGCTGCTGCAGCTTTTGCTGCAGGTCACGGCTGCTGCGTAGCTTGTCCAGCAGACTTTTGACATGCTGTCGTGAGAGAGCACAGTTTTCCTGGCATTCCTGCACTGCCTTCTGGATGGCCTGCAGGGTTTCCAGCAGTGCCCGGTGTTCTGCTTCCTGGTAAAATTTTCCTTCTGCCTCTTCCCTAAGCTTTTGCAGGCGGTCGCGGCAGCTGCTGAGACGGGTTTTGTAAAGGTTAATAGCTTCCTGCTCAGCCTCTACATCCAGCTCCTGCGAGAGTATCTGCTGCACTTCGTTGAGGTCACTGAAGTTTTTCTGCTGGCAGAGCTGGGTGACTTCTTTTTCCAAATGGTCAGCTTTCTTTTCCAAAGTCTGCAAGCTTTCAGCCTCTGCTTCGGCCCGGCTGCGGATGGCGCTGAGTTCATTTTCTTTGGCATGGCAGGCCTGTTGCGCCTGTTCATATTCGGCTACGGCTGTTTTCAACTGTAGCCGTCCCTTTTCCAGGCTGTGCTGCAGGGCAGACATATCGTAGGCTTCCAGCTTTTCGTAAGGCAGTGTTTTGAGCAGCTTGAGGTGATTACTGATGCTGGTACTCAATTGGATTTCCTTTTGCTGGGCAGCATGCTGGGCATCCAAAGCTTTATTCAAACTTTCTTCCAGCGCTTGCTGCTGCGCTCGGTCCTTTTGCAGTTGCTGACGGATTGCCTGGGCTTCCTCTCCCATCGCCTCCAGCTTTTGCAGGAAGCCCCGGATCTGCGGCGCTTCATAATTTTTGAAATCTTCCCAACAAAATTGCTGCTGGTGATCCTTTATTTTTGCATACAGCTGCTGCTGACGCTCGGCCAGTTGCTTTTCCAGCTGCTGGTGGCTGTTGAAGTCTATCTCAAGCGCAGCAATCTTCTCACTCAATTGTACTAGTTCTTTCTCCTCCTGCCGGCATTTTTCCAGCGCCTGCATTTGCTCCTTCAGCTGCTGACTTACCGAGGCATGATGCGCTACCTGTGGATGGTGAGTAGAGCCGCAGAGCGGACAGGCGCTGCCCTGACTGAGTGCACCAGCATAGGAGGCTAGTTTTTCGCTGATTTGCAGCTCCTGCAGCAGGGCGTTCAGCTTCTCCTGAGAAGCACGGCAGGCCTCCATCTGTGTTTTGAGCAGCACTTTGCTTTTTTCAAAACTGCCATTGTTCCTGGCCCATTCGTAGGGCTGCAGTAAGTGGATTTTCTTTTGCACCACCTGTTTCAGCCGGATGCCATACTGCTGCTGTTGCTGCTGGACTTCCTGCGACTCCTGCTGCAGTTTATCCAGGTTTTCGTGCCAGTGCAGCAGTTGCTGCAGCTCTGCCTGGCGCTTGAGTTTCTCGTCAAGCAGGGTAAGTTTTTCTTCCCGGCCGCTAAGCTGCTGTCTGAGTTCCTCCCGAAGGGTTTTGGTTTCTTCAAACTGCTTACGGGCCTGCGCCAGCTGCTGCTCCTGCTGCTCAAGGGCTGCCTTATATTTCCGGATCTCTATAATATGCTCCAGGTCCTGGCACTGCTGCTCTTTGACCTCCCGCTGCTGGTAAACTTCATTCTTCTCGGCCAGGTTTTTTTTCAAGGCTGCCAGTTCCGATTCCTGCCTGGCGATTTCTTTCTGTCGTTGCTGATATGCTTTCCTGAGGACGCGGCTCTCTGTCTTGGTCTCTACCAGCGACTTCAGAATCTCGTTGAAATAAGTCACCGCCCGCTGGTAGTCGTGCAGTCTCTGTTCCTTTTTCTGGTAATGTCCCTGCTGTTCTTCTTCTTTCCTTAGCTCAGTTTCGGTATTTCTGATATTCTCAAAGAGTTTGCGTAACTCCTCCTGCTGCTGACAGGCTTTTTCAGCTTCCTGCTGACGTTGCCGGTTTTCGGTCAGGGCCTTTTCCCACTCCTCTCCTTCTTTGCGAGCCTGCTCAATTTCCTCTTCACTTACCTGCCCGATCTCGGCCAGCCTGCCTTCTGTATCTTTGATGGCAAGTTGGGATTTTTTGAGCAATGTGCCGGTTTTCTGGCCCAGTTCAAACTTCTCCAGGCGAAACAGCTCCCGGAGCATCTTGGTACGCTGCGTGGCATTCTGGTCTACGAAGTCCCGGAACTTACCCTGGGGAATGATGACCGTCTGCATAAAATTCTGGTAGGTCATGCCCAGGATCTGGCTGGCATCTTTATCCTCCAGTGGTATCCATGTTCCATCTTCCCACACATACAGGTCGCGGCTGCGGACACTCACCTGTTCGTAATGGTTACGGTTGCGGCTGGCCCGGAAGTACACTCTGTGCTTAGTCTTTTTTGCCGCATCCGAACGGAAGATAAAGTCAATCTCCAGCTCATCGCTCTGGAGGTTGAGCATATTGTAGTAACGGTTGTCGCCGGAAGTTTTGAGGCGGTCGCTCTGGTCGTAGAGGGCAAACATGATGGCCTCCAGGATACTGGACTTGCCGCAGCCAATCGGCCCGAAGATGCCAAACAGCTGCGAAGAAGTCAGTTTTTCAAAATTGATGGTCTGCGACTCACGGTAAGAATACAGACCCTTGAATGTCAGGCTGATAGGTATCATAGGCTGGCTTAGTCTTCCTCTTCTTCTTCGGTGTTTAGTATTTCGTTAAAAAGGTCCATCAGCTCATCTGAAGGGCTTTGCCCCAGACGGCTTTTAAAGTAATCATGAAAGAGCAGGCGGATATCCTGCTGAAGGTTGACCTTCTGGGCAGGCTTATCAAAAATGTCTTCGGTGTTTGTCAGCTCAGGAATAATACTGACAATGCCATCGTGGGCATCATACAGGGCTTTTTTGACCTCACTTTCAATAAAAGTATCACTTACCAGGGTCAGCTCTATGTAGGTGTCGGGGTTTTGATGCAGCCAGGCCAGGGCATCCTCTGTGGAGCTGAATTTCTTCCTAAGCAACCTCCTGCCTTTCTGTAAGGCAATCTTTTCCTTGACTACCGGCCGGGCAGGCTCGGCTTCTATCAGCACCACATACTTTTCCTGCTGGGCTTCGCTGAAGCTGTAGGCCAGCGGACTGCTGCTGTATACCGCAGGCCCCTTGGCCCCGGCAATATTTTGGTAACGGTGGAGATGCCCCAGGGCGGTATACTGTACCTGGGTAGGAATATCTCCGGTAAAAATAGCCTGTGCACCTCCCATGTGCAGGATAGGTCGTTCATCCTCCGGTTCCTCAGGTGCCTCGCCACCCTGCTGCATAAAATACAGATGCGCTACCAGGAGGTTCACACCCTTTTCGTTACAATGCTGCTCAGCCGTTTGCCGCCAGTTTTCTTTAAGCAATTGACGCAGGGCTTCTTCTTTGTCTTCCGTACCTAAAAATTGCCTGAGCGTCAGCTCATTGGCATAGGGCGTCAGCAGCAGACGCAGGGGAAAATCATGGCGGGGTAATTTTAACTCCACAAAACCGGGAGCTGCTTGCAACAGGCTCAGCCCTTTGCGGGTGTTGAAGGGGCGCACCTCTGAATGAGGCTTGCCATGAAAAATGATGCCCAGTTCGCGTGCCAGCGGGTCGGGGGCCTCCACCCGGTCGGCAGAGTCATGGTTGCCGGCAATGGCCACTACGGCCCGCCCCCCCTCATCGGCCAGGCGATGTACCGTTTTGTAGAAAAGCTCTACCGCTTCGTTGCCTGGGTTGGCATGATCAAAGAGGTCGCCAGCGATGAGCACAGCATCTACCTGCTCTCGCTCGGCAATCTGGCAGATCTCTTCAAGTACTTCTCTCTGTTCGGGCAGGCGGCTGTATTCACCCAGGCGTTTGCCCAGGTGCCAGTCGGCGGTGTGTAGAATTTTCATCGCCTAAAAATAGCAAAGGCCTGTATGGCAGTCAAAGGATTGGTACTTAAAAAAAGTAAAGCAGCTGAGGTCAGCCCGTTGTCATTACAATGAACTCCGGCAGGGTTGATTGACAGAATGAGGCAAATTTTGTTATACTTGCAGTGTTTTTTATTATAAGCCACCAGCAAGGCGATTTGAATGGCTATGAGACGAACTCAAGAGAATTGTTTTACTAAAGAACATTCTGTTGTCTCTCCGACTTTTGTAAAAAGCTTATCGGTGCTAATTTTTAAATCTTAGATCAGACAGACCTGCTTTCATCTGCCAGGTCACTTCCTGATTATCTGATCATAAAACAATAATTTTCAGCTTCAACATGGAAAAGATTTTCACTGATGAATTCTGGCAAAGCGCCTACGAAAGGATGCTTAGCTGGATTATCAACACAGTACCCGCTGTATTATTTACGCTCTTTGTATTGTTTGTCGTCCTGTGGATCTACCGCACGCTGGTAACCCGGATCAAGGCAGTAATTATCAAACGTACCCAATCCAGCCAAAGCGAAAGCAAGGATGAAAAGGAAAAACGCATCAACACCCTCATCAATATCCTGCGGCAGGCTGGTAGCATCGTCATCTGGATCATTTTCCTGATGATCATACTGAAGGAGGTTAATCTCGACATTGGCCCCCTGCTGGCCAGTGCCGGTATCGTTGGCCTTGCCGTGGGTTTTGGTGCTCAGGAACTGGTCAGAGACTTTATTTCCGGATTTTTTATGCTGCTGGAGAACCAGGTGCGTGCCGGGGATGTGGCCATTATTAACGGACAGGGCGGACTGGTGGAGGAAATTGCCCTGCGTACCATTACACTTCGCGATTTCTCAGGAACGGTACATATCTTCCAGAACGGCAAGATTAATACCCTGGCAAATATGACCAAGGAATGGTCAGCTATGGTATTTGATGTGGGGGTCGCTTACAAGGAAGATACTGATAAGGTACGTCGGGTGATGAAAGAGGTGGGCGATGAACTGATGAACGATCCTGAATATAAAGACAGTATCCTCGAGCCTCTGGAGATCTTCGGGGTAGACAGATTTGGCGACAGTGCTGTGGTAGTTAAAGCCCGCTTCAAAACCAAACCTATCAAGCAGTGGAGCGTGGGCCGTGAGTATAATGGCAGGCTCAAAAAGGCTTTTGACCGTGAGGGTATAGAAATACCTTTCCCCCACCGTACCATTTACTGGGGCGATGCCGCCGGTCCGCTTAATCTCAGTATGGATAAGAAGGCCCAGGAGGATTAATCAGAAGAGTAGTGGCCAGAACAGGTGTTTAGCGCAGCCACTTTTCCAGCACATCTCCCACCCAGTAGGCCAGTGCAGCAGCCGAAGCACCCAGGAGCAGGGTTTCGGCTATTCCTCTCCAGCTATTGGTATTTGTCAGGTAACTTTTGAGCCAGCCGATGAGGATAAAAGCCAGAGAAGTAAGCAGGCAGGCAATGGCAAAGGTATGGGCTATCTCTACCTCCCTGAGGTAGTTGATCACATACACCAGCAGGGGCACAAAACCTATGACAATAAAGGACAAAAAAGTAACCAGCCCCATGCCCAGGGGAGATTTGGTCTCTGCAGCCATCTCCAGTTCGTCTTTCATCATCACATCCACCCAGCGATCTTTGTCTTCGGTAATTTTGGCCACCACCTGCTCCAGGAGTTCTCCTTCAAAACCCTTAGCCCGGTAAATCTCCCGCACCTCTTCCATCTCCCGCTCCGGCATATGCTTTACTTCCCAATACTCAATCTGCCGGTGCTTTTCGTAATTATCTCTTTCGGATTTGGTAGAAAGATAAGCCCCTACCGACATGGAAAAACCATCGGCAATAAGATTGGCAAAACCCAGGATGATCACTACCGAAGCGCTCAGGTCGGCGCCGGCTGCCCCAGCCACTACGGCAAAGGTGGTGACACTACCATCAATGCCGCCGTATACAAATTCTCCCAGATAGCCCTGCAATTTTCCGAATCGGCTGCTACCCCCATGTAGTTTATCCTCCATTTTTACTGTCGTACCAGCCATACCATTTTTTGCTTTAGAACAGTAAGATAGAAAGAGATGAGCAGTTTCATGGTTTAGCTCATCAATTTGTACTTTGTTTAAATTAGTTACAGTCTGCCCCAGGTTAAATTTGATCTTATCTGTTTGTGTAGCGCCAGCAGTTTCATCTTTAAAAAAACTAAAATATTTTATCCTAAAAGCAACCCGTTTTAAGAGTTAACGTTCATTTAACCAAATGAATATTCAATTTATGAATGATAAAAAACATCTGGTATTGCAAGCCACACTCAAGCTCATTACTGAGCGCGGCTTTCACGATACACCTATGTCAATGATAGCTCGAGAAGCCGGAGTGGCTGCAGGCACCATCTATCACTACTTCAGTAGTAAGGAAGAGCTGATCAATGAACTTTATAGCAGCCTGAAAGCCCGAATGGGACAGGCATTGGCTGAGGGTATGCAGGAGGCCGGCAACATCAAAGAACGCTATTTCCGCTTCTGGATCAACCTTTACCAGCATTTTATAGATTATCCCCAGGAATTCAAATTTCTGGAACAATACGCCAACTCTCCCCTGGTAGACCTACAGGTAAGAGAAGAGAATGTGCGGCATTACCAGCCTATCATTGATTTTTTGACGGAAGGTATGCGTTATGGCGTACTCAGAGAGATGCCGCTGATGCTGATGCTTAATCTGGTTTACGGACATGTAGTCAGCACCGCCAAGTTGCAACTAAACGGAGAACTGGATATAAGCGATGCCTATCTGCAAATGGCTGTACAGTCGTCGTGGGATGGGGTACGCATTAACTAAAAAAATTTGCATCTAAAAATGAATGAATATTCAATTAATAAATTAAAAATTAACTTCTATGAAAAATATCGCACTCATCACCGGTGCCTCAGGCGGTATAGGCGCTGCGCTGGCTACGGAACACGCCAAACGTGGTGGAGATCTCATCCTGGTGGCACGTTCGGCCAACAAATTGCAGGAAAGACAAGCTTCGCTGAAAAAGCAGTACCAGGTAAAGGTAAAAGTAATCGCTCTTGATCTCAGTAAGACGGAGGCCGCACAGGAACTTTATGAGCAGGTACAGGCCGCAAATCTACAGGTCAATTTCCTCATCAACAACGCCGGCTTTGGAGATTATGGTTTATTTCAGGAAACCGACTGGCAAAAAGAGGCGCAGATGATAGACCTTAATATGAAATCGCTGACCCACCTGACCAAACTTTTCCTGCCAGATATGGTAAGGAGAAAAAAAGGGTACATCATGAACGTGGCTTCTACAGCCGCTTTCCAGCCCGGACCGCTGATGGCCGTCTACTTCGCTACCAAGCATTACGTCCTGGCATTTAGCGAAGCTATTGCCAACGAAGTGAAAGAATCTGGTGTCAGAGTAACGGCTCTCTGTCCCGGCCCTACCGCATCAGGTTTTCAAGAGGCGGCCAGTATGGAAAATTCCAGGCTGGTGAGCAACAAAAAGCTACCTGCCTCGGCCGAGGTAGCTGCTTATGGCTATCGGGCTATGCTCAAAGGTAAACCGGTGGCCATTCATGGCACTATGAACGGCCTGATGGCCAGGGGTGTTGGTTTCTTACCCAGACAAATGGTAGTAAACATGGTACGCCGTTTACAGGAAAGAGCCTAATGCCTGTCAAATTCCCTTACCTTTTTGTATTTTACTCAAACAATTTCTCTTTTTAGGTTCTTGCTGAAGCAGTACAAGACCAGCATCTTTATATTTATCTAAAAAAATTACCATGAGCACATCTATTATAGACTTTGATTTAAAAACAGCCTTACAAAACGCCCACTTTGAGGGCAAAAGAGCTTTTTTTGACAGTGGCGCTACCCGCCCTTACCGCTTCCGTAAACAGCAGCTCAAAAAATTGAAAAGTGCCATCTCTACTTATGAAAAAGACATCAGCAAAGCACTTTTTATGGACCTGGGCAAGCCTGATTTTGAGTCTTACATCAGTGAGATCGCTTTTATGCACGTGGAGATAGATCACACCCTTAAGCATCTGAGGAAATGGATGCGTACTAAAAAGGTATCTACGCCCCTGACCATTTTCCCAGCCTCCAGCAAAATCATCAGGGAGCCCCTGGGGGTAACGCTCATCATCGGGGCCTGGAACTACCCCTTCCAGTTGCTGCTGGCTCCGCTTATAGGAGCTATCGCTGGCGGCAATGCGGCCGTAATTAAACCCTCGGAACTCACGCCACATACTGCCAGGGTCATTGAGACACTGATTGATGAGACCTTTGACCGTGACTATATCAGCGTCGTACAGGGCGAAGGGTCAGAAGTAGTACCTGCGCTACTTGACCGGCATCGTTTTGACCATATCTTCTTTACCGGCAGCATACCGGTAGGCAGTAAGATCGCCCAGCAGGCCGCCAAAAAGCTCACGCCTGTCACACTGGAATTAGGTGGCAAAAGCCCGGCTATCGTAGACAGTTCTGCCAATCTAAAAATAGCAGCACGCCGTATTGCCTGGGGTAAGTTTTATAATGCCGGGCAAACCTGCGTCAGTCCCGACTACCTGTTGGTGGAAGAAAATGTAAAGGATGCTTTTGTTGAAAAAATGAAAGAAGTGCTGCAGGAATTTTACGGAGAGGGCACCGAAAATAATAAAGATTATACCCGTATCCTGAATGAAAAGCGATTTGATACACTTACGGCTTTTCTAAAGCAGGGACGTATCATCCTGGGAGGGCAGCATGACAAAGAGAAGCTTTACATAGCTCCTACCCTGATGGATGAGGTAAAACTTGACAGCCCTGTGATGCAGGAAGAGATTTTCGGCCCTATCCTTCCGGTCATTACTTTCCGTAAGTATGAAGAAGCTGTACAGATTATCCGCAGAAATCCGCATCCGCTGTCGCTCTACCTTTTTACCAGTGATAAGTCCAAAGAAAAGCTGATCATGGAAGGGGTGCAGTTTGGTGGAGGCGCTATCAACGATACCATTGCGCATCTAAGTAACCCGGAACTGCCTTTCGGAGGCATTGGTAACAGTGGTATGGGTCGTTACCACGGAAAATATAGTTTTGATACTTTTACCCACCAGAAAAGTGTCATAAAGAATATTACCTGGTTTGATAATAAACTGCGCTATCCGCCTTACAGCCTGGGCAAGAGAAAACTGGCCAAGTGGTTTATTGGCTAAATAAAAAAAGCAGGCGCTTATCATTACGTTGCCTGCTTTTTTCGCTATTTTTCTATCTGCCATTCTCATCAATCGGTACATAGATTTTTAGCATCTCCCCCGTCCTGACGATATTATTACGTTTGCCATTCCAGTCTCGTATATCGCTGATTGCGCACTGGTAACGGCGGGCAATGCTGCCGATGGTGTTTCCTCGGCGTACCTGGTATTCTATCAGTCTCAGGTTTTCATCCTCGGGCACCAGTTCTTTTTTTTCTTTAAATACCTGGGCAGTCTGTGCTACCTCTTCAGGCAGACTGTTGTGCAGCAGGTCCATGCGATATTCTTCAAACAAGGCTGTTTTTCCCATGGGTATGACCAGAGGATAACCCTCCTTGCTCTTGGGCACCGTCTGCCTGACAAGCGCAGGATTGAGGAAAGTTAGTTCCTCCTCGTCTATGCCCAGATCTTTGGAAAGACCTGCAAATGAAACCTGTTCATAGATACGTACCGTGTCTACTGCCTGAAAAGTAAATTCCCTCATGGTGGGCCGGATGTTATGCTCCTGATGATATTCGTACAGGTAGACCAGGGCCATAAAAGCCGGTACATAGCTCCGAGTCTCTACCGGAAGATAAGGTCTGATATGCCAGTAGTTACGACTGCCACCAGAGCGCACAATAGCCTTATTCACATTTCCCGGACCGCTGTTATATGCTGCGAGCGCCATAGGCCAGCTACCGTACATATTGTACAACCTCTCCAGATACTCTAAGGCCGCATGTGTGGAGGCATAGGGGTCCCTTCTTTCATCCAGGTAATCGTTGATCTCCAGTCCCAGCCACCTGCCGGTACGGTAGCGTATCTGCCATAAACCTACGGCCTCCATATTCGAACTGGCATCCGCATTCATGGCAGATTCTACCATGGTGAGATATTTCAGCTTATGGGGCAATTCCATTTCTGCCAGCACGGTTTCTATGTAGGGAAAGTAAAGTTCGCTTTTGCCGAACATACGTTCGGTAAGGTCTTTTTTACGGAAAGCATATAGTTCAATATAGTCTTCCACGTACTCATTGTAAGTCAGTGACAGCTCAGAACTGATGCTTTTGATCCGTTTTCTGTAAATGGAATCTGGGTAAGATACCATTTCATCTTCCTCAAATCCGTAAGGATTAGCCTGGGTAGAATCTACCTTCAGGTAAAACAGGTTATTGGCGGCGCTGTCAAGGTAGGCAGACTGGTAATTTCTGACAGATTTTATTCTTTCATCAGCTATTCCATCTACCTGATCTGCCTTATCCAAATTGTACAAAAAAGCACCTGATATCAGCCCCAGGGTGTCATAGGCATCTGTATTATTTTCGCTATGTGATTTGTATACTTTCTGATTGATGTCACTACATGTACTTAAAAAAAGCACTGCTACGCTAAAAAAATATGTTGAACTTGTTGTTTTCATACAAATATATAAAGACTTCGCTAACGAAATTGTTCGGTTTACAAGTACAGTCGCGATAAACGCGTGCTTATCATGAGTGTAAAGGCGGTTTCAGGTTTCTTTTACTTCCTGGATTAGAAAAAGCCGATATCATCTGAGTTTTTCTTTTTTGCACTAAGCCTTCATGATTCGTACATTTTTCTCTCAATTATTGTATATTCATCTGACTGATTTTTTAAACTCAATCTCCGAGCTATGCAAAAAGCTTTACTCTCACTTGTTCTGTTATTTCTGTCGTTTTGTGCCCAGGCGCAGCATCTGCAGTGGGGTATGAACGTCATGCCCGGTATTTCCTACAGGTTACCGCAGGGCGAGCCACTGTCGCTGCAAGCTGAGTCTATACAAAATGCGGAACAACCTATGTATACCTTTGACTTTGGGATGGATATCCGTACCAGCATCACCAGCAGGCTGAGTATTGGTACAGGCGTGCTCTATTCTCAGAAAGGCTTCTCCAACACCCACCTGGCGGCGGTTTACAAGCCCAACATAAGCAGGCGCTACCTGATTGATTATGTACAGGATTACCTGGAAGTGCCTGTTTTTCTAACTTATGAGTTGAGCCGCCGAGATCAGTTCAGGTTCTACCCCTTGGCAGGCTTGACCAATAACCTGCTGATCCGGGCCAGAAACAACATAAGCCTCAGGAGCGGAGAATTTAGCGAAGAAACCGGCGAGATGATCAGCCGTCCTTATCTGCAGAATAGTTCTAACCATAGCCTTAGCCTGCTGGGTGGGTTTGGGATCATGGCAGAGGTAGATGACAAGAGCGCTGTAGGCATAGAAGCCCTGGGCAAAGTTATGCTTACGCCCCTCAATGACCGCGTTTCCATGACCGAGCGGCATCTGTATTCACTGGGCGTAAATTTCCGTTTTGTCAGAAAAATTCGCTAAATCGTGGCCTCAATGTTACTAACGCCTACATGAGAATCACGCTTGTATTTGCCCTTATCCTGATTTGTACTGCCTGTGTCACTTCCAGACCAGGCGAACCTGGGATCGTGGACCGACCTATTATTTTTGATGAAGAACGCACCCAGCTCTCGCTGGCATATATGCGGGAGCGCTACGGGATGGAAGCCAGTGCGCCTATCATAAAACCAAAGATGATTGTCGTTCACTGGACAGCCATACCTACCCTGGAGGCTTCTTACCAGGCTTTCTACGCCAGCCGCCTGCCCGACACCCGTACTGGCATCAAAGGAGCGAGTGCTCTTAATGTATCTGTTCCCTACCTCATTGATCGTGACGGTACCATCTACCGGCTGATGGAAGAAACTCGCTTTGGCAGGCATGTCATCGGCCTCAACCATGTGGCTATAGGCATTGAAAATGTGGGTGACGGAGAACAGTTTCCGCTTACTGAAGAACAGTACCAGGCCAATCTGCAGCTGATTCGCTCTCTGATCCGCAAGTATGATATTGAGTACGTGATTGGCCATCATGAATACCAACGCTTCATCGGCCATGAACTCTGGAAAGAGAAAGACCCCAACTACCTTACCCAAAAGTCAGACCCGGGAGATGATTTTATGAACCGCCTGCGCGCCGACCTGACTGATGCTAACCTCAAACCCCTACCACCCTTGCAAAATGAATCTGACAAGCAAACCACCTTTAAGATAGAACAGGGCATTAAAGGAAAACTCATTTGGCTGGAGGGAAACCTGATGCCTGCTATCGTTGAAGAAGGGGAAGAAGCCCCGCCTGCTCCGGAAGGCAGCCCGGTACAGCGGGAGGTACACATTTACCAACTCACGCACCGCAATGAAGCCGATTACCAGGAAGGTTTTTTTAGCAACATCAGGGAAGAGCTCGTAAAAGTAGTAGAATCCAATGAGCAGGGCATCTTTACCGTAGCCCTGGAGCCGGGTAAATATTCAGTCTTCGTCAAAGAGCCGCAGGGACTCTACGCCAGCCGCTTTGATGGTGAAGGGCATATTCAGCCAGTCAAAGTTGAAGAGAATGAAGTGACTAACATCACCATCAGAATAGATTACAAAGCCTATTACTGATCAGGTTTCACAGGTCTGGCATCTGCAATTTTATCTAAATTACTAGCCAAATTTCTTGGGGCTTCCAACCAATTCTAAATCCCTTGTGTCTGTTGTAGCGTAAGAGAACTTCAACCCAGGCCCGGAAGGAAAATTTACTCATGCAGGATGAAAAGGCACTTGTCTCGGGATGCATTAAAGGCGACCGGGCTATGCAGAAAGAACTATACAACCGCTTTGCCGGCAAGATGCTGGTGGTATGCCTGCGCTATTGTAAAAACCGTGAGGATGCCGAAGATATTTTGCAGGAGGCTTTTATCAAGGTTTTCAACAAACTGGAATCTTTCCGCCGTGAATCCTCTCTGGGTTACTGGATCAAGCGCATTGTCATCAACACCGCACTTAATTACCACCGCAAGGCAGTGTATTTATATCCGCACCTGGATGTGGATGACATGCATGACCTGGGCCTGGATTCCATTGATATTGCCAATTATGATTATAAAGAATTACTCAACATCCTTCAGTCATTACCCCAGGGTTGCCAGATTATATTTAACCTCTATGCCATAGAGGGATACAAACACAAGGAAATTGCAGAAATGCTCAATATTAGTGAGGGTACGTCTAAGTCACAATTTGCACGCGCCCGTACTTTGATCAAAGAAATGATTACCGAAACAGGGGAGGTGAAACATGGCTAACAGGCAAAATCAGCATTCAGCCTTTGAAGACCAGTGGAGAGAGGCTTTTGAAGAGGCAGAAATCACTCCTTCTGCCAGCTTATGGAACAACATAGACAGAGAGCTTACTGCCCAGGAAAGTGGCAGATACCGCAAAGGGTTTATCTTTTACCGCTGGGTGGCAGCAGCTTCGGTAGTATGCCTGCTGTGCATGAGCTACTTTTTATGGCAGAACATGCATGCCACTCAGGAGCGTAGTACGCTTACCGACAGAAAACCGGAAGAAGCTGAAATGAAATTCAGGAAAGATGAGGAATCAGCCGTGACCAGTGAAGCTTCCAATCCTGCTGCCAGCGGGATGGATCGTCAGCCAGCACAAAGCGAACAGGATGAAAATTCAGAAACCGAGCCCGCAAGCGGTAGTGAAGAAGCAGCCCTGCCCCCCTTACTGGCATCTGGACCTGACAGCGGAAGCAGAAATCCGGCCGCTTCCGCCTCCGAGGCAGCTATGCCGCCTTTGGCCACTGGAGGGCAAGCCCAGCTTTCGGATGCAAGTGCAGCCTCTACACCAGATGTGGCTTCTGCGATTGCTATGGAGCAATTGCTTCCTCTTGGGCCAGAAGCACTGAAAACCGCCCACATCCAACTGGCAGAAGCCGGTGAAACACTCTATCGTGTACCGGAGGTACCTTCCGATAAAAAGCGAGGAGAAGAAAAGATAAACTTTTATGCAGGCCTGAACCTGGGTAGTAATTATTTTGATCCTAACTTCAGCCAGGCAGGAGGAAATGAGTTTGCAACTGCTGGTGTAGCCGAATTAAAAAACATCATGACACTGACTGACTCCAGGTACATGAGTACTGCCGGTGAATTACCCTCAAGTAGCGGGCTGGACGCTACACCCCAGCTTTCGTTCTCATACGGGGTAGACGTAGGCATGATGCTTAGCCGCCGACTCAGCCTGGAAAGTGGGCTTGACTATGGACGAATGAATACTACGACCAGAACAAGTTGGGTGGCTGAAGACTACGAACTGGGCAGTAGAACACCAGTGTTGGCAGCAAACGCAGCTATGGCAGAGCGTGTAGAATACTCTCCGGAACAGGAGGAGATTAATAGTACCTTTGATTTTATTTCACTGCCTATCAGACTGGGTTACAATTTCGGATTTGAACGATTAAAATTCAATGTCAGCTCTGGTGTGGCCGCCAACTTCTTCCTGGGCAATGTGCTCAGAGACGATAGTGGCCGCCTGGGTACTGTGAGCCTGGAGGCTGATGAGGCAGGCACTTACCAGAACGTGTACTACAGTGCCGTGCTGAGTGGTGCCCTGCAGTATAAAATTGATGAAAAATATACAGTGTCTCTTTCACCCAACTATAATTTTTCCATCACGGATCTTACTAATGAGGGAAACAGTTTCAGCAGCCAACCTAATTTATTTGCGCTGGACCTGGGGCTTAGGTACCTGTTCAGATAAGCAGTTTACACAGACACTTCGCTTTTATTTCTTCCCAGGTTGGGCAGCTCAAAGCGGAAAGTACTGCCTTTGCGATACTCTGACTGTACCTCTATTTTGCCCTTCAGCCGCTCAATGGTTTCTTTGACAAGATAAAGGCCCAGGCCGCTGCCTTTGATATGGTCATGTGCCCGGTAAAACATCTTAAAGATTTCTTCCAGATGTTTTTCTTCTATACCTACCCCGTTATCTATGACACTACAGCTGATACCTTCGGGCGTGGATTGCAGCTCAATCCTGACAAAAGGGTCTTCCTTGTGCGCGTCGCTGTAACGAAATGCATTGCTAAGCAGGTTATTGAGCACTACTCTCACCCGCTGCGGATCGCTGACAAAATTATGTTTCTGGTGAATATCAAGTTGCAATCTTATTTTGTCATAGGTTGACTCAAAACGAAGATCGTCCAGGATGTCCTCTACCATAGGAGCAAATTCAATTTCGGAAAGGCTCAGACCAACCCGGGCATTTTTAGAGATATTGATCACATCCTGAATGAAATCATCCAGCTTATGCAGGCTTTTCCGGCTCAGCTCTATAAACTGATCTCTCCTTGGGCTGTCAGGATCGTCTTTGAGCAGCTCGAGCAGGCCCATAGCAGAATTGATCGGTGCACGTAAATCGTGAGAGACGCTATAGGCAAAGCTATCCAACTCGGCGTTGACTTTGGTCAGGTATTCATTCTGGGCGTTGAGTTCCTGCTCGGCGGCTTTCTTTTCGCTGGCATCCAGCATTACGCCCTGCACCACATCCTTCTCGTTCACTTTGATGACCATGCCATGGTCTTCTATCCAGCAGTAAGGGCCGTCTTTTGTTCTCATTCGGTATTCAAGATGGTAAGGCTGATGGCTGGCCATTGCCTTTTCTATAGCCTCGGTCACCCGCTCTTTGTCATCCGGATGATAAAGCTGGCTAAATATAACCTCGTTGTTTATAAATGCATCAGCACTAAAGCCTAAAATATCCTCAGTCTTATTGCACAGATAAAGGATGTCGTAGTATTCTTTGTCACAGACGTATACGATTCCCGGAATGTGTTCCGCCAGCCTTTTGTACATTTGCTCATTGAACTCAAGTTCCTGCCTGGCCTGTACTTTGGTACTGATGTCATAGATCCGGCCGAGCTGGCAGTTCCGATTGTTAATTTTTAACCTGCAGATAGCAACATCTGCCCAAAAGGTGGCCCCTGAAAGCGTTTTGAGTTCAACTTCACTTGCCCATTTGTTTTCCAGATCTAAAACCTGGTTAATTTCATTCCGTGTCTGCTCAGAATAAAGGTCCTGGAGAAAATCGTAAGCTGAAGTACCCAACACATGGTTTAAATTACCGACACCAAACAGACGAGCGGCTTCTTTATTTATGTGGCTTATCTTTTTAGTGACGCTATCCATCAGAAAGAGAGCATCCGGGGCATACTCAAACAATTGTAAAAAGGCCACTTGATCCCCTTCCAATATATCAATATGCCGTTTAAGATGTTCATTCTCTGATAATAGATCTTCAATCAGCTGAAGAAGTTCTGCTTTTTTCAGTTTCCTGAAAGTAGAAGCTTCTGAGATTTTTTTTTCAGCCATTATTTTGATGGAGTAGGTTAGCTGTATTGTACTTTTGAATATAAATAATTTATACTCAAACCAAAACACTCAAGTAATTTTTGCAGAATAAATTCATGAAATATGGCAAGCAAAAGCTCCCGCATTGAAAAAAAAGGGATATTTGTCAAAAAAAGTCAAAAAATTTTTATAATAATTTGTTAAGAATAACGAAAATCTGATAAAAATTAAAAGTATAGCACAGTAATTATATTGCACTTTTCTGATAAATAGCAAATATACTTAAGTACTAAGTAAAAGTTTTGATAGTACCGATTTTACTGTAATTAGCAGCTGTATTCGACCAATAATAAGTCATCCAAAAGCCACATCCAGCGTCATCATGATGGTGAAGCCAAGCATGACCCCGATAGTGGCCAGGTCGGTGTTTTTGTGATACTGTGACTCAGGTATGAGTTCTTCTACTACCACAAAGATCATAGCACCAGCAGCAAAAGAAAGCGCATAAGGCAGAATAGGTCTGAAAAAAAGAACGGCTGCAGCTCCCAGTACACCTGCTACCGGTTCAGCAAAACCAGACAATTGCCCGTACCAGAAGCTCTTACGCCGGCTGAAGCCCTCCCGCCTTAGCGGAACGGATACCGATAAGCCCTCAGGAAAATTCTGTATGCCTATGCCCAGCGCAAGCACTAGAGCGGCACTTAGGCTGGTAGCATCGCCCAGGTCGGCCGAAATGGCTCCGAAAGCCACCCCCACTGCCAGGCCTTCAGGAATATTATGAAGCGTGATTGCCAGCACAAGCAGTATGCTGCGATGCAGTTGTGTTTTTACGCCTTCTGCTTCGCTCTTAGGCAATCCAAGGTGCAGGTGAGGCAGCACTTTATCTATACCATAAAGGAACACTCCCCCCAGCATAAAGCCAACGGCAGCCGGTATCCAGGCAGGCACCTCGCCACGCTCTTCAGCCATTTCTAAGGCTGGAGCCAGAAGCGAAAAATAGCTGGCTGCGATCATCACCCCAGCGGCAAAGCCCAGCATAGCATCCAGCACTTTCTGGTTGACAGTTTTGAAAAAAAAGACAGCAGAAGCACCCAGAGCGGTAATCATCCAGGTAAAACAGGTTGCCAAAAGCGCCTGCACTACAGGGTGTAAGGTAGAAAACCAGTCAATATTCATGTAAACCTAACCAGCAGCAGCCCCGAGTGTTGGCCTGAACAGACTTAAAAATGGCATCAGCTTCACCTGAGAGAGGAATAAACCAATTAATATAACCATCCCACTGCTAAAGCAGGTGGGTTTTAAACCTGACGCACATGCCC
>JBKHDR010000077.1:0-21415 GCA_046541235.1 Cyclobacteriaceae bacterium | reverse complement strand
AAATTATCAAATTGATAAGCATAAGCGGGATTCTTTTAAAAAAATGCTGATACAGATAGTATTTTTTACTGCTCCTGTAAGTTTAGCAGGCAATTTGTGTGTTAAAGACACAGAAGTTCTTATATTTTAGCATCAGTATTCAGCTAGCTATACCACAAATGAAAGTTTTAATGATTGATGACAATGAGCTTGACCTGCTGATTAGCAAAAAGCTCATTTCCCGGCAGGATGATTCCCTACAGTTTACTGAATTTACCAGTGCTATTGCAGCTCTGCAAAGTTTGAAGGCGCTTGATCAGATTCCCTACGATGTGATATTGCTTGACCTGAACATGCCTGAAATGGACGGATGGGGCTTTCTTGAAGAGTATCAGAAGCTGGGTCATGCCAAGTCTGTTGTCTATATCCTTACCTCCTCTCTTGATTCCAGAGACAAGAGCCGATCAGAGGAGTTCTGGACCGTTAAAGGCTATTTTGATAAGCCACTCAAAAACCACTACATAGAGGAAATCATTGCCCATCAGCTTAGCTGATTTATATTCTTTCCCTGCCTGAGCTGCAATAGTAATTCTATTTCGGTATGGGTTTTAATCACTCAAAAATTCCAAACTTCAGCCCGAAAGAGCCGGTAAAGCCGCTGATGTCTGAGGCATCGTAGCTGCGGAAATCAACACCACCAGGAACCAGGCGGTAAGTAAGGCCAGTGTTGAGGCGGATATATCTGGCTAAATTTATCTCTAACATGGCACCCGGCTCTACAAAGAAGAAATTATCCTCACTGAGCACATCGTTATTGTAGTTAGGAGAACTTTCTTTCCAGTCCATCTGGATTTCACCGGCACCTACTGCCAGCGGGAAGGTAAAATGAAAAAGCTTAGAAGGAGAGAGGGTATATTCCAACAGGAGGCCGCCTAACTGAACATCCATGTATATATCCTGATCAGTCTCTGCAGAAGGGGTAAATTCATTAAAGGAGAAGCTATACAGGCCACCTACGGTAAATTGCTGAGCGAAGGTTATACCTCCTTTGAAAGCAGCAAACCCCGCTGTCTCACCAGCTAACGGTCCTACCTGCATACCGGGACTTACATAGAATCCTATTTCAGGAGTTTTGCTGAATAGTGTCTGTGAATCGTTTTGGCAGAAAACTACGCCTGATACAAAAAACATGATGGCAGTAAGAGCAATTTTTAAATGTTCCATTGGATCAAAGGTAAAAGTAATGTTAATTAATTTAATAGCAATACTACCAAACAACGACGAACATATACTTAGGTTGCAATACTCAGAAATAAAATACATAAATTATTTTGTACACATAGAACGGAATAAATAGGGCTAGCCGCTTTGATGACAACCAGGAGGTTATTTACCAAAAATCACAGTCAAGTTAATAAGAGGATGTAAGGTTACACTTGTATAAAAAGCCACTGCAAATATCCGCTAAAGCAGGGTTCTTTTCGGTCTTCCTGATAGCCACTCAGCAGGTACTGACCATTGCCGGTCTGCTCCCGGCAGATAGCAATTTGCTCGCCTTCTCGCACCTCCGACAAGAAATTGATCTGCATTTTCCTTAGCTGATGCTGCTCAAAGAAAGCCAGGTCAAAGCAGTTAAACATCCAGGCAATATAGCGCAGATTGTTGACATGGCGATTGTGGTCCAGGTCGGCATAATGAACCTGTAGCTTGTTTACCTCTGCTTCCTGCGACGCTGACGACAACTTATCAACTATGGTTTGCACCGCATCTTCCTCATGCTTTAGCCTGTTGAAAAACTGATCAGGACGAAGCGGCCGGCGGCTATCCATTTGGAGAATAAGCCAGTAACTGGTAGCCCGACAAAGTATCTCACCATCAGCATTATAAACCAGAAAATCGCGCAGGGCAAAGAGCCGGTCGGTGCCTTTGGCCCAGGTTTCTATGGTAATCTCTTCATGCCACACAGGCATCCTCTCCACTTCCAGCAGCAGGCGGGAGAGTACCCAGAACATCCCCTTCTCTTCCAGTTGCCTGTAGCCTACCCCAAGCCGAAGGGCGTGCTCGCTGGCGGCCTCCTGAAAGTAGCTGCAAAGCACATCAGGCCTTAGCTGACGACGAAAATCCACATCATAGGAACGTATGGTAAAGGTCTGCCGATGTACCAGGGGAGTCGGAGGGGATTGCATAGGCTGATTTTTTTCCAAAGGTAGATAATCTGATGGGCAGATACAGCATTTATTGTATACCGGCGATGGGTACGGCAGCTGAAGTCTTAAAGGGATTGAGTGCGTTGATGAATTTAAATGCCTGAAAGCCGGGCAGGTCCGTTTCTCTAATAGCGGCTGTTTGTATCCTACCCTGGTCAAGCAGGTACTGCCGCTGTACTCCCTGGAGCAGCGGCTGGTCGGGCGTCCACCACTGCTGCCCGTCAAAAAGCAGTAGATTGCCGATGTAAGTGTCGGTCACCCAACCGTTTTTGATGATCAGAATGTCATCACAGCTTCCCTTTTGCTGGTAGAGCATGTGCAGGGCAGTACGTTCCTCGTATTTGTGCGCATATTCAATGTGCTCGCTGTAGACCTTTTTCAGGGAGCGAATCTGCGGGCGCTGGTAGGGGATAAAGTTGATATCATCTATCTCTCTGCCATAGAGCACCCGACATTTGTAGAGGCCTTTTTGATAATCTTTGAGAAGAGGCAGCAGGGCGGCCTGAATGTCAAGAGGAGTATTCAGGCCCCATAATTCGCGCCTGCTGCGCTGCATGCGAGCGGCATGGTAAGGCAGCAGGTGTACCTGCCCGTTCTCGAGGCAGAGGGTTTCAAGCAAGCGGGACATAAACCTTATCAATCAATTCCTGGTACTCCTTTTGGGCATTGCTGCGGGCAGTGATACCGCCGCCGCTTTTGTATACCAGCTGCCCGTTTTGCTGTTCTATGAAACGAATCATGACGGCACTGTCCAGGTTTTGCCCGTCATAAACACCCATGACGCCAGTGTAGTAGCCCCGCTCGTAGCCCTCGGCCTCGCGTATGATCTCCAGCGTTTTAGGTTTGGGTGCTCCACTGATGGAGCCGGCAGGCAGCAGGCTGCTGATGATATCTCCCAACTGCTTGTGAAAATCTACAGGCAGGTAACCAAAAATCTCGGAGCTTACCTGTAGCAGCTTTCCTTCTTGAGTAGGCACTTCGCCGAGGTAGCGGAAGCGGCTGACCTCTACCTTTTGGGCAAAGCAGCTCAGGTCGTTCCTGATCAGGTCTACGATGGTCACATGCTCCGACATCTCCTTCACATCAGAGAGGATGATATCACCGGCATTAGGAATGCTGCTGCTGATGGTGCCCTTCATAGGGTAGGCGTAGATATTGTTGTTCTGTATCCTGACAAAAGTTTCCGGTGAAAACACCGTAAATTGATCCCGGTACCAGAGGCGGTAGGGTGCTCTGCTGTGGGCAAAGATCTGCGCCAGGTCCAGGTTACATGCAATGGGTGTGGGCTGTGTCAGGTTGACCAGGAAGGAATTGCCCTCATGGATATGCCGCATAACGGTGTCAAAAGCCCTACGGTAAGTTTCAAAAGTGACAGGATATTTTTCCAGCTTCACCTGAAAAGGCAGGGGAAGCGGTTGAGCTTCTACATTGCTGTGGCTGGGGAAAGCAAAGCGGACTTCATCCCCATTCAGTTCATCCAGGGGAAAGATGAGGGGACGTTTTGCTTCAAAATCTATAAGAAAGAGAAAAGGCCTGCGGGTTGCCCCAAGGCGGTTCATTTCTTCAGTATAATTCAGGGTAGTCAGTGTATCCATAACTTATTGCCGTCTCGCTGCCGTAAAAGGGATTTTCAGCCGGATGCAGCAACAAAATTACTAAGTTCCGGGCAAACATACCCGCCTCCTCTTCGCTTATCCCATTGTGCTAACCTATTTTTTTAACTCAAATGGATACAAATTTTTTCAAAGTAATCTCTTACAATATATATAAGGGCTTCACCAACGAAGCAGAGGAAGACCTGCCCTCAGGAGACGAGCGCAAGCAGCTAATAAGTGAATGGCTGCAGGAAGTAAAACCCGATGTAGTAGCTTTTCAGGAATTAAACGGCTATACCTACCAGAAGCTGGAGCAGGAATCCCGCGCCTGGAAACACCCCCATACCAGTGTACTCTATGGCAAGTCCGATTTTCGGGTGGGTATCTCTTCCCGACATCCTATTGAAGTGCAGGCGCAGATTTTTCAGGACATGTGGCATGGCCTGTTGCATGTCAGTACCGGGGGTGTGGAGGTGATCGTCACCCACTTTTCTCCTTTTGAGTACCAAAAGCGTCACCAGGAAGTGGATATTGCCCTGCAGCAACTGCAAGAGGCACGGCAGAGAGGGAAAGAATTGCTGCTCATGGGTGATCTGAACTCCCTTTCACCCGATGACGCTGAGGCCATTGAAAAAACTGATATAATAGAAACCTACGCCCGGCATGAGCAGGAAAAAGAGCATATCCAAAACCTGAAAGACGGACAGCCCGACTATGAAACCATCCGAAAGCTGAAAGAGGCTGACCTGACCGATGTGCAGGTACAGCAGAGAGTACAGACGCCGACCTTGCCTATGCCCCGCCTGGACTATATCTGGGCTACGGAGGGTTTGGCGAAACATTGTACCGAGGCCGAATGGCATACAGGCGAGCGTTTTGCAGTAATGTCAGACCACTACCCCGTAAGTGCTACTTTTCAGGCTGTTTTTTCAAGCTGATCCTATGACTGTCACTGCTCAAAAACCCAAATACGGGCTGCTCAAACGTATCTTTAAGGTACTGCTGATGGCCCTGGCTACTACCTGTAGCCTGCTGACCCTGGGAGGCTTCTGGGGAGCTTCGTCCTATTTTCTCAACCTGATGTCGCATTTCAGGGTACAGTATGCGGTCACCCTCTTTATTTGCACCCTCCTGCTTTGGTTGCTGGGCAAACGAAAAGCGGCCCTGCTGGCGCTCTGTTTTGCCCTCGTCAATATGGCTGAGATTGTTCCGCTTTACCAGAAACCTGTATTGAAGCAGGCAGCCGGTGACAAAAATACTTTTAGTATACTCCAGATGAACATATTTTCGGAAAACCTGCAGCATAATGAGGTGATCAGGGAGATAGAGCGTTTTGATCCGGATGTGATTGTGATGGAAGAGGTCAACCTGCGCTGGTACAAAGCCCTGCGGCAGGTGAAGCAGGCTTACCCTTACCTGGAAGAAGCCGTAAGAAAGGATAATATCGGTGTAATGGTCATGAGCAGAATCCCGCTGGAGAATACCCAAATCATTGATTTTAATGATGCCCGCATGCCCAGTATGGTGACTCGCCTGCAGGTCAATGGTCAGCAGGTAACTTTGATCGCCACCCATCCGCTTTCACCCCGCTCCCGGACTAACTTTCACCTGCGTAATAACCAGCTGTACGCCATCGCCGAGGCTTTTAAGGAGTATTCAGATCCGCTCATTATGGTGGGTGATCTTAACATTACTTCTTTTTCGCCTGTATTTGATAGGTTCCTCAAAACCATCGGCCTTTATGACAGTCGCAAAGGCTTTGGGGTGCAACCGACCTGGCCGGCACCCTTTGCCCGTGTAGGTATCGCCATAGACCATGTACTGCTTAGCCGTAAAATCAGGGTGCTGGAGCGACAGACTGGTTCCAGGATAGGCTCGGATCACCTGCCGGTTTTTATCAGGCTATCTATCTGAAAAAATTACCTAAATCCTAAATCCTAACACCCATCATGCTCGGAGCCATTGCCGGGGATATCATCGGCTCAGTCTATGAAGCCAACCCCACCAAACGAACAGATTTTCCACTTTTTCAGTCAGCTTCTACCTTCACCGATGATACGGTGCTGACCGTAGCAGTGGCTGACTGCCTGCTGAATGACAAAGATTACACCCAAAGCCTGCAGGCCTGGGGCCGCAAGTACCCCGATGCGGGCTACGGCGGCAATTTTATCAACTGGATTTTTGACAAACATCCTCAACCCTACAACAGCTGGGGCAATGGCTCTGCCATGCGGGTGAGCCCGGTAGGCTGGACCTTTGATAAACTGGAGAGAGTGCAGCAGGAAGCCAAAAAAAGTGCCGAAGTGACGCACAACCATCCCGAAGGCATCAAAGGAGCACAAGCCGTAGCCACTGCCATCTTCCTGGCCCGGCAGGGGAGTAGCAAATCTGCCATAAAAGCGTATATTGAAGAGCATTATGCCTATGATCTGAGCAGGAAGATAGAAGATATTCGCTCGCACTACAGCTTTGATGTGAGTTGCCAGGGCTCGGTGCCGGAGGCCATCATCGCCTTTCTGGAAAGTGAAAGTTTTGAAGACAGCATACGGCTGGCCATCTCCCTGGCAGGCGATAGCGATACGCAGGCCTGCATTGCCGGCAGTATTGCGGAAGCATTTTATGGACGTGTACCCGCAGAAATTGCCGATGAGGTGGTCAAGCGTCTGCACAAAGATCTTCGGCTGGTGACACAAAAATTCAAGCAAACTTATCCATGAAGCTCATTTTAAGCAGCCTGCTACTACTTTCCTTTTTCGCTGCCCAGGCCCAGCAGCCCTGGCAGATGCATGTCATTGACGACAGTTCTTTCGGTTCAGATGGCACCAAACTGTACGATGTAAACGGTGACCAACTGATGGATATCATTTCCGGCTGGGAGCAGGGAAATGTGGCAAGGCTCTATTTCAATCCCGGCAAAACGGATGCTGGCTGGCCCTTTGTGGAGGTACCCGCTCCGCAGGTGGAAGATGCCCTGCTTGCCGACCTGGATGCCGATGGTTTTGCCGATATCATCACCCTTACCGAGGGTGATGACCAGCAGGTAACGATTCACTGGGCACCCGCTGACGCAGAAAAATATCGTCAGAGCGAACACTGGCAAAGCATAGCTATCCCGGCCGTAGCCGGCAAAACCCGCTGGATGTTTGGCATTGCTATGGATGTGGATGGCAGGTACGGCCCCGACCTGGTGGTGGGCTCCAAAGACCCCAATGCTACTCTCGGCTGGCTGGAAGCTCCTGAGAATCCCCGCGACATGGCTGCCTGGCGGTTTCATGAGATTACACCGGCAGGCTGGATCATGTCCATCGTAGCCCAGGATATGGACGGAGATGGCAGGGAAGACCTCCTCATTTCCGATCGCTACGGAGAAAACCGAGGTGTACGCTGGCTACGAAATCCCGGCCCGGGAAATGCGCAAAAGCAGCATTGGGAAAATTATCCCATCGGCTTAAAAGACGGAGAACCTATGTTTCTGACGGCTGTTTCGGCTGATCACATCCTGGCCCCTGACCTGAAAAAAGGGCTGCTCTCTTTTCGGAAAACGGCTTCCGGCCACTGGCAGGCTGATACCTTGAGTTACCCCGACTTTGCCGGCACCCGGGGCAAGGCAGTAGCACGAGGCGACCTGAACGGAGATGGTATTGACGATACCGTACTCAGTTTTGAAGGCGCGGAAGACCGACATGGTATCATCTGGCAGGATGGAGAAAGTGGAAAATTTTATCCTCTCAGTGATCGGCAGGGCCTCAAATACGACCTGGTGGTGCTGCATGATATGGATGGCGATGGAGACCTGGATGTGCTTACCTCTGAAGAAAATAACAATAGTGCCACTGAGGGAGGCCTGGGGGTGGTATGGTATGAGAATGGGCTTACGGAAAATTAACTGGCTTGCGTTGTTGGTTATTTTTTGAATGAAGAACCTATGATAACGATATTATCAGGTAGTATTTTTCTAATTTTTATTGAAACTATCATTCTGCCATTCATTCCGCTGATGTTGGGAGGCTATTGTTTGTATGCCTCACTGAGGAGCGGTATGGTGATGAAAATCAGCGCAGGAAAAAGAGGTACCAGAAAATTACCCCTGAGAGATCTGGAGAGTAGCCAGCAACTGGAAAGTTTTCAGGCTTTTATTCGCAAAAAGCTGTGTGTAAGTGCCTGAGCCGGATCAGCTCATTCTCTGCGGTCGTATCCTCTGGATGTTTAAAACAAAAAGCCCTCGTCATTGACAAGGGCTCTGTTATTTGGTAAGTGCTTGGTGCTTAAAACCAGGGCCGCGCTACATTACTGAAGGGCCAGGGGATGGAAATCAGGATCAGCACCAGCCCGATCAGGTAGAAAATAGCAATACGCTTATGTTTGGTGACAGGCTTGTCCACTTTTTTGGAAGAAGAGTAGCCAATGGTAATGAGGATAATGGCCAACAGCATCACGGTAAAATGTTCTACAGCCCAAAACCTGAGAACCTGGTCCTTCATGGCGGCGCCAAAGTCGCGATAAGCCTGGTCTACGATGGGGCTCACAAAATACAGCACCAGCCCTATAGTCAGCTGTATGTGTGTGAAGATCAGCGTGATGAGATACAGCTTTTTGTCAGAAGATTTAAAATCACTCTTGCCCAGCCAGCCTGACAGTGCCCTGAGACCGGCGATGATCAGCAAGATCAGCACTACATAACGAAGCGCGGAATGCGAATGAAGCAGTCCTATGTACATGTTTTTTTGTTTAAATGAATGATGACGTAAAGGTAACAAAAGAGCGGAAGGGAAGGTGCTTAAGAGGCTATAAAACAGCAAAAGCGACAATTTTTTTGTCGCTTTCGTTTATTTTTCATTTTCGGTTCCTTTCAGGCTGCATGCGGCAGTCGGGGATGTTTGCTGTCGTCAGGGCTCAAGGGCTTTACCTTGGTTTTTGAGCCTTTAAAGAGTATGTAAAACATCAGACCCAGGAAGTACAGGGAGCCACCCAGAAAAAGAGCGAGTACCACGTACGATAAGATACTTTGTATCATAATGTTGGAATAATTCAATAAATATACACCTCTTTTTCAGAAAAAGTTGCCGGGGTGGTATATATATTTTTAGAGCTGAAAAATTCCCCTAATCACTTTCCAGGGGCTGTTCTACTTCTTTTTCTACTTCCTGTCTAACTACCCTGACTGCATTTTTTTTGGGCTGTATCTGTGTGCCTACCCGCTCCGAATAAGCTTTGGTAAATTCTGCACCAATCAAAAAGATCACCGCCGAATAGTAAATCCAGATCAGAATAATGACCAGCGAGCCGGCTGCCCCGTAGGTTGAAGAAAAAGAACTGGCACCCAGGTAGATGCCAATGAGTTCCTTACCAATAACAAAAAGAATGGTAGTGACGATGGAGCCCACCCATACATCACGCCAGCGGACCCTGGCATCGGGCAGCAGTTTGAAGACCAGGGCAAAGACGATAGTGACGATGGCAATGTAAGTAGCTGTACTGGCCAACTGTATCAGGTAGATAGTATACTCTGAGAAAATAAGCTCAAGGATAGAACTGAACCTATCGAGCAGGGTGTCTACCAGGATAGATGCCAGCAGTAACACACCTAGTGTGATGACCAGCACAAAAGAAAACAGCCTGTCAAAAACCAGCTTGAGCCAGCCTTTCTCTGGCTTGGCTCGTACGCCAAATACTTCATTGAGAGCCAGTTGTACATTGACAAACACGGTAGTGGCACTAAAAGTAAGGGTACCTATACCTATGATTTTGGCCACCGGTCCCGCCTCGTCTAAGGCTGCATTACGGATGATCCTCTGAATCTGTTCGGCACTTTCTGCCCCCACAAAGTCTTCTATCAGGAAGAAAAGTTGCCCTTCTACCGCCTGCTGCTCAAAAATTATTCCTGCCACAAAGACAGCGAAGATGAGCAGGGCAGGCATAGAAAAGATCATGTAAAAAGCAATGGAAGCTCCGTAAAGCATAGGGTTGTCCCTCTGAAAACCAACCACTATGTCGTTGATGATCTTGATGGCGATGGTATTTTTAAGCCACTGTATCTGCTTCTTTAAAAATTTCATAAAATAAGGTCAATCCTACGATTCAATGAAGGAAACAAAAGGGTAAAAGGTTTTGAAGCCGATCATTCATTGATTTTACTGTTTCCTGTGTTGAGCCAGGGACATTCAGGAGAAGAGGTATGTGCTCTTTTGCTACCTGATCTGAAAAAGCATTTCATGTATGCTGACTGTTTATTCAGCAACTAAACATTGTACTCAGAGTTAGGCAGCTATATGCAAATATACGTCAGGATTTGTGATATGGCGAATTTGGCACGTATTGTACTGCCAGGCATAGTCCAAAATAGCTTTGACAACACAGAATTAGGTTTCGCAAAGACAAAATGCTTAATTTGAAGCCTATTTTAAACAAATAAGGCGACCCATATCTTTATTTAACCTAACAAATCATGCTAGAAAACAGAAAGATCACGCTGGAGGAGCGTGAAATGCCGGAGCATTGGTACAACATCGCTGCTGACATGCCCAACAAACCTCTGCCTCCCCTCAATCCTGCTACCCGTGAGCCCATCGGCCCGGAAGCCCTGGCGCCTCTTTTTCCCATGGAGCTTATCAAGCAGGAAGTAAGCACCGATAAATGGATTGAGATCCCCGACGAGGTAAGGAACCTCTACACCCTCTGGCGGCCTACGCCCCTCTACCGCGCCCGCAGCCTGGAAAAAATGCTGGATACCCCGGCCAAGATTTATTACAAGTACGAAGGTGTCAGCCCTTCCGGCTCGCATAAGCCTAATACCGCTATCGCCCAGGCCTACTACAATAAGCAGGAGGGCGTAAAGCGCATCACTACCGAGACCGGAGCCGGGCAGTGGGGTAGTGCACTCAGTTTTGCCTGTCGCCACTTCGGCATAGAGTGCGAAGTGTATATGGTGAAGATCAGCTACAACCAGAAGCCCTACCGCAAGCTGATGATGAACACCTGGGGCGCCAACGTAATTGCCTCACCTTCAGAGTTTACGGAAGCCGGCAAAAAAATTCTGGCCAAAAATCCTGACTCCCCAGGTAGCCTGGGCATCGCCATCTCCGAAGCCGTGGAACGTGCTGCTATGGATGAACAGACCAAATACTCGTTGGGAAGCGTGCTCAACCATGTGCTGATGCACCAGACGGTGATCGGGCAGGAAGCCCTGAAGCAGATGGAGAAAGCGGGCGATATGCCCGATGTGGTAGTGGCACCTTTTGGCGGCGGGTCTAACTTTGCCGGTATTGCCTTCCCCTTCCTGCGACTCAATTTTGAAGAAGGCAAAAATATCCGCTGCGTAGCCAGTGAGCCAGCCTCCTGCCCTAAGCTGACCAAAGGTGTATTCCGCTACGATTTTGGCGACACAGTAGGCATGACACCCCTGCTGCCTATGTTTACGCTGGGACATAACTTTGTGCCTGCGCCTATCCATGCCGGTGGGCTGCGCTACCACGGGGCGGGTGTCATGGTAAGTCAACTGCTGAAGGATAAGCTCATTGAGGCCCGTTCTCATCATCAGCTGGAGTGCTTTGAAGCGGGAATCAAATTTGCCCAGGCCGAAGGCATCATCCCGGCACCGGAAGCCAATCATGCCATTGCCACGGTGATTGCCGAAGCAGAGGAGGCTAAAAAGGAAGGTAAATCCAGAACCATCCTCTTCAATCTCTGCGGACATGGCAACTTTGACATGGCCGCTTATGAGAATTATCTCTCCGGCAAGCTGGTAGAACATGAACTGACCCAGGATGAGATCAATTCTTCCCTGGCCGAACTGGATACGCCTGAGATTAACTGATTGAAAATTAAAAATTGAGAGATGGCAAATTGTGAATGAGTGGATAAGGTGATTTAGAACTTAAACCCATCTCCTTGCTAAGCCGGACTTTTGAAGTTCGGCTTTTCTTTTTATTTTAAATATGAAATAAACAACCTAAACCTGCCCATGATGCGTTTCCTGCTACCCTGTGTGTGCCTGATGAGTCTCTTCTGTCTGTCCTGCGAGCCTGAAGTGAAGCGGGCTCCCAATATTCTTTTTATTTTTGCCGATGACCAGCGAGCCGGTACGATTCACGCGCTGGGCAATGAAGAGGTACAGACGCCCTGGCTGGATTCGCTGGTGCGGGAGGGTACTTCCTTTACCCAGGCCTACATCATGGGAGGCAGCAGTCCGGCGGTCTGTGCACCCAGCCGCGCCATGCTGATGACTGGCAAAACCCTTTACCGCATCCCTAAGCAGGGAAGATGGCAGTTTCATATCCCGGACTCTGTAGAGACTTTCCCCGAAACTTTCAGAAAAGCCGGTTACCTAACTTTTGGCACCGGCAAGCAGCACAATGGCAAAGAGGTATTCGCCAGGGGATTCTCCCATGGAGGTAAAGTCATGTTTGGTGGTATGAGCAGCCATTATGATATCCCGATCTATGATTTTGACAGTACCGGCCTCTATCCTGAGGAGGCTGAGTATAACTATACCCAGAAGCATTCCAGTGAGCTATATGCTGATGAGGCTATTTCTTTCCTCCAGAAGCTGACACCGGCAGATTCCTTTCTGATGTATGTCTCCTTCCAGACGCCCCATGACCCACGGGAGATGCCCGAAAGTTTTGATGGTAGGTATCCCGATGAACGTGTGAGTGTACCGGCCAACTTTCTGCCGGAGCATCCCTTTGACAATGGCGAGCTGAAGATCAGGGATGAGATGCTGGCGCCCTTTCCCCGTACGCCCGAGATCGTACAGTCGCACCTAGCTGACTACTATGCCATGATCACCCACCTGGATGCGCAGATCGGGCGTATCCTTCAGACGCTGCATGAGCGAGGGCTGTCAGAGAACACCATCATCGTTTTTGCCGGTGACAATGGACTGGCCGTAGGGCAGCATGGCCTCCTGGGAAAGCAGAATGTCTATGAACACAGTGTCAATGTGCCGCTGGTTTTCTGCGGACCGGGCATCCCTGCCGGGCAGCGGAGAGAAGCCTTTGCGTATCTTCATGACCTTTATCCTACGCTCTGCGAACTTACGGGCTTACCAGCCCCTGTACAGGCAGAAGGGATCAGCCTGTTGCAGGCTATGGAAGATCCCGGCCTGCTCACCCGTCCCGATCTTTACTTTGCCTACATGGATTTTCAGCGAGCGGTGCGGGACCAGCGTTTTAAACTGATTGAGTATGCAGTAGAAGGTCAGCGTCATACGCAACTGTTTGACCTGCAGAATGACCCGCTGGAAATGACCAACCTGGCCGAAGAAGCTGAGTACCAGTCTGAACTGCAGCGGCTCAGGGAGGTGCTGCTGGAATGGAAGCAGCAACTTGGAGATGACAGTCCTGCTTTCTGGAGCACCTTTGCTGCCGATTCTACGGTAGCGGCAGCAGGTTTTTAGCTTTCCATTTTTTAAACCGGGCAAACTGATCATCATAGCGTCGTGGAAAGGGCATACAAATATGTTTGTTTCTGAAGGGTGCTGCCTGCTGCATGAGGTTGAAGCCACAGGCCGTGATGATCCGGTCAACGTGAGGGAAAAGGCCGTATGCCGGGAACAGCTGCAGCGGTAATACATCCTCCTCTTCGGGGAAAGGCAGGCTGCTGCATAGCAGGAAGCGTGGTGATTTCGCTTCCTGAACCGCCATATCCCGGGCATAACTGAGCAAAGCTTCCACTTCTTCTGCAGGTTCAGAATGAATGATCGCCCATACTTCATTTGACCCCTGCCGGTAATTACAGACCTGTTCCCTTACATTGGTATTGAGAGCGGCAGGAGGATAGCTGAGGTCTAAGTCTGCGCACTCCCGAGCGTGCTGCTGCAGAAAAGTCTCCTGACCGCTATGCCATTCCTCTACCCTGTAGGCTGTTTCAAACATAAGCTTAGCTGAAAAACGGTAAGCTGGCCAGTTAAGGTAACGGCCTGTGTAGTGGAATCGGCAGGACGACACAGGGATATGATTCCACTCGCCGGCGATACCGGCAGGAAATGTATCCAGAAATACATCGTTAGGCTGGTGCTGCCTCAGCCAGCTTTGAAGCCATTCGCTGAGCCGGCCGGTTTCTTCAAACAAGGCAGTGGGTATCATGGCAGTTGGCATAGCAGCCCACTCCTTACTGGCAAAACTGGTTTTCTGTAGTGTATACATCTCCCGCTCAGCTACCATCACTACCGTATTTTCCGGCGAGAGCAGGGGATGGCTATGGATGAAAGCAATGGCCCGGCTGAGATGGCCCAAGCCTCCCCCTACAGCATAGTAGAGCTTCACAGAGGGCGCAGGGTTTTGATCAGAATCTCCAGGTAATTGGCGGCTTCCTTCTCCTGATGGTAATGCTCCAGGATACGCTGCCGGCAGTTTTCAGCTCTTCGGCTTATCTCCTGCGGGCTGGCCAGTGACCATGATTTCAGGCAATCGGCAGCATCGGGCAGCTTAGCTGCTTTGAAGAGCCAGCCGAATTCTTCCGGTTCATCCGCCAGCAGGTCCTTCATTCCGTCTACCTGCGCGGCAATCAGGGGTATTCCCAAGGCGCCTGCTTCCAGCATTACATTAGGCATCCCATCGTAAAAGGAAGGGATCGCGATGGCATCACAGGCCGGGTAATAGCCCAGTAGTTCGTAGCGGTCCATAAAAGGCAGGCAGCTGTAGCTAAGCTGAGGTTGGTTGTTCAGCATATCCTGCAGGCTTTCGCCTACATGTCCTACCATCAGTAGGTGTACCCGGGAAGATATCCCGCTCCTCTGCAGTGCTTCCAGGAAAAAAGGCACGCCCTTCTTGGCTTTAAGATGGCCGAATAAGCCGATGACCTTACGGCCATCGGCATTTTCACGTTTCCACCCGGCTGCTTTTTCCCGATCGCTCGGGCTCAGCTGCCATTGCCGGGTATCTATCCCATTAGGAGTATAGAATACTTTCGCTTCCGGACAAAGGCTTCTTATTTTCGCGACTTTATCACGGCTCACGGTAGCGACGGCCGCCGACTGCTGAAGGACCTTTAACAATACAGGCTGTCGCCTGGCAGAGAAAAGTGCCGCATCCAGGTCATTCCCTCTGAACAGGCTCACCAGCGGCAATTGCAGGCAGGCAGGCAGGACTGAGGCTGCCATTACCGGCAGGTTGCCTCCAAAAGCCACGAAGTGAGTGTAAACAGTCTGCTCGTCCTGCAAAAACTGCCACAGGCGGTTTAAGGTATGCGCACTGTCTTCTTCAAAAGGACAGGCCAGGTAACGTCCCTGTGCCTGCTTTTGCCAGTGGTAAGGCTTTTTCCTGGTCGAAAAATGGATAACATCTATATTGACTCCCTGCTGCCGCAGCTGGTGTACGATACGGTCGCAGGACTGAGCCATCCCTCCACGGTTGGGAAAGTAATTTTCAGTTAGCCAGAGTAGTCTGAGGTTCATATAAAGTTGGGTCTGCTTGCCTGATCTTCCGATCGCACGCATCAGGCCGTGCCTGGTGGCCGGACGCGCGCCCTTTCATTAGCTATCCAGGTAGATCAGGGCTTCTTCGTCTTCGTCAAATTCCAGCAGGTTTTCATCGTCAAAAGCATCATAGTCATCTTCAGAGAAAAGCCTGCCCCCGGCGCCTCTTTTTCTTACGCGTTCGGATGGGTCTCTGGGTTCTTCCTCCGGGAAAATATCATCGGTACTCATACTGTCTGGGATTTAATAGGTTCTACCTGCGCATAAGCTTTGATGAGCAGGGAAGTGAAATATTTAGGGTTCATACTTTTGAATTCGTCGCCATGAAACTGGGGGTTGCGCGTGGTCTGCTGCTTTCCTTTTATGCTGATGAGGTAATAGCGGGAGACTTCATCTATCTGTATAGCTCTTTGATGGCTATCCTCCTGTCGGTCTTCAAGTAACTGGTACCTGCTTTTAGGCAGCATTATTTTTACCTTGACCTGGTGCTTGATTTTATACTTTGTTTTTCTCTTATTTTTCCGTCGCTTTACCACTTTTCTTTCTCTTATCAGGTCTTCATTTTCCCAGGTGAGCAGCGATCCGTCTGCCAGGGGGATTTTAGCCTGCATCCAGGGAATCAGGTAGTAATTACTGGTTACCTTTCTGAACCGCATGTCGGCAGGAGACTTATCAATCTGTTGATCTATTTTGTACTGCTCATCGTTGGGCAAAGCCAGATCAATATTTAGTTCAACTTTATGGCTCTTACGCACTTTCCTATTCAAAAATTTTAAAGTGGGAATGATAAAGTGGCGGAGCTGATTACCTGTATCAATTTTTTTGAATTTCAGGTAAAAGAACAGGGCAGTTCCAAAAAATGAAAGTCCCAATACTATGACAAAGACGGTGAGAAAAAGGATAGAAGCTCCCAGCGTGAACAAAGACACAAATATGGTGAGAAAAAGCGAAAGGAAAATGATACCCGTCAGGCCATTGCGGGCTTTATCGGCGTAGGCATCCATGACCGCAATATGACTGAGCTTACGGTTCCATTCCCGTATGCTATGCTTACCACTGACCTTTTTGGTTTCCAGAATGGCCTTCTCTTCATCGGTCAGCTTGCGATACATCTGATAGGCTTTTCTTGAGTTTTTGAACATGACGTTTTTGGTTGTTGATGAGTGATTGGTACAATTGAGTCAGAATTTGCTGCTGCTTTTGCCAGCTAAACTGTGCAGCTACTTTAATTTTAGCCCTGTGAGCCAATTTAGCATTTTCTTCAGGATAGTCCAGCAGTATACGTACGGCACGTGCCAGTTCGGCCGGGCGTTCAGCTTTTACCAGCCGGGCATCTTCGCCTTCGCAGAGTAGTTCACGCACTACCGGCAGGTCGGAGGCCACTACCGTTGTGCCACAGGCCATAGATTCCAGTATTTTGAGCGGGCAGCAGCCCTGATCCAGGTTGCGAGGCCCTTCCTTGAGCGGTGCCAGCGACAGCCTTGCATGCTGCACATAGGCCCAGAGCTTTTCCTGGGGCAGCCGGAACTTCCAGATAATCCGATCAGCTACGCCCAGCTTTTCTGCCAGCTTGCGGTAAGGTTTCACAAAATGGCGTTGATGAGCCGCGCAGATCATCAGCTTCAGTTCGTCAAAGTCCTGCAGGTAAGGCAAAGCTTTGAGCAGTACGTCCATTCCCTGCCAGGGCTGCAGCGCCCCGAAGTAGATCAGGTACTGCTCAGGTGCATCAGCCGGCCGCTCATAGGCCGGAGGGATAAGGGCACCGTTAGGGATCAGCGTGATTTTCCCGGCAGGGATATTCCTGCCCATAAGATAGGACTGTATGGTAGCCGAAGGTACCACAATATGGTCTGCTCGCTCCAGGCAATCCTGCTCCAGCTGATAGAGTTTAGTCAGGGTAGACTCCGGAAGTTGTGCATAACGGTAAGGAAGTTCTACCGAAGGCAGTCCGTTCACTTCAAATACTTTTACATACCTGGGATCGCCTGCCAGCAGGGGCAGGCCGCTCCAGATATCGCGAAAATGAACGATTTCCAGCTCCTTCTGCTCTGCCAAAAGCTGTTGCAGGCGACTGCTGTAGGCTTCTGCCCGGTGCAGGTAATTTCTTACCGGCTGCTTAAAACGTTCATGCCTGACACTACCTTCCGTAAAAGTAGATGGTTCATCAGCCGGCCCCAGGCTGTAGAGAATGCCTCCGCCAAACTGCTCAAACAGGGCAGAGGAAAAATACCGGATGTGGGTAGCCGAACCTTTGGGTGAGGGATAAGGATCAAAAGCAGCATACAGAGCGGGATACATTTTTTTCATCTCCCCAATTTTAGAAAAGTACTAAGCTTTTGCAAGCCCCATATATTCTGAGTATTTTTCAGTCAATAAGCCTTCCCATCAACATTCGTGTCTTAACTTTGCCAAAGCTTACTAACTACTACTCCTTTACTGATCATGAAACTACCGACCGAATCCGACATCCTTCGCAGCTGGGATAAGAATGCGCAGGGCTGGATGCAGCTCATTGAAGAAAATAGAATTGAAAGCCGTCGCCTGGTGACCAATGATGCCATCATCCGAGTGCTCGCTTCTTTACCTATAAGCAAACTGCTGGACCTGGGATGCGGCGAAGGCTGGCTGGTCAGGCGCATGGAAGCCCTGGGGCTGCCCTGTCACGGGATAGATGGCAGCAAGTCAATGATCCAACTGGCCATTGCCAAAGGGGGCGGCAGCTACCAGTGCCTGAGCTATGGCGGTATCATCGCCGGGGCCTCAATAGAGGATAGTCCCTTTGATGCCATACTGCTCAATTTTTCGCTTTTTGACAAAGACAGCACCCCTGCACTCTTGCAGAGTCTGAAAGCCCATCTTACTAAGCAGGGGCTGATCATCATACAGAGCCTGCATCCAGATGCTATACATGCCTTTGAACCCAGCCACTGGAAGCCTAATGTGTGGGAAGGTTTGCCTGGAACTTTCAGCGATGCCTATCCCTGGTACCACCGCAGTATGCCCGACTGGAAAACCTTGTTTACTAGCTGCGGGCTGTGCATCAAAAGAATGGAAGAACCGGAGCATCCCCAGACCCAGCGACCTGCTTCAGTGATCTTTGTGCTGGAAGCATTAAAGTAGATAGTAAAAAATTTTTTGTAAGAGATGAAGAAATTGTCCTGTTGATATGGCTAAATCTGCCAAAAGAGAGCTGAACAAATACCTGGAAAGCCTGGATAAAAAAGCTTTGCAGGCAGAAATCAAAAAACTATACAGCAGGCTTCCTTCTGTAAAGCAGTATTACGAACTGGAACTGAGCGGCGATACCAATGCCCAAGTGGAGGAGGTAAAGGCAAAAATTAAAAAGGAATATTTTCCTTCCCGTGGTTTTGG
The DNA here is from genome assembly GCA_046541235.1 of Cyclobacteriaceae bacterium. GTDB lineage: Bacteria > Bacteroidota > Bacteroidia > Cytophagales > Cyclobacteriaceae > Catalinimonas. The sequence continues at coordinate 2,846 of JBKHDR010000077.1, read as the reverse complement.
CAAAGCCAGGAATGCTGTCAGCAAACGATATATCAGCGAATTTAGGCGCATTTCAATCTTCAAAAAAGATGTGATTGACCTTTTGCTTTACCGATGCGAAATGATGATAGATTTTACTCTCGCCTATGGCGATATAGATGAGCCTTTTTACAATTCACTAGCTTCCTCTTATGAAGATGCCTGCAAGCTGATCAGAAAGGAAAAGCTGGTGGATGAGTATCAGCCTTATTGTGAGGAGTTGATGAATAAGGTCTTCGGCTTGGGCTGGGGAGTCTATGACGACCTGCACTATATCTTTACAGAGTATATGCTGGATAAAGATTAAGCCGCGTCAGAGACGCTTCTCTCCATAGTCCTCGCATTGCATGCCGCGTTCCAAACGAGGACTATGGAGATCCGCATTTGCGATGCGGAAGATGGGAGACGGCATCTGAATTGCCACTTATCACACGACGTACTGCTGGTAAATCTTATCCCAGGGGGCGCGCATGGGGCGGGCAAGCATCTTGTTGGCTTCTTCGCTGTTAGTCACTCGCTCATTGAGCGGGTCCCAGTCCAGGTCCTGATTCAGCCGCATCGCGATATTGCCCAGGTGAGCCAGGGTGATAGAGCGATGTGCCACCTCGCAGGGTGCGATGGGTTCCTTTCTTGAGATCACACAGTCAATAAAGTTGCGGTAGTGGTTATCGCTGCGGTAAAGATGCGTCTCATCCTCTCCGGTCTGCGCATCGAGCAGACTTTTAGGGTCAGCATCGTGCTCCCGGCGGCTGGCCCATACGCTGCCCTCGCTTCCATTGAATTTTACGCCCGGGCCGGGCTCACTGCTGATGGTCAGCACCAGGCCATTGGCATATTCACATTCAAAGTAAAATTCCGTAGCCGTATTCCAGACCGGGTGCTGAGCCCACTTGGCTTTAGCATTTCTTATCTTTACCGGACCGGTATACTCGGTATCCATACCCCACTGGGCAATGTCCGGATGGTGACCGCCCCAGTCAGTGACCATACCGCCTGAATAATCCATTATCCAGCGAAAATTAACATGCGTACGTGCCGGGCAGTAAGGAGCCTCTGGAGCAGGGCCCAGCCACATATCGTAGTCAAAACCCCGGGGGACTTTGGTGGTTTGGGTCTTATCGCCGGTTTTACCAAAATCAGGCGTGCCTCCCGGCAGGTGGCATTCCACCGACTGCAGCTTGCCGATTTTTTCGTTCCTGACCAGCTCACAGATACGGCGAAAGTGCTCGTTGGAACGCTGCTGGCTGCCGGTCTGGAAGACTACCTTGTGCTTTTTGACCGCATTGCTCATAGCGCGTCCTTCGGCTACGGTCAGGGCAAGAGGCTTCTGGCAGTAAATATCTTTTTTTGCGGCCGCCGCCATCAGCACAGGGATAGCATGCCAGTGGTCGGGTGTCACGATCTCTACCGCATCTACATCTTTCAGCTCAAGCACTTCCCGGAAGTCGGTGTAGCCTTGGGTGGATTGGTATTTTCTTCCATGATTTTTAGAATAAGCTTTGTCCACCATTTTCATGATGTATTCCCGGCCGGCCACTTTGCCGTCCCAGTAACCTTTGCTTTTTTTATTCACATCACAGATGGCCGTGATTTGTACTCTTTCGTCCTCCAGGAAGCCCCGGGCATCGTTGCCAGCCTGGTTGCCAGCCCCGATGAATGCCAGGTTAATACGATCTGAGGGAGCAATATGGCCATTTTTGCCCAGTGCAGAAGCGGGAATGATGGTAGGTGCTACGATCAGGGCAGAAGCGGCTGCACCCATCTGTTTGATGAACTTTCTTCTTTGGTTGTCTTGCATGTTGTGTAGAAATAAAAAGAGCGATGGTCAGTCAGATGCTTAAGGTAGAACTTTTTGAGCGCGAAAGTCAATAGCTACCGTTCAGAAAGATGAGCTGTCAGAAGAAAAACAAGGAGAATAAGCTTAAGAAGTTGCAGCTGTGTTGCGGTGAACTATATGCGGGTGTCATTTTAAGACTTCGTAAACCAAAATCTGACTGCTTGGTTTATGCAGAAGAAAAATAGCTACCTTACCCTCAACTTCAACGAATACCATCTATGAAACAGCTTTTGATAATTGCTCTCCTGCTGCTAAGCCAGCCTATCCTGGCACAGGCTGACCAGGTCCCGGCCAAAAAAGGAGATATCACCATTCACCCGGTGCTGCATAGCAGCATGGTGCTGGAGTGGGACGGCAAAACCATTTTTGTTGACCCCTACGGAGGCGGGGAAATGTACACTGCCTATGGCGCACCTGATCTGGTACTGATCACCGATATCCACGGGGATCATCTGCACCGGGAAACCCTGGCGGCGCTGGATCTTTCCGGGGCTGAACTGATTGCACCTCAGGCAGTCGTTGAACAGGTGGAGGATCTGAACTTCCAGAAAGCCAGCAGCCTGGGCAACGGCAAACAGACCAGCTGGCAGGCGGTCAAAGTGGAAGCCATTCCCATGTACAACCTGCCCGAAACAGAAGATTCCCGCCACCCTAAGGGCCGGGGCAATGGCTACGTGCTGACTTTGGGCGGAAAGAGAATTTATATCTCAGGAGATACGGAAGATATTCCGGAGATGCGGAAGCTCAAAAATATTGATGTGGCTTTCGTCTGTATGAACCTGCCTTATACAATGGATGTACAGCAGGCAGCTGATGCAGTACTTGACTTCAAACCAGCTATCGTCTATCCCTTTCACTACCGTGGTGGAGGCGGTAAATTCAGCGATGTAGAAGAGTTTAAGAGACTGGTAGAGGCAGGCAATGAAGAAATTGAAGTCAGGTTAGCCAGCTGGTATCCGGCTAACTAACGAACTACTTGCCTATAAACCGG
>JBKHDR010000076.1:0-21493 GCA_046541235.1 Cyclobacteriaceae bacterium | reverse complement strand
TCAGCTGTTCTCTCTTCTTCTCTGCAATTCACTGTAAGCTTCTGTTCTGAAGGAATTGATATAGTCTGCATCCGTATAGGAGTCGTTTCTGTCTACCAGATGCTCTAATTCAAATGTTTTTTCCAACTGATTCACCTTATCGTGATTATCATCCTGTGCGGCGTTTATGATATCACCAGTCTGCTGGTAAAATTTCTCCAGCTTGCTGTCATCCAGTGAACGTATTTTTTCTTTCTGATCGGGTGTGATATTGTACTTTTCCATAATTAAAAAAATTTCTAAGATAAAATCGTGCCTCTCTGGTTCTAAAAAAATGTTAAAGCCTGTCGGCACGCCATTCACTTATTTAACTCCTTAATAAGCAGGCTGTTATTAAAAAATCCTGTTGATTTGAAGGGAATTGTGGTTTAGTGAGTAGTTTCATCAACTTTGATAAGGGTGTATATCAAAGCAGGGGGGGCTATCTGTCAGATCAGGGACAGCATGTAGCTCAGCCTTTAATTGAGCAGGGATATTTTTTGTCCGCAAATTTAACTGGGAACATGTACTTCATGCGTAACATCAGTTAATAAGATACTTTACCCAGATGTGAGTGTGTTTTGTGGCAAAAAAAGAGATCAGATTGCGTTTCAAGTGCATATACTAACCCTATTTTGATCATAGAGGTCCCCTCAGCATCCACAGGTAACTATGATGCTTAGGAAAAATTCTGGTATTATTCTCAAATAGAGAGTTTGCGGGAATATTTGCTCGTTTCCCAGGACAGAGAAGACATACAGGTATTTCACAGGGGTAACCAAGAGCACTCCTGGCAAATGGAATGAGTAGTTGGGGAAGAAGCTGTTTTGGCGTTCAAATCTATTGCCGCCAACGCTCCACTAAGAGATATTTATTTTGACATAGAAGACTGAATCAATCTCTTGAGTTTTACTGATCCTCTATCTGGCAACAGCTTGGGGATTTTTTTATAGAAAGAATAATTATTGATAAACAAAGAAATTGAATACATCAATCAGCGTATCGCTGACTACATGTTTAAAAACCCCTTCATTATCATTTAATACAATACATCCTCTTCATGAATAGTAAGGGTTTTATTATCATTGGATGAATAATTCTTGTTAAGCCAGCCAGTCACCTTTTCCATGTTAAGGCATTAAAGTTGATAATGGTAGAAAAAAACACAGATAACCTAAATGCTCACAAATGATCAGGAAGCCCTAATACATGCCACTGGCTCCCCCCTACTTATTCTGGGTAGAAATACAGAAATTATCTATTCCTCTGATGCCCTGAAGGGGCTTCTTCAACGCCTTTTCATTTCTGACGCTCAGGAACTTTGCCGTATATTAAAAAATGAGCACTACCCAACGCTATTTGCAGATACTGAGGAAGTGTTGTCATCACACAAAAACTTAGAGCGCGAGATTATTCTTAATGATCAAAATAAGTATCAGTGTCGTTTGTCTCCCTTAAAGTTGAAGGATGGTCAATTTGGCGCCTGCCTGAGTATCAACTATGCAGGAGGATCAGCCTTTACGGCAAGGGATACAAACCCTCAGCTCAAAACAGATAATGAGCAAATAAATGCCTGGTCTGATGTGCGCCCAGTGCTTTTAGAAAAAGATAAAATCTTTTCTTTACTCCGACAGGCGCCAGCCATGATTTCTGTACACGAAGGTAAAGATCATGTCTTTGTCTTTTCTAATCAGTCCTCTGATCAATATATAGGGAAACGAGATACAATTGGCTTATCTCTACTTGAGGCTGTACCTGAACTCGAGGGACATCAAATCCTGAAAAACTTTGACGAGGTATTCAGAAGTGGTAAAAGCATCACCCTCTACAGTGTACCGACTCAGTTAAGAAAGGAGGGTTACTCGGAAGAGTTTGAGACCCACTATTTTGATATGCAATTTAGTCCCTGGCGTGATGATTATGGAAACGTGCTGGGAGTTATAAGTTTTTCTTACGATGTCACTGAGAAGGTTTTAACACAAGAGGCCTGGGAAAAAGAGATCGCTGAAAGGAAGCAAAGAGAAGATGAACTTCATCAGAGTGAAGAGTTACTCAAAAGCATGATTGAGCAGATGCCTTCAGGTGTTACTATATCTGAAGCACCCTCAGGACGTATGCTCCTTCAGAATAAAGCAGCGCTTGAGATATTAGGTCATTTGTTTATAAAATCAGAGGATACTTCCGGATATGCAAAGTATGGCGCCATTCATCCGGATGGCACCCCTTACCGGCCTGAAGAGTATCCTTTAGCACGAGCATTACATGGTGAACATGTACATCAGGAAGAAATGATATACCGTAAGGGTGATGGTTCAGTATCTGTTTTGTCGGTTAGCGCAGCCCCATTGCTTGATAAACACGGCAATATTATTCGTGGCGTATGTACTTTTTTTGACATTCACTCCATCAAAGAAACACAACGCGCTTTGCAGGAAGCAAAAACGCAAGCTGAACGGGCAAGCCGCGCCAAGGAGGATTTCCTAGCTACCATGAGTCATGAGATACGCACGCCACTCAATGCCATCATAGGTTTAACGCATTTGCTGCTGAAAAGCAATCCCAGTAAACAGCAACTCAATCGTCTCAATACACTTTTATTCTCATCCAAAAGTTTAAAGACACTCATTGATAATATTCTGGACTTTAGCAAAATAGAAGCTGGAAAAGTAGAATTAGAAGCCATTCCTTTCAGATTGGATTCTCTGCTGGATAGCATCTACCATGCACACCTGCCCTTAGCCGATGAGAAAGATAATAGCCTGCTTTTCTCAGTAGATGATCAGGTACCTCAAGTATTACAGGGTGATCCGTATAAGTTGGCACAAGTGCTCAACAACCTGATCAGCAATGCCAATAAATTTACACAGGCTGGCCAGATATGCGTAACGGTAAAAGCAGACGGGTTTAATAACAGATTAGCAGATCTTGATTTTAACATAAGCGATAACGGGATAGGCATTCCAAAGGAGAAGCTAGTTTATATATTTGACAAATTCTCACAGGCGGATAGCACGACCCAGAGATTCTTTGGAGGAACAGGTCTGGGCCTGAGCATTAGTAAATCTTTGCTTTACTTAATGGGAAGTGACTTGCATGTGCAAAGCGAAGAAAATAAGGGTTCCGTTTTTCATTTCAAACTACGGTTACCATTAGGGGATGAGACACAAATGATTGCTGAGAAGACTGTTCTATCCAAAAAAAGTACAGGCTTAGAACTAAAAAATGTCAGGCTTCTATTAGTGGAAGATATGGCCATCAATCGTATGGTAGTACAACAGTATCTCCAGGAATGGTGGCAGCAGAGTGCTGATGAGGCCGTTAGTGGGGAGGAGGCACTGGAAAAAGTGCGAAAGAATCAATATGATCTTATACTGATGGATATACGCATGCCTGGCATTGATGGAAAAGAAACATCTAAACGCATTCGGCTGCTTGACGAGCATTATGCTAAAATTCCCATCATTGCATTAACAGCCGATGTAGGTATTCTTCATAACAAGGAAGAGTCGGAGGTTTTTGATGCAGTAGTTACCAAGCCTTTTGATCCTGATCAATTAAGCCGTACGATATTCTCACTTATTCAGGCTAGAGCCCCCCTCAACCCATCTATGGATCCAGGAAATGAGATCGGCCTGAAAGATTCTGAGCCGAATGCACCTAACTTTGAACTTGCTTTAGAAAATTTCGATAGCTCCTATGAAAGACAGCAAAAGTTTCTGACCCTCTCTCTGACCTCTCTGAAGAGCTTTAGAACTGAATTTGATTCTGTCTTTGCAGAGCGTAGTCTTGAAAAAATGGAAGATGCTATGCATAAAGTTAAACCACTCTTCATTTTGTTAGGCCTGGATTCTTTTTACCATCAGATGTACGAGTTACGTAAACAGATGGAAGCAGGCTTGGATGTGCAGGAGTTGATTTCAGCGCACAATGAGGTAATTTTGAAGCTAGACGATATCATTGCGAAAACTGCTGATTTTTCAGCTAGATTTCATGAAAATGACCAGTCGGGTGTGTTTTAGAAAGGTGCATAAGGGGAACTGAGCTAATTTTTCTATGAGCTTACAGCAGGTTCAAGGTTTAGCCTGATGCTGCCATTGGGCAAAGATGCCAGGAATGATTAGCATTCTGAGATTTAGTCTCAGCTTTCAAATAGTGTCAGAGTTTCAATCCTCATCAGGCGGGGCAGTATAAGCTTCGTCCTGTAAAAAAGTTTACTGAAGCCTTATTTCTAAATTATTATTTAAACTTTTTATGTTCTATTAATTCCATAGCGTCACCATGTCCCAGGATGATCTATTCAGTTTATAGTTACAATGCACTTTTGATTTAAAGCAAACCTACAGCCATTTCTAATAGAGGAGCGACTAAAAAAACCGTAATAAAAGCTGAAAAACAAGCTTTTCTTTTATGTTTTATTTTAATCGTATGCCTCTCCTGATGCAAAAAATGATGGCAAAGTGCACGAATGGGTAAAAAAACATTTTCATTCTGGTACTACTTATTTGAACTTTTGTGCGTATCTTAAACAAAACACTTACCCGGTGTAAGAAGCAAATTCAGTTACCCAACTTTGGCTTTTAAGCTTTCCTGCGTCCATTTCATTCGGCTTTTTGATTTTAAAAACAAATCTCTATAGCCATGAGACCTACAATTACCCTCCCTTTTATCCCCTTTGTCTTCTAGAATGCCTATCACCCTGTTATGGACAAGAACTGGTCAAAGATGTCTGGCCAGGCACTATTTCTGGCCAGGATATGATAGCCCCTGATATGACCAAATTCAACAATACGCTTTTTTTTGCTGCCTCTGATGGAATCACGGAAAGAGAATTATGAAAAAGTGATGACACTACGGCTGGAACTGTATTGCTCAAAGACATTAGCGGAAGCGATGCAAATCCATCAAATTTAACGGTAGTAAATGATCTATTTTTTACACAGAGAAGCTTTTACTGGATGCCTGTACGAAAAACAGACCTATTCAAAGCATACTAGGAGCCAGATAGGGTACTTTGAAAAGCTTTTAGGGGCTGATAAAATCTAAGAAAAGCTTTACAAAAAGTATTCAAAAAAGACTTATGCTGGTAAGCCTACAAAGAGGTATTTAAGATTGATTAAGCAGATACAAAAAGCTGAAAGCTGATGGTAGAAGAGGAAATGAACAGATTTTAATCTACAATCAGGGTGAGAGAAGTGCAATTTTTGGGAAAATAGCGCTAAATAAATGGCTTTGTGTGCAAATTGTGTATCAAATGAAAAAAAGCCCCCAATTTTGGAGGCTTTAATTTTGAACGTAACTCACTGTTTTTCAGTGCTTTAGAAGAGTGGGCCCTGATGGGCTCGAACCATCGACCACCTGATTATGAGTCAGGTGCTCTAACCAACTGAGCTAAGGGCCCTTTGCCTTTCGGCTATTGGGAAGGCAAAATTAGACATTCCCGCTGAATTGACAAATTTTTGCCGCCGAAAGTTTTGGCAATCACTACCCAATTTACCTGGTATCTTTTGTCATCAGCTAACTTTCTCCTCCCGGTTTCCTGATCTCAGCTTTTTTCTTAGTTTTAGCCATACATTTATCTGACACAACCTATTCCTATTATGAAATCATTTAAGCCACAAGGCTCAAGAAGAAAGTTTATCAAAAAACTGGGAAATACTGCTGCCGCGCTGGCTGCCGCGCCCGCCGCCTTCGCACGGAGCGGGCCGCAGATCCTCAAAAGAAGAAGCCCGATTCCAGCCAATGATCGCATCAACCTGGCCTGTATCGGCATGGGCCTTATGGGTTTTGGCGATACCCGCACCGCCCTGGGCCAGCCGGGTGTAGAACTGGTACACGTGGCCGATTGCTACCAGGGTCACCTGGATAAAACCAAAACGGATTTTGGCAGCCATGTCAAGACTACCATGAACTACCAGGAGGTGCTGGACAATCCGGAAGTAGATGCCGTCATCATCGCCACGCCCGACCACTGGCACGATATCATCGCCACCGAAGCCATGAGGAAGAAAAAGGCGGTTTATCTTGAAAAACCCATGGTGCAGCATATAGAGGAAGGCGCCAATGTGATCCGTGCACAGAAAGAGACGAAAGTTCCCTTCCAGGTCGGTAGCCAGTACGGCAGTTCCATCGTTTTCCAGAAGGCCAAAGAGCTCTACGAGGCAGGGGAAATCGGGAAGCTCAACTTCGCCGAGGTATACTACGACCGCTTCAGTGCACTCGGCGCCTGGCAGTATTCCATTCCGCCGGATGCCTCACCCAAAACCTGCGACTGGCAGATGTTCCAGGGAGATGCCTCCAGCCTGCCCTTTGACCCGGTTCGTTTTTTCCGCTGGCGTAATTACCAGGACTATGGTACCGGTGTGGCGGGCGACTTGTTCGTTCACCTCTTCACCATGCTGCACACCATCACTTCTTCTTTCGGCCCTGAACGAATCTACACTACCGGTGGGCTGCGTTACTGGCAGGATGGACGCGATGTTTCCGATGTCATGATCGGGCTCTTTGACTATCCCGAAACTGATAAACACCCTGCCTTCAACCTTTCGCTGCGTGTTAATTTTGTAGATGGCTCAGGAGGAGGACAAATGACCCGGCTGGTAGGGGATGAAGGTGAAATGGAACTCAATCCCAACTTTATCGCTATCCGAAAGAAAAAACTACCTAAAGCACCGGGATATGGTGGCTGGGATACTTACGAGACCTTTACAGAAGAAACCAAAAAGGAATTTGAGAAGCGCTATAAGCAGAATTACGGTGACCAAAAGGCAGAAATCATTCCTCCTGCTGAAATGAGGTATGAAGCGCCCCGTGGCTACGATATGCGAACTGATCATTTTGCCGACTGGGTCGGCGTGATCCGCAATGGGGGTGAAACCGTGCAGGGAGCTGAATTTGGCATGCGTGCTGCCGGTCCTGCCCTGGCATCCAACCTCAGCCATTATGAGAATAAGATCGTGTTCTGGGATCCTATTAAAATGAAGCTGGTTTCTGCCAAATCCTGAGAAATCTGAAAATAGTGCATTTATGGAAAATGCCGAGGTTTTGATCCCGGCATTTTCCTTTTTTGATTGTGCTATCTGAAACATTATTCTATGAATCTATCGGCAAATTATCATCTTATCCTGGCGGGCCTGCTGCTAATGCTGGGCTTGACAGGCTGCAGTTCAGTGGCTTCTGATGAAAGCAGGGCACGTGAACAGCTATTATTTATGATGGAAAGCCAGGAAAAATGCTGGAACGAGGGAAATATTGAGTGTTTTATGGAAGGCTACTGGCCCTCCGATTCGCTGATGTTTATTGGTAAAGACGGCATTACCTATGGGTATGATAATACACTGGAGCGGTATAAAAAGAACTATCCTGACCGGGCTGCCATGGGAAAGCTGGATTTTGAAATTATATCACTGGAGAGGCTCTCTCCCGAAGCTTATCACATGGTAGGCAAATGGCAGCTGGAGAGAGAGCAGGATGATCTGGGCGGTCACTTCACTTTAGTCTTCAAAAAAATGGATGGCCAATGGTATATCGTAAAAGACCACTCCAGCTAAGCTTACTCCTTCTGGCAGGCCTGTTGTTTTCATGCTCTGTCACCACCGAAAGCCCGCCTCAGGAGGAGCAGGAGTCTACGGCTGGCTATCCTGAAGTGTTGCAGCTGGCTCTGGCGGCACACGGGGGACTGGAACAGTGGCAGCAAATGGCCTGGCTGGAATATGAGCTGCTCAGGGATAATGAAAAAGTAGATCACCAACTGATTAGCCTGGATACGCGTAAGGTGCTCATTACGGCTGATCATTATACCCTCGGGTTTGACGGCAATGAGGTGTGGTACAAGTCAGACGATGGGCAGCAGCCGGTTTCTGACCCCAGGTTTTACCATAACCTTCATTTTTACTTCGTAGGCATGCCCTTTGTTTTTGCTGATCTGGGCATCATTTACGAGCCCCTGGGCAGAAGAGAGCTTGATGAAAAGACTTATGAGGCACTGAAGATCTCATACGAAAGTGGGGTGGGAGATGCGCCCGATGATGAATATATCGTCTACTTTGATCCCAAAACGCATCAGATGGCATGGCTCCTGTATACCGTGACCTACTTTACCGGCGAAAAATCTACCGAATTCAGCGCGCGTCACTACCAGGACTGGCAGTGGGTGAATGGCCTGTTGCTGCCATTGCACGTGGATAGCTATGCGTGGAATGAAGGGCAGCCTGGTGATAAAAAGTACAGAAACGCCTACCATGACCTAGTCATAGATGATATAGGGCCGGATGAGAGCCGTTTTCTGATGCCGGTAGGAGGCCAGGTGGCGCCATAAAAAAACGCCTGATCTCTGACCAGGCGTTCTGTAGCTTTTCTCGGTTAACTCTTACCACATTGCCATTTAGTAGGCGCCGATTTCTCTCTGGATACCCTCCAACTCAATCTGCTGCTCTCTGAGCTGCTGGCTGCTTCGGGCGTTGAGTCCGGTAAAGCTGCCATTTTCAATGAAGTACAGAGCTTCTTTCAGGCGTGCTTCTTCAGGATCGCCTAGTTTATGGCTCAGGTCATCTACCACATAGGCATCTGCCTGCAGGCCGCCAAAATACTCGCCTTCGTCAATATCATTAAGCACTTTGAAACTGATAGGGTTGATAGCATAGCCACCAAATCTGAAAGGACGGCTGCCAACCGGCTTACCGTAAGTATCATCGCCAATCAGCACTACATCTACGAAAGGAAGCAGGCCGTTGATCAGTAGTTCGCTGGCCGAGGCTGAGCCGCTGGAAGTAATCACGATCAAACGATCAAGGTCAAGAGGAATCTTGGCGCTGTTGAAAGGCACTGTCTGGTCATACTCAGCAGATTTATCATCGTTATGGCGGTATTTGAGAAAATTACGTCCTACACCACCATTACCCATGATGTTGCTGGCCATCATCTCGGCGATGTTGACACGCCCCCCGCCATTGTAGCGCAGGTCCACGATAAGCTCGTCAATATTTTCTGCCTTAAACTGTTGAAAAGCGACATCCAGCTCTGCTTCAGAAGTAGCCAGGAAGCTAACAAAAGAGAGATAACCCACTTTGGCACCTTCCAGTTGGAAGACTTCTACCTCGGTAACGGTGTTCATACCAATAGTACTCTTGCTCATCGGGAGAGTGGCCGTAGTGCCATCAGGTTTAATGAGGTCAAAGGTATGGCTCTCAGCGGCCAGGACTTCATTGAGCGTGCCATTTTCTGCCAAAGTTTTTACCGAAGCACCGTTGATTTTGTCAATGATCCAGCTCCTGTCTACGCCTGCCCGGCCAAAGGGAGAGTCATTATATACAAAAGCTACCCTAAGCTGACCTTTATCGTCAAAAGCCATCCGGATACCATAACCTTTGTACTCACCACGATCAAAGAGGGCGTCGTAATCTTCTTCATTCTCTATGTAAGACCATTTGTCATAGGTCTTGTTCATCATGGCATCCATGAGGGCATCGGCGGTCTCGTATTCATCTACATTGACCTCGGGAATTTCATCATTCCAGAGATACCACTCGTCCATGACCTGGAAAACAGCCATTTTGAGGCTGTCTTCTGCAGTGAAAACCTGCTCGTCAGGAATTTGCTCTACTACCTCATCCTTTTCGCAGGAGGCCAGGAAGAAGAAAAGCGGAAGAAGGAGGTAAACAGGAAAATATTTTTTGGAATGCACCATAAAAGTACTTCTTGATAAAGTGAATTAACGTAATACTAACAAAATATATATATCAAACATCCTCACAAACTCGTAATTTGTAAGGATGGCGACAAATTAAAAATCAGCTAACACTGATCTTATGTAATTTTTTTGAATGTAACATCAAACCCCTTATGCAGGTTTAAGCTGATTATAGAGAAAACGAAGAATTTACAATTTTTAGCTGCAGTAGGTTCAGTTTGTAACTTGTGTATGACTTTTATTTTGCTGATTATTAGTTTTTTACCTTAAAATTTACGGATATAAATATTTTTCACATAACTACATGTTAAAACTACCCGCTTATCTCAGATTTTTTGTCATCCTTCTGAGCCTGATCATGCTGGTCTTCGTGATGATCATAGCCCGAGCCCTGTTGGTTCCCCTGATGATTGCGATTGTACTGGCTTTTATCCTGCATCCGCTCAGCAAACTCATGGAGCGCTGGAGGTTTCCCCGAGGCCTGGCAGCTATTGTTTCTATTGTGTTGATCTTTGTGATGCTCTTTTTCACGTTTTATTTTATCTCTTACCAGGTAGGCAGCATCACCCGTGACCTCTCCGAAATAGGTGCCAAGTTCCAGGGATTTATTGACCAGGGGCATGAGTGGCTGGAGTCCCAGTTTGGGGTAGAGCAGAGTGAGCAGGTGGCTTATTTCAAAAATTCGCTCAACGAATTTGTTCAAAGCAGCACATCCATACTTTCAACGACCCTCTCTGCCACGGCCGAATTTTTCACCTCCTTTGTGATGATCACCATTTCGCTTTTTTTCCTGCTTTACTACCGCAGCTTCTTTATGGACTTCCTGTACAAGGTGACCAGTAACCAGCACCATGACCGCCTGTCGCAGACCATTGACAAGGTGGCTTCGGTAGTACGTTCTTACGTACTAGGGCTTTTTATCGTGATTTTTATCCTGGCGGCACTCAATACCACCGGCCTGATGCTGATCGGCATTGAGCATGCCATGTTTTTTGGGGTGCTGGCTGCGATGCTTACCATCATTCCCTATATCGGAATTTTTATAGGTTCGGTACTACCAATTGTTTTTGCCCTGCTTACCAAGGATTCGCTCTGGTATCCCATAGGGGTGGCTCTCATGTTCTGGGTGATACAGTTCCTGGAGGGAAATTTTATTACACCCAATATAGTAGGCAACAAAGTAAGTCTGAACCCCTTTGTGGTCATCATGGCTCTTTTTGTAGGTGGGATGATCTGGGGTGCCATAGGGATGATCCTGGCTATTCCAATTGTGGCAGCCCTCAAGGTGATTTTCGACAATGTGGAGCCGCTCAAACCCTACGGTTTCCTTCTGGGGTATCCTCCGGAAGAAAAGCCCGATGAACCCGACCCCCGTGATGAGAAGCTGAAAGGTTTTGTCAGAAAGATGAAAGAAAAGGTGTAAACGAGAGGCTGCTATCATACAAAAAGCTGAAGCGGCGTGCTATTTATGACAAACATTGGTAAGTTTGTCAGCAGCCTAACCTTATCGGTATGATAGAAGAAAAGCCTCTGTTTGAAAGTAAACAGGAAGAAGAAAAGCCCTATATCGGACCGGAGCAGAAACTACCCGAACTGACCCTGAAGGCCATCCTGCTGGGCGCCTCTCTGTCGGTGATCCTCTCTGCCGCCAATGCCTATTTTGGCCTTTTTGCCGGATTAACCGTCTCAGCCTCTATTCCTGCCGCCGTTATCTCTATGGCGATACTGCGTCTTTTTAAGAATTCCAATATCCTGGAAAGCAACCTGGTACAAACTGCGGCATCGGCAGGCGAGTCTCTGGCGGCCGGGGTCATCTTCACCATTCCTGCCCTCATCATTATGGGCTATTGGCAGGAATTTAACTACTGGGAAACCACCCTTATTGCCATGACAGGTGGCGTCCTCGGCATACTGTTTACCATACCGCTGCGACAGGCACTGATTGTCAAAGAAAAACTGAAATTCCCGGAAGGCCTGGCTACTTCTGAAGTACTCAAAACAGGAGAAGATGGCGGCAAATCTGTCAAGTTTCTTGTCTGGGGTGGCCTGCTGGGAGGGCTTTTTAAACTGAGCGATACGGCACTGAACCTTTGGAACGGCCTCTTTGAGCAGGCAGCCCTGCTTGGTAAGCGTCTTTACCTCTACTTCGGTCTAAACCTTTCGCCGGCACTGGTGGCAGTAGGCTACATTGTAGGACTGAATATCTCTTTCCTGGTTTTCCTGGGAGGGGCCATCAGCTGGTACGTTGCCATTCCTGCCTATATCGCAACCTACGGGCCTCCCGAAGGTGCTGGCAGTGCAGCCGAGATGGGCAAAATGGTATGGGGCGCGCAAATCCGCTACCTGGGGGTGGGGGCGATGGTAGTAGGAGGCTTGTGGGCCCTTCTCAGCCTCAGAAATTCATTGGGCACTGCTTTTAAGTCAGGCGTAGCAGCCTTCCGCCAGGGCAGTGCCAATTTTTCCCAGCAGCTGCGTACCGAAATGGATACGCCCATGCAGTGGGTGATTATCGCTATAGGCGTGATGATTGTTCCTGTTTTCATCATTTACCTGAGAGAAATACAGGAAGTTTCTATCACGGTGGTTATGTCGGTGATCATGATAGTAGCCGGCTTTCTTTTTGCTGCCGTAGCCGGCTACATGGCAGGTTTAGTAGGCAGTTCCAACAATCCCATATCCGGAGTGACTATCGCTACCATTCTGGCTTCAGCCCTGCTGCTGCTGGCCCTGATGGGAGATGCTGACCCCGCCCGTGGCGCTGCGGCTGCCATACTGGTAGGTGCGGTGGTCTGCTGCGCAGCGGCCATTGCCGGAGATAATATGCAGGATCTCAAGGCAGGCCATATCCTGGGTGCTACACCCTACAAACAACAGATCATGCAGGGAGTGGGGGTGGCGGCCGGAGCATTGGCTATAGCGCCGGTACTCAATTACCTGGTCATGGGTTATGGTATAGGTGCACCTACAGCCGAGCAGCCCGAAGCACTGCCGGCACCACAGGCTACCCTCATGCAAAGTGTGGCCAGTGGTATTTTTGGAGGAGGCTTGCCCTGGGATATGGTGAGCATCGGCGCCGCGATTGCCATAATCATTATTATGATTGACCAGTACCTGAAAAAGAAAGGTTCTGAGTTTCGTATGCCGGTGCTGGCCGTGGCTGTAGGGCTTTACCTGCCGCTGGAGTTGGATACCTCTATTTTTGTAGGCGGACTTATTGCGTGGATGTCGCAACGCTTTCTAATCAGAAAGAATAAAGATGGCAAAAGAGAAGCGGCTGCCGATGCTGGCCGAAAGTCGGGCCTGCTGCTGGCTTCAGGGCTGATCACTGGTGAAGCCTTGATGGGTATCCTGATTGCCATAGGTTTTTCAGTGGCTGACCTGTCTACCTTCCGTATCTTTGAAGAGGCTCCTTTGGGAAGCTGGCCCGGTCTGCTGCTTTTTGTGCTTATTGCGGCGGGTATTTACCTGACGGTGACCAGGGTCTTCAGCAGGTACAGGGACTGAAAAATGGCTGGATGTTTTGTAAAGTGCCTGAACATTTGCGGTAGTTTTATTCCGAATCGTAATTGGGGCGTCCTCAGATTAGTCAAAAAATGAGTTTTTTGAGGAGTATAGGCTGATTTCAGTTTCAATAGATCTTGTAAAATGCAGGGTTATTTACTGTATTTAGTGTAAAACCCTGCATGCGATACAGTATCCGTCCCAATGCCAAACTAAAATTGATGCTTTTGCCTCACTTTACCAACTTAAACCCAATTCTGACAATCGTTGGATACAACTGCGTCGGCAGTCCGATATCTTTTCTACTTCCCTGGGATGAGATGGTGAAGATTTACGCTAAGCGATTCAGTGATAAGTTAGGGGCCAAAACTATTAACCCTCGTATCATTATCGGGTCTTTTGTCATAAAGCATAACCAAACTTTCCGATGAGGAAACGGTACTGACCATCAGCGAAAACCCTTACCGAAAGGTCGGCCCCGATGCAGTTTTTTCTTGGATTACAGGACTACAGTCCTGAGCCTGTTTTTTCGCCCAGCCTGTTTGTTGAGATCCGAAAGAAATTAGGCGAAGACACTTTTTACGAATTTAACGAACTGCTTATCAATACTTCACATCCTGAGTTAAAGGATAAAAAGCCTGATAATCCAGCAGAAGCTAGTGCCCGCCGAGGCAAGCGGTTCGCCGCCCGGCTCAAGATTGATGCTACTGTAGCGGTCATGCCCGACCGGGATCAGTATATCCGCTATCCTAATGATCTGTCCCTAGTCAATGAGGCCAGGGTCAAGACAGAACAGATCATTGACCTGTTTTTTGAAGCACTTAGAGATGAGTTGGAGATCAAGCCCAGGACCTATCGCGAAGTGGCTCATCAGCGCTACCTGCAAGAAGCCAAAAAACGCAAGAAAACAGCATGGCAAAAGTGTTCCGCTACTGCGGCAGAAAGATGAAAGAGTATGCCGAGAGAAACCATATAGAGGGCAAAATTGGCAATGCCAAACAAGCTCTTTCCCTAAACCAGCTCAAGGCAAAACTCAAGGAAACTTCTCAAGCCCGGATTGCTGCCACTTTTTTTGCGGGAAGCCGGACGCATAGAACACCGAAAGATATGGGTCTGCGACCAACTTGGTTTGCTGGAGGCTACTTATGACTGGGCAGGTTTACGTAGTATAGCATTGATAGTAACCTTGCGGGATGACGGCAGCAAGCAGACCTTACATCAGCGCTACTACACCAGTAGTCTGGCAGCAGATGCTGAAAAGTTCTTACAAGCGTCAAGAGGACATTGGGGTATTGAAAACAGCCTGCACTGGCAGTTAGATATTACTTTCCGAGAAGATGCAAGCCAGGTCAGAAAAGATCAAGGGGCGATCAACCTACACACCATCCGAAAGCAGGCATTACAATTACTTGCCCGACATCCTGGTAAGATGAGTGACAAACGAAAAAGAATAAAGGTTGCCAGATGTATTGACTTTTTTTTGCAGAAGTTCTTAAACCTTTGTTTTTAGTGCAATAGTCTCAAAGAGCAGCCTTCTTTCATCCAAGTCCAGGAAATTTTTATTATCATTACCAGGCTAATGACCTAACACTCACTCATAAATAAGCTGTATGATGAAAAAGAGAAGTATGAACCTCTTCAGCCTGCTATTTTTTTGCATCGCGTTGCTGACCTTTGCCTGCGTCAGCCAGAAAACAGAAGAGGCTGCCGACCAGCAAGGCCCACCCAATATAGTCTTTATCATGAGCGATGACCATGCCTATCAGGCCATCAGCGCCTATGGTCATGGACTCAACGAGACGCCCAACATAGACCGCATTGCCAATGAAGGCGCTATCTTTACCCGCTCTACGGTGACCAACTCTATCTGTGCCCCCAGCCGGGCCGTGCTGCTTACCGGCAAGCACAGCTTTCTGAATGGTAAGGTAGACAATGTACAGCCCTTCAACTGGGACCAGTCCAGTTTTCCTAAGCTACTGCAGGCCAATGGCTACCAGACAGCCATGATCGGCAAGATCCACCTGGATGGCCTGCCCCAGGGCTTTGACTTTTCCATGGTGCTGCCCGGACAGGGACATTACTACAACCCCGACTTCCTGGTCAACGGAGAGAAGCAGCGCTTTGAAGGCTATGTGACCGAGATCACCACCGAGCATACCCTGAAGTGGCTGAAAGAAAAAAGAGACAAGGACAAGCCTTTCCTTTTGATGTATCACCAGAAAGCGCCTCACCGCAACTGGCAACCTGCCCCTAAATACCTGACATTGTATGATGATGTTACTTTTGATCCTCCGGCTAATTATTTTGACGACCTGACCAATTACGAAGGCAGGGGCACAGCCGCCAAAGAACAGGAGATGGAGATAGACGGACATGCCCGCTGGGGCCATGACTTTAAGATGGTAGTCGATCCTAATGGAGATAGTACCGGCTTTGATCGCGAACTGGCCCGCTTTACCGATCAGCAGCGGGCCGACTGGCTGGCGGCTTATGAGCCTAAGAACGAAGCTTTCAAGGCAGCTTATGCCAATACAGAAGAGCTGAGTTTTGATAATAATCCTGAGAAAGCCAAAGAAGTGTCCCTGTGGAAGTATAACCGCTACATCAAAGACTACCTGCGAACCATCAAATCAGTGGATGATGGGGTAGGCGAACTGCTGGATTACCTGGAAGCAGAAGGGCTCTCCGACAATACCATCATCGTCTACACCTCTGACCAGGGCTTCTACCTGGGAGAGCACGGCTGGTTTGACAAGCGCTTTATGTACGAGCAGTCGTTTCGTACGCCCCTGCTGGTACGCTATCCCAGAGAGATCAAGGCGGGAACCAAAATTGACAAACTGGTGCAGAACCTGGATTTTGCCCCCACTCTGCTGGACTATGCCGGGGTAGAAGTACCGGAAGAAATGCAGGGTGAGTCATTCAGGAAGCTGGTGAGCGGC
Source organism: Cyclobacteriaceae bacterium (assembly GCA_046541235.1). Lineage (GTDB taxonomy): Bacteria > Bacteroidota > Bacteroidia > Cytophagales > Cyclobacteriaceae > Catalinimonas. Next base: position 5,347 of record JBKHDR010000076.1, on the reverse strand, counting down.
GAGAGCGAAGAGTGGAGAGATGCGGTTTATTACACCTACTACGAGTATCCTTCGGTGCATATGGTCAAGCGTCATCATGGTGTGGCTACCGATCGCTATAAGCTCATGCACTTCTACTACGACATAGACGAGTGGGAGCTCTACGACCTGGAGAAAGATCCTGATGAGATGCAGAACGTCTACGATGATCCTGCCTATGCCGAGGTAAGAGAGATGATGCACCAGCGGTTTGACGAACTTCGTGCTTACTACGGCGACAGTGATGAAAACGACCAACGTTTTCTCAATGAATATCTTGAGGTAGTGGAAAAGAGGAAAAACTGATATTTGCCGACTGAATGGGCGATGCAGAGACTGGTCTGCATCGCCTTGTTTTTTAAAAAAGCTGATCCCTACTTCAGGGTTCAGGGATAAAGGGGTATATCTGCTAGTTGCTGCCCGTTTCCAGGCCCATTTGCACAAAATCATCTGCTGCATCAAAATCCTAGACGCCCGGCTCGGGATGCACCGCTCCCCACTTGAGCATATTTTCAGGAGTGACGCTGCTGAAATGTTTCTCCAGCAAAGCTCGGCCCACCCTATCCTTCCCATTAGCTTGACCATAGCTGACCGCCGCGCCGATGAAATCGTTTCTGAAAGTATCTTTGAGAATAGCTTCTGAAGAAATAGGCAATCCCGGTAGCAAACTTAGAAGGATGGCGAAAAGGCTTATTTTCATGAAAAATTCGTTAGTAGCTTGATTCCGGCTCTTAAAGCACAAAACTGTAAAACCAGAAGCTTAATGTAAGCAAAAAAGCTTTTACAACATTTCTAAAAAGAAAAGCCCAGTCAAAAACCAGGCTTTCTTTTATCTAACAAAACAAATTAAATCTTTACAAGACTGATCAGGATACTTTCAGAAAACACTCGCAAAGTACCAGGCTGGCTGTGATAAAGAAAAAAACATCTGCGAACGACCTGTTTTTACCAGTCACCGACCGTAGCGGCAATCAGCTTAAAAACCTGTTCGTAAACGCATCTTTATAAGCCCGGCCAATAGGAATGACTGTTTTACTGATCATGTATACCTGGTTGCCTACTACTTTTACAATCCGGGAAGCATTGATGATGTAAGACTTGTGTACCCGCACGAATTGCTGATCATTCAATATTTCCACCCATTTCCTCAGTGGCTCAGACGACAAAAGCTTTTTTCCGGTCAGATAAATTTCACTGTAGTCTGCGTCGGATTTGATGAAGATGATATCTTCCACCACAATCCGGACATGCTCGTAGCCAGATTTGATGAATATTTCCTGTCGGAGAGGAGCAGACATTTCATTTTTTTCCGGCTTTGCCTGGTTATTGGCATCAGGTAGTACTTTGGAGATAGCTTTGACAAAGCGCTGAAAAGAAATGGGCTTCAGCAGGTAATCCACTACATCAAACTCATAGCTCTCCAGGGCATACTCGGCATAGGCGGTAGTAAGAATGACAGGAGGTAGCAGCGACATACTTTTGAGCAGGTCAATGCCGGAGATCTTGGGAAGGTGAATATCCAGGAAGACCAGGTCTACCGGCTCGGATTTCAGGTAAGCCATAGCCTGCACCGCATCTGTGAAAGTGGCTTTGAGCTGCAATGTGCCCACCTCTTCTATGTACTTCTTCAGGATACGCTGGGCAGGTGGCTGGTCTTCAATGATGATGCAGTTCATAAGCAGTAGTCTTTTTAAGTTGCATACTTAGGCGGACCTCGTAATATCCGGCTTTTTGTTCAATACTTAACTGGTGCGCTTTCGGATACAGCAGTTGCAGGCGCTTTCGCACATTTTCCAGGCCTATACCCCGGGAGTCATCCTGGATATTGATTTCCTCATGAAAATTATTGGCGCAGTAAAATGACAGTTCCCCCTCATTTGAAAGACTGATCTCAATCTCAATTTTGATATTGCTGGCCTGGCTGGCCTGGCTATGTTTGAAGGCATTTTCAACAAAAACCACCAGAATCAGCGGAGCAATCAGATAGTCAGGCTGCAGGTGATGGGTTGAAAACTGTACTGTGCCTCTCTCTTCAATCTGCAGTTCGCTGAGTTGGGTAAAGTTCTTCAGGTGCTCAATTTCTTTCGCCAGCGAGACATATTTCTCCCGGCAGTCATACAACATATAGCGCAGTACCGAGCTTAGTTCCAGGATAATGGCAGGAGTTTTAGGCGAATTTTCTATGGCATAGGCGTAGAGGTTGTTCAGGTTGTTAAACAAAAAATGAGGATTGATCTGTGACTTCAGAAACTGCAGCTCGCTTTCTTTGATCATGGTCCTGAGTTCGTCCAGTTCACGCTGTTTGGTAAGTGCGTCCCAGGCGAATTTGAAACCCGATAATATGACGATGATGGGTAGTACCTGCCCAAGGCTGAACAATACACCCGGAAAACTGGCACCGCGGGAGTCAGGGAAGTAGATTTTTTCAATAAATAATTCTTCTATTAGTATAACGCCTCCGACAATGAGCAGGGTAAAGCTGAAGAACTGAGCATATTTTTTTTGGTAAAAATAATTGGGAAGCAGCAGATAGCTGATGATGGCATTGGCCGCAGTGTAATTCAGAAAAAACACAAACTGGTAAGCTTCCAGCTTAAAATGGATATTCGGATGCCGGTTATCAAATACAAAAAAGCTGAATACCAGGCAATGCAGCAGCAACTGGAACCATAACTCCCGAGAAGATATCCACGCGTTTTTGACTTTTTTCACCATTAATCAAAAATAGTCATTTGTGGACGATAGCTAAAATGGAGGCGGACCAACGACAGACTTTCTCCCTTCAACGACATAGTACAGCCCAAAAGCCGGAAAGGGTCGTTCGTTGGAAAAAATGTGCCGTTCAAAGAAGTTATTTTATCATCCCGAAAAAGACTTGCTACTTTGTATCATTAGCATACCAAAATATTTGAATTATGAAAGTCATCCCGATTTTCTTAGGCATACTCCTGATCAGCTTTCAGTCAATAATGGGCCAGCAGGTGAACATACAGGTTAGGGGAAAAGTAGTGGAAAGCGCCAGCCAGCAGCCGCTGGAGTACGCTACTGTCAGACTCCTGGATTCGCAGAGCGGACAAATGCTCGGAGGCACGACTACCGGCGCAGATGGTAGCTTTTCTCTGGAAGCAAATAAGGCAGATTTTACCCTGGAGGTAGATTTTATTGGTTTTGTGTCCAAAACTTTCAGTGAATTTACCATAGTCAATGGCAAACTTGACCTGGGCACGATCGGCCTCTCCGAAAATACCGAACAGTTGGATGAGGTAGTGGTGCGGGGCGAAAAATCGCAAACCGTTTTTAAACTGGATAAGCGCGTGTTTAATGTAGGGCAGGACCTGAGCAGTACCGGTGCCAGTGCACTGGAAATACTAAATAATGTTCCCTCCGTAACTGTCAATATTGAAGGACAGATCAGCCTGCGCGGCAGTGCCGGTGTACAGATACTTATCAATGGCAAGCCCTCGGTACTGAGCAGCGAGGGAGGGAACGCCCTTGGCACCCTGACTGCCGACATGATAGAAAGCATAGAAGTAATCACCAATCCTTCGGCCAAGTATGATGCGGAAGGCACTTCCGGTATCATCAACATCATTCTCAAAAAAGAAGAAAAGCGCGGCATGAACGGCTCGGTAACGCTTAACACAGGGGTACCCAACAACCACAGCCTGGGCCTGAGCCTGAACAATCGTACCGAAAAATTTAATCTCTTTAGCCAGTTAGGCATAGGCCACCGCACTTTTCCCGAACAGTACAATACAATCAATCGTGACCTGGTAAACAATACCACCGTTAGCAGTCTGGGAAATAGCGATAAAAACGAGACATTCTTTAACCTGATCCTGGGAACGGATTTTCATATCAACGAGCTGAATGTGCTTACCCTGAGCGGACATTTTGCTTACGAGCTGGAAACGGAGTATGCCGATACAGATTTTAGTTTTTTGGATGAGTCTGATGCGCTGGTTTCACGATGGAACCGGGACGAAGTCACCGAAGCCACCAATCCTAAATGGCAGTATGAATTGCAGTACAAAAAAGACTTTGCAGATCACGAAGAGCACAACCTGCTGTTTAGCGCTTTGGGAAGCTTTTTTGGCAAAGACCAGTCTTCGGAGTTTGTCAATACCCCAATTTTTGGAGAAAGTGTGATCAGTGAGCAGCAGCAGACCCGCACCAATTTTCAGGAAGGAGAGTATACCTTTAAGCTGGATTATACCAGGCCTTTCAATGATCAGTTTACCCTGGAAAGCGGTGCGCAGTACGTCATCACTGATGTAACTAATGATTTTGAAGTCAATGACTGGGAAGACACCCGCTGGGTTACCGATCCGGCTCTGACCAATGTCTTTGACTACAGCCAGAAAGTGCTGGGAGTGTACAGTACCGGAGCCTATGAGGGTAATAAATTTGGTCTGAAGCTGGGCCTCAGGGTAGAAAATACCGACCTCAGAACGTTGCTGGTCACTACGGATGTGGCCAACCGTCAGCAGTTTACCGACCTTTTTCCCACGGCGCATACTTCCTACAAGGTGCTGGATAACTTCTCCCTGCAAGCCGGTTATTCCCGCAGAATTTCCCGGCCCAACCTCTGGGATCTGAACCCTTTCTTCAACATCCGCAACAACTTCAGCATACGTACCGGAAATCCGGAACTGATGCCGGAGTACACCGATTCGTATGAAGTGAACGGAATCTGGGACCAGGGAGCTCTTTCACTGAATGCCGCCGTTTACTATCGCTACACCACGGATGTGGTGGAGAACGTCTCCACTTTTGAAGATAACATCAGCATCTCCCGGCCGGAGAATATCGGTACTAACCGGGCTACCGGCCTGGAGCTAAACGCCAAGTTTGACCCTGCCGCATGGTGGACGCTAAGTGGAGATTTTAATTACAACTACTTTCAGCGGGAAGGTAGTTTTGAAGCAATAGACTTTGACTTCAACGCTGACCAGTGGACCGGCCGCATGACGACCAAGTTTAAGCTTCCGGCTGACTTTGACCTGGAGATTATCGGAAATTATCGCTCCGGTTTCCAGACGGTGCAGCAGGAGATATCTGGCTTCTTCTTTGCCGATTTGGGAGTGCGCAAAAAGCTCATGAAAGGTAAGACGATCGTCAACCTGAGTGTCAGAGATGTGTTTGCCAGCCAGATTTTTGAATCCGAAACCATACAACCTTCATTTTACCTTTACAACTACCGTCTGCGCGGGCGCTTCATCACCCTGGGCGTAAGCTATGGCTTTGGCAAGGGAGAAGCCATGGAATTCAGCGGCCAGAAAAGATTTTAAGTTTTCCTACAACAGTATCAAATGAGTCATCTCTGCAA
>JBKHDR010000075.1:0-21494 GCA_046541235.1 Cyclobacteriaceae bacterium | reverse complement strand
GACCGGCTTCCCGGCGACCGGCTTCCCGGCGAGAATGGCGATTGTATCGCCACCCCAGACAGGGCGTTTTAAAACGCCCGTCTCGTTCATCCTCGTCGGAGACAAGGATGATGATTTTAATTATATGTTAATTCTGTATCAGGACATGTTAAACTGACCGTAAAAAAGTCTATTGATTAAACTGAATTTGGCAGTGATTATGAATTATAGCTATGCTGAAGATAAAATTCTGACTTCCTTTGTTAAAGCATATTGAAAGACTTTTCAGCAAGTCACTTGATTAATACCATAGTTTGAAGTAAGTTCTGAGTGTGTCTGTTTTTTCTGCTAAATTTATAAAGCATGAGACGCCTGAAGTTACACGCCAGTGCTACCATACAGCTTCCGCCGGAGGACCTGGACCGCCTGCTTACCTCTTTTCGGATAAAATCACTGAAGGCAGGAGACTTCCTGGTGAAGGAGGGAGATGTTTGCCGTGAAGTGGCTTTTGTAGAAAGAGGACTGATGCGCGTCTTTTCCAACCGCAAAGGGCGGGAAATTACCTATCTCATCGTCACAGAAGGAGGGTTCTCAACTTCTCTTTCCAGCTTCATCTCTCAGTCACCTTCCGAAGAAGCCGTGCAGGCTCAGGAAGATTCGCTGCTTTACTGCCTGAGCCGAACAGAATTGCTGCAGCTTTATGACGCACACCCTGTGATGGAAAAAGCTGCTCGAATCTTTTTTGAGCAACTCTCTGCCGACCTGATGCGCCGCATGCTGGTCATGCTCAGCGAAACCGCTGAAGAACGTTACGAAAGGCTACTGAAAGAACAACCTCACTTACTCCAGCGCATACCGCTACATCAGCTAGCCTCCTTCCTGGGGCTGGCGCCTCAATCCCTCAGCCGGATCAGAAAAAACCTGGCAGACTTTCGTTCTTAACATTTGTGAAGGCATCTGCCCTGAAAATTAGCTATAATGAGCTAAAACAATTATTTGCTATGAATTTTGACCCGGTTTTTCTTGCCATACCTATTTTTTTGACCTTGATCCTGGTTGAACTCGGAGTAGATGCCTACCATCAGTTCAGGCATTACCGTCTCAATGATGCTGTCACCAATTTGTCCTGTGGCATGCTCACCCAGTTGTTTAGTGTATTTCTGGCAGTGGCGGCCATTGGTTTATACCATGTCGTTTCTGAAAAATATGCCTTGTTTAGCATTCCCTTTACCTGGTACAACCTGGCACTGCTAATCATCCTCACTGACTTCGCCTTTTACTGGGCACACCGGTTTAATCACCGTATCAGCCTGCTTTGGGGAGCACATGAGGTGCATCATCAGAGCGAGGACTTCAACCTGACTGTTGCCTTACGACAGAGTATTTTTCATGATGTAGCCATTTATCCTTTTTACCTGCCCCTGGCACTGGCCGGCTTTGGTACTTCTATGTTTATTTATGCCATAGCAGTAAATGCCATCTATCAGTTCTTTATACATACAGAATATGTGCGCAGCCTCGGGCCCCTGGAGTATGTGCTCAATACCCCAGCTCACCACCGGGTGCACCATGGCCGAAATCCTGAATATATTGACAAAAACTATGGCGGCCTGCTGATTATATGGGACAGACTCTTTGGCACTTTTGAACCGGAGAAAAGAAAAGCTGTTTATGGTATCACTACTCCTCTGAATACTTTTAACCCTATTTCAGCCCAGCTTCACCAGATAAAGCGACTTATCAGGCGCAGTCAACATACGCCCGGTCTGAAGAACAAAATCAAGCTATGGTTTATGCCACCTGGCTGGACGCCCGAAGGCGAATTACCCATACCGGAAGTGGCTGCCGATAGTTATCAGAAATTTCATTTCAATTTGCCCAAACTAGCATCCCGCTTCGTATTAGGTCAACTGATCCTAACTTCTATCCTGACTATTCCTTACTCCATCAACGAACCCAGCCTGCCCCTGGAAAGCAAAGTACTGGTGACCCTACTGGTTTGCTGGCTGCTTTTTAATGATGGTGGCTTGCTTGACCGGCGCGCCTGGGCTTTTGCCTCAGAGTGGACACGTCTGATTGCCACTCCCCTGCTGTTGGTCTTTGGTCTGTCATTAAGTAGCACATTTGTACTGGCTATTCTTATTTATTCGGCTTGCCTGATCGCCTGGTTTGCCTATGTCAGGTACAAAACAGAGGCTGTTAGCATGGGAGTTAATCATGAAGCTATGGAGGCAGGAGAAAAATCTGTCACATGATGCCGGAGAAAAGCATTCGCTCAAAAGTCCTGTTCATAACATAAAAGCTTTTCTTCAGACGCACGCAGACTGGTGTAAGTTGCTTATTGACTGTTCTTAAATAGGACATAGCTGGATACCAAATTAAATTGAGTCCCAAACCTTTCAATTTTAAATATGAAAAAAGTAGTAGAGATCATCTGGTTTTGGCTGTTGCCACTTACAGGGATATACTGGCTGATCGCGAAAACAGGCTCAGTTGAAGCTAACTCCTACTTCTATTACCGAGTCTTATTTCCGGCCCTGATGATGTATCTGGTAGTAGGCAGCGGGGCAGGCTATCTAAAGTTATGGCAGTTCAAAACGGCTTACAGTATTTCAGGCGTATTACCGCAGATAGGCATCATCTATACTGTGATGGCCAGCGGGCTTTTTGAGGGCTTTACCCAAATAATGGCGGCAGATTCGCCCTGGCTTATACCAGCCATGACGGTGGGAGGCGGCCTTATCGGTACGCTGTATGACATCCCCCTACTTCGTTACGGGCTGCTCAAAACCCGTCACCAGGGTAAAACCGCCACTGCTACGGCTATGAAGTATGGTCCCATTTTCTTTAGCTTTGTTGGGTTTATAGTAGGGAGTGGCTACCTGCTGGGCGGTTGGCTTTACCTGCAATGGGGCTGGGCTAAGGCCGCCCTGCTGATGGCGGTAACATGCTCACTTCCTTTTCTGATGTTTTTTTACAGTGTCAGCCGCAAAAACCGTCTCAGGAAAGCAGCCTGGTATAGAAACATATAAATTCCTGGCTAACAGCTTAACACGCAACAGTAACAATAGCCTTATATCCGAAACGACCTGCTCCAAACAAAAAAATTTATTATTTTGGCATCCTGTTTTCTTCATTCTTCTGATATCGCATGATGCTTACCAAAAACATAAGTCTTCTTTTTCTGCTCATTTCCTCACTTTGGTTGAGCTCGGCTACTGAACCAGCCAGTCTTCAAAAATGGATATCCGATGACCTGCCTTATCTTATCAAATTTTATAAGGAGCGCCACATGCACCCTGAAATCTCGCTACAGGAAGAGAAAACCGCTCAGGCTTTGGCCTCAGAAATCAGAAAGATCGGGTTTGAGGTTACTGAAAATTTCGGAGGCTACGGCATCGTAGGTATCCTCAAAAATGGAGACGGCCCTACCATCCTCTACCGTACTGATATGGATGCGCTGCCCATGTATGAGAAAACCGGCCTTCCTTACGCCAGCCAGCTTACTACTGTGGTTAACGGCAGCGAAGTTGGTACCATGCACTCCTGCGGACACGATATTCATATGACCACCTGGCTGGGAACAGCAAGAGCCATGGCCCAGCACAAAGAGCAATGGAAAGGCACGCTGATGCTAATCGGACAACCGGCCGAAGAGATAGGCGCCGGGGCCAAACTGATGCTGGACGCTGGCTTATATGAAAAATTTGGCGTTCCTGATTATGGCATTGGTCTACACAGCAATCCTACTCTCAAAACGGGTATGATAGGCGTGTCTGATGGCTATACCATGGCCAATGCTGAAATGATTGACATTGACGTATTTGGCATAGGCGCACACGGAGCTTCTCCCCATATGTCAATAGACCCGGTGGTGATCAGCAGCATGATCGTGATGGAATTGCAGACCATCGTCAGCCGGAATGTAAAACCCATAGATGATGCAGTCATTACGGTGGGAGCCATTCAGGGCGGAACCGTGGGCAATATTATTCCTGATGAAGTAAAGCTGAGGTTGACGGTCAGAACCTTCAAGGAAGATGTACGCCAGCTGATCCATAAAAGAATTAAAGAAATATGCAAAGGAACAGCCATTGCCGCAGGCTTGCCCGAAGAGAAATGGCCGGTGGTGCATATTCCTGAGACATTCACTCCGGCCAATTACAATGACAGCGACCTGACCCAGAAGATCATACAATCGGCCAGTAAAATCATTGGTAAAGATAATATCGTCCCAACGGAACCGCAGCTGATAGGAGAAGATTTTGCCCGCTACGGCAGCACCAAACATGAGGTGCCTACCGTGCTCTTCTGGCTGGGAACCGTACCTCAGGAAAAGATTGACCGTAACGAACTGCCCGGCCTGCATTCACCATTTTATCATCCTGAACCGGAGGCCTCTATAGAAACCGGAGTCAATGTGACCACCAACCTACTGCTGGACCTGTTCAACGCGTCCATGTAAAAGCCTGGGGCGTCGTAGGATGGGTAAACTTGAAATGCAGCTGCTCATTCTGCCTTTTTACTTTTATGATATTGGTCTGAGTAGGAAAAAGCTCCATGAAAAAGTCAGCTTCCATGCTGATGCGGGTAATTTCTTTTTCCTCATGGAATTGGTAAGTAATGAAGTGAGCATCCCCTTCAATGGTATGTCCGGTATAATTGTAACTTACAGGTTCGCCGTCAACTTTTAACTGCAGGTGCTCTTCAAAATACTCCTGAGCCAGTAAAGTGTTCTTTTCAAAAAAAGTCTGCAGTCCTGCAGGCTGATATTGTTGGCTGAAATTGATCAGCGCATTCTGCAGGTCATCCGAAAAAACTTTGATACGAATGGTAGAAGGACCATCTGAAACAATTTCAAGCTCACTTACAGAAAGATACAGGGCATGCTCCGGCAAAGGGGCGGTGCCTCCCACTAGCATCCACAGACTGATGAGGCACATGGATTTGAAAATAGTAGTCGTAATACGATTCATTTTCACACCTGTTGCATAACATTTCACCTAATGTTTCAGCAGAGTTTTAAAATAAGCGGGCGTATCTTTTTCAAAGTGCAGTTTTTCATGGGTGAAAGGATGCAAAATACTAAGCGAAGACGAATGCAGGGCCAGTCGCTTACTTCCAGTTTCTTTACGTCCATACACCTTGTCACCCACTACGGGATGGCCCAGATCAGCAAAATGCACGCGTATCTGATTCTTTCTGCCGGTCAGCAGCTTAATCTCCAACAGGCTGTACTTATCAGATTCCCTGACCACTTTATAAGCAGTTACCGCATGTTTGCCGTCTTCCTCTTCATCCGCAGCGTATACCCGGTGCACCTTATTTTCTTTAAGCTGAGAGCTAAGCTGCCCTTCTTTCTCTTTCAGTTTGCCATGCACTACTGCCACGTAGGATTTGTCAAAATCCTGCCAATGGTCCTGCAGATACTGCTTGGATTTAATATCCTTGGCAAAGACCAGTACGCCGGAAGTATCCCGGTCTAGCCTGTGTACAATAAAAATACGGTTTTTGGATTTAGGGTTTCCTTTTCTGACATACTCATTTAGCAGGTGATGCGCTGTTTTTTCCTTCTCCTGATCTGTTCCGATAGTCAGCAGGCCGCTGGCTTTATTCACAACCAGTATATCATAATCCTCATACAATATTTCCAGTCCCCGGGGGTGAAATCTTTTGGGCGAACTCTTAAAAGTATCTCTTTTCTTGGTCATCGGTAATTTTCTTAAGCACAAAAATAAGCTTAATAAGACTGGGATGCACCATAAGGATTATGATACTTAGGTTAAACGGTAATAAAAGTAATTGTTGGAAAAGCTGATCAAAAATAAGCTGCTATCGGTCGAATGCCTCCTTACGGACTATATCAATTTCCGCTGCAATTAGTTCGGGAAATTCTTCCTGAACAAAATGACCTCCCTCGGTAAGTTGTACCCTTGCCTTGGGCATCAGTCGCTGATGGGCAGAAAGTAAGCCTCCTAATATAGGATCATTCTTGCCCCATACCAGCGAAACTGGTCCTTCAAAAGCTGCTGCATACGCTTCAGTCTGTTTAAGAAAATTCACGCTGGGGTGATCCAGGTGATGCGGAACCATGCGTGCCAGCATCAGGGGTGCCATATTTTGGCTGATTTTACGGAGTGGGTAGGTATAAGCTTTCTTTACCAGGCCACTTATAGACCTTGAATTCCCCTGAGCAGTATGCAGATACGCCTGCGGAAACTGGAATAGACGAAACACCACATCACTCACCAACGGAATTCGGCTGAACTTGTGGAATGCAGTGGGTTTAAAACCAGCGCGTGGAGGCCGAAAAGATGTGTTCAGTACTACCATGCCTTTAAGCTGCTGAGTATGATGCATGGAAGCCAGCAAGCCAATAGGACCGCCCCAATCCTGACCCACAAAAATGAAATCCTGATCAATGAGCTTTTCAAGAAACTTAGAGATGATCCTCTGATGATTATCCAGGGTATGGAAACTGCTCTTCCTGGGTTTTGAAGAAAATCCTAGTCCTACCAGGTCAGGGGCAATGCAGCGATAGCGGTTGGTATCAAGTGCTCCCATGATTTTCCGGTAAAGAAAGCTCCAGCTTGGGTTACCGTGCATCATAAAAACAGGTATGCCCTTTCCTCTTTCCAGGTAGTGAACACTATAATCTTCAACCCGGCAGATGTGACTTTGGGTACCTGCCGGCAACTGATAGCTTATCAAATTGGGTAAAATTGAGGAATTCATAGCGTCTGATTTATCTTATCCTTAAGTTACAATTTCCTACCCGGAAATGATAAAGCCGAGAAAAATACACCCTTGCCATGATGATATGAATCTAAATTAGTATGGTTGCATAGTCAGGGAAGTTTACTATCAAAGCATCTTTTATCAGCATAAAGCAGATCACTATAACAAGCAGCAGGAATCAGTTGACAATGATACTCCCAGATAGATCAAAACAGAAAATCATTCACTATTTTAAAAAAAACGGTTTTGAAGCTATTCTGATTATAACACCTCCGCTGCATCTGAATGCTTTTATTTTTTACAAACTCAAAAATATGAAAACTATAGGACTGCTGGGCGGCACAAGTTATGCCTCCACTTTATTATATTATCAGCGACTCAACCAAATGGTAAATCATCGTCTTGGCGGCTACCACTCTTGTCCCATGCTGCTTTACAATATTGATTATCATGCTATCAAATCTCTTTATCCAGATGGTTGGGATCGTATCCCCGCATTGCTGAAAAGAGAGCTGTTAACTTTACTTTCTCTACGCCCCGATGCGCTGATGATCTGCAATAACACCCTGCACAAAGGTTTTAACCTGATCCGGCATGAACTGGAGTTGTCTATCCCTGTTTTTCATGTTATTGATCTCACACTTACGCACCTGAAGTCTAACCAAATCCATGAAGTGCTGCTGCTCGGAACTCGTTTTACTATGGAAGACGATTATTTCAGAACTCCTTTGGAAGAGCAGGGAGTACAGGTCAAAATTCCCGATGTACGGGAAAGAGAAAAAATTCAGCAGATTCAGAGCAGGCTTTCGCTAGGCGAAATGAAGCCTGATTTTATCAGCTATTTTCGTCAGTTGTCTGATAAATACCATCATCTACAGGCTTTTATCCTGGCCTGTACCGAGCTACCTCTAGTATTTTCTCAGTTGGACCTGGCTCCGCAGTTGGTTGACACCATAGAACTTCAGTGCCAGGCAGCTGTTGACTTCCAGCTTTCAGATGATCGGGAAAATTGAGTTTTGAAATCAGCAGGTGCAATCTGGCAGCTGAATCTAGGAGCTTTGTTTTTTGACTATTGGTTTTGATAGTGTAATTACTCACAAAAGTAAAGATTTCATTAACCTGCCTCCTTACTTTTCAGCAGATTTATCTGGCATTCAGCTTGCCTTACCGTTTTTTAGGGTATAAAAAACCTCTTCAGCCACATAAAATACTTACTTTCTGATTGCAGATTATATTTGTAGATCAGGTAAATGCGCATTTGTTCGCCTGAGTTTTTATATGATGTTGGAGCAATATTTTGATAACAATTGAAAATAAAGCTTATATTAGCTTAATCATTTAAGTGTTTGCACATATTTTGAATACAATCCTGCAGATCACCAAATTTTTTCTAACTGTACACAGAGCACCTTCTTAACCTTAATCCTATAAAAATGAAACAAAAATCCATCTCTTTACTGCTGGTGTTACTAAGCCTGACATTCACCCTACCGGCCCAGGACATCCCCTTCAGCCCGGATGACATTGACATCCCCTACCAGAAATATGTACTGGATAACGGCCTCCGGCTGATCGTACATGAAGATCACAAGGCTCCCATCGTAGCTGTCAATGTGTGGTACCACGTTGGCTCCAAAAACGAAAAGCCTGGCAAAAGTGGTTTTGCGCACCTTTTTGAGCACCTGATGTTCAACGGAAGTGAAAATTTTAACGACGACTACTTCCAGGCATTGGAGCGAATAGGCGGTACCGACCTCAATGGTACTACCAATACCGATCGTACCAATTACTTTCAGAATGTACCCGTAGCTGCTCTTGACCAGGTGCTCTGGCTGGAGTCTGACCGTATGGGTCACCTGCTGGGTGCCATTGACCAGGCTAAACTGGATGAGCAGCGGGGTGTGGTGCAGAATGAAAAGAGGCAGGGAGAAAATCAACCTTATGGCCGGCAGAGAGACCTGACGACCAAACCCTTCTGGCCTGCCGGGCATCCTTACTCATGGACCGTCATCGGTGAAATGGAAGACCTGAATGCAGCCTCCCTGGAGGACGTACATGAGTGGTTCAAAACTTATTATGGGGCCGCCAATGCCGTGCTGGTAGTGGCCGGCGATGTGAAGCCGGAAGAAGTATATGCCAAGGTAAAAAAATATTTTGGCAACATTCCCTCAGGCCCTACCCTGGCCAGCCATGTAGTAAACATCCCAAAAAGAGAAGACGATACCCGTATCACCTACCAGGATAGGGTGCCTGAAGCCCGTATCCTGCAGCAATGGGTGATGCCCCAGTGGGGAAGCCAGGAAGCCGCCTACCTGGACCTGGCAAGTGATGTACTAGCATCTGGTAAAAACTCCCGACTTTATAAAAGACTTGTGTATGAAGATCAGGTAGCCAGTAATGCCTATGCCTATGTCAACCCTATGGAGATTGCCGGTACTTTCACCATAGGCGTAAATGTAAAACCTGGCGTGTCTTTAGAGGATGTAGAAACTAAGGTCAATGAAATTGTAGCTGATTTTCTGGCCAATGGACCTACTGAAGAAGAAATGAAGCGCGTTAAATCCCAGCATTTTGCCGGCTTCATCAAAGGGTTGGAAAGAATAGGTGGCTTTGGCGGTAAGTCTGATATACTTGCTCAGAATGAGGTGTACGGAAATGATCCTGCTTATTACAAGAAAAATCTTCAAACCATCTACTCTGCTACTCCCGAAGACATCCGCCTGTCCTCAGGCAAATGGTTGAGCGAGGGTAAGCATACTGTCATCTGTACCCCTTTTCCTGAGTACCTGACCAGTGGAGAAGAAGCAGACCGCAGCACCCCTCCTGCCCTGGCAGAGTCGCCCCCGGCTACTTTTCCGGAAGTTCAGACTACTACGCTCAAAAACGGACTAAAGGTCGTTCTGGCGCAGCGTGCTGATGTGCCTACCATGGTTATTGACCTGATGCTTGATGCTGGTTATGCTTCCGATCAGTTTGCCATGCCTGGCACTGCTTCTCTGGCCATGAACATGATGGATGAAGGCAGTAAAAGTATGAATGCTCTGCAGATCAATGAACAGCTACAGATGCTGGGAGCCTCTATCAGTGCCTACTCTGACCTGGATGCTTCATACGTTAGCATGAATACCCTGAAGAAAACCTTTGACCAGAGCCTGGATATTTTCAGCGATATCATTCTCAACCCAGCCTTTCCGGAAGAGGATTTTCAGCGCCTGAAAAATCAGCAGATCGCAGCCATCCAAAGAGAAAAATCACAGCCAATCGCCCTGGCTCTGCGGGTGATGCCCAGGTTTCTTTATGGTGAAGGCCATGCCTACAGCATGCCGCTGACCGGATCAGGAGATGTTGAAAGTGTAAGCAGCCTGAGCCGTAAAGATATGATCAAATTTTATGATACCTGGATGAAACCTAATAACGCAACGATGATCGTAGTGGGTGACATCAGCATGGAAGAACTAAGCAACAAGCTGGAGAAAAAATTTGCCTCCTGGAAACAGGGAAAGGTACCTGCCAAAAATATTGCAAATGTGGCTTCTGCCAAAGGCAATGTACTTTACCTGATGGACAGACCTGAATCTCAGCAGTCGGTCATCATTGGTGGTTACCTGTCGGAGCCTTACGGCAAAGTTGATGAAATTGCCAAAGAGTCGCTGATGAATGTTTTTGGCGGTCAGTTTACTTCTCGCCTTAACATGAATCTGCGCGAAGATAAGCACTGGGCATACGGGGCAGGTGCTTTCATGTCTGATGCCAAAGGACAAAGGTCTCTACTGGCCTACGCACCTGTACAGACCGATAAGACCAAAGAATCTATACAGGAGATCATGAAAGAGTTTGATATGATCATTAAGGATAAACCTGTGACTTCAGAGGAGTTTGAAAAGACCAAGAGTAACAGTATTCTCAAGCTTCCCGGTAAATGGGAAACTAACAACTCTGTTTCCTCTTCTCTCAACCAGATGGCAAAATTTGGGTTATCAGACACTTATTTCAATGATTTTGATGCCAAAACTCGCCAGCTTAAACTGGATGACGTTCATAAGCTTGGAAAAAAGCTCATCAAACCTGCTGAGCTACAGTGGTTTGTGGTAGGCGATAAAGCTAAAATTATGGCGGGCCTCCAGGAAATAGGCTTTGACCAGATCATAGAGCTTGACCCGGACGGTAATCCTCTCAAGCCCTCAGCCAAAGTTAAATTAGAAAGCGGAGAGTAAATCAGGCTTTTAACTCATCAAAGGGCGACTGGAAATTATTCCGGTCGCCCTTCTTCATTTAATACCGGCAGCACTACCGCCAGCTTCGTACCCGAATTAGCATTTCATTTAAAGCCAATTTTACCTCCATGACTCGTTCACTACCAGTATGAAATGCCTGTACATCATATCTTCTTTGGTATGATCATATAATTGACAACAGGCCTTTTTGTAAAAAGCCCTTGATCGTTGGTCACACAACAGGGAATAGGTATGCTTTCAACATAGTTTATTGTGCTACGGCCTTTTCATTTCAGAAGTTCCTTTACAATCTCAAGCTGAGAAATGAAGAAGGATATATGGACTATTTTTCATGACAATGGTTCTTGAACGCTGAAAAACCCTGATTTAAGAGCAAAATTTCTTCAGATCTGAAATGGCATAAATTACTAGCCATTTATCAAAATGCACTTAAGCTCACCAAAATCAGCTAAGTAGTTGAGGATATTTACTTTAGTATCAATTAAATGCATTTGAGAAATTTTAATTGAAAGCCTGCTAATTATCATGCGCAAACCACTGGAAGAAAGCCGCAATTCCCTTTACAGACTTTTCTTTGATGTCGGTTTTCTGAGACCCACTCCTGAACACTCAAGGTGCGTTATGGTTGAAACATTAAACAGCCTGTCAATTATTTTTTCCAAAACAGGATAAACCATTTTTTTATGTTGAAATTATCTAACCTATTTTTCATTGCTCTTTTTTCAATTTACATCCTAGCCTGTAATACCCAGCAGCAGGATACACCGGGTGAAGAAGTAGAGGAAGCTGACGAAACGCCCGAGGATACTTCTAAAGTCGAAGCCTATGATCCCTCAGATACAGTATTGAATGTCAATAAAGCAGACATCAACGACCGACTGAAAGATCATGCGATGGTTGTAGTCATTACTTATCTGGAGATGGGAGAAGCGCTGATGCAGGACGACATGGAGGCAGCAAAAGCGAGAGCTGAGCAACTGCGTGAAATTATGGAAAGAAGTGAACATGAAGATATGGATCTTCAGCAACAGGTAAAAACCTTATATACTAACTCGGCTCACGTCATGCAGCAAAGTACCCGGATTATCCTCTCTGCCAATGATGCCCTTACCATCCGGTCTGCCTATTCTCCTATGGCTACGGCAGCCTATAAGCTAGCAAAAATAGCAGACTTCAAAGACGAAAACTTATACTACCAATATTGTCCCCAGGCTTTTGACGGTCGCGGAGCTTATTGGCTGAGTCGTACAGAAGAAGCCAATAATCCTTATGATGAAGGCAATGAGCTGCAAAATTGCGGAGAAATGGTTGGTAAAATATAAGCAGTATCAACCTTGTTCAACATAAGAAAAAGGTACAATTTTTTTTTTAAATGCTTCATGTACCATTTTTACCAGCTGATTATACGGCTCTTGTGTGCTCTGCCCTGATGCCTAAAAGTAGTTTATCTAATAGTAACTTATCAACCATTTACACTTAGCCAATACCTGTTGATAAGCCCAGATCATAATTACTTAAGCTATAAAATTGAACACAAAAAAAGCGCGAAATCTCTTCCGCGCTTTTATAATTTAAGATGAGCCTTATCAATTCTTATCATTGGCAAGTTCAACGCCTATGTTGACCCCTTTATGCTTCACATTACTAAGAGCATGAATCACATCTTTTTCATAGCTTCTGTCTACCTCAAAAAAGGAGAAGTTATTAAGGATTTCTATCTGGCCAATTTTCACATCCTCATCAGGCATATGCCTGTTAACCATTCCGATAATGGATTTGGGAGAAATACGATCTTTCTTGCCCATATTCATAAAAATACGTGAGAAGCCGCTGTCGCTTTTACCGTTCTTGGGTTTGCGATCGCGCTTTTCTTTACGCTCACGACCTGGCTTGTCCCGGTCTCTGCTTTTGTCCCTATCTCTGCTAAAGGAAGCGTTCAGGTCTTTGGCATCTTTGTAATGCTCCAGCATCTGGTTAAATTCCAGTGATACAAAGTGACGAATTAAATCTTCTTTGCTCAGCCAGGACAACTTATTAAAAATAGCCGGCAGAAACTGTTCAATTTCAGGATTAATATTAACCTTCTCCATCCGGTCAATAAGATGAAAGAGCTGCTTTTCGCAAATCTCTCTTCCGCTGGGTACTCTTTTTTGCTCAAAATTTTTCTTTACCGAGCGCTCTATCTGCTTCAGCTTGCCTTTGTCACGTCCGTGAACAAGCGAGAGACATACGCCGCTGCGGCCGGCTCTACCGGTGCGCCCACTGCGGTGTACATACACTTCAGGATCATCGGGCAGGCTGTGGTTGATTACATGCGTCAGGTCGTTTACATCCAGCCCCCGTGCTGCTACATCGGTAGCAATCAGCAGCTGAAGGTTTTTCTGGCGAAAACGGTTCATCACAATGTCACGCTGAGCCTGGGACAGGTCGCCATGCAGGGCATCTGCATTATAACCATCCTTGATCAAGTGATCGGCGATTTCTCTGGTATCATTACGCGTGCGGCAGAATACGATACCGTACATCTGGGGGTTGATATCCACTATACGTTTAAGCACCTCGTAACGGTCGCTGGCATGTACGGTAATATATTGATGCTGTACATTGTCAGCTCCGGCATTACGCTTACCTACGCTGATCTCTTCTGGAGAATGCATGTATTTCTCTGCAATCCGCATCATTTCAGGCGGCATAGTAGCTGAAAAAAGGAGCGTTTGCTTATCCTGAGGCGTATTTGCCAGAATGGCATCCAACTCATCCTTAAAGCCCATAGAAAGCATCTCATCGGCTTCATCAAGCACCAGTCGGTTAATGTTCTCTACTTTCAGCTTACGGCGTTTGATCAGGTCCAGTACCCTGCCGGGAGTACCCACCACGATATGCGCACTGTGCTTCAGTTGTTTGATCTGCTTTTCAATATCTGCCCCCCCATATACCGCTACCACATTGAGGTGTTTGATATATTTGGAGAAGGTGCTCAGGTCACTGGCGATCTGCAGGCAAAGTTCGCGGGTAGGCGAAAGTATCAGCGCCTGTGTCTCATCCAGTGTATCGTCTGCTTGTTGAATGATGGGGAGTCCGAAAGCTGCAGTTTTACCAGTACCCGTCTGGGCAAAGGCTATCAGGTCAGTTTCGGCATTCAGAATGTAAGGTATGGCTTGTTCCTGTATGGGAGTGGGCTGTTCAAATTTCAGTTCGCTGAGAGCCTCAGCAATTTCGGTGCGCAATCCCAGCGCTTCAAATTTGTTCATTAAAAATTATTAAAGAGTGATTGGGCGCAAAGGTAAACAAAACAAACCAGCTTCTGAGCACCACCGCGCCTTATTTTATTCTGCCCTAACACCAGACTGGCCTCCCAAGGTTCATAGTATTTGAGAAAGATTTCATTTAAGGCCTTCCCTGTTCCATGATCAACTTCGTCTAAACGAATTTTTAGGCTAGATCTACAACACCT
Organism: Cyclobacteriaceae bacterium; assembly: GCA_046541235.1. GTDB lineage: Bacteria > Bacteroidota > Bacteroidia > Cytophagales > Cyclobacteriaceae > Catalinimonas. Next base: position 7,088 of record JBKHDR010000075.1, on the reverse strand, counting down.
ACATGATTTCCCCTGCCAGTATTTTCCGGGTTGGCTTTTACTGTATCTCCACTAAAATTGTTGTAGACATTAAGTTAAAAGGGCCTTAGAATCACTACTGCATTTACAGGCAAAATCTATATCACTTCTTTAGCCCAGCCAATAGCCAAGTATGATGGCCAGCAGCAGAAAAACCATAAGCACCCAGAAAAAGCCACTCACCTTAACCGCAGTATCATCTGGATTTTCTTCTCCACTCAAATCTTCAGCTTGATCGCTGATTTCTTTTTTCTCAGAAGTATCAGACCTCCTTATTGCTCTGCGTTTAGTTCCAGTCTCACCATTCCTTACATCATACGAAGTGGGAAGAGCTACAAACAACAGAGCGACTAAAAATCCAATAAATAAGAGCGGTAACCAGGCTACCCCCAGAAATACCGGGCCTGCCGGATTAAACCACAGGCTAGCTGCCCATATAGCCAGAAACACAAAAAAGAAAAAGGTCCAGATACTTCCCCAGGGTCCTCTTGACTTAAGTGCAAAATAAAAAATGGTAGTGATGAATACGGCAACAAATAATGCTCCTGTCACTTCTGCAAAGTCATTCATAGTAGTTTAAAAAGTTGTTATGTCAAAAAATAAAATAACTGGGTCTTTTTTACCCAACTATACTTCACCTAAAAAGTTAGGCTGTAAATCGGACTTAGATAGGCAATACGCAAAACATATTACTGCAAGCTCAAATCTACCTCCCTCCTATTCTGGAGCGCTAAGAAATGTGAAGATCATTTTTTCGGTTCTTTTCTATAATTTTATAGGCAGATTTGTTAAGTGTATCGTTCATTTCTCTGATCACGAGGTCCATCTCTTCCGACGTTAGTCTTAGCAACTTGAGCATCTGAACCAATTCTTCCAGCGAATTTTCTTTGTGTATCAGTCCCAGCATTCGTGCCAGCGGACCTCGCATTTTGTGTGAGGTAATTTAGTATCCGGGTACACGTGGTTCAACTGATTTTATAATAGCCTAATAGCTTTGGTAAAATACTTATTCATTTATAAGGGTTTCACATAAGCATTTATTATTATTCATATCATAAATAAAGATCATTTGATAATTTGATGTATCTATAAGAATATTTTTAAAGTAGAATATCATTTCATCTTCGTTTTTGATAATAGATCATGCTCATTATTTTATACCTGGTATATTATTATTACCATTTGCAAATACTACTTAGTCAATCCTAATAATTTATACTCTTCCAGCACCTCCCAGTGTTTACCAGCATGTTTGAACAAAACCAGGCGATCGGCTAAAAATGAAGCGTTAAATTTTCTATTCATGAAAGCGGGCCAAGCCTGTTTGAAAGTTAACTTGCTCAGGTCCCGGGTGGCAATGGTTATGTGTGGATGAAAGCGGGCATTGAGTTCTTGCTTTTCAAAAGCCAAATCATGCAGCAATAATGACTGTAGCTCGCGATATAGGGAGGCAAGAGGTTCACTATTCTTTACTTTGATAAAGATTACTCTGTCAGAAAACCGGTCAAAACCATCTAATTGTAGTTTAAAAGGCTCATGGTCACTTGCAAAACTGTTTAGTTTATCTTTTATCACAAACTCGAATGAACCTGCCCTCTTGAAGGGCATCTGTAGTGTGATATGTGGAGGCGACTTGAGGGCATGTTTGGGTCCAAACTGTAACTTCATCTCCTGTTTTAGCATTTCAATCTCCATGCTGATATCCGGAGGAGGACAAACGCCAATGAAATATAGTTTCTCCTGATGCATACCGATTTGTTTATTATACCTCTTCTTATAATCAGGATTTGATTCACATTTGTTATCAATCAGCTGGGGTATACTTATTTTTACAGCAACTTTGAATTTACAGGCCTGATGCAAAGCTCGATTTTGTGACACAACATACTTTATGAATACTTTACCAGAAGCTCGATTCTGTGACGAATGCCACTACTTAAAAAAAAACAGTAAATTATCGAGCTCGATTTTGTGACAATTTGCCAGATAGAACCCTTCCAGCCTTATATGAGGGTAGTTTGAAGTAGGCTGTAGAGATCAAATTTCATCCAGTTGCAAATAAATAAGTCATAAAGGACAGCTCGATTTTGTGACAAACCGGAAATTTTAAGCTTGCATGCTTAAATTTCGCTTAAATAGTGAAATGAGCTATAGGTTTCATAGATCATATGCCTCAGTTCTAAAGAAGCTCGATTTTGTGACAAAAAAACTTTATTATTTAAACTTTAGTTTTTTATTTATTTAATACATTTATAGGTTCTGTAAATGCCTGATAATCAATTATTTGCCTCATCCTCTGGTCACAAATCCGTGATAGCAGGTCACAAAATAGGACTTTGTTATCACCTTTTCGAGCTTTACAGACACCTTTTCGAGGTTGGGGGTCTCAAAAAAGGTCTTAACGGTCACAAGCCTTTTTTTCCGTCACACAATCGAGCTCGAAGGCCTCGTCACAAAATCGAGCCTGAGAAAATTTTCATCCATTTCAATTTATCCTTTTATTGTGCAAAACTTACGATAGATGTTAGCTAAAGTAGAGAATCCAAACCGACTGGTAGTTCAACATAATGGTTTTTTGAATGGGCAGTTTTACATGACAACCAATGAACTGCGCATTTTTGTATATATGCTTTCTGAGATCAAGAAGGGCGATGGAGAATTCAGAGAGATAAGAATTCCCTGTGCTATTTTACAGTCTGACAATAGGAGAGTCCATTATGATGACCTGAGAGAAGCCTGTGACCGCCTGACTAAGAAGAACATTGGTATTGAAGTGACCAATGCCAAAGGAAAGCGAAAGTTTACTTATTTACCTTTGATGCAGATTTGTGAGCATCAGGAAGGAAGCGGTACCCTGGTAGCTGAATTCAACAATCGTATGAAACCTTACCTGTTGAACCTTACTGAAAACTTTACCGCTTCACAGCTGAAAAATTTTCTTAACATCAAATCCTACTACAGTTATCGTATTTACTGGCTGCTGAAACAGTATGAGGATTTTAAAACCCGCACGCTTACTATTGAAGAATTAAAGGAAATGCTGGGTATTGAAGATAAATACAATCATTTCGGACACTTCAGAACCAGAGTCTTGAACAAAGCGCAGAAAGAACTGAAAAAGACGGATATACAATTTACCTACAAAACTATCAATGTGGGTAGGAAAGTAGGTAAAATCAAGTTTGAAATTGTAAGAGAAAAGCAACTGGAAGAGTCTGCTAAAAAGGCGGATTTGAACCCTCAAATAGCGATCTTTCCTGATTCAGAACCAGAAGTAGACAAAAGTACTGCCCTGCTCCAGAAACTGGGCTTCAGCCGCCCTGAAGTGAAAAAGGTTAAAGAGGCAGTTCCCCAGAAAAAGCTTTTCCAGATTCTTTACCGTTTGGAGGTTGATATGCCTGAGCTTATCAGCAGGCAATATGACCTGAAGGAAGAAACCTTACTACGTTTAAAGGACTTCCTGGCATGTGATAACTGATTCTGCTTTGTCGTCACAATTTTGGTACTCTTTTTTCTTTGCAAGCCGGTATTTTTTTAAGAATGCCGACTTTTCTGTTTGACAAATCATACGGCTTATTTACATTGATGAGGCGCTACTAAATGATCTCTTCAGGTTCCAGCCTCAGCCTGGCCTGACACTGTCCATGATATGTTTGTACTGGCAGCAGCCATAGGGTTATTACTGACGATTTCTCTTTTTTTGACTCATTATTCAATGATCTTCACCTAGTTCAGCCCGATAACACCAAGCAAGCAGTTACATCTATCTTCTTTGATTAGACTTTATGAGGACTAGTTTGATTATCTTGATACAGAATGACTTTAAAGTTAAAATTGTATTCATATCCGACAAAGATGAACGAGATAGGTGTTTTTATAAAGCCCTACTATGTTTAACGATACAATCGCTTTTCTCACTTTTTGTCTTCACAAAAGAGGATGATAAGCTGCCTTCACATTAACTGCAATAGCTTTAATTTTTGACGTCTTTTTTCTTGCCACTAAGGGTCTTCTAACCTATTTTCGATGGACTTTATCACTTTGGTATGAATTTTTTCGTTTTTACTCAACATAGGAGTAATTAGAATTTTTTTGTCAGTAATAGCGTATCAGAAATCATAAGAAAAACATGCAGCAATCGGACAGGCATAAAGTCAGGATCTTACCGGAACTTGAGGAGCTTATACCTCCATTAAAGGAGGAAGAATTCAGACAGTTGGAAGAAAATATTCTCCGGGAAGGATGCCGTGAGGCTCTGCTAGTCTGGCCTAGAAATGATAATGAACTGCTTCTGATTGATGGACATAACCGTCTGAAAATTTGCCGCAAACACCAGCTGAAATTTCAGCTCGCTGAAAAACACTTTGACTCTCTGGAAGATGCCAAGGATTTCATGATTATCAACCAGCTGGGACGTAGAAACCTAAACCCGCAGCAGGCTTCCTATCTTCGCGGATTGAGGCTGCAGAGAGAAAAAAAAGAAAAAGGCAGGTACGACAGAACTGTAGTAGGCAAGCATACTCAGGAAGGAAAAACAGCTGCCCGTTTAGCTGAAGAATACAAACTTAGCCAGGCTACGCTTGAAAGAGACGGCAGTTTTGCCCGGGGACTGGATGCCATCGGCAGGTCTAATCTGGCTTTAAAAAAACAGATTCTAGCCGGTACCCTAAGGCTAAAAAAAGGAATGATAAGAAAAGCTGCAAAACTGAAAAACCTCCCTAAAGTTAATAGTGCTGATGAACTTATTGCTGTGCTGGAAGGCAAATGTTTGATCAGCAAAGAGAAAGCAGCAGATAAGGAAGCAGTCATGCGGCAGAGAGAGGAAGCCAGGTGCACATTACTGGAATTATGCGAAGTTATGCAGGATAGTCCCTATCTTTCAGAAACATTAGCCAGTAATATTCTGGCAGCTGCAAAGCAACTTCATCAGACATTTCAGAAATAGATTTCTATTCTTTTCCTGAGCAGTCTAATCCAGGCATAAGCATCAAAATGATGCTTATGCATCAAGAACTACAAAAAAAAACCGGATCATATATCCGGTTTTTTTACTCCTAATGATTGGATTACTTATCCAAGGCTGATAAAAACTCATCAAAATTATTCTTAAGCTCTCTGATAAGCTCTTTTCTTTTAGGGTTGTTTTTCTCAAGTTTGATGGCTTTACCCGCCAGGGATGATAATTTTTTTCTAATAACCTGCAATTCATTAAGTTGCTCAGGTTTCAGACTTTTCTTCTTTCCGGCCTGCTGTACCAGCAGCATCCTGACTGCTTTTTCTAGGTCCTTGTATTTGAGCAGATGAGGCAGTAATTTTTCTATAAAGTCGTCCTCTTTGTCGGCCAGTTCTGAAATAGTATTCTTTTTTGCATGAATTTGTCCGTTTAGTAACGACCAGCGTAAAGACTGGTCTTGCGCAGTAAGCCGGTTGATACCCAGGGCAAACTTTGCATCTCGCCTTACAGTTTTTTCCGCGACGCCATATTCATCAGCAACCACTTCAGAGGTTCGTTTTAACTGGGACATTTTGTCCCAGTTACGTCCCTGATTAAGTTTTTCGTTTTCATACCTGAGTCCACGAAGGTAACTCATCTGCATAGGAGAGAGGTTTCGGCGAGACATCTGATTATTGAGCATCCAGTTTTTTACTTCTAGCCTGTCGTTAAACTTCAGAAGCTTTATTTTAAAATGGATCTCATTCCTGGTACAAAGTCGATAACGATTATGCCCGTCTACCAGCAGATACTCATCATCACGGTGCTGCCAAACAATCAGTGGCTCACGGCATCCCTCCTGAATAAGACTTTTTTCCAGGTTATCAATTTCTTCCTGGCTTAGCGGAGGTATCAGGCTTTCAAGTTCAGGGTCTATCCTGATTTGCTCAGTGATGCTTTTCTGATGTTCTTTGAGAAGTGTATCACTTAGTACCTCAGAGCGGTCACGATCCGCAATCATCTTATCATTGATGCTTTTCTGTTTGTCAGAATCAAATGATTTTGAAAATATATCTGCTTTTTTCTTTGCCGCCATAGTTTACTTTTCTTTTTGTATAAGTTCTTTGGTAAAAGCCAGGTAATCTTCAGCCGCTGCGCATGTCGGATCATAGGTAAAGATATCCTGTTTGACAATGGAAGACTCCATCACCGATATATTCTTACGTATCATAGTCTCATAAACCAGTTCGCCATAGCTGTCCCTGATCACTTCTATGATTTTTTTATTTGCTACCGTTCTTTCAGTCTGTGTGATCAGAATACCTGAGACTTTGATACCCGGATTAAATTTTTTGACGCTTTTGATAGCTCCCATGATAGTTTCCATACCCCTAAGAGCAAGGTAGTGGCTTTGCAAAACGATTAAGGCATCAGTAGAAGCCAGCAAAGCATTGGTAGTAAGGATGCCTAGGGTAGGAGGGCAGTCAATAAGTATGTAATCGTAGTTTTCCTGTACAGGTTCCAGGGCGTTTTTAAGGGCTACATAACCCTCTATCTGTCGTGAAAGTAAGGTGCTTTCCGCCCCCACCAGGTCAAGTGAAGAAGGCACAAGATGAAAGTTATAGTCAATTTCTACAATAGGCAGAGGAGTGCCATGCTGGTAAGTATCGTAAATATTGGCTTCCGGATTTTCAATACCCACACATTGAGAAAGGTTTGCCTGAGGATCTGTATCTATGATAAGTACTTTATAGCCTTCCATAGATAAGCCTTTGCCCAGATTAAGGGTGGTAGTTGTTTTACCTACGCCTCCTTTATGTTGAATAATGGTTTTGATGATCATAAATTTGCTTCCGGTTAGCATCAGAAAAATGAAAGATGCATTCATCCTTCAGTGTTTTGATCACAAAATTAGGGTTTTTCGTTTAGCATTGATAAAAAGTGAAGATTAAGTCCTTCTAAATTAAAAATAAAAGTTTCATAAAAAGCTTTTTCAACTTGTAAGCATACAGCAGGGGTCATTCCCCCTCAAGTTTACCGATCAGAGAATGTAACAACGAACTCTAAACCAGCTAAATATAAAATGCTGATATACAGTTAGTTAAGTAGATAATTCGTAAAATTCTATATCAGGCTG
>JBKHDR010000074.1:0-21523 GCA_046541235.1 Cyclobacteriaceae bacterium | reverse complement strand
ATGTTGAGTCTTTTCTTTATGAACTTACCCAACTTGTTTGTTTAAAACCTACTAGAATGTACTCCCTATTAATAAAGCAGTTCATCCGCTCATATCAAAGACTGTGGCGATCACCAGCCTGCTGATCCTTGCCCTGGGTATCATCAGCATCTTTACCGGTGAGCAGTTTCTGGAAAAGCAGGAAAAAGCAATAGCCGAAGTAACCCGGCATCAGCAGGAACACATTGCACGAAATGCCAGCTGGCACAATAAGGAAATAAGGCTGCTGCTCTACTACCTGCGCTTTGCACTGATCAACAGCCCCGATAAGCTGACGGCCCTGTCTATCGGACAGCGGGATGTGAACGCCAGCATACAGAGCGTCACCATCCGCAACCTGGAAGGGCAGCGCTACGATACAGATCTGAGCAACCCGGCTAACCTGTAGCTGGGCAACCTGGATTTAGGTTTTGTGATCATCTACCTCTTTCCCCTGCTCATCATCGCCTTTACCTACGATCTGCTTTCTGAAGAAAAAGAGCGCGGCACCTGGCGCATATTAGCCATTCAATCCCGCTCAGTTCATCGTTTCCTGCTGTACAAACTATCTTTAAGGGCCCTACTGCTATACGCTGCCCTGATTTTACTCTTCGCCCTGGCCATGCTTAAGCTGTCACTCCCACTCAGCGAAGCACTATTGGCCTTTTTCGTGCTTAGTGTTCTTTATCTTGCCTTCTGGCTAACCATATGCAGTTCCTTGACCGTACCCATGAATTTCATGAAAAAATGCGGCTTTACTTTTACCCTAAAATCTTTGAAAATGCCCCGGTAGAAGAGGAAAACTGGGAGCAGTTTCGGCCGGAGTATTTTTCAGCGCAGCCTGAGATCCGCTGGGCTGAAATGCTCCTCCCTCTGCTGCTCATCTCTGCTGTGATCGCGCTACTCGCTGCCTTCAACCTCAGAAAACTTAAGTCCTGTTGAAGCAGTAGGTTGCTCAGATTTTAAATGCAAAAGCATAGGCTCAGAAAAAATTGAAACGGATGTCAATCAAACGCTATGTATGCAGTTTAGTGGGATCTTTTATCCTAAGAGTCGTTTTAAATGACGCTACCTAAAAATCAGCATGAAGTCGCTAAAGTACCTTCATTTTTTGTATCATTATAGTCCACTAAAAAAACGATGGTATGAAAGTGACGCTTCCATTACTTTTCCTGCTGCTGCTCCTGGCCTCCTGTCAGAATAATCAGGAAGAAACTACAGCGCCTCCCCTAGAACCCACCACTGCTAAGGAGGAGGTTAAACCATTTTTTCAGCAGAAAGAAGCGGATGAGACCGGCCTCTACTTTATCAACGAACTGAAAGATGATCCCTACAGAAATATACTCGTCTACCAGTACTACTATAATGGTGGTGGGGTAGCCGCCGGAGATGTCAACAATGACGGAAAAACAGACCTCTTCTTTACCGGAAACAGCGTAGCCAATAAGCTTTACCTGAATCTGGGCAATTTTCAGTTTAAAGACATCACCCTGGAGTCGGGCCTGGCCAAAAGCAGTTCCAACAGCTGGTGTACGGGTGTCAACATGGCTGATGTGAACGGGGATGGCCTGCTGGATATCTACGTCTGCCGCTCTGGAAATCTACAGGCTGAGAACCGTGAAAACCTGCTCTTCATCAACCAGGGTGTGGGCGCAGATGGCATGCCTTCCTTTGTGGAACAAGGCAGTGACTACGGCCTCAATGATCCGGGCTACTCCGTACAGTCTGCCTTCTTTGACTATGACCATGATGGCGACCTGGACATGTTCCTGATCAACCACGGCATGGACTATTACAGCGGAATGATCGTGAGCAACGATGGCAGAAGAGACCCCTACATCGGCGATAAGCTTTTCAGAAACGACAATGGTTTTTTCAAAGATGTAAGCGCCGAGGCGGGCATTGAAGGCAGTAAGCACGGTTATGGGCTGGGCCTGGCGGTAGGCGACCTGAATGACGACGGATGGGACGACATCTACGTGGCTAATGACTTTTACGAGCACGATTACCTCTACCTCAACCAGGGAGATGGTTCTTTTGCTGAGTCAATCCATCAGTCTGTTTCGCATCTCTCCTTTTTTGGCATGGGCGTAGACCTGGCCGATTACAATAATGATGCGCTGCCCGACATCGTGGTGCTGGACATGGCAGCCGAAGATCATTACCGGCAGAAGACCAACCTGGCAGGCATTACTAAAAATAAATTCCGTGACTTTGTGGAAAGTGGTTACCACCACCAGTACATGTTCAACAGCCTGCAGCTCAACCGGGGCCAAGATGCTGAGGGGAAGCCGGTATTTAGTAACATTGCCCAAATGGCGGGCATGGATCAGACTGACTGGAGTTGGGCGCCCCTGCTGGCCGACCTTGACAACGACGGCTGGAAAGACCTTTTTGTGAGCAATGGCCTGAGAAAAGATGTGCTCAACAACGATTTCATCCAGGCTACCAACGATGAGCTGAGGACGCTGAATACTACCTTTGTGGATCTGCCGCCTGCACAGGCGCAGCAAATCCTGGATAAGATGCCCTCTGAGAAAGTGAGCAACTACTTTTTTCGGAACAAGGGCGATCTTACTTTCCAAAATGTGACTGCCGAATGGAGCCAGCAGCTTCCTTCCTTTTCCAATGGCGCCGCTTATGCCGACCTTGACAATGATGGCGACCTGGACTTGGTGGTAAACCAACTGGATGATTTTGCCGGTATATATGAAAACCAGCTGCCAAGGGGCAAAAGGCATTTTCTTCGCCTGAAATTAAGGGCAGCTGCTCCTAATCCTTTAGCCTTCGGCGCACGGGCCTATCTGTACCAGCAGGGCAAAGCACAATACCAGCAACTTTATCCTTCCAGGGGTTTTCAGTCGTCAGTAGAGCCCTTACTGCATTTTGGCCTGGGAGACAATCCCAAAGTAGACAGCCTAAGTATAGTGTGGCCGGATGGCCGCCTCAGCACTTTTTATGAGCCTGAAGTGGATCAAACCCTGGTCCTGCAGCCTGAGGGAGCGGAGAGGCAGACTGCAGATAGCGAAAAAGCAGCGCCCTGGCTGGAAGAAGTACCTTCCCGGCTTCCATTTACCCATCAGGAAAATGATTTTGATGACTTTGACAGGCAATTTCTGCTGCCCCACAAGCTTTCTGCTGAAGGTCCTGCCCTGGCCGTGGCAGATGTCAATGGAGATGGTCTGGATGATGTGTATGCCGGTGGTGCCGCTGGTCAGGCCCCTGCCCTGCTGATACAGAAGAACGATGGCTCTTTCGAGCCTGCAGCTGGTCCCTGGCAGCAGGATGCCGCCCAGGAGGATGTAGATGCCGTTTTCTTTGATGTGGATGGTGATTCCGATCAGGATTTGTATGTAGTAAGTGGCGGTGTGGAGTTTGAGCCGGGATCACCCTTGCTTCAGGATCGCCTATACCTCAATGACGGTAAAGGCCAGTTCATCAAAGCGGAGCTGCCTGCAGTCTATGCCAATGGGATGTGCGCAGCCCCGGCAGATTTTGATGGGGATGGTGACACCGACCTCTTTGTGGGCGCGGGTAGCCTGCCGGGGAGCTATCCTCTGGTGGATCAGTCTTTACTGCTGGAAAACCAGAACGGACAACTGATTGATGTGACAGCTGAGAAAGGTGCCGCCCTCAAAAACATCGGCATCGTCCGTGACGCCATATGGACAGACCATGAGCAGGATGGCAGGCAGGAGCTCCTGCTTGTAGGAGAATGGATGCCGCCCACCCTGTTGAGCTGGCAGCAGGAGAAATTGATGGTCAACCAGGAGGTACGTTTTCATAACACTTCCGGTAAAGCCCAGCAGCTGCATGGCTGGTGGCACAGCGTACATGCTTTTGATTTTGACGAAGATGGTGATGAGGATTATCTCCTGGGCAATGTGGGCCTGAACTACCGTTACCAGGCCAGCGAAAAAGAACCCCTGCAAATGTTCGCCTACGATATGGATGAAAATGGGTATCAGGAGCTGTTTCTGAGCTATTACCAGCAGGGCAGACTGCTGCCAGCCCATGAAAGAGACGAGATCTATCAGCAGTGGAGGGAGATCAAAAAACGCTATCCGATCCATGCAGCCTATGCCCAAGCCAGCCTGCCCGAGATCATGGGCCCGGCCTTCGATAAAGCGCTGCAGTTGCGGGCAGATACGCTGGCGCATATTATCCTTTACAACGAAGGAAAAGGCCGCTTCAGGGTAGAAGCTTTGCCCCATGCCGGGCAGATATCAGTACTCAAAGATGCGCTCTTTACGGACATTACGGGAGATGGCAGGAAAGAACTTCTGACGGTAGGTAATTTTTATCATACCAGCACCCAGATTCCCCGTTTGGATGCCTCACTGGGACAGGTTTACCAGCTTAGGGACGGCAGTTTAACTCCAATAAGCCCGCAGCTGAGCGGACTTTTTGCCAATGGAGATATTCGGAAAATGGTTCTGGTCAGAAACCAGCAGGGCAAAAGCCTGCTGACAGCCACCAATGATGGCCCTCTGAGGTACTGGAAGGTGAAGGAGTAAGCGATGTTATCCAGCCTGCCGATAAAGTGCGAGGCATAACTGGCTCCTGCCTTTGCGGCCAGCATTGCCTGCCCGGCACTGAAGATCAGCCTGCAGTTGGTGCGTATGCCCTCGGCACTGAAGGCCTTGATGGCTTTCACCCCCTCCCTGATCATTGGTACCTTGACTACAATCTTGTCATCTATCCTGGCCAGTTCCCTGCCTTCTTTGAGGATGCCCTCCAGGTCGGTGGCGATGACTTCTGCACTGACATTGTTGTCTACAATCTTGCAGATTTCCTTGTAGTGGTTTCTGATGTTTTCCTCCCCGGTGATGCCTTCTTTGGCCATCAGTGAGGGGTTGGTGGTCACCCCATCCAGTACCCCGAGATCATAAGCTTCCTGAATTTAAGAGAGATTAGCTATATCTATAAAAAACTGCATATTACTTTAGGTTTAGTTTTTTGATTTGTTCATATACTTTCCTGCCCGTAAAGCCAAACTCTTCGTCCAGCACCTGCGCCGGGGCCGAGTAGCCGAAGTGATCCAGCCCCAGCACATGCCCCCTGCTTCCCACCAGTTCCAGCAGGTTGAGCGGCAGACCGGCGGTAAGCCCTACGATGGGCTGCTCACCCAGCACTTCTTTCTGATAGGCTTCTTCCTGGTCACAAAACAGTCCTTCTGATATGACAGAGACCACATTGACATAGATGCCTTCTTCGGCAAGGATCCCGGCTGCTTCTACCAGGGTCGCCACTTCACTGCCGTTGGCCAGCAGCGTCAGGCGGGCCCGCTCATCACTGATGATGCGGTAAGCGCCTTTTTGGGCCTGCTGTGCTTCTTCATACCTGTTGCTCTTTGCTGGCAGACTGGCAATGTTCTGGCGGCTGAGGATGAGTCCTACGGGACGGTTTCTGGTAGAAAGCGCCATCTGCCAGGCTACGGTTGTCTCATCGGCATCTGCCGGACGCAGCGCCAGCAGGGAGCGTTCTCCTGAGTGGTTTCTTAGCTTTTCCATCAGCCTGATCTGCACTTCCTGCTCTACCGGCTGGTGGGTGGGGCCGTCCTCTCCTACCCGGAAGGCATCATGTGTCCAGAGGTAAATGACGGGCAACTCCATCAGGGCCGAAAGGCGGATGGCCGGCTTCTGGTAATCGGAGAAGATGAAGAAAGTACCTACCACCGGGATTACGCCTCCGTGCAGGGCCATGCCGTTGGCCATGGCTGCCATAGAAAACTCTGATACACCGGCGTGCAGGAAGTTGGCATCAAACTTAGCGGGGGCAAACTGCTGCACCTTCTTCAGGTAGCCATCTGTCTTGTCACTATTAGCCAGGTCTGCTGAGGCTACGATGAGGTTTTCCAGTTTGCCGGCCAGGTAGCCCAGCACCTCGGCAGAGGCGGCCCTGCTGGCCACGTTCTCCTTCTGCCTGATCTGGCTGAAGTCCAGGCCTGACAAATCAGCTTGTATGAAACGATCCAGCTTAGCGGCTGCTTCGGGATGCTTCTCTCTCCACTGGCTTTCTTTCAGACGGGCGGCCTGTGCCTGCTCTTTCTTTTTGGCAATGAGCTGCTCATAGTAAGAAGACACTTCAGCAAAGACTTCAAAGGGAGCTTTCGGATCTCCTCCCAGGTTCAGGGCGGTTTTGGCAAAGTCAGCACCGGTGTCGCCCAGGGGTTTGCCATGAAGCTCGGTATATCCTTCATATGAGTTACCTTCAGCATCTACGCAGCCTTTTCCCATGATGGTTTTGCCGATGATAAGGGTCGGGCGATTGGTTTCCTCCCTGGCTTCTCTCAAAGCCTTGCGGATCTGCTCATGATCATGGCCGTCTATCTCCAGCACCTTCCAGCCCCAGGCCTGGTACTTTTTGGCAGTGTCTTCTGAAGTTACTTCCCTGGTGTAGGTAGAGAGCTGCACGTCATTGGAGTCAAAGAACATGACCAGCTTGCTCAGGCCCAGGTAGCCGGCGATACGTCCTACTCCCTGGGAGATTTCTTCCTGTATGCCGCCATCAGAGATGTAAGTATAGATCGTATGATCGGTCCAGTCTCCAAACTTAGCTTCCAGGAAGTGGGCCGCCAGGGCCGCTCCTATTCCCATGGCATGTCCCTGTCCCAGTGGTCCGGAGGTGTTTTCAACGCCTCGCCTGTGATCTGCTTCGGGGTGGCCCGGTGTTGCTGATCCCCACTGCCTGAAGTGTTCCAGGTCTGCTTTGCTGTAAAAACCAAACAGATGAAGCTGGGCATAGAGCAAAGCTGACAGATGCCCTGGGTCCAGGAAGAAGCGGTCTCTCCAGAACCACTCAGGGTCGGCTGGGTCAAACCTGAGAAACTCGCTGTAGAGGATGTGCATGAAATCGGCGCCTCCCATCGGGCCGCCCGGATGGCCTGACTGGGCCTTCTCTACCATCGCTGCCGATAGCAAGCGTATGTTGTCCGCGCATTTCAGATCAATCTGCGTGGAGACAAATGTGTTTTCCATAGTATTTCTTGTTTATAAATGATTGTCAAATTCTCTATTTCACGATGATCGTTTCGTTGCTTGTATTGGTATCCGGAATTCACCTTTAAAAAATTTCCCCGGCTTGCCTAAAGGCGCAATTGGTATGCTGCAATGAAATATGGTTGAGTAAGCACAAATTGTAGCTGGTAGCTTGATTAAGTCTCAAGCAGGCTTCTCTGCTAGTATCAATTGCTTCCTGGCATCGTTTACATCCTGCACCGGGAGTTGACAGTAGCCATTGGTGCACACGTACAGGTAAGTAAATCCTTCACGATACTTTCCGTCTAGCACAGGTAAATCTGAAGGCTGACGCGAACCCAAAAAGCTGACATAAGGATATGTCATCTTCAGGAAGTCTGCCCGGCGTGCTAAAGCCTCTTCCCCAACTATGGCCACTTCATAGTAAGGGTGAGATAAATGGCCCATCAACTTCAGCCAGGTAGCGTAAAAAACCGGTTCCCGGCCAACTTTATCCTGAATGGCCATGAGATAGCTTTGAGCTTTTTGATCAGTATCACTTCTGCCCAGAATTTTTCCGAGATAATACTGCACAAGGGAATAGGTGGCAGTTGATGAGGGTGTTTCATTGCAGTATAAATCATATTCAGTAGTAAAAAGTAACTCCTCTTCTCCTAAACTGTAAGTAGGTAAATGGTAAGCATTCTCTGTTGTCTTGTCTGCCAGTCTTTCATTCAGGTGCCGGGCGATCTGAAGGTATTCTTCCTCAAAAGTAAGTTCGTAGAGTTTGATCAGGGCGAGCAGGTAGTTGCTGTAATCATCCAGCATGGCATTGGCTCCTATTTTATCATTTGAAATGCTACGGGCTACCATTCCATCTTTTTGAATAAATTTTTCGCCTAAAACACGGGCATTGCTTATGGCTCTGTTCAGATAGATGCTGTCACCTGTCGCCTGAAAAGCATCACACAAACCAATGACTGCCAGGGCATTCCAGGAAAGTATCAGCTTTTTATCTATGGCAGGTTGTTTCCGTGTATTCCTCAGGCTGACCCATTGACTCTTTAGCTGATCAATTTCCTGCTTCAACTTGTCTTCTGTAAGCTTATGCTTCCGGCTTAGTGTAGTGAGATCGTGTTGTATCATGGGAAGAAATTTCCCTTCAAAAGGCCCATCAGCCTGGATACCATAGTATTCCAGCAGATAGGGTTTTCCATCTAGCAGGTTAGGAAGCTCCTCTGGTTTCCACAGGTAAAAAGCACCCTCCTCCCCGTTGGTCTGGGCATCGGTAGAGCCATAAAAAAGACCGTCCTGATCTGACAGGGTCTCAAACAAAAAGTCAGTGATGCCTGAAACTGTGTTCAAATAAGCTGAGTCGCCGTAAATGGAAAAAGCTTTGCTGTAGACAGAAAGCAAGAGGGCATTATCGTACAGCATTTTTTCAAAATGGGGCACTTCCCATGCCGGGTCGGTGGTGTAGCGAAAAAACCCGCCGCCCAGGTGGTCCTGCAGGCCTTTGGCGCTCATCTGGTCAAGCGTATGCTTTAAGAGTCCTGTAGCTGCTGAATCAGCGGAATAGACCACATAATCCAGTAAAGTGTTGAGCAGGGGTGATTTGGGAAACTTAGCATCCCCATCCGGAAAACCGCCATGCAGGGTATCTATAGCAAGAGTGATTTGCTGCATCATTTCAAGATACTGATCCTCTTTGGCAGTAGAAGCGGAGGAAGACACCGGCTGAAGCAGTGGTGAGGCTACGCCCGTTTTCAAGTGATCCGCATATTCCTGTAGCTTTTCGGGTGCCTTTTCATAGAGTAAATTCAATTCTTTGAGAGTTTTGAACCACTCATCACGAGGAAGATAGGTAGTAGCATGAATCGGCCGGCCATCAGGCAGGCTGATCACATTCAGGGGCCAACCAGCCCTGTCCATCAGCAGCTGCGCAAACCTCATATAATGTTTATCAATATCCGGCCTCTCTTCCCGGTCTACTTTGACAGACATAAACTCCTGATTCATAAAAGCCGCTATCTCCGGGTCCATAAAGGTTTCGTCTTCCATGACATGACACCAGTGGCAACTGCTGTAGCCGATACTGATAACCACGAGCTTATCCTGTTTCCGGGCATCTTCAAACACATCCTCTTTCCAAAGCATCCAATCCACAGGATTAGATGCATGCCTTCTCAGATAGTTGCTGCTCGCTTCGCTGAGGCCTCTCTTCACCTTCCCATCACTGTTACAGGCTGAGAGCAAAAAGAGCAATGAGCTGAAAAATATGAAATGTAAAGGAAGTGAACGCATAGTAGATGAACGCTGGATTTAAATAAAACTGGGCCTGGCTGTATCACCACCCAGTTCCCTGTAAATGCTTAGCCGCAACCCTCTCTGTTGTGCTACGCTTATCCTGCCAGGCATAAGCCCTTTGGCTAAACAGGCAGAGGTAGAAAGGTGCTTAGTCCGGAGAAACATGCCGCTGATAAAACATCCATGCTTCTCTTGCCACATTCCTTCCTAGTTTTAAGCCTTCTATGTTATCGGCCCTAATATGATAGCCGCCCAAAACACGTGATATGCCGGCCATTTCTGCAGTTTCTGTAAATGTGGGAAAAGTGAGTGTAACAGTATCTCCGGGATGACCGGGCTCAGTAAGCGAGCCTGCCACCCAGGTAAGTTGATACCCAAACTCATCACTGCCGGTCCAGAGCCTGAGTGCTTCGGCACAGGCCCCGCTAATGGTGCTGTGACCCGAAACATAACTGGGAAAAGGAGGGCAAAGAAAAATTTCCGGGGAGTAGGGACGCCACTGGCTGCCACTCATCTCAACAAATCCTACTTCTGCTCCACCCCAGCCTTTTATTTTCTGATCCTGGTAATAGGCATGTACCAGGGCGTAAGGCCGGGCAAAGTCATAATACATCTTTGCATCCCAGGAAGCAATAAAGGCATCCATGGCGGTAATCTGGTTGAGAAAATACATTTTTATGTCTTCATCCAGGCTATGCTGATCCCGCCGGGAAACATCCATGGCAAATTTGAGCCAGTGCCCCGCCTGTTGTACAGACTGAGGGCCGTCACGCATAAACTCTATCAGGGCCTTCTGCTCATCAGTGAGCTTTTCCTGCAGACTGACTACTTCTCTGATTTCCAGCTCCAACTGCCGGGACCCCATCATGGGCGGAGGCCCGGGGCGAAACTGATCGGCCGACTTCAGCGTGATAGGTTGCACCAGTTGCCAGTAAGGAGTAAGGCATCCGGGAGCATACCTCCCGCCCTTGCCATCAGAGAAATATTTAGGTTGCCAGCGATTTACGTCAGCACTGCTATCCGCAGAATTAAGGGGGCTGTAATATGTGTAATCAAAATACGGTCGCCCATCGGAGCCCTCCTCTTCGCCATACTGGTTGGCACCATCTCCTGTTCTGGCATTGATCACCGACAGGGCAGCCAGATTACCGATGCCTGCCGGGGTGGCCGGGTCCTGGCTCATATTTGAAGGATCATGTCCTAGCTTTTTGAAAAAATCAGCAAATAGCAATGAGTCAGAATAGTAATATTCGCAAAGGGTTCTGAATGCAGCATAACTGATAGCTTGTTCTTTATGGGAGAGCGTTTGCTCAGCACCAGGCCTTCTGTCCACTCCGGAGAGGTATACCGGTTCGGCCTCGGTATCAAACCGGGACCATGCATCAAACATGGCCGTAAAGATCAGTCCCAGGTAGCGGGAGGTAATGGTCGGCCGGGGGTTGAATCTTTCGGTATCTCGTGCGGTTGCTTCCAGGGCCATGTCCGCCCATTGGTAGGCAAGGTTTTGCGCTCCCCGTGGTTCCTCACTGGTTTTTTGCTGACAAGCAAACCACAAAGGGATCAATGCCATCAACATGATCAACCATTTATTTCTACCCACTCTCATTTCCTTGATTTCATATTTTTGTAGCTATGAAGCTTTACCTTTCCATTTTTCGGCCATTGTCCCATTTGTCGGCCAAACAGCTCAGCCGCTTTTGAAGGGCTTCTTTTCAGCATCTTCAAAGATCATCTTCCGGATATCAGGGATCAAAGCAGCCGGTTCACTGAGTCACAAATTTACTTTCCGGAGGACCCAAATAACTAGGCTTCAGCCCTCCGGCATCCATGACAAACTTTTGGAAAACCACGCCCGGGTCAATCATCCATATTTTGAGTGTATGCTGGCCGGCACTTACTCCATGATGCAGCGATGTTTTCACTTTGATGTGATCAGTAACCGATTTATTCCACCATTCGGGATATTCCCAGTCAGGCTGGGTTTCACCCTCATGCATATTGATGATCTGAGGTTCTTCATCGTCAATAGCGATCGCGAACTTCAGTCCTTCGTTCTTTTTGTAATTCAGTGTCGGTGACAGATGCGTATGAATCTGGAGATCAGCGCCATCAAACAGCGTAAAGTCATAGGCTAACATAGGTGTTTTTTTACCGATAGACTGTCTCTGGGCGTTGGCGGGCTCAACAGTCATGGAAGAACCGTTACGTCCCAGCTTAGGCACTCTGACCCAGCTGATGTTTTTTGTTTCAGTCTTGGAGGTATAGTTGGCCGCTTCTATAGAAACCATCCCGTTGTTTTCCACAAATCCTCTTGCCTGAGGCAGGACTTTCCGGACAGGAACCTGAACGGTGTATGCTCTGTCCATGCCCGCACCCTGTATTTTGATCTGGCCTTTTTCTACCTCATCCGGCACCTTGTCCCAGTCAATACGCACATAAATTTTTTCCTCATGTTTTATACTTCCCTCACACTTAGAGAGCAGTATCCAGTCGTGATCAGTGCTGAGCGTGTAGGATAATTCTTCATTCCCCTGATTAAATATTTCCAGATAATACTGCTGATCGTTGATGGGGTCAAATGTAGAGAAGCTGCTGCTCATGACATTGGAGCGTGTCCATCTTGAAGGCTCACCGTGCTCCACCGCGTAAGCCAATCCTGCCTGCTCTTCCACCTGGATGTAGCTGATATCAGGCATTTTGTTGTTTGGTGGATTGTTCCAGCTTGTGTAACCAATGTGGGTCTGAGCCATCAGGTGGTTCCATTTTCCATCATTGATATTGTGGTATGCTTCTGATAGCTCCTCATCTCTGAAAAACAGCTCTTTTGTTTTTTCGGCGTAAAGATTTGCCGATGCCCTGCCCTGCATTGCATATACCTTGTTTTTGTGGGCCGCCACATACATTTCATTCAGGTTACTGCATAGGGCTACCGGTGAGAGTACCAGTTGGTAAAATGCTGACTGATGACTTTCAGGAAGTTTGTCGTAAATAGCCTGGCTTCTTTGAAGGAGATCATGGTACTCATCAATTACCCTCTCAGCTTCGCGGTAATGATTCAGGCTATAGGTATCGGGCTTCAGCATTTCGGGGGTTCTGCGGGCGTTATATTTGGTGTATAAGGCCAGTATTTCCGCAATTTCAGCGGCATATTCAGATCCAAACTGTAGTGAAGCCCATTGTTCATAGTAGGCAGGAATATCCTCTGCTTTCATCGTAGAGGCATCCCAGGCAAAGTCAAGAAAGAAGCTGATCGGCAGCTCCATAGGTTTGATGTCCCCTACATTGACCACCCATAGTTCTTTGACGCCCCAGTCATAAGATAAGTTCATCTGCTCCCAGATACGCTCAATCTGCGTGACATTGAGCCAGCGGTAAGAAACCGGTCCTCCTACAAAGTCAAAGTGGTAGTACATGCCAAAGCCACCCTCACGATCCAGGTCTTCGGGCTTAGGGAGAATCCTTACGTTTCCCCAGTTATCATCACAAAACAGTACCGTAATGTCATCAGGTACTCGCATACCCTTGTCGTAGTAGTCCTGCACCTCTTTATAAATAGCCCAGACCTGAGGCGTTTCTTCGGCGGGTTTGCCCGTCACTTCTTCTATGATGGTTCTCTGGTCGGCAATGATTTCCTGTAGCAGTGGCACGGCGGTCTCTTCCGACATGGCTTCATCACCGTCTCCACGCATACCCAGGGTAACGACACTTTCGTAATCTCCCATTCTCTGGATACCCCCCCGCCAAAACTCCTGCAGCTTTTCCTTGTTCGTCTGGTAGTTCCATGCGCCGCCATCAAACCTGCTCCACTCGTCGTGTGCCCTCATGAGAGGCTCATGGTGACTGGTGGAAATAACGATACCCAGTTCATCGGCCAGGCGGGCATTTTCGGGATCATCCGCAGCGAAGGCTTGGGGGCGCCACATGGCAGGCCAAAGGAAGTTGCCCTGGTTTCTCAGGATGAGCTCAAATACTTTTTCGTAAAAATCCGCATTGAATCCACCAAATTTCTCGGCTACCCAACCTGTTAAGGCAGGTGCTTCATCATTGATAAATATGCCCCGGTACTTTACATCCGGTTCTCCTTTGGTATGTCTTCCCGGTTTTATAAAGATCTCCGTATTTTTTTCAATGGGAGCGTCAGCCCACCAGTACCAGGGAGACACGCCGATCTGCCGCGACAGTTCAAACATGCCAAAGATGGTACCTCGCTTGTCGCTTCCGGAGATTACCAGCCCCTGCCTGATGCCGGGCATAGGGTCAGCGACAGCCTCTATGATGAATTTCTCCCATTTCCCTTCCAAATCCTTTGTGTCAAAGGTTTTAGTATCGGCCATTTGCTGTAGCAGGGAGCTTTTGTCAGCACTACCCACTATGATGAGATTCCGGATATTTTCCTTTACTTCAGAAATCACCTTCACCTCGTTCAAAGTGACCGCCTCAATATCTCTGGCCAGCATATTGACAACTTTCCGGACTCCGGCATGCTCATCCGGCGAAACCAGCACATAGATTTCCTGGCCTGCGGTGGAGATATTTAAAAAATTCTTTCCTCCGCTGAAGCTCACAAAATCCTGTCCCCGGGTGCTGAAAAAACAGCACAGCAAAAAGAGGGTGAAACCAAAGAATCGGATTGTGAACTTCATACCAGCAATTTTTAATCAGTTAATTTACAATACCAGGCCCAGCAAAGATAATATCAAGATTTTCTGTCAGGATGATTGACCTGAGCTGGGAAAATCTCCTTTTTTCTTTTCACTTTTAAGCAGCAAAATGGACTTCTGCTTAGGTAAAATACAGTCAGATGCTTCTATTCTACAATCAATTGTAATAATATGAGTAGTAAGTTGATTGGTATTCGCTACCTTGCCCATTCAATTTAAGCTTGTCACTTTGTTCTCGGCTGAACTAATTTCTGAAAGACAGACCCGAAACAGACAAAAGGCTTTTGTACAAATAAAAAATTAAAATTTATATTACGCAATCGGTTGTTTGAAAATTATCCATTTGAATTAGCTGTTCAAATTTGTTTTTTTTGAAAAAATGAAGAAAAATCTAACAATACACGACATAGCGGCCAAGTTTAATGTTTCTCCCTCTACGGTCTCCAGGGCATTAAAAGACCACAAAAGTATAGGAAAGAAAACCAGGGAGGCCATCAAATCCTATGCAGATGAGCAGGGCTACCAGGTAAACAGCCTGGCAGCCAGCCTGCGCAGCCAAAAAACCAATACCATAGGAGTCATCGTATCCTGGATTGATCGTCCGTTTATTTCTTCCCTGATCAGCGGGGTGGAAACTGTAGCTAACAACATGGGCTACAGTGTTATCATTTCTCAGACAAGGGATAATTACGCCAGGGAGGTAGCAAACGCTGATGTTCTTTTCAAAGCAAGAGTGGAAGGACTGATCGTATCTCTTGCCATGGAATCCGTGAATTATGATCATTTTGACAAGTTTATCAATAGCAAAATTCCTACTGTATTTGTAGACAGGGTTCCCGAATCAACACTGGCTGATAAGGTCATCATTGACAACTTCCGCTCATCCTTTCAGGCTACCGAGCATTTGATTGAATTGGGCTGCAGGCGTATCGCTCATATCGGAGGATCTCAGTCAAGATTGATTTACCGGGAAAGAAAGGAAGGCTATCTAGCAGCGCTACAAAAACACGGACTGGCATCTGATGAAGAATTGATACAGTATAGCCAGTCGGTAAGCCGGGAAAACGCTTATGAACTGAGCGATCAACTGCTCTCCATGGACAACAGGCCCGATAGTTTTTTCTGTGCCAATGACTTATCGGCGGTGAGCGTCATTCAGTGTGCGAGAAATAGGCATATTCCTGTACCAGATGAACTTAAAGTGATTGGATTTAACAACGACCCCGTTTCCACCATCATTGACCCCTCCCTTTCCACTATTTCTCTACCGTCAACGCGCATGGGAGAAATCGCCGTGGAGCATATTATCAATAAGCAGGAAAATAAAACTGCAGAGACGGTTATTCTGGATACGGAACTTATTGTCAGAGGCTCTACCGTGAAAAACCCTGTTGTCAGGCAAGTGGTATAAATCTACAGTCATCCCTGACCGCCTGACGCCCAGGCTATGCCCCTACCCTTATCAAATCAATTTTGTGTAGTCAAAGCCGGGATAGGGATCAATGGTTTTGATACTTCCGTCTTCATGATACGACAGTTCGGTTACCTTGATGCACCGCAGTTGTGTGACCCCTTTTGACAATATGGAATCGTGGTAAAATAAATACCACCTACCCTGAAATTCACAAATACTGTGGTGCGTCGTCCAGCCGACTACCGGCGTCATGATTTTTCCCCGGTAAGTGAAAGGCCCGTAGGGATTATCCGCAGTAGCATAGCAGATGAAATGGGTATCCCCGGTTGAATAAGACAGATAGTAGCGGCCTTTGTATTTGTGCACCCAGGGGCCTTCAAAATACCTTCTTTGTTTATCTCTCGCCAGTAATGGTGCTCCATTTTTATCTACAATCAATGCTTCTTTGCTAGGTTCGGCAAATTCAAGCAGGTCATCAGTCATTTTTGCCACCCTGGGAGACAGCGCAGGTTCATCCTCTGTCGGCAGATGCGCGGTAGGACTCTCCGGATGGGAATCATTGAAAACACCTTCTCTCCAGCGCTGAAGCTGTCCTCCCCATAGCCCGCCAAAGTACATATAGTAACTTCCGTCTTCATCTTTAAAAACCGCAGGGTCAATGGAGAAGCTCCCTTTGATGGCTTGCGGCTGCGCCTTAAATGGTCCGGAGGGCGAATCCCCTACGGCCACGCCAATTCTGAAGATGCCCTGGTGATCTTTAGCTGGAAAAAATAAATAGTATTTTCCGTCTTTTTCCTGGGCATCCGGGGCCCACATTTGTTTTGCTGCCCATGCTACGTCATCAATGTGCAGGGCCACTCCGTGATCTACTGCCCTGGCATCCGGCGAATCCATTGAAAATACATGGTAATCCTGCATGTTAAAATGACTGCCCAGGTCATCAAAGGCTTCACCCGCGTCAATATCGTGACTGGGATAAATGTAAATCTTACCATCAAAAACATGCGCCGAAGGATCAGCTGTATAAATGTGCGTAACAAGAGGCTGCGAAATGGCCTTTTCGTTTAATTCCTTAAAATCTATGTGATGAAAATTATCTGCCATGATTAAACTCTTTTAAGCTTTAGATCCACTTCTATCCGCGACTCCATCTTCTTGTTGATTTCATAAAAATACAGCAGCCCGACACAGAGAAAGAAGGGAATGGATGGATAGAGGGAAACCAGCAGTTTGGTACCTGTAATCGCGCTATCGGGTTGCCCAACGAAGTCAGTTGTGATCTGCTCCTTTGGTACATAATCATAGAGACCGAGAATCAAAGCAACCAGGGCTCCTCCTACACTCAGACCTCCCTTCAGCCCTACCATCATAGCCGAGAAGATGATGGCCGTGGCACGACGGTTATTTTTCCATTCAGAGTAATCGGCCACATCCGCTATCATAGCCCATAAAAGCGGTATGGTGATACCGTAAAAGAAACCGTGCAGAATCTGGGATAAAAACATCAGACCGACAGAGGCAGGATCAAAGAAGATGAATGCCAGCACGAACAAGGTGGCTACAAACAGGGCATTTCTAAATACATCCCTTTTTCCAAATCTGTCCGCCAGCCTTTTTGAGAAGGTAATACCTACGATCATGAAAATGATACCCCCGGCATTGAAAAGCCCGAAACCAGCGGATACCGGATCATCACTGAAAAAAGTAAGCCCTATAGATGTAAAAGCCGACAGTATGGGCGCAAGAAACTGCCTGAGGGCTTCCTGGTCTACATAATTTTCAAAGTAATAGACATAGGCGCCTCCCTTCATTGCCAGCGTCACAAAAACCAAGAAGGTGCATAACAGTATGATGATCCAGGGCCTGTTCCTGACCAGGTCACCCAAATCTTCAGACAGACTGGATTGTTGCTCTTCCCGGGGGATGACCCTTTCACGCGTAGTAAAAAAGGTGATCAGCAACATGACAGAACCTATGATTGCCAGGTAGGTCATCACTGTTTCAATGCCGGCGGCTTTGTCGCCATCTCCTACCGTCAGGATCAGCGGGTACATAAAAACCTGTACAAAAAACTGGGAGAACATGACTGCCACAAAACGATAAGACGATACACTATTCCGTTCTGACATATCCCCGGTAATTACCCCGCTCAAGGCGGAGTAAGGAAGGTTATTGGCCGCGTAAAGCAGCAACAATAGGGTATAAGTAATGGAGGCGTAGATCAGCTTTCCCTTGTAAGAAAAGTCAGGGGTGGTAAAAGCCAGCAGTGCTACCACACCCAGCGGAATAGCAGTCCACAGTATCCAGGGCCGGAATTTACCCCAACGGGATCTGGTTCGGTCTGCCAGCGCGCCAATGATGGGATTAAAAGCAAATGCAGCGATCAATCCAACGATGAGAATAATAGCCGAAGAATCTGCCGTATTTAAGCCATAAATATCTGTGTAGAAATAGGCCAGGTAGGTGACCAGGGTTTGAAATACCAGGTTAGCCGCGAGGTCTCCCAGGCTGTAGCCTACTTTTTCAACTCTTGAAAGTTGAGTCGTTTCTTTCTCTAAAGATTGTGTGTTTTGCGTGCTCATTTAGCCAATATTAAGAGTAATCCTGTGTCCAAGCTTTCACCGCCCATGTGTATGTCCAGGCTATGGCATCTATCGCAGTTGAAAGCACTTCAGCCCCGGTGATTTTACTGCTTGAGTGACATGATTTTTTCATAAGCCAGTTTTGGCTCCAGGTCTCTTCCGAAAACCAGGCAATAGTTTGTTCTGCCCCGGGCCGGCCAGTTGTTTTTCCAGGAATGACCATCATGTACTCCCCAGAAAGTGACGCGGCTGATTTTGTCCTGGTGCTTTAAGAAAAGGGCAAAAAGATCTTCATACCTCTTTGCATGCACCTGATTCACTGAGTCGGGCAGCCCATCAGGGTAGGGATTAAGGGTAGCGTCAGACTCAAAATTATCGCTCAGGTCTGCTCCTTCTATATTGTAAGGATTAGGTAATACGTCTATATCCAGTTCCGTGATCATGACTTTAAATCCGGCCTGGTGAATTTTAAGGATACTGGCCTCTATCACATCCACAGGTGGGCCGTCAATGCCCCAATGCCCCTGCATCCCGATGCCGTCTATTCGCAGCCCCCTATCCCTTACGTTGCTGGCAATACGGATGGCTCCCTCTACTTTATCAGGACGGTGCATATTGTAATCATTGTAGTACAATTCCATATCAGGGTCCACCTCATTTGCGTAAGCAAAGGCTTTATAGATATACTCCTCTCCGGATATCTGGTAAAATTTGGAATTTCTGTAGCTTCCGTCTTCATTCAGCGCTTCGTTTAGCACATCCCAGCCAAATATTTTCCCTTTGTACCGCCCTGCCACTGTTTCAATATGGCTTTTCATACGGGCAAAAAGTGTAGCGGAATCCACCAGATTGCCGTTCTCATCTTCAAAAAGCCAGTCAGGGGTTTGGTTATGCCAGGTCAGGGTGTGGCCGATGATCTGCTGGTTATTTTTTTGTGCATCAGCCACCATTTGGTCGGCCAGCTCAAAATTAAATGAGTCGGGCTGGGGATGAATATTTTCCCACTTCATGATATTTTCAGGAGTTATGCTGCTGAACTGTCGGGCGATCAGCTCTTTCTCCTTCGCATTATCGCCTGCTATCTGGGACGCTCCTAAAGCTGCCCCGATGGTAAAATCATTTTTGAACGCATCCCGCAGCGTGGGCTTCTCTTCTGAAATATCATTTGAAAGCTCACTGCTACCTGCCTGGCAGGCTAGCAGTAAAGAACAGGACAACAGTATGTAATGCGAGTGAATAAGCTTCATGATGATTAAGTTGGTTAGGTACTAAAACAAACTGCTTTTCAGGCGATGATCAGTCGCCTGAAGAGGCTGTTACTATTGCCGGTGGATAGCTTCAGCAGGTAAATACCCGGGCTGATGGATCTATCCAGCCTGATCTCGGGGTAGGCGAAGCCGCTCAGCCTGATCTGCTGAACCTGCTTTCCATAAGCGTTGATAATTTCCACCTCCCTGATGCGGCTGTCCGATTGAATCTGGATAGTATGGTCAGTAACAGGATTAGGATACACCTGCAGTCGGATGGCCTCAGCCTCGTTGACGGAGAGAACATTATTGCTTCTTTCCACATAAGTCCTGAGCCATTCCAGGGCGGGCCGCTCAAGTCCCTGGGTATTGATCAGGTAGGCGGCCTCCGCATTTCTCCAAAGCCCTGGGCGCCAGCCCCAGAAGGTGATACCCATGACAGCCGGATGCTCCCAGAAGACCGGGAAAATGCGCTGCATATCTTCAAGTTGTACGTTATCATCTACATTGCCTGATGCATCAACACCATCTATGTCCATTTCGGTAGCCATGATGGGCAGGCCGGTCTCTGCCAGCAAATCCAGGTTGGCCTTCATGGATTCGGCCGAACCGCGGGTAGAAAAAGCATGCGCCTGCACGCCGATCACATCTATCAGGTCTTCCTGCTGCAGCAATTCAATGATGCGAAGATACCTGTTTACATTGCTTTCGCTGCTTACAATGTTGTAGTCATTCAAAACCAGTTGTGCATCAGGGAAACGTTCACGGGCCATCCGGAAGGCCTCTACCACCCAATCCCATCCGGAAGTACCCGAGCCGCCCAGAGCACCCCCGTACCCGCCATTGTCAGCACCGAAAGGAGCGTCATGAAGCGGCTCATTGACCACCTCCAGGTAGTCAATATCCGGGTAACGCTCAGCCACGGCATCCATCCACTCCGTGATTTCCTCCAGTTGCTCCTCTTCGCTGAGTGCAGCTATCCAGCCAGGTTGCTGGTTGCCCCAAATGAGCACATGGAAGCGGAAAGGAAAACCATTTTCCTTAGCCAGGTTATAGGCTGCATCAAGCTGGCTCCAGTTAAATACATCTCTGCTTGCTTCCACACTACCCCACTTTCCGGCATTTTCCGGGGTAACCTGGTTCCAGTAACTGGTAAAATCAAACAGCTGGCTGCCGCTGTAAATGTTACCAATCCACTTCTCCTTGCCATCCGCTATGGGAGCCTGCCCCATCGCCTGAAAACACAGAAACAAACCGAATATGCCTATGGCTTTTTTTCTGAATATCCTAATGCGTTTCATAGCTCATAAGTTTAATCTGAAATATTAGACTTTATTACGGTTAGTTTAACATGTCCTGGCACAGAATGAATAAAAATCAAATTCATCATCCTTGTCTCCGACGAGGATGAACGAAATGGGCGTTTTAAAACGCCCTGCCTGGTCAAGGTGGCGATACAATCGCCTTTCTCATTCACAGAAGAGGATGAGAATGAATATCAGTCTTTAAAATGAACCGTAATTTCCTTTGTTGTCCTGGAAATTCTCTTAAAGAATACTTGCTCATATATGAAGTTGCTGCGAGCATACACGTATCAATACTCAATCGTGAATATCTCAAGCAGGCTGTTCAACTTCGCTTCTGCCATGTAAATGAAGCTGTTCCTGGCGTAGACAGGCTTCATTTGAGCTGTTGTGCTGTTCACTTTGCTATCACAAGCTAATCCAGGGCAGACTAAGCCCCTTGATTAAAACATTTTTAAAAGCCAGCCGCTGAAGAGAAGCACCCAGTAATTGCATCAGAAAAACCAGGCTGATTATTTTGACTTTTGTAAAATGCCTGCCCCAATGAGTCTGTAAATTATAACATAAAGGAAAATAAAACAATCGGTTGCGTAACTATTGGTAAAAAATTTAAAAGGCATAAATCGTTACAAATCCTGTATACCAAATACCAGGAGACGCAAAGTTTTTCCAAAAAACAGGGCTTTTTTCCTAAATACTGATAAGTAGTATGTCTCATGCCAGCAATAAATAGAAAGACACCGGGTGCTAGGAAAAAAAAGAGGACAAGCCAGAGCCATTGAAATCAAACCAGTTTTTACCCTGAAGTCATCTTTACTATAAAGTAAGACCTCAACATAGAAAATCTGCACCCCTGCTGAACCAGGCTGAGGGGGCACAGGTGAGCACTTTTTGAGTTACCAGAAGATTTCAGGATCAAGCCTGTTATAAGGCATATCAAAGCGATGAAATGAACCTCTTCCTGTATTGAAGGCAGAAGAAGTCCACAAAAATCTGTAAATTTTATTTACTGATATGGCATAATGCTTTAA
>JBKHDR010000073.1:0-21804 GCA_046541235.1 Cyclobacteriaceae bacterium | reverse complement strand
CAGACGAGGAGGATTGATATTGTTTTCTGATCCTTCTTAAAGGCGAGGACAAGTTTCAAATGCTATGTGACTACTGACTGCATCTTTAAAAGGATACACATTTTGCCCTTGCTAAGGTGACAAAGCAGAGAATCATACTTAATAACCCTCCTGATAGCCTGCATGTTTACGTATAAAAAAAGTCCGCAAACCTAAAAGGCAGCGGGCTGTCATCAAGCTGGAAATCGTTTACTGATCGCCGGCATGTACTTTTTCTTCCAGCCTGGCCAGGCGGTACTCGGCATTGCGGCGGGCATGTTTGGCTGGCTTGAGCCCGTGGCCTTTGCGCCTCGCGTAGACCTGGGTAAACTCCGCGCCAAAGAAAACGATTAGCCCGGAATAGTACACCCACAGCATGATCAGCACAACAGAGCCTGCCGCCCCGAAAGTGGAGGCCGGATCGGTTTTACCAATGTAAAATCCTATCAGGAATTCACCAATAGTAAACAGGATAGCAGTCACCAAGGCGCCTACCCATACCGAACGCCATTCTACCCTGGCATCGGGCAATGCTTTAAACATGATAGCAAAAAGCACGGTGATGATACCGACAGAAAGCAGTAGCTGGGCGACGTAGAAGATAAACATCGGGAAGTTGGGCAACTGCTGCTGTATCCAGTCGCTCAGGGCTGAAATAGCGGTAGAGACCACCAGTGAGACAATCAGCAGAAACCCAATGGCGATAATCAGCCCGAAGGCGGTAATGCGGCTCTTGGCTACCTGGCCTATACCTGCATCGGGGTCGGGTTCTACTTCCCAGGCGTCGTTGAGCATCTGCTGTAGCTGGTAAAAGACACCGGTAGCACCAAAAATGAGAATGGCAGCCCCTATGATGATGCTCAGTGTAGAGTTGCTGTTCTGCCGGGAGTTAGAGATCATGGTTTGTATCTCCTGGGCGGCCTGTTCACCCATCATGCTTCCTAACTGGGAGGTCAGCTGGTTTTGTACGTACTGCTCGCTCATCACCAGGCTGGCTACATTGATGATGATGATCAGCAGGGCGGGCAGCGAAAAAATAGCGTAATAAGCTAGGGCAGCGCTTTTCTGGAAGGCATTGTCGTTTTGCCATTCCTTGAAGGAGGTTTTTATCATTGAAAAAGTACCAGAGTTACTCATGGGTATAAAATTTTAAGTCAAAAAAGTACTTAGAAGGCTACAGTAAGCCTGTGAAGCTAAAAAAGCGATGAAAGAGGTTTCATCGCTTTTAAGCTGTAAATATTCATTAGCAGTTAGTGATTACAGGATAGCTACCAGTCCGCCTGCGGCAGAGGCAATACCTGAGAGTACGGCGGTACCGAATAACCACCAGGCTGCGGCGGCCGCAGTCTTGCGGGCGTTTTCTGCCTGGCGAAGAGATGCCTGCTTAGCTTCCTCGATGCGACGGCGGGTCTCCGTTTCAACCTGGTTTACCTTCTGGATTACCCGGTTGCGTGATTCGTCTACTTTGTCAGCCAGGCGGTTGATATCGTTGCGCGAAATCTTATCATTAGCAGTCAGCAGCTCAATGAAAGTCTCACGGTCAAACTGGCTGAGGCGGTTTTTGATGATATCAGGAGAAGACTTAGGGTCGTTCATGATACGCTCTATGTCCCACTTCAGGGTATCGTACTGAATTTCAGGACGGTCGGTGCGAGCCAGGTAGTCGCGCAGGCGAGCCTCCAGCCCGGATGACTTCTGACGTGACTGTCCGTCGGCGGCACTCTTCATCTGATTGGTCTGGTCAGAAGCCTGCGCAGTAGTCTGCTGTGCTTTTCCTTTGACCTGAGAAGTAGCCTGGTCGGTTTTACTAGCCACAAAGTCTATGGCTTTTTCCACATAAGAGACTACCTTTTCTGCCTTGGCGTGGTCCATATTTTTGTTTTGCTCAACCAATGCCACCAGCGTATTTCTATCCATCTGTCCGGCACGGCGGCTGATGATGCGCTGCGCATCTTTAGGATTCTGTACAATTGCTTCTATATCGGAGCGTATGGCATCAGGGTTAAGCTCGCCGCGTTCGGTATTGCGCAGATAAGCTTCAATCTGCTGTACATAGTTATCAATATCGCCTTCGCTGGCGGGAGTAAACTGAGTGGCTAGTTTTTTCGCCTTTTCTTCTTTGGTATCTCCCTGCTTTACAGCCTGACGGGCTTCGTTGAAGATACCGCCCAGTTTCTTTACATCCTTTTTGCTCAGGTTGGGCTGTTCTGAAGCCAGCTTGAAGAAGATCTGCGTTTCGTCTTCTCTCATGCCTTTTTCAGAATGCTCCTCTATACGTACATCACGCAGCATATCTACAAAATCCTGTTTGATCTGCTCATAATTGGGAGCACGATCGGCTCTTTCTTCCATTCTGTCCACGTAATCATCAATTTTAGCCCTGATAGAGCTCATGTTCATAGAGTCATCCAGTTCATTACGAACCTGTTTGATCGTATGCTCCGCGATATTTTCAATTTTAGTAGTTTGTGAAGCTGTAAACATATCGTGCAGGGCAGACATGGTCTGCTTGATGCCTGCAAAGGCGGTATTGATCAGCGCTCCCAGCAGTGAGCTGATAGAACGTATTTCCAGGTAGGCCATGGCGGTAAAGAAGGCCGCCCAGATCACCAGACCGAGGGTTATACCAATGATCACATTGCCGATCAGGCTGAGCTTTACGGCCAGCAGGCTGGCGAAAAAGAGCGCAATGCTCACGGTAATCATTGTCCAGGCACCCAGGCCGGAGCTGATCTTGACGCCCATAGGCGTACTGCTGCCTGAAGATGAATCATTGGATTTGTCTTTGTTGGAAGGTTTGTTGGCTTTCTTCTGGATATTACCTACGGCAGAAATACCGGCAGCTACCGATAAGGCAGTCAGCAGCACCTGAAAGCCGATGGCCAGCAGTATACCAGCCAGCAGGCTTACAAAAAACTGAGGAGTAGCCACGACATCCAGCAGGGCAGGAGCTACCTGCGCATAGGAAGCAGTACCTGACGCTATGCTAAATGCCAGTGTCAGGGACATAGGTTTAAAAAATTTCATAGTTTATTGGTTTATAAAAAAAATGGAATTAGTAGATGTATAAAATAGAGCAAGACAGGGATTGCGCTATAGATAAAAAAATGAGCTGAAAATCAGGAGCCTCCGCTTGTGTCTTTTGGCTGAAGTTGCTCTGTTTTTTCTACTGTTTCAGTTTCGGTAACCGTATCAATAGTTACTTCTCTGACCTTCTTTTCTACTTCATATTCCTTTTCTACCTCTAAGGTATCAGTATCCACTACGGTCCTTTCGGTATTTCCTGAATTGGTATCGCAGGCAGCAAGGAAAAAGAGTATAAGAAATGATAATGATAAAAATTTCATGTTAATGCAGTTAAAAAAGTGGTTAATAAAACAGTATTTTAACTCAAAAAAGATTAATTGGTTTTATTTTTAAGATAAAAAACATTGTATTGGTAGTTATTTTATGAAAAAAAAGCCGCATAATGTTTCGTTATGCGGCTTGAGTTTATTTGCTTATATCAGTTTTTTATCAATCAAGTACACCGTTCAGCATGGGGTAGTACTGGCTCTCTTTGATGGTTTTGATCTCATAATCGCTGAAAGAACGGCTTCTGATTTCTTTGCTTAGTATCCCGGCGTAAAGGTAACTTTCGTTCTTCAGGGCACTGATCATATGGATGAATAAATCCTTGTTGGGCAGATGGCTCACCATATCTACCACTTCGGCTTTTTTAGCTTCAGTCATGGTCTGAGTATTTATTACTGTTTATCTTGATGGTTTTGTGCAAATACAACGCCAGCTTAGCGGCTATATTGACCATTAGCAAAAACAATTCAAATAATACTCGTTCAGAAAATATTTTACCAAAATAACTTTATCATCAACCGTTGCCAATGAATCCGGGGTAGAGCAGCATGCCTCCGTCAGAGTAGAGTGTATGTCCATGCACATAGTCTGATTCGTCGGAAGCCAGCCATACGGCTGCATCGGCAATATCTTCAGGCTCACCCAGGCGGTTGTAAGGGATCAGCTTCATAAGTTCCTTCACCTGTGCTTCATCCTTCCACACATCTTCATTGATGCGGGTTTTGATGGCACCAGGACTCAGCGCATTGACCCTGATCTTGTACGGTGCCAGTTCCTGGGCCAGGGTTTTCATCAGCATGGTGATGCCTCCCTTGGCTGCGGCATAGTTGACATGGCCCGCCCAGGGGATTACATCGTGTACCGAACTCATGCAGACGATCTTGCCGGCTGCTTTGGATCGCTCTTTCATCACTCCTCTGCGGATAAATTCACGGGCAGCGTGTTGGGCGCAGAGAAACTGTCCGCCCAGGTTGATACTTATGACCTTCTGCCAGTCATCAAAGCTCATGTCCAGAAAGGCGGCATCTTTTTGAATTCCTGCATTGTTTACCAGGATGTCTATGGTGCCAAAGTTTTCAAGAAACTGATCGAACATCTGCTGTACGCTATCCGGGTCGCTCACATCGGCCTGCAGTATAAGTCCTTCACCTCCCTGTTGCTTTACCATTTGCAGTGTTTCTTCTGCGCCTTCGCGCGTGCTGGAATAGTTGATGCCCACTTTGGCTCCCTCGCGGGCCATGGCCACCGCAATGGCCTGTCCTATGCCCGAACTAGCTCCTGTAATGAGAGCAAACTGTCCTTTCAGTCTTTGCATGATGATTTATTTTGATGTAAAAAAGGAATGATAGCTTCATTCATATTGATGCAACAATAGGAATTAAGGGCTGTTCTGAAAGGAGAGATACAAACTAAATATTTTTTATAGATGAAAGACTTTTTAGGCGTATTTGTCATGTTGATCCTGGTATTTGGCTCCATGGCGCTCTTTGTATACCTCATGTTCTGGCTGGATTACTTCTGGTTTGCGATGTTCCAGATCATACTTTCCACGGCGATTATTCTCTTAAGTATTCGCTACTTCAGGTCACATCGGCCTCCCAGGTAGTCAGACTGAAAAGAGAGAGGATGCCGACTATTCAAGGACTAGCTGAGCTGTTCCACCTCAACTAAGTTGATGATGGCGTATTTGTGGTTATACTATTTGAAAAAATTTCGCTTACTTATTTTAAAATTTTAAGTTTATTTGAGATTCAAGCGTTAATTTTAAGCAATCAGTAAACGAGTTCCTTCATCGCCTTAGAAGGCAGCCCGCTTGCTAATGTTTGCTTTAGAATATTTACAACCCTCTCTGCATGGAAACTACGCTCAAAAAAACAGAGCAGAAGCCCCGCCTGGGCTTCTGGCAGATCTGGAACATGAACTTTGGCTTTCTGGGAATACAGTTTGGCTTTGCCCTGCAAAATGCCAACACCAGCCGCATCTTTGAAACCCTGGGAGCCAGTAAGGACGAAATCCCGATTCTCTGGCTGGCTGCGCCTACCACCGGCCTGCTCGTACAGCCCATCATTGGCTATTTCAGTGACAAAACCTGGCATCCCCGCCTGGGACGCAGGCGTCCTTACTTTCTGATCGGGGCCATTCTGGCCAGTATCGCTTTGGTTTTCATGCCAAATTCTCCCATACTCTGGGTAGCTGCTGGTATGCTCTGGATCATGGATGCCTCCATTAATATCTCTATGGAGCCCTTTCGGGCGCTGGTAGCTGATATGCTGCCCTCCGTCCAGCGGACGACTGGTTTTGCGGTACAAACCTTTTTTATAGGAATAGGAGCGGTAATCGCATCTGCACTTCCCTATATGCTGACCGAATGGTTTGAAGTAAGTAATACGGCAGGAGCTGGGGAGATTCCTGATTCGGTGAAGATTTCGTTTTACCTGGGGGCTTTTGCTTTCTTCAGCACGGTCATATGGTCAGTGATCAGGACCAAAGAATACCCACCGGATGAATTCAGAAAATATAATGGTGAGGAAGGCACCAGTGAGCCAGATCATGGAATGAAGCAGATCTTCATTGATTTCTTCAATATGCCCAAGACGATGGTGCAGCTGGCAGTCGTACAGTTTTTTACCTGGTTTGCCCTTTTCTGCATGTGGCTTTACACGACGGCGGCAGTTACCGAGCATGTTTACGGTACTACCGATCCTACCTCAGCCCTTTATAATGAAGGGGCTAACTGGGTGGGTGTCTGTTTTGCGGTTTACAATGGTTTTGCAGCCCTGCTGGCCTTTTTGCTGCCCTGGCTGGCCAAATCTATTGGCCGGAAGAAGGTGCATACCCTCTCGCTGGTCGTAGGTGGCCTCAGTTTGATCTCTATTTTCTTTATTGAAACGCCTGAAATGCTGCTGGTGTCAATGCTGGGTATAGGTTTGGCCTGGGCCAGCGTACTGACGATGCCCTATGCGATCCTCGCCGGTTCGTTGCCTGCCTCCAAAATGGGTATTTATATGGGGATTTTTAACTTTTTTATCGTTATTCCCCAGATCATCGCATCCGGCACTCTGGGCTTCATTTCCCGCAATTTCCTGGACAACCAGGGTATCTATGTGCTGATGCTGGGGGGAGGTGCCATGATACTGTCAGGACTGATGGTGGCTTTTGTTGAAGATGTGGATGATGTGGCCACCGATGAGTAGCAATAAATAAGCTTAATAAAGGAAAGAGGAACATGGGTGTTCCTCTTTTTTTTTATCCAATCAGATCGGCCAGCTCGAGCCAGCGGTCAGATTTCTGATCAATCTGCCTGCTTATCTCCTCCAGCTTTTGTGAGGCTTTGGTAAGCGCCTCATGGTCGGGAGCCTGAGCCGACGATAGCTGGTTCAGTTCTTCAGTGAGCCGTTGCTTCTCCTTTTCGAGCTGCTGGATTTCAGCTTCAAGTACTTCATACTCCCTTTTTTCCTTAAAAGAAACTTTCTTAGCTTTATCTTCTTTTGATGGCGGAGGCGTTGCTACCTTTTTAGGCGCCGACTTTTTTTCGGTATTAGCTTCGGCTTCCTGCAGGCTTTCCCGATAGTCGGTATAGTTGCCGGGGAAATCCCTGATCTCTCCGCTATCCAGACTGAATACAAACATATGCTCTACCAGCTTGTCCATAAAGTAGCGGTCGTGGGTTACCAGTAGCAGGCAGCCTTCAAAATTGAAGAGGAAATCCTCCAGCACATTCAGGGTCATCAGGTCCAGGTCATTGGTAGGCTCATCCAGGATAAGGAAATTGGGATTTTTCATAAGCACCCTGAGGAGTTGCAGTCGGCGCTTTTCTCCACCGCTGAGGTTTTTTACCAGCGTATAATGCATATCAGGCGGAAACATAAAGTGCTGCAGAAACTGAGAGGCAGTGATAAAATTGCCAGCACCTATCTCTACCATCTCGGCTACCTCCTTCACTACATCTATGACGCGCTGTTCCTCATTGAAGCTGATCTCATGCTGGGTGTAATAGCCAAACACCGTATTCTGCCCCAGGTCGGTCTCTCCCTGATCGGCTTCCACCTGTCCGGTAAGGATGTTGAGGAAAGTGGTTTTACCTGAGCCGTTTTTACCTATCACCCCAATGCGGTCGCTTCTTTTGAAAGTGTAGGAAAAATCGCTGATAATTTCTTTTTCGCCATAGCTTTTACTGATGTGCGAAAGCTCCAGGATTTTCTTGCCTTGTCTTCTGCCTTTGATGCCTAGTTCCATATCCCTGCTTTCGGCTTTCTGGCCTGCTTTATCCTGAAGGTCATAAAAGGCGTCTACCCGGTACTTGGCCTTGGTGCCTCTGGCTTTAGGCTGGCGGCGCATCCATTCCAGTTCCTTGCGCAGCAAATTCTGCGCTTTCTCCACGCTGGCCTGCTGCTGAGCCATACGTTCTTCCTTTTTTTCCAGGAAGTACTGATAGTTGCCTTTGTAGCGAAAGACACTGCCCTGGTCAAGCTCCAGTATTTCATTGGTCACTCTTTCCAGAAAGTAGCGATCGTGGGTTACGAGCAGCAGCGACATCTTCTGCACAGAGAGATAGCCTTCCAGCCATTCAATGGTTTCCAGGTCCAGGTGGTTGGTAGGCTCATCCAGAATGAGCAGATCGGGACGCTCAATCAGGGCACGGGCCAGGGCTACTCTTTTGCGCTGTCCTCCCGAGAGCTTATCTACTTTCTTATCCAGGTCATATAGGCCCAACTGCCCCAGGATCTGTTCTATCTGGTATTCATAATCCCAGGCATTGAGGCTGTCAATGCGGCTCATCAAATCAGGCAGGCGTTCTGATCCTTCTTCCTTTAACAATTCGTGTCGGTAATCGCGCAGCAGTTTAAGTAGTTCGTTTTCGCTTTCGTAAATAGCAGAAAGTACAGTAGCTCCGGGGGCAAACTGAGGTTGCTGTTCGGCAAAGGCCAGTTTAACACCTTTGGTGAGGGCTGCTTTTCCCTTATCGGCTGTTTCCTGACCGGCAATGATGCGCAGCAGTGTAGATTTACCGGTGCCGTTGACGCCCACCAGTGCTATTTTCTGTCCCTGTTCTACGCCGAACGAGATATCATTAAAAAGAAATTTTTCTTTTCCCTCTGCGGTGATATAATGTTTGCTGAGAGATTCTACTGAGAGATAAATCATAAAAGTAATTTTGTGTTGGCTATCACTCCCTGTTTTGTATGTTTAACCTGTAGCCAGTAAGAAAGAGTTTGCTGTGCATTAGTGATGATAACAAAAAGTTGCTCGCAAGATAAGAAATAGCACAAAAAAAAAGTGAACCTAGGAGGTTCACCTTTTCACTACTAATACAACAACCTAAAACTACTCAATCAAAATCTTTATATGTATAATGTTTTATTTATGTCTCTTTTTAGTTTGTTAACACGTAGCTATCAGTATAAGGTTTCAAAAAAAATTGTTAATTTTTCTTGAAGGATAATTAAACACTATTGAATCTGCTTGCTAGGTTTAACGACGCGACTTGTCTTGTAGTATTGCATGATCGCATAGGAGGCCAGAAATCCCGAAGCAGAACCTTCTATAACGATAGTAAAAGCTACCAGGAAGGGATTCAGATATTCACCGAAGGGTTCTCTTTCCCTAATAATCTCCATAAACGCCGGGTTGATTATGGCTATGTAAAGAAGAACCAGCAAAGCAAAGCAGAGAACACCTACCGCAGAAGTAAGCAAGCCGAGCCCAATACCTCTTAAATACGTAAATTCTTCGCTATGGTCTTTTTTGAAACGGTCAATAGCCATCAGAACAAAACTGGAAAGTATGAGCAGGTTAAGTGCTCTGAGTTCGAGATTATGCTCCAGTTCAAATGCCTTCATCAGCAGAAAGAAGCCCACTAAGGCCGCTGTCATCAATATACCGTACCTGACCGCCAGCCATTCTAAGTAATTTTCGGAGTTTTTAATATTAGTGTTCATAACTGCCTGTTTAAGAAAGAAATTACAATAGGTGAACACCTCAATGTTATTTATGTTTAATATTTGTTTAAAATAAGTTAAACAAATTTTTTGTTTGAATAGCTGACTATGCTGGCATTTGAGGGAAGGTGTACTATCAAAGACTTGTTTTCTCTAAACCAGAGCCATTCTCCTTAGTCAGCATTATTTACATTTGTTGCTTAAAAGTCATTTTACTTTTTAAACAAGGAGTTTTTTTTGCGGGTTGTGATATTCGGTAGTGACTGTGAAGAAATAATGATCAGATATTCAATCATGCTTGTAAGTTATGCTGCCATCATACGTTAATGTACTGCACTTATCCACCGACAGCAGATATGAGGCACAGTTAATGCAGACTGTTTGCAGTGGAAAAAAGGAATTCAACTTTTAAAAAAAAGTAAAATGTTTGGGCTTAGAAAAATTAGGTATTCTTTAATATGCATCATACTTTTAACTTGCCTCATGAGTTCATGTGCCACCAATAAACCAAGAAAGCTGCCCAAAAGAGGAGCGATTCCCTGTCCAGTTAAAGACTGTTAACATTTCTGCCTGCATGCAAGATATTATTATAGCCATAGATGGGTATTCCGGATGCGGTAAGAGTTCAACTGCCAAGGCAGTGGCCAAGGCACTTGATTATACTTACCTTGACTCCGGAGCCATGTACAGGGCCGCTACGCTTTACTTTTTGAAACATCAGGTGCCCCTGCATGATGAAAAAGCTGTAGAAAAAGCCCTGGAGGCTGTTAACATTACTTTTGGACGTGATGAAGAGAGCGGAAATAATGAAACTTATTTGAATGGTGAAAACGTTGAAGAGGAGATTAGAAAAATGGAAGTTTCAGCCAACGTGAGCCAAGTAAGTGCCATTCCTATGGTGAGGTTCAAAATGGTAAAGCAGCAAAGAGCTCTGGGTGCTGCCCGCCGCGTAGTGATGGATGGAAGGGATATTGGCAGTCATGTTTTTCCAGATGCAGAACTGAAGATTTTTATGACTGCAGATTTAGAAGTAAGAGCCAGAAGGCGGCAGTATGAACTAAGAGATAAAGGTAATGAGGTCAGCCTACAGGAAATTAAAGAAAATCTGGCAAAACGAGATCAGATAGATTCTTCCAGAGATCAGAGTCCTTTGATCAGAGTGCCTGATGCTATAGAAATTGATACAAGCAGGCTCAGTTTTCAGGAACAAGTGAATAAGGCTCTTGAATTAGCAAAAAGTAAAATCTATCAGTAGCTATTCATTCATATATTTTGATTTTAAACAAAGTTTGTTCTTCCTATGGAAGTCACAATAGATAGTAATTCTGGTTATTGCTTCGGTGTAGAG
The DNA here is from genome assembly GCA_046541235.1 of Cyclobacteriaceae bacterium. GTDB lineage: Bacteria > Bacteroidota > Bacteroidia > Cytophagales > Cyclobacteriaceae > Catalinimonas. The sequence continues at coordinate 11,145 of JBKHDR010000073.1, read as the reverse complement.
TTTGCCATACAAATGGCAGAAGATGAAATGCGCGACGGTAGCAGCCTTTATTGCCTCGGAGATATTGTCCACAATGATATGGAAGTGAAGCGCCTGCATGAGCAGGGGCTGCGAATCATCAGCCGTGATGAACTATCACAGATCAGCGACTGTAAAGTACTTATCAGAGCGCATGGAGAACCCCCGGAAACCTATCAAACTGCCCTTCAGAATAATATTGAACTGATAGATGCTTCCTGTCCGGTTGTACTTAAGCTTCAAAATCGTATTAAAAATGCTTATGATGCCATGCAAGCGGTGTCGGGGCAGATCGTTATTTATGGACAACCCGGCCATGCCGAGGTAATCGGACTAAGCGGCCAGACGCATGGCAATGCCATCATCATCCTGAACGACGAAGACCTTGAGAAGATTGATTTTACCAGGCCGGTAACACTTTTCAGCCAGACTACCAAAAGCACCAAGGGTTTTTATCGGATCAAAACCCTCATTGAAGAACGCATGCGGGCATCATCACAGCATACACTGCAAACACTGAATTTCAGCGCTAATGACAGCATCTGCCGACAGGTTTCCAACCGTGAACCACAGTTGCAAAAGTTTGCCTGTGAGCAGGACGTGGTCATCTTTGTAAGCAGTAAGAAAAGTTCTAATGGAAAAGCTCTGTACGGTGTATGCAAAGCCGAAAATGAACATAGCTATTTTATCGCTAACGAGGAGGAACTTCAGCCGGAGTGGTTTGAGGGGGCAGCTAGGGTAGGGGTGTGTGGTGCTACTTCTACTCCTATGTGGCTTATGGAAAATGTAGCCAATGCCATCAGAAAAATTGACGAAAGATGCCTGACCTCCTGAAAGCATTCAAACCAAGCTTCATAAAAGTATTTCTATATATTACTTTATACTCATCGTAAGTAAGCGAGAATTCTTAAGGTTATTATCTGATTTTAATTATTTTTGCAGCGATTTTTCAAGGAAATCGTTCATCAAATCTTATTAGCAAAGGTAAATGTCCCAGCACATCAAACTTAAAAGAGGATTTAATATAAATCTCGCGGGAAAGCCAAAAAAAAACATGGCTGATTCAACCCGTTCAGAGACTTTCGCGATTAAGCCCACAGATTTTCCAGGTATCATTCGCCCTAAAGTAACTGTTAGGGAGGGTGATGTTGTCAAAGCAGGTACGCCTTTGCTTTTTGACAAGAAACTGGATGCTGTGATGTACTGCTCGCCGGTTAGCGGTGAGGTAGTTGAAATTGTAAGGGGTGAAAGGCGAAAGCTCCTTGCTATTAAGATACTGGCAGATAAAGAAATTGAGTATGTAAGTTTTAAAGAGTATGCTCCTACTGAGCTTGCTTCCATCAGCCGTGAGCAGGCCCAGGAAGTGATGCTCATAAGCGGCGTATGGCCTCAAATCATACAGCGCCCTTTTGGGATAGTCGCTGACCCCGCAGATACTCCTAAGTCTATCTTTATTTCTACATTTGATACGCATCCTCTTGCTCCTGATTTTGACTTTCTGCTCAAAAATCAGGGAGCTGCCTTTGAGGCAGGCGTGGAGATCCTGAAAAAATTTACTACAGGAAAGGTGCATATCGGGGTAAATGCCGATGCTGAAGTCTCTCCCATCTTCTCTAACCTGAGGGGGGTGCAGCTGACTAAATTTTCCGGTCCTCACCCTGCTGGTAATGTGGGTGTTCATATTCATCATGTAGACCCTATCAGTAAAGGAGAAATGGTATGGACTCTGGATCCGTATGGGGTAGCCCAGATAGGTAAGCTTTTTCTTAAGGGAATTTACGATGCTTCTAAAGTGGTGGCGCTAACTGGTTCCGAGGTAAAAGAGCCTCGTTATTTCACTACTTATATAGGCGCCTGTATTGATAAAATTGTAGAAGGAAACATCAAGGAAATGCAGGTACGCTATATCAGCGGAAACGTGCTTACCGGAGAAAAAATAGAAAAAAATGGCTATTTGGGATTTTATCACCACCAAATTACTGTTATACCGGAAGGAAACTATTATGAGCTTTTAGGCTGGATTAAGCCTACTGCTAACAAGCTTAGCTTCCACAGAGCCTTAGGTCTGATGTCATTTTTGAACCCGAAAAAGGAATTTGTTTTGGATAGCAACCTCAGGGGAGAAGAAAGAGCCTTTGTACAAACTGGTATCTTTGAAAAGGTAACGCCTATGGATATTATACCGGAATTCCTGTTCAAGGCGATCATGGCAGAAGATTTTGATGAAATGGAAGCACTCGGTATATACGAGGTAGTAGAAGAAGATTTAGCCCTCTGTGAATTCATTGATGTCTCTAAACACGACATTCAGGCTATTATCAGAAGAGGAATCAACTTACTGAGAGAGACCAATTAACTGATTTTATAAGCAATATGGATGCTTTAAGAAATTTACTTAATAAGCAGAAGCCACTTTTTGAAAAAGGTGGCAAATTTGAGAAGTTTCATTATTTATTTGAGGCCGGCGAGACCTTTATGTTTGTCCCCAATACCACCACCCCTCTGAAGGGTACGCAGGTAAGGGATGCTATTGATCTCAAGCGCCTGATGATGACAGTGGTGGTGGCACTAATCCCTGCTTTGATCTTCGGTATCTATAATACCGGTCATATGCACTATCTGGCTACGGGCCAAGCAGGTACTGAACTTGATAAATGGCTGCTTGGCTTGCAGGTTGTATTGCCTGTAGTCATTGTGGCTTATGCTGCGGGTGGTTTGGTAGAAGCTACTTTTGCAGTTATTCGTCGGCACCCTATCAACGAAGGCTTCCTGGTTACAGGTATGCTTATTCCTCTTATTCTGCCTCCTACCGTCCCCCTGTGGCAGGTAGCCCTGGGAACAATCTTCGCGGTAGTTATTGCCAAAGAGGTTTTTGGAGGTACGGGCATGAATGTACTGAATGTGGCTATGACGGCACGTGCTTTTCTTTATTTCGCTTATCCCTCTGATCTTTCTGGTGATGTATGGTATTATCTGGGAGATGCGCAATACGCTGATGGTTTTACCGGTGCTACGGCTTTAGGTTTGGCTGCTGAGACCAATCTGGTAGAGGGTATTCAGGAGGTGCCTTCCACGCTGGCTGCCACTAATGATGGGCTGTTTACTTTCTGGAATATGTTTATGGGTTTTATCCCCGGTTCCATTGGTGAAACTTCTACTTTGATGGCGCTTGTAGGTGCCATTATATTGATTGCTACCGGTGTAGGTAGCTATAAGATCATTCTTAGTGGGTTCCTGGGTGTGCTGGCCATGGGTGGCTTGCTCAATATCTTCGGCGCTAACGAATTTATGGCCATGCCTGCCTATTATCACCTAGCCATGGGAGGTGTTGCTTTCGGTATCGTTTTTATGGCTACTGACCCCGTATCGGCTGCACATACTGAGCCAGGGAAGTGGGTTTATGGTGCGCTCATTGGTATAATTACCGTTATTATTCGTGTACTCAACCCAGCCTATCCTGAAGGTATCATGCTGGCGGTATTGTTTATGAACGTATTTGCGCCTCTTATTGACCATGTAGTGATTCAATCCAACAAAAAAAGAAGATTACAACGTGCGACAGTCTAATCTCTATATCATCGGTTTCTCCGCCGTGTTGACGGTACTCCTCGGCGGACTTCTTTCTTTCGCTGCTATTGGGCTTAAGCCCATGCAAGACATTCAGGTAGCACTGGATACCCAGAAAAAAATTCTGGGAGCAGTGATGCAGCTTGGTCCTGAGGATGATGTTCCCTCTATTTACTCCTCCAGGATACAGGCTGAGGTAGTAAACATCAAAGGTGAAGTGGTTGATCAGGTGGATGGCGAACCCGTCATTGCTGAAAAAATCAGTATTGCTTCACAATTTGATAAGGCTCCAGAAGACAGAATTTATCCTGTGTATAAGTTTATGAGCAAAAGCAATCCAGATCAGGTAGAGGCTTATATCCTTCCTATTTATGGAGTAGGTCTCTGGGATGATATCTGGGGTTACCTGGCACTGGAAAATGACCTGGCTACTATTAAGGGAGCTGTCTTTGATCATGCCGGTGAAACGCCCGGTCTGGGTGCAAGGATTACCAGTGTAGAAGTGCAGGAGCGTTTCAGGGGTAAAAAAATATACGATGATCTGGGCAAACTGGTAGCTGTCCGTATGGTAAAAGGAGAAACTGGTGAGCCTAGTGTTTACGGAGATAATGAAGTAGATGGTTTGTCAGGTGCCACCATTACCGCGGTAGGTGTTAACGAAATGATTTACAACTACCTTACTTATTATCAGGCTTACCTTGAAAGAGTAACCGAAGGCGAAGATCTTGAGAAGCCAGATCCTGAAAAACAATATACTGACGTTTAATTTAATCTCTCCTCTAGTAACCAGATGAATTTATGAGCACAGAAGTAGTAGATAAACCGGTAAAACAAAAAGAGGTATCTGAAAGCCTGCTCTCCAAGAGAAGGCGTAAGTTTGTTTCCGACCCTCTGAATGATGATAACCCGATTACAGTTCAGGTTTTGGGTATATGCTCCGCACTGGCAGTAACTACTCAATTGAGTCCTACCTTAATTATGGCCATTTCAGTAGTGGCAGTAATTGTCTTCTCCAACCTGATCATCTCCTTCCTGAGAAATATGATACCCGGGCGGGTAAGGATCATCGTACAGTTAGCTATCGTGGCCACCCTGGTAACATTGGTAGACCAGGTACTTAAGGCTTACTTCTATGATGCATGGAAAGTTCTGTCAGTTTTCGTAGGTCTGATCATTACCAACTGTATAGTTATGGGAAGACTTGAGGCTTTTGCTATGGGTAACAAGCCCTATGATTCAGTACTTGACGGTTTGGGTAGTGGTTTCGGTTACGCCTGGGTGATCCTGGCAGTAGCTTTCTTCAGAGAGTTGCTTGGCTCAGGAGCTCTCTTTGGTTTCAAGGTATTTGAGGCAGTAGGTCTTGAAAACTTTCCTACCAATGGACTGATGGTATCTCCGGTAGGAGCCTTTATAATTCTTGGAATTATTATTTGGGTGCAGCGCAGCCTGAGCGGCTATGTAGAACGATAAAAATATTTTAAGCAATGGATTTAATTAACTTAGGCATCAAGGCAATTTTTATTGAAAATATGGTGCTTGCCTACTTTTTGGGCATGTGCTCTTATCTGGCTGTTTCTAAAAAAGTGTCTACTGCTACCGGCCTCGGAGCTGCGGTAGTTTTTGTACTTACCATCACTGTACCTATTAACTGGCTGCTTCAGGAACTCGTCCTCAAAGAGGGGGCCCTGGCCTGGGCTGGTACACAGTTTGCCACTGTAGACCTCAGCTTCCTGAGATTTATCATGTTTATTGCGGTGATTGCTGCGATGGTGCAACTGGTTGAGATGGTTATTGAAAAATTCTCACCTCCACTCTATGGTACACTTGGTATATTTCTTCCGCTGATCGCTGTAAACTGCGCCATCCTGGGTTCTTCGCTTTTTATGGTACAGAGAGATTATACCGTAGCTGAAGCGGCTGTTTTCGGTTTTGGTTCTGGTACCGGTTTCCTCCTGGCGATTGTAGCCTTGGCGGCAATCCGTGAAAAGATGAAATATTCCAATGTGCCCGACGGACTCAAAGGATTAGGTATTACCATGCTTATTACCGGCTTGATGGGTATTGCTTTCCTTTCTTTCGTAGGAATTTCAATATAAAAAAGCATTTTCTCTTTGAAGAAAAAGGTTTTACATCAGTGTAAAACCTTTTTTTGTTACTGCTATCATCTTATTTATGAATCGCTTTGTAACCTATTTTTTCAGGGGGCTCTTGTTTGTAGTACCTATTGCCCTTACCATTTATATCATCCTGCTTTCTATCTCCTGGCTGGACGGCCTGATCCCTTTCCAACTCCCAGGGCTGGGCCTGCTAAGTATTTTGCTTTTTATCACCCTCGTAGGGTACCTGGCCTCAACTTTACTGGCCGGTCCATTGTTCAGCATCCTGGAAGACGTATTGACGAGGCTGCCGCTGGTCAGTATTATCTATTCTTCACTCAAGGATTTGATTTCAGCCTTCGTGGGTGACAAGAAAAAATTTAATAAACCGGTGCTGGTTACGCTTAACCCCGAATTTTTGATACAAAAACCTGGCTTTATCACGCAGGAGGACCTTTCTCAATTAGGACTAGTTGATCAGGTAGCCGTATATTTGCCACATTCATATAATTTCTCTGGTAATCTGTACATTGTACCTGCTAAAATGGTGACGCCCATACAGGCTTCAAGTACGGATATTATGAAGTTTATTGTATCAGGTGGCGTGTCAGGACTTAAAGACAGCAGCGAGGGTAAGACGGCTGAAGGTAAAAGCCCGCTCATTTCCTAGATTTGGCGCCTGTATTTTCGTTTTTCAATTATTTTTGCCCTATGTCTGAAATGATTCTTATCGTAGATTTTGGTTCTCAGTATACGCAGCTGATAGCACGCCGAGTCAGGGAGCTAAACGTATATTGTGAAATACATCCTTTCAATCATCTGCCTTCTCTGGAGGAGTTTGACAACCCCATAAAGGGCGTAATTCTCTCCGGCAGTCCCTGTTCGGTAAAAGATGCCGGGGCTCCTGAGATTGATCTGTCACTTTACCTGGGTAAGCTGCCTGTTCTTGGTATCTGTTACGGTGCTCAGCTGATCGCTGAAAGACAGGGAGGTGAGGTAATTCCTTCCACCATCAGGGAGTATGGCAGGGCCAAACTCAGCCGTATTGATACGCACTTTGATCTGCTTAAAGAGTTGACTCATAATTCACAGGTCTGGATGTCTCACGGCGATACCATAGCGCATATTCCTGAGCATTTTGAATTGATTGCCAGCACGCCTTCAGTGGAGGTAGCGGCTTTTAAAGTCAAAGAGCAGCAGACTTACGGCATTCAGTTTCATCCAGAGGTTACCCATTCTACAGAAGGTAAGGCAGTACTCAGAAATTTTGTCGTGCATATCAGTGGCTGTTCCCAGGACTGGACACCTGATATTTTTGTGGAGTCTACCGTAGCGCAGCTGAAGGAAACCCTGGGAGATGATAAAGTTGTCCTCGGGCTCTCAGGAGGAGTTGACTCTTCGGTGGCTGCCATGCTGCTGCACAGAGCCATTGGCAAAAACCTCCATTGTATCTTTGTAGATAATGGCCTGCTTCGTAAAAATGAGTTCCAGGATGTTTTAGCGTCCTACCAGCACCTGGGGCTCAATGTTAAAGGAGTAGATGCACATGAGCATTTTTATCAGGCGCTGGCCGGCATTACCGACCCCGAAGAAAAGCGAAAGGCGATAGGAAGAGTTTTTATTGAAGTTTTTGACCGCGAGGCTCATAACATCCAGGATGTAAAATGGCTGGGGCAGGGTACCATCTATCCCGATGTGATTGAATCAGTATCTGTCAAAGGGCCTTCGGCTACCATCAAATCACATCATAATGTGGGAGGTCTGCCCGAAAAAATGCACCTCAAGGTAGTAGAGCCTCTCAAGACCCTCTTTAAAGATGAGGTAAGAGAAGTAGGTAAGACACTAGAGATACCAGATACTATCCTGCAGCGCCATCCTTTTCCTGGTCCGGGGCTTGCCATCCGTATCCTTGGCGATATCACCGCCGAAAAAGTACATATTTTACAGGAAGTGGATCATATTTTTATCAGTAAACTTAAGGAAGCGGGGCTTTATGACCAGGTGTGGCAGGCGGGCGTGATTCTTCTGCCCATACAGTCGGTAGGGGTGATGGGAGATGAGCGTACTTATGAGGGTGTGGTCAGCCTGAGGGCCGTCAGCAGTGTGGATGGTATGACCGCAGACTGGAGCCATCTTCCTTATGATTTTCTCAGCGATGTCTCCAATGAAATCATAAACCGGGTAAAAGGTGTTAACCGTGTGGTGTACGACATTTCATCCAAGCCTCCGGCCACGATAGAATGGGAGTAAAGCCTAGTAGTAAATAATTTAGCAAGCACATTTATGAAATATCTCTTAACATGCCTGGTATCCCTTTGCTTCTCTGTACAGCCGATCATGGCACAGAGTGGACAGGGTACAGCCAGCCCGAAGCAACAGTATGAAGAGGGAAAGCGGTACTATCAGCAGGGAGACTACAAAAATGCAATTGAAGCCTTCCGGCCTTTGAGCAGGGTTACCCAGGGAAACCCTTTCGCTGAATACGCCTCCTTTTATTTTGGGCTTTCTGCTTTGAAAGACGGACAGTATGACTTGGCCAAAAACATGTTTCTGCAGATACAGAGCAAGTTTCCCAACTGGAACAAAACAGATGAAACCTTCTACTGGCTGGCCGATACCTATTTTCAACTGGAAAATTTCAATGATGCCCTGGAGACGGTTAAGCAGGTCAGTCAGGGAAAATATGCCAACCGCCTTCAGGAAGATGTGCTTCAGCTCAAAGAATATGAATTAGCAAAGCTTAGAGACACCGAAAAACTCAATGAACTGCTACAGGCTTTTCCTCAGGATAAAGCTATCGCAGAACAACTCGTCAGGGTTCTTTCTTTCGGCGTCTATGATGAAGCTACGCAAGTCCGGATAGATGAATTGATCAGCCGCTATGACATCAATGAGAATGAAATAGGAGTGCTGAGTAAAGAGTCTTCGGTCAAAAAAAACGCCTACAATGTGGCAGTCATGCTACCTTTTCTGTATGATAACCTCTCTACTTCCAGCCGCAAGCAGGGCAACCAATTTATTATTGACCTGTACAAGGGAATCAAAATGGCTGCAGAAGACCTGGAAGCTAAAGGACTCAATGTGAGGATTCATGCTTACGATACCGAACGGAGCAGTGAAGTTACGGAAAAGCTACTGAAAGGGAATGAAATGGCTATGATGGATTTGTTCATCGGGCCTCTTTATCCGGGACCTTACCAGGCAGTAAGCGATTATGCACAGAAGAACCAGAAGTATCTCTTCAACCCGCTGTCAAATAACCCGGCTGCGATAGGCGAGAACCCATTTGCCTACCTGATGAGGCCCAGCCTGGTGACGCAGGGACGCATGGCCGCAGAATTTGCTATTGATTCCCTTAATCGCTCGCAGGCGGTAGTCATCACTGGGAGCAGAGGGCAGGATTCCTTACTGGTCTCTAGCTTTGTATCCCGTTTTGAAGAAGACGGTAATCGTGAAGCTACGGTCCTGAAAGAAGATAATTTTAACCGGGAACGCATGGACGAACTGGTGGAGATGCTTGATGAGTTGGGAGAGGATAACCTGATCTACTTAGCCTCTGGTAATGAACTGATCATCAGTAATACCATTAGCGCTGTAGTGATGGCCGAGGAAAAAATACCGGTTATCGGCGGTGAAGACTGGCTGGATGCGGGCAGTATTACTTACGAACAGCTGGAAAATATTGAAGAGTACCTGATCGCGCCAGGATTTATTGACCCTACAAATGAACAACTGGCAGATTTCAATGATAAGTACCGCCGCAGGTTTTATGATGTACCTAACAAATATGTCTATACCGGGTATGACCTGATGATGTACATCGGCTCTATGCTTGACCGTTATGGTATGTATTTTCAGGAGTTTCATGCAGAAGAAAAGCATATACCTGGCTCATTGTATGCGGGATACGATTACTTCCAGGCCAATGATAACCAACTGGTTCCCATCGTAAAGTACGAGGGTGCCAGCCTTAAGCAAGTGAACATTCAGCCCTGATCAGCACACAAAAATCTTTTTTAACTGTAAAGTCAATCTGAAATGCAGAATATCCAACGCAGCCGCGATCTTTTTGCTAAAGCCCAGAACTATATTCCTGGAGGAGTAAATTCACCCGTGCGTGCATTCAAGGCCGTAGGAGGTGATCCACTCTTTATCAATTCAGCTAAAGGCGCCTTTATTTATGACGAAGATGGGAATGAATATATTGAGCTCATCAACTCCTGGGGCCCGATGATACTGGGGCATGCCAGCCAACTGATTGAAAAAGCGGTACAGGAAGCTATTCCACATTCTCTATCATATGGAGCACCCACAGCACGTGAGGTAGAAATCGCCGAACTGATTGTAAGCATGGTACCTTCCATTGAAAAAGTCAGGATGGTCAACTCCGGCACCGAGGCAGCCATGTCAGCCGCCAGGCTGGCCCGTGGCTACACTGGTCGGGATAAGATTATCAAATTTGAAGGATGTTACCACGGCCATGCAGACACTTTTCTGATAGCTGCCGGGAGCGGAGCCATGACTATGGGCGTACCCAACAGCCCCGGCGTGACCCGTGGTACAGCACAGGATACGCTGCTGGCCCCTTTTAATGACCTGGAAGCTGTACACAAACTGGTACATGAAAATAAAGACCAGGTAGCCGCCATCATGCTGGAGGTAGTATGCGGTAACATGGGTTGTGTGTTGCCCAGAGAAGGTTTTCTGAAAGGCCTCCGCGAACTCTGTGACCAGGAAGGTATTCTGCTCATCTTTGACGAAGTGATGACCGGCTTCCGCCTGGCGCCCGGCGGTGCCCAGGAAGTTTACGGTGTCACACCTGATATGACCGCACTGGGCAAAATCATAGGCGGAGGCCTGCCCGTAGGTGCCTACGGGGGTAAAAAGGAAGTGATGGATTATGTGTCTCCTGTTGGCCCGGTATACCAGGCAGGTACGCTTTCAGGTAATCCCATCGCTATGGCAGCTGGTCATGCTATGCTCAGCTACCTTAACCAGCACCATGATATATATGCGCAGCTGGAAAAAACCACCAGCAGGATAGTAGAAGGCATCAGGCAAAATCTGCAGCAACTTGACCTTAACTATACGCTGACCCAGCAGGGTTCTATGTTCTGCCTCTTCTTTACAGACCAGGAAGTACATGACTTCAAGTCGGCAAGTACTTCTGATACCCAGCTGTTTGGCAGATACTTCAGGGCTATGCTGGAACAGGGCATTTATCTGGCACCTTCTCAGTACGAAGCTCTCTTTGTTTCGCAGGCTATTACCGATGAATTGGCAGACAGAATCGTGGAAGCTAATTACCACGCCCTGAAGGAGATTCATGAGTCCTGATATTTTTTAGTACAACGTATGAAGGCCCGAGCTGATCACGCTTCGGGCTTTTTTGTTGTTAAGAAAGCTGCGTAAAGTAGCGGTTTTGCTGCGCAGTCAATTATTATGCAGCCAGGTAGATCACTAA
>JBKHDR010000072.1:0-21853 GCA_046541235.1 Cyclobacteriaceae bacterium | reverse complement strand
GGCTGCTCACCAGGCTATCATTAATCAGATCGGGCATTCTTGGCAGATCAGTGAGCTTAGTATTACTACTGAAAATGGAGATACCTCTCATTACAATTTAGGTGTCATACGATTTGTGCCTTGTAAAACTACCCGCCAAAATGCCGTAGGTTGCAATGAAGGAGGAACTTATCAAGTGGGACAAAAGCCTGAGATTACTTTTGACTATAATGTAAATGCTACTACTCGGCAGGTTCAAATATTGGTGCCGGAGCAAAGTCGTACGATAGAAAATGTGGATAACTTATCAGATAACTGGGAGATCAGTAAAGTAAGTGAGGATAGCCTCATCCTGTCACATGGTGGCTACCGTGTGCGTACGCTTAAACTGACCAGGGAGTAAATTTGCTGACGGTACTACTGGCAGGATTTTTTGAGAAAACTTTGTCCTCAATCCAACTAGCTCTTATTCAACCCATATTAAAGTGCCATTGATTATACGCTATGCCTTTATGGTAGCCTGTTGTCTGTTTTGTTCGTCTGGCTTCGCCCAGACCCTAAGCGGATATGTGACTGATAGTACCTCGGGTGAGCCGCTGGCGGGGGTGAATGTGTATCTGGAAAAAACTTTGCAGGGCACGGCCTCCAATGCCTACGGTTTTTTCAGCCTGCCACTGCCTGAGGGTAATGCCTCCGTACGTTTTTCATTCCTAGGCTATGAGTCGCAGCTATTGAAATTGAGCTTATCAAATGATACGCTGCTCAACCTGCGCCTGTCACCGCAAACCCGCAAGCTGCAGGGAGTAGAAATAAGGTCAGCGCCCAATGCGGTGCAAAGTCCGCAGATGGGCCTGATCACGCTGCGCCCGCAGGAGATGGAGCGCATCCCTACCCTGGCCGGGGAAGTTGACCTGATCAAGGTGGCGCAACTGCTGCCCGGTATCCAGTCGGGCAACGAAGGCAGCAGCGACCTGATCGTAAGGGGCGGCGGCCCCGACCAGAACCTGATCCTGCTCGATGGGGTGCCGGTCTACAACGTAGGCCACCTGCTGGGACTGGTGTCGGTGTTTAATACCGATGCTGTCAAGCGGGTAGATATCACCAAAGGCGGCTTTCCGGCCCGCTACGGAGGCAGGCTGTCCTCGGTGGTGGATATTCAGCTCAAAGAGGGCAATACGCAGGAGCAGCATGGGGCTGGGGCCATCGGGCTGCTGTCGGGCAAGCTGATGCTGGAGGGGCCGATAGGCAAATCCGGAAATACTTCTTACCTGGTGGCTGCCCGCCGTACCTGGCTGGACGGGCTGCTGGCACTGGGCCAGCTCATTGCCGATACACCCGAAAGCGGCGGCTACCACTTCTTTGATGTGAACGCCAAGATCAACCACCGCTTTTCGGAGCGTGACCGCCTTTTTCTGAGTGTTTATGCCGGGCGCGATGCTTTTCAAAGCCGCTACGAAGACCAGCTGGAAGGCGGGGTGCAGTTTCAGGACCAGGGCAGCATCAGCTGGGGCAATGTGACCTCTGCTCTGCGCTGGAACCATCTTTTTACCCCTAAGCTCTTTGGTAACCTGACGGCCACCTTCAGCCAGTATGCCTTCAATGTAGTGTCTTTTTCCCGGGAAGAAACGGAGGAAAATACCGTAGAAGGCCGCCTGGAATATATCTCCCGCATCCGCGATGCCGGTTTGCAGATGGACTTTGACTACCAGCCCTCTGCCCGGCATAGCGTAAAATTTGGGGCTAACGCTACTTTTCATAGCTTTCAGCCCAGCGCTACCGAGTATTCTCTGCTTGACCTGGATACCCTGCGCCTGGATTCAGCTTTCAACGGGCAGGCAGTACAGTCGCTGGAAGGCTTCGCTTACCTAGAAGATGAGATCAGTCTGACCCAGCGCTGGCGGGCCAATGTAGGGCTGCACCTGTCGGGCTTTCTGGTAGAAAATACTTTTTACCGTTCGCTCCAGCCCCGGATTTCAAGCAGCTACCTGCTGAATAAAGGCCTGAGCCTTAAAGCCTCTTATGCGCAGATGACACAGTTTTTGCATTTGCTTACCAATGGCGGGTTGGGTGTGCCCACCGATATCTGGGTGCCGTCTACCGCCCGTATCCGCCCGCAGCAGGCCTGGCAGGCGGCCCTGGGCATAGAAGCGGCCCTGCCCGCCGGGCTTTCGCTCAATGTGGAGGCGTATTATAAAGAGATGGAAGGTGTGGTGGATTATGAAGAAGCCGGAGGCAATGTACTGGACGACCCGGACGGGTTCCTGCTCGGCTCCGCCGAAGACTGGCAGGACAAGATCGCCAGGGGCAGGGGAGAAGCCTACGGACTGGAGGTGCTACTGCGCCGACAGCAGGGCAGGCTCAGCGGCTGGATAGGCTATACGCTTTCCCGCTCAGAACGTCAGTTTGCCCAATTGAACCAGGGGAGGCCCTTTGCTTCTCCCTACGACCGCCCCCACGACCTGAGTGTGGTACTGATGTACCAACTGGCACCGCGAGTAAGTGTGGGCAGCAATTTTGTCTATGCCAGCGGCCGACCGGTATCTTTACCTATGGCCAATCACCTGCCAGTAAATGTATATCAGGTAGATGATGGAAAACCCCGCGTAATGACGTCCATAGATTACTTCGGAGAGCGCAACAGCTACCGTATGCCTGCCTACCACCGCATGGACTTCAGTATCAACTTTATGAAACAGAAGCGCTGGGGCGAGCGCACCTGGAGCCTGTCGGTGTATAATGCCTACAACCGGCAAAACGCCTACTACTGGTATGTGCAGGGCGGAAGCATACAGAGCCACCGGCGGGTGTCGCCGCGCAGACAACTCTACCAGGTCAGCCTGTTTTCCATCATTCCAACAGTGAGCTACCGTTTTAAATTTTAACCACTGATGAAAAGTTACCTGCACATAGCCCAATTTAGCTATTTACTCATGCTACCGCTGTTGTCGGCCTGCTTTGAAACCATAGAAATGGACTTTCCGGCACATCAGCCGCGTCCGGTGATCAACGCCCTCTTTACCCCGGATAGCGTTTGGCAGGTAGATGTAACGACCAGCAAAAGCCTGAATTATGAAGATGCCTACGATACCATTCCCAATGCTACCATTGAGATTTTTGAAGGAGACATACGGGTAGACAGTTTGATTTATTTAGGTGGTACTACGTATCGTTCTTCTCAAGATCGCAAACCAAGAGAAGGTGAAGAATATACGCTCAGGTTTTCGGCCCCCGGCTATCCCGACTGCTATGCTACCGATCGCGTGCCCGTATTGCCAGAGATGGAGTTTATCAGTTTGGATACCGTGGCAGCCAATCCGATGTTTTATCTCTATGGGGAAAAAGTTGTTGTAACAGTGCTCATCAAAGATCGTCCTGAGCCAAATTTTTATTATACCAATGTATTTGATTTCTCACGTGGCTCAATAGGTTTTCAAAACTCCTACCACAACCCACCTATCAGCGCCATTGAGTTTGGCTACCGCAAAGTGTTCTCCGACCAGGTGTTTAATGGCAAAAACCATCGCCTGATCTTTGATTATGAAAACTTCAACGATGGCGAAACTTTTATTGACATAGGTATCGTCAGTGGGAGCTACTTCCGCTATGCCAAAGATTATGAAGAGCATCTCTACGACCAGCTGGAAATGCTGGCCACGCCCTCGGATGTGTATAGCAATGTAGAGGGAGGATTTGGTATTTTTGCTGCTTACTATAGCCTGACTTTTAGAGTACGTGAGTAATTTTGTTTAATCATTCTCTGGCAAGGAGATAGATAAGTACATGATAGGTTCGTTTTTATAGGATAGATAAGAAGAAATTTGTAATGCAAAATACACAAGCATAGTTATAAAAATCCTTTTAGAAGTATGGTACGAATCATGTATTTTTCCTATATTTTATACAAAAACACATTCAACCCATGTACGCATTCAGATACTTATTGAGCTTCCTGCCGGTGCTGATTGCCATCGGCGGCAACCTGCTGGGCGGCTACTATGCGGCCGGCAACCTTGTCTTTTCCCTGGTCTTTATGGTGATTATCGACTGGTTTGCGCCTTCTGATGATCAGGAAATCCCCCTCAAAGACGGCAAACTGCCCGATGCAGTACTAATGGCCTCGGTGCTGCTGCATACCCTGGGTGTGGTCAGCCTGCTGTATGGGGTTTATGCCGGTATCCTGACGGGCGGTGCCGTCTGGCTGGCGGCGATTTCTACGGGTTTTGCCGGGGGCATACTGGGCATTACTGCCGCGCACGAACTCATCCACCGGGAACGTGATAAGTGGCTGCAAAACCTGGGTATCTGGAACCTTTTCATCGTAGGCTACACCCATTTCTTCACCGAACATCGGCTGGTGCACCATGTCAGGGTAGGTACGGCGGAAGATCCGGCCACTGCCCGCTACGGTGAGAGTTTTTACGGCTTTTTGATCCGCACCATCCCCGGCCAATACATCAGTGCCCTGCAGACCGATGCCCGGGTGCAGCGGCGCAAGAAGAAGCTGGCCTATGGCTGGCAAAATTTTACGGTAAGGGCTACTCTACTACAGATGCTCTTTATTGCCGTATTGTTTCTGGGCCTGAGCGGGCTGGTAGCGGCTGCTTATGTGGCCCAGTGCGTGGCAGCCTTTTTCCTGCTGGAATATGTTAACTACATTGAGCATTATGGCCTGGTAAGGGCCGATGGCGAGCGGGTGAGCAAGCAGCACGCCTGGCAATCAGACAGCATCAGCAGTCGCTTTACCCTCTTTGAACTTTCGCGGCATGCCGACCACCACATGCGGGCCAGCAAGCCTTATTACACACTAGACTCTCACGACGAAAGCCCCCGGCTACCGGCCGGTTACTTTGGTATGTTTTACCTGGCGCTGATTCCGCCGCTCTTCTTTAGGGTGGTACATCCCCTGATTGACCGGCAGAAAGGACAGCTCACTTAAATCTTAACGATATGCATTCTGTACGCCAAATGCCGGGCCGCTGGCTGATATACCTGGCATCCGGGCTGGTCTTCTTTATCATCAATGTGGGTATCAACCGGCTCATGGAACCGCAAGGCCTGCAGGCTGATCTCCTTGAGGGCCTCCTGACAAGTATATTTTTTGTACTTATTTTCTGGACTTCCATGCACTGGCTGGCCCGTTACCTGAATCGTAAACTAAGCTTTGAATTTCCTCCCGGAGAAACTGCCTGTTTTGAAAGCGGGGCCAATCTCCGGAGAGGCAGGGAAGCTGTAGGCGGAAAGCTGTTCCTCTCAGACCAGCGGCTGGTGTTTATTTCGCATCAATACAATGTGCAAAGGGATCCGCTGGAAATAGAGCGGGACCGGATTGCGCAGGTAGTGCCCCACAAGAGCCTGGGGTTTATCAGCAACGGTCTGCAGCTCAAAACGACGGAAGGCAGAGTATATCACTTCGTGGTGGATCAGCAGGACAAATGGCTAAAGGTGCTGCATGGTAATTAAAAATGGCAGTTTTTACTGTCTCCCGTTAGTTTCTGCAAAATGCTTATCTTCAGAGATCATCATCATACTTCATTATGCATAACCGTAGAACATTTTTGCAGAAAGGAGCCGCGCTGTCAGCCTCCCTGGGCCTGCCCGGCCTGAGCAGAGCGAAGCCAGCGGCCAGGCCCGCACTGGGCATCATCACAAATACCCTGAGAAGCGAATTTGAGCAGGATTACCAGTCTGCGTTGACGGCCCTGGCTGAGATTGGTTATACGCATGTAGAGGGCGGTATACCAGCTTCCTGCCCTTCTGCTGAGGTTTTCAAAGCGGCACTTGACTCTAACGGCCTGGCCTCGGTAAGCCTGGGTAGCAGCATGGGTAAGCTGCTCGACAGCCTGGGTGATTACCTACGAACTGCCGAAATACTACATTCCCCTTATCTGGTCTGCTACTACCCCTGGCTGTCGTCCGCTGAAAATTTGAAAATGGATGAGGTGATGCAAACCGTTGACCGACTGAATGAAGTAGGAAAAAAGATAAAAGAAGCAGGCTTCCGCTTTGCCTGGCACAATCACGACAAAGAATTTGTGGATATTGACGGTCGCACTGCTTTTGATATCCTGATGGAAAATACCGATCCTCAATACGTAAGTGTACAACTTGACTGGTATTGGGTTGTCAAAGGTGGGGCAGACCCTGTAGCGCTTTTCAACAAATATCCCGGACGCTTTGAACTGGCCCATGTGAAGGATATGAACAATAACCGTGACCGCGGCATGACCTGCGTAGGGCAGGGCATTATAGATTTTGAAGAGATTTTTGCCCATGCCAAAACGGGCGGCGTAAGGCATTTCATTGTAGAAAACGAGCGGGCCATTGAAGGGCTTGCCTGTGCACAGGTTAGTTATGAAACCATCAGCCGTATGCTGCAAGGTTAAAGCTGTCAGTGCCCCTTGTGAAAGAGTAAAATCATAAAAAAAGCAGCTTCTGAATAGGAGCTGCTTTCGTTCTTTTATAAAGATGCTGCCTATTCTTCGGCAGAGTATTTTTCCTTGTACTTCTCATAGAGGCGCTGCTGCATAGCGTTTAGTTGCACCTTACGGCCGTCGATGAAAACATGCTCTACCAGATTGCCACGCATATCCAGGGCATCACCACCGGATACAAACAGTGTAGCTCTCTTGCCTTTCTCAAGTGTGCCCACCTGATCATCTATGCCCAGGATCTTGGCATTATTAGAAGTGATCATCTTCAGGGCATCCTCTTTGCTGATACCATAAGCGGCCGCTGTTCCGGCCAGAAAGGGCAGGTTACGCGCCCGAGAGTTCATCCCTTCTGTATAGCCAATTCCCACCAGGAGGCCGGCATTATGCAGCAGTGCAGGCAGTTTGTAAGGCTTGTCCACATCTTCTTCGGGGCGCTCCGGCAGACGGTGCAGGTTATCCACAATGACAGGAATTTCATTTTCCTTCAGGAAATCAGCCACCAGGTCAGCTTCGTAACCACCTACCAGTACAATGCGGCTGACACCTCTGTCCTTCAGAAATTTGATACTCTCCACGATCTCGCGGGCTTCTTCTGCATGCAGGTGCAGTGCTTTGCTGCCGTCATAGAGCCCCTGCATAGCTTCCAGCTTGAGGTTATCCGCTTTCTCAGCATCCTGTTCCCCATAAGCTGAAGCATCGGCAAACAGATCTTCCAGCGTTTGAACCTGCTCCTGATAACGCTCATTGGGAACCCGATTAACCGTATAGGTTTTATAGTCAAATTTCATAGCGAAGCGTCCGGGCCAGTTGAGGTGAATGGCATCGTCGGTCAGCATAGCGGCATCTTCCCAGTTCCAGGCATCCATGTGGACAATAGAGGAGCTACCGGGAATCATGCCGCCTTCAGGTACGATCTGCGCTACCAGCACTCCATTGTAGCGGAAAGTAGGAATCAACTCAGAATCAGTGTTGTAAGATATAATGGAGCGTACATTGGGATTCAAAGC
The DNA here is from genome assembly GCA_046541235.1 of Cyclobacteriaceae bacterium. GTDB lineage: Bacteria > Bacteroidota > Bacteroidia > Cytophagales > Cyclobacteriaceae > Catalinimonas. The sequence continues at coordinate 14,436 of JBKHDR010000072.1, read as the reverse complement.
ACCTTCTTCTTCATTATCTACCGTGGCACGCACAGCGCCGATTTCTTTCAGACCCAGGTCAGTGTTTGGCAGGATGAATCCGGGATAGATGTGTTTCCCTTGCAGATTGATTTGCTCATAACTGTTCAGGTCCATATTCCGGGCTTCTGCTGCAGTACCTACCAGGGTGAATTGCCCGTTTTCAAAGGCAATAGCTGAATTTTCTATCACTTCACCATTTCCCAAATGAGCCGTAGCGCCCAAGAGAATGATGGGCTGCTCCTGCGGATCGCCGGGAGCAGGTACCTGCGCCATCGCAGTCACTGCCATAAGGCAAAGAGTGAGGCAGGTGTAGCTTATGTTTTTTATGATATGATACATGTTTATGTTTTTTTTCAGAAGGTTAAGTTAAAGGCCGGGCCAGGGGTATTTCACACCAGGTGTTCTACACCAGACCCCTTAAGGGTCACCCCGCAGGAGCGGGGAGACTCATCCTGATGATTGCTAGTGGATTTCGCTACCAAAGTGAATATCATCACAGTGGAAAAGCTGCTCCAGGGCGCGGGAAGGCTGGCGGGTAGAAGAACCGTTCTTCTTGGCATCCTGCATCTTCTGCACCAGGCGGGCTCTTTCGGAAGCTACCATCTCACGCTTCTTCGTATCTTCTTCCAGGTCATAGTAGATGCGGCCATCCACCATGGTCTTCTCAGCTTTAGCGTAGATAGAGAGCGGATTGTCGCTCCACAGCACCAGGTCAGCGTCTTTTCCTACCTTGATGCTGCCCATACGGTTGTCCAGGTGCAGCATTTTAGCAGGGTTGAGCGTTACCATTTTCCAGGCATCTTCTTCCGACATGCCACCGTACTTTACTGATTTGGCTGCTTCCTGGTTGAGGCGACGGGCCATTTCGGCGTCGTCTGAGTTGATGGCTACGTTGACACCGGCCATCTGCATCAGCACTGGGTTGTAAGGAATGGCATAGCGCACCTCAAATTTATATGCCCACCAGTCGGCAAAGGTAGAGCCGGAAGCACCGTGAGCCGCCATTTTATCGGCCACTTTATAGCCTTCCAAAATGTGAGTGAAAGTATTTACGGTAAAGCCAAACTGCTCGGCTAACTTCATCAGCATGTTGATCTCTGACTGTACGTAGGAATGGCAGGAGATAAAACGCTCACCGTTGATGATCTCGGCCATAGTCTCCAGGGCGAGGTCGCGGCGAGGCTTCAATGCTCTGGCCTTTTGCTTGGCAGAAAGCGCGTTGTAAGCTTTCCATTCATTATCATAAGCCCTGGCACGGGTAAAGGCATCCATAAACACCTGCTCTACTCCCATACGGGTCTGAGGATAACGGATGGAATTTTCATTAGAAGAACGCTTTACGTTTTCACCGAGGGCAAACTTGATAAAGCCGTCAGCATCTTCAATCAGTAGCTCTTCAGGTGTAACACCCCAGCGCAGTTTGAAAAGTGCCGACTGGCCACCAATCGGGTTGGCAGAACCATGCAGCAACTGAGCGGCCGTCACACCACCGGATAGCTGGCGGTAAATGTTGATATCGTCAGATTCCAGCACATCCTGCATACGCACCATGCCAGAGTTGGTAGCCACATCGTTGATGCTGCTGGCCGCAATGTGGGTATGCTCGTCAATAATTCCTGATGTTAGGTGCTTGCCGCTACCGTCAATCACGGTGGCATCGCTAACCGAAAGATTCTGGCCTACCTGGGCTATTTTACCATCTCTGACCAGCACATCGGCATTTTGCATGATGCCTTCTGCTTCATTGGTCCATACGGTGGCATTTCGGATCAGGTAAGTTTTGGCCTGAGGCACTTCCTCATTACCGAAGGGCATAAAGGGATAAATGATCTTACCGAGTTCAGCCAGATTTACTTTTTCAACTTCCTTTTTATTTTCTTCTTTTTCTTCGGGCGGTCCCTGATAGGTGGCTTTCCAGTTTACCCACTCACCTTCAGGCGTTTCTCCTTTGCCCTGCAGATCCTGTCCGCTGAGCCAGCCAGAGAGGCGCAGGCGCTGTTCGCTATCTTTTTCGGGTGTGAAGTTGATGGTCAGCAGCTCACCCTGAATCTTGGCATCCATTTTCCTTTTGGTAGTATCATTTTCTACCAGCATAAACTGCTGCTTACCGGGCTTACCGCTCACTTCCATATTATAAGTATCACGGCCGACGGTCAGCTCATATTCACCTCTCATATCGGGCGCATCTTTGTCGGTCTGTATGTAAGGCTTACCCTGTATCCAGTTCTCATAGATTACCGCATCCTCGCTAAATACATTGTCAGAGGTGATAAAAAAGTTGGCTACCGCGCCTTTCCTGAGGCTGCCGACCTGTTCTTCAGCACGTACCAGGCGTGCGGGAGTATAAGTCAGGGCTTTGAGGGCATCTTCTTCGCTCAGGCCATACTTAACAGCTTTGCGCAGGTTGGTCCAGAAATTTTTCATATCCTTCAGACCGTCAGCCGTGATGGCGAAGTCAATTCCTTTTTGGGCCAGCAGGCCAAGATTAGCCGGCGCAAGCTCCCAGTGCTTCATATCCTGTAAAGCTATGTGGCGGGCGTCGTAAGGGTCATTTACATCAAATGGCTCAGGAAAGTTTATAGGAACAATCACCGGAGCATTGGTGGCCTTAATAGCATCCAGGCGCTGGTACTCGTCGCCATTACCGCAGATGATGTATTGCTTGCCAAACTCATCACCCAACTGGTCGGCGCGGAGGATCTGCACCCAGCCAGGCGCATCAAATACCTGGGGCAGGTTTTGGGCAGCAATCCAGGCTTCCAGGGTATTATCTTTGTAATCTTTGTTGCTGGCCGACTGATACCATTCGGCGTCCATGTAAGTTTGGCGCAGCAGGGCGATAAAACCCATTTTAGAAACAGGATAGTACTGCTTGGAGCTGCCTTTGTTGAAAGAATAATGTGCCGATGCTTTGTCTTTGAGCAGGGCGCGGTTGTCGGGTTCGTTGCCCAGGGCTACCAGCGCACCTGTACCACGGGCCAGGCCGTCACGCTTGTTGACCAGGACCGCACCGAAGCCGTTTTGCCGATAAGCCTCGGCGGCTTTATCGTCGGCACTAAAATCTTCTGCGGCATCGTACTGCATCTTGAGAGCGTCGTTCTGGGAGTAGGCCCCACGGGTCACCGGCTCAAGCTGCTCGCGGCTACCCCAGCTGAAACCGTCTACCTTAGGTAGCTCTGAAAGGCCATAGTCACTATACAGATCGACCAGTCCGGGATAAATATGCTTTCCCTCCAGGTCAATAATACGTGCACCTTTGGGCGCACTCAGGTCGGTGCCTACCGCTTCCACAAATCCGTTGCGGATGAGCAGCGAGGCATTTTCAAGTTTGTTCTGATAATCAGTAAAAATTGTAGCATTGGTAAAGAGATAGATGCCGGGCCTGTTATCCCGTACATCATTCGCCTGGTAGATATCATCCTGGGCAAGAGCTGCCTGCCAGGAAAATAGGGCGAACAGAGCGATACAGAGTTTTTTGAACATTATTAGATTGTAATTAAGATAAGGAAATATGCGCGAGGCATTTGTTTTGAGCGAATGTATATAAATACACTTATATGTACAGTCTTTCCTACGATCTTTTTGGTGCTAAGCTTTTAATAAAAGAAGAAAGGGCCAAATTATTAGACCAAAGGCAGAAAGGGCATATTGGTGCCATCCACTTAAAAAGAAGATTTTCTATAAATTGCAAGATGAAGATTCATTACCTGACCAGAAGGATTCTTCTTAACCATCAGGTAGCTTTTGGGAGAGACTACCAACCAGTCTGCCCGAAAAGAAGAAAGCACAAAGCTATGGGCCCTGTGCTTAACTAACTGCTTATAAGAATATTTACACCCTTTCAAATAAGTTAAAAGAATTATCGAGCATGTCATTGAAGGGTAATTAGTTGTAAAATGGTGTCACAATCAATTGTTTTATATGATGAATACGAAAGCAAGAAAGCATCAGCAGTTTGACTTAAGCCATCTGCAGGTAGACGAGAAACTGCAGGGTGTAAAGTTGGCAAGCTTTCCCCGTCGTGCGCTGGCCTATGGCTTAGATTGGTTGATCATTCTACTGTGCACAGAGTTCTTTGCCTTACTGCTTCCCCTCGTTTTGGTATTCCTCATTGTCAGGAAACGCCTCAGTACCACTATCGTGAAGAGCCGCCGCATGCTGAAGAAAAACGTAAGCTTCGCAGACCGCAAACTGGAAGCCATGCAAATTGACGAGAAGTTGCGGGCAAAATTCAGAAAGCATATGACGGTGTATCTGTATGTTATCATTTATTTCCCCCTGCTGCTGGCTGTTCTGATTGTAGCCGCTTTTACAGTCAGCCTGACTGATGTAAACTCTTATGAAACTGCCAAAGCTTCTATTATTGGCAGCCTTTCTGGTTTTTTCCGGCCCATCAGCGATATGAATGATGCGGCAGGGCTGCTGGTGAGCTTTCTGGGTGCCTTCGTCTATTTTACTTTTTTCAACTGGCAATGGCAGGGCAGTTCGCCAGGCAAGCGGCTCATGAACATCCGGATTGTCAGGCTCAATGGCAAGCCGCTCACCTTCTGGAACAGCCTGGAGCGAGCTACTGGCTATACAGCATCAGCCTCACTGCTGGGTTATGGCTTCTTCCAGTATTTCTGGGACCGTAATTGCCAGGCCACACACGATAAAATCACCGAGACGATTGTAGTAGAAAACTAAGGCTGCTGCTAAAACTTACTCAACGCATATTTTTCAGATTTTATCAAAGTAAGCTAGCCTTAAGTTCTTAGCTTAGTTCAGCTAAAGGGTTGGGCACTCTTCATGCTGCACTCTTACCTCAGAAGCGTCTCTTCCCGCTAAGTGGGTGCCTGTATCATGCGCTTCCTTGCTGAATATTACTTGCTTTACTGGTCATTTTTACCCCATTGTTAATTTTATATTAACTAAATGTTAACAAATTGTTAATTTTTTGCTTATATTTCTTTTAAAAGCAAAGATCATTTTTAGAAAGGAGGAGAGAGGAATGCAAGTTTATTACCATCAAAAAGCCGTCATCATGATTATCGCTATGCTGTTGCTGGATATGAACCAGTTGGCAGAAGCACAGGATTTAACAAACGATAAAAAAGAAAATCAAGCTACAGAGATTATAAACGCTCAGGCTTTTGCACTGTTTATGGATGTAAGCGAAACGGCATCAGCAGCCGAGCAGGAAGCTCATTATAAAGAGCTTAGTAAATTTACCCTTAAACTTCAAAACAGACAGCGGCGCTATCGTTTTGAAAAGCAATTTATAAGGTATGTATTCCATAAAGTGCATCGTAAATATATGAAGCATTATGCTAAGAATACAGACCTTCACGAGCTTATGGAGCGTGGCCGGTATGATTGTATCACTGGTACAGCTCTTTATGCCATCATTCTGGATGCTTTAGGCTATCAGTACAGTGTGGGCGAACTACCTTACCATGTTTTCCTGATGGTGAAGCTCAATGACGGTCAGGACAGTGTGCTGCTGGAAAGTACCGATGCGCATAGTGGATTTGTGGCTGAGCATGAGCAGATAAAAGAGCGTATGGCTATGTACGCACAGGATCTGGAGGCCAACAAGCCCAATCAATATGACTATACCTTTGAGATCAATGAGCGTATCCAGCTTAAAGAACTGGCTGCACTTAACTATTACAATGAGGCAGTACATTATTACAATCAGCAGCGTCTGGATCAGGCCAGTACTTTACTGAGGCAGGCGCAGGCCCTCTATCCTGCCCGCCGGATGCAGGCCCTACAGTCGCTTATTGATAAAGTGGTCAGTAGGCAGATGGCGGTAGCCAGAGATTAAGGTAGCACAAACGTTATTTAACCAGGCTCATTGGGTTATCTTTGCCCGAAATGAGCCTGATTTTTTTTATACGTATTTTACTTTTTCCCCCTGCTTGTAAGATGGGGGTGGTGGTACAGTCGGGAGCCAATACACAGCTCAGAAGCATTTGAGCTAAGCTGCCTCATGTGCGGATGAGGTAAAAGAAAGATGTAATCAGCTCTTCCTGACAAACTTATTCATCAACGAGATTGTATTAACTTTACCCGGATTAGATGAATATAACCATATGAATAAGCAAGCGCTCGATTCTCTTTCCCACAGTCTTCAAGGAACCCTTCACTATGACCAGGCCATGCGTATCCTCTACGCTACGGATGCCTCTGCTTACCAGGAAATGCCGCTGGCGGTGGCCATTCCTGAAAATGAAGATGATATTATTAAGCTGATACGGTTTGCTAATGAGCACGCCGTTCCTCTCATCCCCCGCGCCGCAGGGACTTCTCTGGCCGGGCAGGTTGTAGGCAGTGGTATCGTGGTAGATATTTCCCAGAAGATGACCCGTATCCTGGAACTCAATGAAGACGAGTGCTGGGTACGCGTACAGCCGGGCGTAATCCGCGATGACCTCAACGTTTATCTCAAAGACTATAACTTCTTCTTCGGGCCGGAAACTTCTACCGCCAACCGCGCCATGATCGCCGGGATGGTGGGCAACAACTCCTGTGGCCTGCATTCGCCTATCTACGAGACTACCCGCGAACATACGCTGGAAGTGCGTGCCATCCTGAGTGACGGTAGCGTGACTACCTTCAAGGCGCTGACGCCTGAAGAATTTGAAAAAAAGTGCTCCGGCGAAACGGCCGTCAGTGAACTGGAAACCAATATCTACCGTACCCTGCGCAACCGCCTTTCTGATAAAGCTATACAAGAGGAAATAAGGGCGCAGTTTCCTAAAAAGGAAATCAAGCGCCGCCGCAATACTGGTTATGCCATAGACGTATTGATGGATAGCGAGATCTTTACACCCGGAGGAGAAGCTTTTAATATGTGCAAGCTGATCTGTGGCTCGGAAGGCTCGCTGGCTTTTATCACCGAGATCAAACTCAACTGCCTGCCTTTACCACCCAAAGAAGTAGGCCTGGCCTGTCCCCATTTCAAGACCATAGACGATTCGCTAAGGGCCAATATCATTGCCATGAAGCACGGAGCAGGGGCCTCTGAATTGATGGACGACCACATCATTGAGCGCACCCGCGCCAATATGGCTTATCGCAACCTAACGGCTTTCATAAAAGGCGAGCCCAAGGCAGTGCTGATGATTGAGTTTGCCCGTGAAACCCGCGAGGAGGTGGATGCCGCTATCAACGCCATGTATGAGGAAATGAAGGCAAACGGCTATGGTTACCATTTCCCGGTGCTGTATAACCAGGACAGCAAAGATGCCTGGAACGTTCGCAAGGCCGGACTCGGACTGCTGGGCAATGTGCCCGGCGATAGTAAGGCGCAGCCGGTGATTGAAGATACGGCAGTAGCAGTAAGCGACCTACCTGAGTACATTGCTGAATTTAATGAGACCTTGAAGAAATATGGCCTCTCCTGCGTACATTACGCCCATGCCGGGGACGGCGAACTCCACCTGCGGCCTATTCTTAACCTTAAGACTGAGCAGGGCAACGAGATGTTCCGTACCATTGCCCAGGAAATAGCCAGCCTGGTAAAGAAATACCGCGGCTCCCTCAGCGGCGAGCACGGCGATGGCCGTCTGCGGGCGGAGTTTATCCGCTTCATGATTGGTGATAAAAATTACGAGTTGATCAAAGAGGTAAAGCAGACCTGGGACCCTAAGCATATTTTCAATCCCGGTAAAATCGTAGATGCCCCGCCCATGAACCAGCACCTGCGCTATATGCCGGACCACCCGACACCGGAGATTGATACCATCTTTGACTTCAGCCAGAACCTGGGCGTGTTGCGTGCCGCCGAGCAGTGCAATGGCTCCGGCGATTGCCGCAAGACGCACCTGGCCGGAGGCACCATGTGTCCTAGCTATATGGCCACCCGCAATGAGAAGGATACTACTCGTGCCCGTGCCAATATCCTGCGCCACTTCCTGACCAACTCCGAGCAGCCCAATCGCTTTGCCCATGAGGAAATCAAAGAGGTGATGGACCTCTGCCTGTCGTGCAAAGGTTGTAAGTCGGAGTGCCCATCTAATGTAGACATTGGTAAGATGAAGGCCGAGTTTCTGCAGCATTACTACGATGCAAAGGGCACTGACCTGCGGACACGCATCATCAGTAATTTTACTAAACTGACTTCTCTGGCCGCACTAACACCCGGGCTTTTTAATTGGTCGGTAACAAGCCCGCTCACATCAGGTATTATCAAGAAAATTAGCGGCTTTGCCCAGGGTCGTTCTATGCCATTGTTACACGAGCAAACTCTGCGAAAGTGGTATAAAGCCCACAAACAGGGTACAGTAGCTACCAACGGTTTTACGGCTTCTTCTACCACCAATCCACTCGGAAATGAGTACTCAGAACTGCCGGTCAAACAGACCATGGGCAAAGGTAAAGTGTATCTTTTCTGTGACGAGTTTACAAACTTCAACGATACTGAGATTGGTGTCAAAGCCATACTGCTGCTGGAAAAGCTGGGTTATGAAGTAGAAATTCCCAAGCACATAGAGAGCGGGCGTACCTTCCTGAGCAAGGGCATGCTTCGTAAAGCGCGGGAGATTGCCAGGAAAAACATCGCTTACCTCAAAGATGTGGTGAGCGAACAGACGCCCATCATCGGTATTGAGCCTTCCGCCATCCTGACGCTGAGGGATGAGTACATTGACCTTACCCGCGGACAGGAGCAGCAGGAGGCGCAGCGCATTGCCAAGCATACCTATCTGTTGGATGAGTTTATCGGGCGCGAGATTGACAAAGGAAATATCACCAAAGATGCCTTCACCAGGGAAAAACGGGTGATCAAACTCCACGGACACTGCCACCAGAAGGCTCTCTCTTCACTGGTACCTACCAAGAAGATGCTCAGCCTGCCGGAAAACTACGAGATGCATCTTATTCCTTCCGGCTGTTGCGGTATGGCCGGTTCCTTCGGCTACGAAGAGGAACACTTTGAAGTCTCCATGCAGATCGGTGAACTGGTGCTCTTTCCGACGGTGCGGAAGCAGCCTGAGGAAGTGATCATCGCCGCGCCGGGTACCAGCTGCCGCCACCAGATCAAAGACGGTACCGGCCGCATTGCCAAGCATCCTGCGGAAATTTTGTATGAGGCTTTGGTTTGACATAGTTTCAGGTTAAAAGCCGAAGGTGCTTACAAACACCCAGGTTTTTTGACCTCAAACTTTCAGGCTACCTGATCATAACTCCTTCACCAGGAGATTCCAGGCAGCGTTTTCAAGTATCGTCGTGCGCTGTTTGCCGCTGAGGTCTTTGACCAGCAGGTAAGGTATTACCTCATCCTGCTGGCGAGCATGCGCCACGATGTATGCGTCCAGTACATTGTAGATAAAAGGGCTGTTCAGGTCTGCCTGTCCCAGGGTGTCGAGCTGTGGGTTCATCAGAAAAATCTGTTTTTCGCCCAGCAGGTAAAACTGTCCTTTGCTGTTCCAGAAGCTGTTGACGTTGCCAATAGTAAAAGGCTGGTCAACCACCAGTTCGCCTTTCTGATAGAGTCTGAAGCCCTGCTCGCTTTCTCCCTTGTAATAGGTTTGCAGCACGTAATCCTGATAAATACTGGAAAAGTCTGTGGCCGGCGCCAGTACCTGCTGCTCTAGTTGCTTGCTGCTAAAATCATAGCGCAATTCTCTAACTTGCATGTTGACTGCATGACTGAGGATAACCTCGCTGCCTTCGGCTCTCAGCGCATGCTCTTTGGTATCTATGGTAAGTTCGGCAATAGTTTCATCAGTGCCACTGGTCAGGTCGTAAGCCTTCAGTTGAGTGGTAGAAGTGTCCAGGTACACGATCTTTCCGGCGGTGGGCATATAGATCCAGATAGGCTGGTGGATGTTGCCAAAGTTGATCAGCTGCTTCCAGCTTTCTGATGAAGGCTTGTATTCGTAGAGGCGGCACCATTCGTAAGTGCCTTTCACCGCACTACCCTCGTACATAGCGATGTAATAAGTCTGTAGCTTGTTGTCAGTCTGGAACCCATAGTGGATGCCGGGATTTTTAGGCTGGTTCTGACAAATGATACCTTCCCGTATGCTCAGGTCAACGGTATCCCGGTGGCGCACTTGTTGCAGCATGTTATCCATTACCTTGATGTACAACTGCTGGTATTGCTCGTTGGTTGTAACGATGAGCGTGCCTGACACACCCTCCTGATCCATGATGGGCTGTGGTATAACCTGCTGTTCTTTGCTTTCTCGGGAAGAAGAGCCACTGTCGCACGAAGTGATCATCAACAGGCAAATGAACAATAGGTGAAGCTGGAAAAGATGCATAAGGTTAACTTGGTTTAAGAACTTACTCTGCCAACTAACCGGTAATTGCCCTGCTGGTTCATGGCTGTACCGGCAAATAAAAAAAGCGGGCAGGGTGGCAAATATACACTCAAGTGCTTAACATTGTAGTCGACCAACCTAAATAATCAACACTATGCAGCAGTACCACGAACTCATGCGGCACATCCTTGACCAGGGAGTAAAAAAAGAAGACCGTACCGGCACCGGCACGCTTAGCATATTTGGCTACCAGATGCGCTTTGACCTGCAGCAGGGCTTTCCTCTGGTCACGACCAAAAAGCTGCATATGCGCTCCATCATTCATGAGTTGCTGTGGTTCTTGCAAGGTGAGACCAACATCCGCTACCTGAAAGAAAATAAGGTGAGCATCTGGGACGAGTGGGCCGATGAAAGGGGAGAACTGGGGCCGGTATATGGTTACCAGTGGCGCAGCTGGCCTACCCCTGACGGCAGACACATAGACCAGATTTCGCAGGTGGTAAATCAGCTCAGAAACAATCCGGATTCCCGTCGTATCATCGTATCCGCCTGGAATGTGGCAGATATCGAGCAGATGGCGCTACCGCCCTGCCATAGCCTATTCCAGTTTTATGTGGCTGAAGGCAAACTTTCATGCCAGTTGTACCAGCGGAGCGCCGATGTATTTCTGGGTGTGCCTTTCAACATTGCCTCGTATGCTTTGCTGACCATGATGATGGCCCAGGTGTGTGATCTGCAGCCAGGTGATTTTGTACATACCTTTGGCGATGCACACCTCTACAGCAACCATCTGGAGCAGGCCAGGCTGCAACTCTCCCGCACGCCCCGGTCGCTACCACAGATGAAGATCAACCCAGAGGTAAAAGACATATTTGGCTTTAAGTACGAAGATTTTTCTCTGCAGAATTACGATCCCCACCCGCATATCAAAGCGGAAGTAGCTGTTTAAACAAGGGCTGGCACCCTTGGTATAGCTACAGGCTTCTTCTTTAGATATTACAATGTTTCCTTACACTTATGATATATACCGCTTAAGCTCAATACTTTAGCAGGCACAAGGCTTCAAGTTTGATACAGTGGGGTATGCCCGTCTTTGTACACGGGTTTACCACAAAGTATAATCAGAACTGTATCAGATCATGAAGAAGATTTTAATTTTAGCGTTAGTGTTCCTGTTGGTCAATAAGGTGGAAGCTGGTTTTGATACCGGTCTCTGGTGTAATGGAAAACTCATACTGGAAGATGGACGTGTCAGACATGGTGCTATCAGCTATGATGTGAAATTTGAGGTAGTAAGAATCCAAAACAGGGGTATGACCCGTGCTTATACCGCCGAAAATGTGGCCTTTTTTGAGATTGATGATCCCATTAAAAATCTCACCCGCAGGTTTGTGGCACTACCTTCCCAGGTGTATCCCGGTTATGAGAGAAGGGCATTTTTTGAAGTGATTTCTCATGGTGAGCTGTCTATGCTCAGAAAAAGCGAATATGTGCGTCGGCCCAGGGCCACCGAAGATATGCGCGCCCCGCATGTCTATCTCAACGTGGTCTGCAATCATACTTATTATATCCACCATGCAGAAGAGGGCCTGGTGGAGATACAGGACTTCAAGGAGCAGGTACTGCCCCGTATGGCCCGCTACCAGAAGGAGGTTGACAAATATATCAGCGATTGCAGGTTCAGGCTTCAAAAACTGCACGAGCAGGTACGGGTTTTTAATCTCTATAACCAGCTCTCGGCAGCTACCGAAGAACGGATGGCCGCCAACACCTCGGCTTTTAGTTCGTCCCTCGGGCAGGAGTAAATGCTTTGTCTGTCTTCCAGACGAGGTAGTCAGCCGGGAAAAGCCCTGTGGTATCAGGTGCATGATCAAAAATGCCAAAGACACTGGCGCCTGAGCCGCTCATGCTCGCATACAGGGCACTGGCTTCATAAAGCTTGTTTTTGATCTCTGCAATAGCCGGATATTTGGCAAAAACTGTTTTTTCAAAATCATTAACCAGCAGCCCCTTCCATTCAGGCAGGGGCTTTTTCAGTATCTCCTTTATCGGCTGTGCAGGCTCAGCGGGATTGATTCCTGCATAGGCATCAGCTGTGCTTACATGGATAGGAGGAGTCACCAGCAGCAGGTGCTTGCCGGTAAGTTCAAGGGAGATGTCTTCAAACTCATTGCCGGTGCCATAAGCCATTCTTACCCGGTTTTCTATGAAAAAAGGACAGTCGCTACCCAATTGGGCAGCGTATTCTTCCAACAGGAAGTCATCCAGGAAAAGCTCAAACATAGTATTGAGTGCCTTCAGCGTAAAGGAGGCATCCGCTGAGCCGCCTCCCAGGCCTGCTCCTATGGGAATGACTTTGTGCAGGTGAATCTGTACGGGTGGCAGGTTGAAATCCTTCTGCAGCAGGTGGTAGGCTTTGATACAAAGATTATCCTTCTCATCACCGGGGATAGCTATACCACTGCTGCTGAAGCTGAATTTATTGCTTTTAATGATTTCCAGCACATCGGTATAAGGAATGGGCAGGAAGCAGGATGCCAGGTCATGGTAACCATCCGGCCGCCGCCTTAGCACATTGAGCCCCAGGTTGATCTTTGCATTGGGAAATACTACCACCTTGTTTAATAATTAATGAATAAAGGGGGAATGAATAATGATCAATGGGTTTGTATCATCAATCATTATTCACCATTAATTAAACATTATTTGGTCAGGTCTGCAATCAGTTCTTCGGTAATGCCTGAAGAGGAGAAGCCACCGTCGTGCATCAGGTTTTGCATCGTCACCATACGGGTCAGGTCAGAGAACATGGCCACGATGTAATTGGCACAGTCTTCACCGGTAGCATTACCCAGGGGCGACATTTTATTAGCATAGTCAAAGAAAACATCAAAACCAGAGATGCCGGTACCGGCAGTAGTTCTGGTAGGCGACTGCGAAATGGTATTCACCCTCACCTTCTTTGACTTGGCGAAACGGTAGCCGTAGCTGCGTGCGATAGACTCCAGCATGGCTTTGGCCTGGGCCATATCCCCGTAATCAGGGAAGGTACGCTGGGCAGCGATGTAGGTGAGCGCCAGGATAGAACCCCACTCGTTCATGATGTCCATCTTTTCGGCGGTTTGCATCACTTTGTGGAAGGAAATCGCCGAGATATCCAGGGTTTTCAGGTACCAGTCGTAGTTCAGGTCACCATAGTCGCGGCCTTTGCGAACGTTAGGACTCATACCTATGGAGTGAAGTACAAAATCTATTTTGCCGCCTACTACCTCCATAGATTCGGTATACAGTTTCTCAAGATCTTCCACCACGGTAGCATCCGCGGCGATGACTTTGGTTTCGCATTGTTCGGCAAGCTGGTTGATCTTACCCATGCGCAGCGCAATGGGGGCATTGGTAAGCGTAAATGTAGCGCCTTCTTCTTTCGCTTTCAGGGCTACTTTCCAGGCAATGGAGTTTTCATCAAGGGCGCCGAAGATAATACCTTTTTTTCCGGCTAGTAAGTTATTTGCCATATCGGTTGATGGTTGTTAATGTAAAAAAATAAGTGCCGGAGCACCCGGACAAAGGTAAGAACAATTTGCGAATTAATGCCATCCCAGCGCTGGCCTGCCTTTGTGATCTTAGTTTTTAACTGACCAGAGAGGCGAGGGTTCAAGTGCCTCTTCCATACAAGCATGCATCTGCTCTACCACTTCAGGCTGCTGAGCAGCGACATTTTCACTTTCGTCTAAAGCTTCCTAAAGGTTGTGAAGCGTAATTTCTCCTGTAAAGATAGGCTCACGAATGGCTTTCCGCTTACCACTGCGAACTGCCTGCTTGCTCTCCCTACCAAAGTATTCCCAGTAAAGGTAGTCATGTTCATTTTGCTGATCCGGCTGATGCTAATGGTAGGTACAATGCTAATACTTTGGACACTGTCGGATGCCGTAGCCCCGGCCAGTTCGGCAACGGTAGCCATCATATCTCCCGAATAAGTAATATAATCAGAGGTGGTGCCAGCGGGTGTAGGATCAGGCCAGCGAACAATGAAGAATATACGTATACCACCTTCGTCCAGGTCGCGCTTGATCTCCTGTAAGGGGACGTTGGAATCAAAAAAATGAGGAGCATTGTCAGAAGTAAAGATGATGAGGGTGATTTTATCAATTCCATATTCCTT
>JBKHDR010000071.1:0-22398 GCA_046541235.1 Cyclobacteriaceae bacterium | reverse complement strand
CAACTACTGAAGTGCGATACCAGCAGTTTAATCGGATACTGATAGCAATTTAGAGTCTATTCATTGTTGCGCGTTTATCTGCTAATCTAAACCGGCATCATCTGGTAGAATCTAATGCCCTGTATATCTAATTTTTTTGATACTCAGCTTAATATATAATACCTTGAGGCTAAGTACTTTTACCTGCTTATGCTACACCGACTGCTTAAGGATATCAGCATGCGCCTCGTAATCTTCCATATACTGGGCTGGGTCATCTTTGTGGTACTGCTTTTTGTGCTACTGAGAATTCCTATTGATGACCCTGATATATCGGTGAGAGTGTTACTTTCCACCGTTCCGCTAGTACTGCTTTTTTATTCCAATACCTCTATATTAATCCCTCGCCTGCTTGCCCGCAAAAGGGTAATTCCTTATATCATTACAGTGGTAGCAGCCGTTGCGCTGGTAGCCCTGGTTACGCTTTGGATACAGAAGACGCTCAACAGGGAGTTTTATGATGAGCATGGATGGTTTCGCGATTATGTGATCAGCCGGGCTATACTCCATAGCCTGCTCATACTGACAGTGAGCGGAAGCCTCAAGATGACCAAGGAGTGGTTTCGTAATGAACGCCTCAAGAACGAGATGGAGAAAGAAAAAATGCTGTCAGAACTGGCCATGCTGAAGTCGCAGATCAATCCGCATTTTTTGTTCAACAATCTGAATAGCATTTACTCGCTGGCTATCCGTAAATCGGAAGATGCACCCAGGGCCATCGTCATGCTCTCCGAACTGATGCGCTATGTTTTGTACGATTCATCAGCCGAGCAGATTGGCCTGGATAAGGAAGTCGAACATCTCCAAAATTACATTGACCTGCAGAAAATTCGTCTTAAAGACCTTGAAAAGGTCAGGTTTGTGACAGAAGGTGAGCTGGAAAGCAAAAAAATTGAGCCTATGCTGCTGGAACCCTTCGTAGAAAATGCTTTCAAGCACGGGGATATCTTCCGTAAAGAAGGCAGTATCTGTATCCACCTGAAAGTAAACGGCAACGACCTGCATTTTTCAGTAAAGAATACCATCTCTCTCAATGGACACGTCAAGGATAAGCATTCGGGTATAGGGTTGAAGAACATTGAAAAAAGGCTGGAGCTCTTATACCCGGGAAGCCACCAGCTGAAGATTGACAAAAATGGTAGTACCTTTGGTATAGACCTGAAGCTAAGACTCAACCATGATTAGATGTATTGCCATAGACGACGAACCCCTCGCGCTGGATATAGTGGAGGATTTTATCAGCCGAGTTCCCTTTCTGGAACTGGTAGAAACCTTCCAGAGTGCCGCCGAGGCCCTGGAAGCACTACACAAGTATGATATACATCTGATTTTTTTAGATATACAGATGCCCCAGATTTCGGGCGTACAATTCCTGAAAAGCCTTGAAAAAAGACCAAAAGTCATCTTTACCACTGCCTATCCGGATTATGCCCTGGAGGGCTTTGAGCTTGATGCCGTAGATTACCTTCTCAAACCTTTTACCTTTGAGCGCTTCCTGAAGGCCGTAAACAAAGCCTGTCAACAGCTGAAAATGCAGCCCAATCCCACTGCTGAAGCTGAACCTGCCCAGCAGCCAAAAGAGTATATGTTTGTCAAATCAGGCTATGATATCATCAAGGTCCGGTACAATGATATACGCTACATTGAGGGCCTGAAAGATTATGTAAAAATTCATACTACCGGCAAGACGATCATCTCCCTGATGAGTATGAAGTCACTTACCGAAGAACTGCCGGAAAATTTTGTGAGAGTACATCGAAGTTTTATTCTTAACTTTGAGTACATCAGCCTGGTAAAAAAACGTAGAATACACATAGGTGATATAGAAATCCCGATCGGAGAAGTATACCGAGAAACTTTCCTGGAAAAACTCAGGCAAAATCAATAAAATGACCCAGATCATCAGACAAACCACATTAACCCTAGCCTTCATTTTTTTCTTTTCTTTACTATCCCTGGCCCAGGAAAATACCCCCCTGGTACTCAGCCTGCAGGAAAGTATAGACATTGCGCTCAAAAATAATATAGATATCAGGCGAGGCGGGCTGCAGGTAGTCAGCAGCCAGGTAGAACTGAGACGCTCCAAGGCAGATTTTCTCCCTTCACTTAATGCCAATACCGGTGTTTCATACAATGTAGGCCGTTCTATCAACCAGTTCAGCAACGAATTTGTAGAGAGGCCCGTACAGCAACAGACCATGGGCGCGCAGGCGCAGCTGCCACTCTTCACCGGCCTGAGTCGTATCAACACGCTCAAGCAAAACAAAGTAGAACTGGAACGCGACCAGGAAGACCTGAAGGCGATCAGAAACGCAGTAACCCTGAACGTGATACAGGCTTATACACAGATCCTTTTTAACATGGAACTGCTGGAAGTAGCCGAATTCTTGTTGCAGACTACTGAGCTGCAACTGCAGCGAACCACCAAACTGGTAGAAGCCGGCTCCCTGCCGCAAGCTGACCGCCTGCAGCTGGAAGCCCAGCTGGCCAGCGATGAACTCAATGTGGTCAATGCACAAAATGACCTGGAACTGGCCAGGCTCCAGCTCAAACAGCAGATGCAGTTGCCGGAAAGCCAGGCCATAGAACTCCTGATCCCGGAACTGGAAGTGCCTTCGCTGGATGCCCTGCCACCATCTGCTGTGGCAGTTTACGAAAATGCCCTCAGAACTTGGCCAGAGCTACAGAGTGCTGAGCTTCAGGTGAGCAGTGCCCGCTATGGCCTGTCCATCGCCCGGGCAGGCTATTATCCCAGATTGAGTATGAGCGCAGGTATTTTCTCCCAGTATTCAAGTGTAGCGCCGCCTCAGATTCCCCGTGCCGGGGTAGAGAATATTACCAGGGTGATCCCTACTGGCAATTTTCTACTTGCACCCGATGGTATTCCCGGCATTCCGGCAGATACTCGCATACCGGTACTCACCGAGACCCAGGTACCTGCGGAGTTTACTGACAATACCTACCTCAACCAGCTGGAGTTTAACCTCAGACGCTTCGTCAGTGTTGATCTCAACATTCCTATTTTCAACAACTGGCAGGTAAAGTCAAATGTGGCCAACGCCCGTATCAACCTGGAACTGGCCCAGCTCAATGTTATAGATCAGGAGAACCAGTTTCGTCAGACCATTGAGCAGGTGTACCTGGATGCCCGCGCGGCTGCCAAAAGTTACTTTGCCATAGAGAGAAGGGTAAGCTCCCTCAGAGAGGCTTTCCGCAATACAGAGGCTCGCTACGAAGTGGGCGCCATTGATGCGGTAGATTTTAACCAGAGCAAAAATGAACTCAATCAGGCCGAATCTGATTTGGTAAGAGCCAAGTACAATTACATCTTCAGCATGAAGGTACTGGACTTCTACCAGGGCCTTCCCCTGGATTTCTAGTACGAATTTTGTCAATTTTGGGCCATGGGAATCAAAGACCTGCTTATAATGCCTGTTTGGCTGGCCATTATTTATGGCCTGGCTTATGCTTTGCGCCCAGCCTTTACCGACCGGCGTATCAGGAAATACTTCATTTCCGGCTTAAGCGTAAAAATCATTGGTGCTTTGGCAGTAGGCTTTATTTACCAGTTTTACTACGGTGGCGGCCGGCCCAGCGGTGATACCTTCAACTACTTCCGGCAGGCCGGGATCATTTTTGATGCCTTTCTGGAGAACCCCTCGGCGGGCATACAACTATTACTGGCCAATGGAGAGATGACACCCGCCATCTTCCAGTACGCCAATCGTATTTACTGGTTTGATTCTCCTACTGAGTACTTTGTGATCAGGGTGCTGGCCTTCTGCAGCCTGCTCACGGCTCATTCTTATGCTGCCAATGCGCTTATTTTTGCTGCTGTCAGCTTTTCAGGCATATGGGCCATGTACCGGGCTTTTTATAAGCTTTTTCCAAATCTGCACAAGGAGCTAGCCATTGCCATGCTCTTTATTCCCTCGGTCTTCTTCTGGGGTTCTGGCATCCTCAAAGATACCATTACCCTGGGTGCACTGGGTTGGGCTACCTGGGCCATCGCCCGGATCTTTTTTGAAAAAAAAGGTGTAGTGACAGCTGCAGCTGTGTTACTATTCAGCCTGTACACGATCTACTCCATCAAAATTTACATCGTGCTCTGCTTTTTGCCGGCGGCTATCGTATGGATTTTTCTAGCCAATGCGGAGCGCATCAAATCTCCCCTCCTGCGTATTGTTATTGCCCCTTTTATGCTGGCTATCGGGGGTGTACTGGGATATTTTGCCATGGTGGAGATTGGCGCCGACAATGCCCGCTACTCCCTGGATAAGGTATCTGAAACGGCCGAAATTACCGCACGCTACCTGACGTATGTGGGCGAAAGGCAGGGTGGCTCTGTTTACACGCTTGGTGACGATTATGATTTCAGCCCGGCGGGTATGCTGCGGAAATTCCCGCTGGCGGTCAATGTTACCCTCTTCAGACCCTATCTTTGGGAAGCTCACAATGTGGTCATGCTAATGTCTGCCCTGGAGAGCCTGGCTACGCTCTTCCTTACCCTAATGGTGATCTACCAGGCAGGGCTTAAGAACCTGTTTAAGTACCTGGCTGCCAAACCCATCATTACCTTCTGCCTGATCTTTGCCATCGCTTTCAGTTTTGCGGTGGGCATCTCTACCTACAATTTTGGTTCGCTTGTAAGGTATAAGATACCTATGTTCCCTTTTTATCTGGCAGGTTTGTTTATCTTGCGCCACCTCGCCCTGTCAAAAAGACGAGGACGCAAACGTAAACCCAAAGCTCTAGCAAGTACTTGAAAACCAAAGGTCTTCTTCTTATCATCTGCTGCCTGCTGGCTACCTCCTTAAAGGCACAAACGGCTTACGCCCCCCTTGACGATCAGTATTACCAACTCCTCAAACGCTACGAGCTGCTTAACGGACGCTGGTCGCCCGAACTTGGATCTATGGTGCGTCCTTTTCAGCGGCAGGCGATTGCCAGTTTTCTGGATACCCTCTCGCTGCCATCTCCCTCTGAGGCCGATATTTTTAACCTGGCCTACCTGCGCATGGATAATTGGGAACTGCTGGATACACTGGCTGGCGAAAGCCGGAAGCCTGTGCTAGGTGTATTTTTCAAAAATGAGCGTGACCTGCTGAGCGTACGGGAGAAGTATTTTGAGATTTACGCCAATCCTGTCCTCCACCTGGAAGCTGGCATAGATGCTGCTGATGGTATGCCCTTTATCAATACGCGCGGGGTGGAAGTACATGGCACCATTGACGAGCGCATTGGCTTTTATTCTTACATAGGCGAAAACCAGGCGGCTTTTCCTGATTATGTGGACCGCTATATCCGCAGCCGCCTGAATGTACCCCAGGAAGGTTTCTGGAAAGGCTATGGTGAAAGAGCCGTGGATTTCCTGACCGCACGGGGCCATATCAGTTTCAGGGCTACCCGTCATATTGACATGCAGTTTGGCCACGGCAGGCACTTCATCGGTAATGGCTTTCGTTCGCTGCTGCTGTCTGACTTTGCCAACAACTACCTGTTTTTCCGCATCAATACCCAGTTCTGGAAAATCCAGTATACCAACCTTTTTGCCCAGATGACAGCTGACATCATCGGCAACCAGACCGGGCTGTATGGCACACTTTCTTTTCCGCCCAAGTTTTTTGCCCTGCACCGCTTGGGGGTCAGCCTTACGCCTAAACTGCAGTTGGGCCTGTTTGAGAGCATTACTTACGGAGATGAATCAGGGCAGTTTGACCTGAATTACCTCAACCCTATTGTTTTTTACCGGGCCATAGAGCAGCAGGGTGGTAGTTCAGGTAATGCGTCATTGGGTATGGACCTGAGATGGCTTCCCTTCAAAGGCTTTTCTGTGTATGCACAGGGGCTGATTGATGAATTTGTCATTTCAGAAATGCGTGCCGGTAACAACTGGTGGGGCAATAAATATGCCTTGCAGCTGGGCAGCGAATATGTAAATGCCTTCAGCATGGCTAACCTGGACCTGCAACTGGAGTATAATCGTGTACGGCCCTATACTTATGCCCATGAAGATCTTTTTCGCGCTTATACCCACTACGAGCAGCCGCTGGCTCACCCGCTGGGTGCTAATTTTGATGAAGTAGCCGGTATCGTACGCTACCAGCCATTTGGCAGACTGAGGCTGGAGGCCAAGTTGATTGCCGCCGAGTATGGCAGCGACACCCTGGGTTCTAACTGGGGCAATGACCTGCTGCTGGACTACCGTAGCCGCGAAAGAGATTACAACAATGTACTGAAGCAGGGTGTACTCAACGAACTATTCATAGCAGACCTCACTGCCTCTTACCAGCTCTGGCATGACGTATTCGCCGACCTGCGTTACCTGCGCCGCCATCGCAATGATGCCCTGTTAAATGAGCCTGAAACTACGGAGTTTATCTCGGCAGGCCTGCGCTGGAATATTCGCAGGAGGAATTTTGACTTCTGATCGCAGCCTTCTTAGCTGAAGAGGCTGAGAAAATTGTCGCCGTTGGCTCTTACTGAAAAAGTAGCTTCTACAGTTTTCCTGCCTTTTTCTCCCATTTGAATCCGTAAGCCTGGGTTGTTCAGCAGCATCCTGAGGTAGTGCAGCCAGTCCTCTTCCGTGGAGCAGTGAAAACCATTCTCCCCATGCCGTACGATGCTGGTGTTGACGCCTACCGGTGAAACCAGGGCGGGTATACCCAGCGAAAGATACTGCAGCGCCTTAAACCCGCACTTCCCTCTTGACCAGGGGTCATCAGGTAGCGGCATGAGGCCGATATGCATCTGCAGCAGGTCTTCAACTTCAGTACTCTCCTGCCAGGGGATGTATACCAGACTTTTGAGAGCCAGTTCAGGCAGCCTGTTGGAAATCACCACAAACCGGAAGTCGTACTGCTGCTCCAGCTGCTGCAGCACATTTTCCACCTCTTTAAGGTATTTCATGGTAGAATGTGAACCCGTCCAGCCGATGGTCAGCGGTGCTTCATGATGATCTTTGAGGCGGTTGTGCTGCCGTTCAGTATCCAGGGTAGTCGGGTTCAGTATTACCTTCTCATTAAACTTTTGGGCAAAAGAGCAGAGATAGTCATTACCACAGCTCACCTTATAGCTCCAGCGACAGATAGAAGCCACCTTTTGCTGCCACTTGAGCCTGACCATAAAAGTATTGACGCCCGAAGTATCCGGCAGCCATATGGCATCATCAAAGTCGTAAATGATCTTCTTCCTGAGCACTTTCGCAATGATCCACTCCAGCCATGGTGGCCCCAGTGGTGTAGCTTCACGATGTATGAACAGATAATCCGCATGGGAAAGCCGGGGGATCAGCAGCAGCCTGCGCAAAAAACCATTGATGACGCCGAGTACTTTCTGTACAGCATGTCCGCTTTTGTAGAGGATGCGATTGGTTGGCTCATCAAAGAAACTGTGAATCTCATAAGAAGAGCCATTTTTTGTCAGAATCTCCAGGTACTGTTCATAGCGGAAGCGCTGGCTGGGTGCGCCATGCTGAGGATACGGACAAAGAAAAATGATATGCTGCCCCTGCTTTTTCATGGGGCAAAAATAGCTTTTTCTGCCAAATGAAAAATTTCCGCATGCGCTTCACTGTTTTGTGCAAAGATTGAAGCAACATCTTACAAAACCTTGTTCTCCTCTCATGATCGGTGTAACTTGCCTGCATGCTGCCTGAATTTATAAGCTTTATTCGCGATTACTACCAGCGTCCGGAAGGTCCCATACCCCTGCACGAAAGCCTGATAGGCGAGACAGAACAGCTGGCTATGCGCGATTGCCTGGAATCAGGCATTATATCTTCCGTAGGCCCTCAGGTAGAAGATTTTGAGCAGCAGATCGGTAAACTCACTACATGTAAATTTGCCGTAGCTACCAATAGCGGTACAGCTGCCTTGCACCTGGCCCTGCTGGCTTCCGGTGTACAAAAAGATGATCTCGTCATTACACAGCCTTTCAGTTTTGTAGCTTCTGCCAATGCCATCAGCTATACCGGGGCTTCTCCCCTATTCCTGGATATTTCCCGGAAATCGCTGGGACTTTCGGCAGACCAACTGGCTGATTTCCTGCATAGCCAAAGTGAATTGCGACAAGACGGATGTAGTTGGCACAAGAAGACGGGTAGAAGAATAGCTGCCTGTCTGCCGGTCTACAGCTTCGGACACCCACCTGCTATGGAAGAGATTGCGGCTATTTGCCAGGAACACCATATCATACTGATAGAAGATGCCGCAGAAGCTTTGGGTAGCACCTGCAAGGGCCACTCTCCCGGGCACTGGGGAAAAGTAGCGATTCTGAGCTTCAACGGCAATAAGATCATCAGCTGCGGAGGAGGAGGTATGCTGCTGACCCATGATGCAGCCCTTGCCCGGCAAGCCCTTCACCTGTCTCAACAGGCCAGGGTCTTGAGGGGAAAGCAGATAGCTTATGACCAGGTGGGTTATAATTACCGTATGCCTAACCTGAATGCCAGCCTGGGACTGGCACAGTTGAGCAGCCTGGAAGAGAGAAAAGCCGCCTTACGCATGCAGCAGCGGGCTTATCAGCAATTCTTTGCAGGATATGATCTGCCGCTCATCAGCGAAGCTGCCGGAACGCACGCCAACTACTGGCTGCATGCCGTAGCTTTTCCTGAAAAACAGCAGAGAGATGAGTTTGTGGCCATGACACAGCAGGAAGGCATATTGACCCGCCCGGGCTGGGCCTTACTTTCTGATATGCCTATGTTTAGCAAATGTACTAAGGCTCCCCTACCTAACGCACGCTGGGCCAGTGACCACCTGGCATTACTACCATCTTCATTCAGGCAATGGAAGTAGGCTAAAACCCAGAAAATAGTGTCTGTTGAAAATTTATGATGAAATTCTGCGATCATTAAAGGATATTACGGTTGAGTTTGAAAGCTGTTTATCATCCTCTACTGAGTGAAAAAGGCAATTGTATCGCCACCTTGACCAAGACAGGGCGTTCTAAAACCCCCATTTCATTCATCCTCGTCGGAGACATGATGAATTTGGTTTTTATCCATTCTGTACCAGGATATGTTAAACTAACCTCAATAAAGTCTATTAAAACTTTTCTTATGCATCACGATCTACTACTCATCGGAGGCGGTGGCCACTGCAAATCGGTAATTGATGTCCTGGAGAAAGAAGGACGCTATCAAATCAAAGGCATCATTGATGTTGCTGAAAAAGCAGGCCTGGAAGTGCTGGACTACCCCATCATCGGTACAGAAGATGCGCTGCCTGAACTCCTCAAGACCATTCCTCAATGTCTGATTACGGTTGGCCAGCTGGGAAAGAGCGAAAGCCGTCTCAGGATATATCGTTTGCTCAAAAAACTGGGGGCTAAGCTTCCTATCATTATTTCTCCCCTGGCCTATGTCTCCCCCCACGCCCGCCTGGGAGAGGGTACGGTAGTAATGCACCAGGCCTGTGTGAACGCTGGTGTTCAGATCGGCATCAACTGCATTATCAACTCCCAGGCGCTACTGGAACATGATGCCCATATTGGCGACCACTGCCATATCTCTACTGCTGCGACTATCAACGGCGACTGCCGCCTGGGAGATCAAGTGTTTGTAGGTAGCGGGGCCCGGCTCCGACAGGGTGTCAGCATCACTTCAGGGAGCCTCATAGGCATGGGCAGTATCGTACTGCAAGATATTGCGGAAGCGGGGACTTATGCCGGGATACCTTCCCGCAGGATCAGCTAAAAAAAACCTCTCCTCATAGGTACGAAGAGAGGCTTCCTGAAAAATCTTTATCAATCAAAGCCTATTTCATGCTCAGCTTGCCTTTAGGCTGTCCTTGGTCAGCCTGGGAGCTTCTGAGAGTAGTAAGATACTCCACCAGGTCTATAAGTTCCTGCTGCGTCATGCTGCGCTCTAGGTTGTCAAACATCAGCGACTGCTCCATCTCCTCAAGCGAGGCGATTTGTGACATCTTATAGGTGTTGGTCATACCTCCGTACATGCGCAGCTGGAGTTCATCTTCGGTTTTACTCAGGATGTAGCCCGTCACAGTACTTCCGTCGGTCAATTCAACCGTATATCCTTCGTAGCCAAAGCTAATACCTTCGCTGGGGTTAAGAATAGCTTTATACATCGCATCTTTGGTGAGTTTATCGCCTATTTCTGATAAGGCTGGACCATAATCTATCCCCTGCCCATCCACCACGTGGCAGTTCTGACAGGCACGGGCAAAAACTGTCATCCCTGATTCGGGATTCCCTTTCATGCTTACCAGCTCTTTGATGGAAGGCAATTCACCTTCCTGGGTCTGCCCGGGCAGTTCCATCAGGGCAGCCGCTTCCTCGTAAATTGAATTACGCATGGCTCTTGAGAAAACCACCGCAGCTACTGAATCCAGGTCGGCGTGCAGGTTGCCGCTGCGTACCATGTTCAGCAGGCGGTCTTCTCCACCCCAGCTGTTGGCAAAAGCCATC
The DNA here is from genome assembly GCA_046541235.1 of Cyclobacteriaceae bacterium. Classification (GTDB taxonomy): domain Bacteria; phylum Bacteroidota; class Bacteroidia; order Cytophagales; family Cyclobacteriaceae; genus Catalinimonas. Next base: position 11,931 of record JBKHDR010000071.1, on the reverse strand, counting down.
ACCGCTGATTCTCTCACCTCCAGGGGCTGTTCCTGGCTGCGAATGACGTATTCCAGCAGGTCATGTGACTCACCACTGTTTACCCGTCTCAGGGCTGTGATCATATTTTTCCTGTCTTCAGGACTGCCCTGCTCCATCAGCCGCTGCATGGCTTTCTTTTGGTCCAGGTGCAGCAGCAGGCGTGCTGCCTCGGCACCCAGCTCTTCTTCAGGCATCTGGATTGCCATAGCCATCAGATTCTGTGTATATTCTTTCAGCTCATACTTTTTGATGAGCTCAATGTATTCTTTACTACCGGCGGACCTGTCAACCGAGTTTTTCAGCGCAGTCCTGAGGCGGGGAGATTGTTTGACTGTTTCTGAAGAAAGGTGATTCAAGGCCAGCATGCTGATTTCTGCCTGCTGCGGATGCTGTTCTACCGCCAGTTGTGCCAGAACCTCCTCTTTGGAAGGATCAGCATGAAAGTCAAAAGCCCTGAAGTAGCGCAGGCGATCCCGGTAGGTATTGGATTCCGAGCTTCTGATCAGCTCTGCCAGCAGGGGAATGGTTTCGGGAGAACGCATCCGCCAGACAATATCCTGCCCGGCTTTGGTATCCCAGTCTTCTCCAACTTGATTCATCCAGGCGCTAAAACGGGAGGCTGCGTGCAGGTCGGCACCTATGCCCAGGGCTTCCAGGTACCAGCGATCCTCTCCGTCGTGCTGCTGTGCCAGGCTGGCCCACACCTCATCGGCTTCAGCGCTCTCCAGGTAGCGGAGGGCAAGTGCCACCTCCCTTCTGACCTGCGAATCAGGGTCTTTGCTCATTTGCTGCAACACGGGCACGATTTCCATATCTGATTGTCGTGCCATACGGATAGCAGCTACGCGCAGGTCGGGATTTTCGTCCTGCAGGGCCTGTTCTATGTACTGCTGCCCTTTGCCTTCCAGCTTGGAGAGCAGCCATAAGGCACGGGCACGATAGCGCTGATTGTCTGATGCTGCCATTTCCTGCAGGGCAGGCTCTGCCTCTGTTCCCCAATCATGCAGCTTTTGCCAGGCCAGATAACGGGTAGATACATTGGGATTTTTGAGTGCCTCTACCGCCATTTCTGGAGTAGAAAAATCAGGAGGTGTTACCTTGTACTCAGCCTCCTTTCCGCCGAAAAGCTTTTGCCAGAACCCGGGCGGCTCGGCTTTGGGCGTTATGCGGAATATTCTGCCCTGTGCCTGGTCGCCTACCTGATGCCCACCTACCCCGGGATCGTACCAGTCGGCCACGAAGAGCGAGCCATCAGGTGCCACCGTAACATCAGCCGGACGGAACCACTGGTCTTTTCCTTTGATCAGGTTATCCATTTCAGCGCTATAGCCAGCTCCACTTTTTGTAACCGGGTACGCCCTGACCACATTAGGGCCGGCATCGGAGTGTATCACCTGGTTGTGGAAACGCTCAGGCAGTAGATTACCTTCGTACACCAGTATGCCGGTAGGTGAGCCTGCCCCTGTCTGTAAGAGGTTGGGCACCACGCCGGGATCATTGAGGTGCCAGTGCCTTAGGGGAATTTCCTCCTCCATCCCGGTCCGGTAAGCGCGCCAGTTTTCGCCACTCATCTCGTCACGGTAGCCATAGTTGCCATATTCCATCACATAGTTGATACGTACGCCTTTGTTGCCATCGTCGTCATTATCCGACTGCCAGAGGGTACCAAAAGCATCCACGGCTACTTCATAATTATTGCGGAAGTTATGGCCCAGCACTTCAAAGTTACTGCCGTCAGGATCGCAGCGAAAAACCATCCCCTGGCGGTAGGGATTACCCTGATCACTTACCGGCAGCCCGCTCTGCTCGGTCACGGGCTGGCCGTTTTTGTCAAGTAACTGACCGCCGGCATTACCGAAATTAAAGTATAGTTTACCATCGGGGCCGAAGACAAAGGCATGTATGGCGTGATCATGCTGCTCTCCGCCTACTCCACTAAAGAGAATTTCTTTTTTATCAGCTTTATCATCTCCATCAGTATCTGTAAACAGAAACACATGAGGACTACAGGAAACGATGGCTTTATTGCCCATCACAAAGATACCCAGGGCCGCATTAATGTCATTTCCCTGGTAGAATACTTTGCTGTCATCGGCTTTGCCGTCACCATCGGTATCTTCCAGGATCAGGATGCGGTCTCCTTCGGATTTGGTGGGGTTATTGGGGTTTAGCTTGGGTCGGTAATTATAGCCTTCGCATACCCAGACCCGTCCTCTTTCATCAATATCCATATTGGTGGGGTTAACCAGCATAGGCTCAGAGGCAAAAAGGCTCACCTCCAGGTCGTCGGCAATCTCCAGGCCGGCCACGGCATAAGCCGCCTCCCTTTTCTGCTCATCGCTAAGGGAATCGTAGGTGATAGAAGCCCCTGCCTTTTCTGCTTCGGGCTGGCAGGCGCTGAGCATACCGACTGCAAAAGCGGATAGTATAAGAGAAGAAAATGGTCTGAAGCTGCCGTCTTGATAAAATTTCATATCTGTTCCAGATTTAGGTTGTAAGCAATCAACAAGATAATAAATACATCTTATTTTGGACAGTTCAAAAATAAAAATGCTGACCACTCTATATTTAATATATTGCGGTCAGCATGCCGGACTGCCAGGATTCTTTATATCAGTGGTTCAGAAGACACCACCGAAATCGTCATCATCAAAACCGTCTGTATCACTGTTTTCCAGCCCTTCTCTTTCCAGTTCATTCAGAAAATCCTCATCAAAATCCAGCTTGAAGTCATCGCTCAGGTTCAGTTCGTCTCCCTCTGTGTTACTCAGGTAAGTATCAAGGAGTACTTCTGTGTTGAGTTTACCAATGTTTTTCATGATTGTCACTTTATGGTTTTAAAAATAGTAATTTTCCTGTATGAGACTATAATATTAGCAGATCAAAGAAGCAGTGTCAAGCTACTGTAATCTCTTCCATTTTATTGTTTTTTAGCCCTGACAGGATGATAAGACAGCTCAAAATGCTACGAGGTAAGGCATGAAAAATATCCGGAAGGACTTCCTTTATCAGCTTCAAATTATCTAACTTTAAAGCCAGTATTATCAGAAAAGTACAGTTTTATGCACAACCTAAGCTCACTTCTCACCGGCCTCTGCCTTTTATCTTTTACTTTTTCGCCGCTTATGGCACAGGTAATGTCTTCTACCTTCGAGGCACAAAGCCTGGGTAAAGTGGACATCGGCTACGGCCTGGCCATAGGTGATGTGGACGGAGACGGTAAAAAAGACATACTGCTGGCCGATAAAACGCAGTTTGTCTGGTACCGAAATGGCGACTGGCAGCGCTTTGTGATGGTAGAGAATCTTACCGAGAAAGACAATGTCTGCCTGGCAGCCCGCGATATCAATGGCGATGGCCAGGTGGAAGTGGCTGTGGGCGCCCAGTGGAACCCGGGCGAGACCAGCGATACGGCACTTTCAGGTTCAGTTCATTATTTGCTCAGGCCTGAAGATCCTACCCAGAGATGGCAGCCGGTACAACTGCACCACGAGCCCACCGTGCATCGCATGCGCTGGGTAAAGACGTCGTCCGGGCAGTATCAGCTGATAGTGCTTCCCCTGCACGGCAGAGGCAATAAAGCGGGAGAGGGCGAGGGGGTCAAGATACTGGGCTATAGCATGCCATCTGACCCCACTACTCCCTGGGATACCACCCTGCTTGACCAGCAAATGCACATGACGCATAACCTGGCAGTGAATGAACCCGCTAAGGAGGCCAGTAGCCTGCTGATCGCCGGTAAAGAGGGGGTTTCCCGCTTCACGTTTGACGGCAGTACCTGGCAGCAACAGCCGCTTGCTAAGCTTAGGCAGCCTGCCGGTGAGGTAAGAATGGGCTCCCTGGGAACCGAGAGGCCATTTATCACCACCATTGAACCCATACACGGCAACCGCCTGATGCTCTATTCGGGTAAGGATTTTAGCCGGAAAACTGTACTGTCCGACCAGCTGGAGCAGGGTCATGCCCTGGCCTGTGCCGATGTGCTGGGCTTAGGCCGCGACCAGATCATCGTAGGATGGCGTGAGCCTAACCGCGAAGGTAAAGTGGGTATCAAAATCTTTGTGCCTATGGACGAAAGTGGAGAAGTCTGGACGCATCATTATATAGATGACAATGGCATGGCCTGCGAAGACCTGCAGGTAGCCGACCTGGACGAGGATGGCGACCTGGATATTATTGCCGCCGGTAGAGCTACCCAAAACCTGAAAATCTACTGGAACAACAAAATGAGCGATTAGCAAACCTATTCGTCAGTTCATATGATATAACCGTAGATACATAAAAAATCCTAAACTATGGCTAGCCTAAAGCAGTTAAAACAATATAAGTAAATGAGGTGCCCAATTCCTCTGATACTTTTTGATATAATCCATAAATCTATAAATTGGGGAATAGAGGTTTTAGCTTCATACCATCGTTGAGCTAAAATCAAGTAAACATTGTTAATTTATTTAATAACTATCTATAATCTAACAGAAAATGGAAAGTAATCCACATCCCAACACTTCGCAAAATGCTAATCACAAAGTCTGGGAAGTCAACGAATCAAAAAGATGCCCTTTTATGGGTGGTCCGCTCAACTTCACTGCTGGAAGCGGCCGGTCCAATCGTGACTGGTGGCCCAACCGGCTGAATCTGAGTATCCTTCGCCAGCATTCTAACCTGTCTAACCCTATGGGGGAGGACTTTGATTATGCGGAAGAGTTCAAGAAACTTGACCTGGCCGCCGTCAAAAAAGATATTTATGAGCTGATGACCAACTCACAGGACTGGTGGCCTGCCGACTACGGTCATTATGGTCCCTTCTTCATTCGTATGGCCTGGCACAGCGCTGGTACCTATCGTATTGCCGATGGCCGTGGAGGAGGAGGTTCAGGCTCTCAGCGCTTTGCCCCGCTCAACAGCTGGCCCGACAATGCCAACCTGGACAAGGCCCGCTTACTGCTCTGGCCTATCAAACAGAAATATGGCAGGCAGCTTTCCTGGGCTGACCTGATGATTCTCACCGGTAACTGCGCCCTGGAGTCTATGGGTTTCAAAACCTTCGGTTTTGGAGGCGGACGTGAGGATGTGTGGGAGCCGGAAGAAGATATCTACTGGGGCTCAGAAGGAGAATGGTTAGGTAATGAGCAGCGCTACTCCGGGCAGCATGAGTTGGAAAACCCGCTGGGTGCCTCTCATATGGGCCTGATCTACGTGAACCCTGAAGGACCTAACGGCAACCCCGACCCGGCCGGTTCCGCCCGCGATATTCGCGAGACATTCGGCCGTATGGCGATGAATGATGAAGAAACTGTAGCGCTCATAGCCGGTGGACATACTTTCGGTAAAACTCACGGCGCTGCCGACCCGCTGAAGTACGTAGGTGCAGAGCCTGAAGGCGCCAGTATAGAAGAGATGGGCCTCGGCTGGAAGAACACCTTTGGCAAAGGTAACGCTGGCGACACCATCACCAGTGGTATAGAAGGTGCCTGGACGCAAACGCCTACCCAGTGGAGCAATTACTATTTTGAGAACCTCTTCAAGTACGACTGGGAGGTAACCAAGAGCCCTGCCGGTGCTTACCAGTGGAAACCTAAGGGTGACGCAGGTGCAGGCCTCATTCCTGATGCGCATGACCCTTCAAAGAAACATGCGCCCTTCATGCTGACGACCGACATCGCCCTGAAGGTAGACCCGGCTTACGAGAAAATATCAAGACGCTTCCTGGAAAACCCGGATGAGTTTGCCGATGCTTTTGCCAGAGCCTGGTATAAGCTTACCCACCGCGATATGGGTCCTAAGAGCCGCTACCTCGGTCCTGAAGTACCTGAGGAAGATCTCATCTGGCAGGATCCTATCCCCGCCGTTGACCATGAGCTGATCAATGAGCAGGATATTGCCGAACTGAAGAAGAAAGTGCTTGCTTCAGGCCTGTCGGTATCCCAGCTGGTATCTACTGCCTGGGCTTCTGCCTCTACTTACCGCAACTCCGACAAGCGCGGTGGCGCCAATGGTGCCCGCATCCGACTTGAGCCGCAGAAAGACTGGGAAGTGAATAACCCGGCTCAGCTGTCTGAGATACTGGCGAAGCTGGAAAGCATACAGCAGGAGTTTAACAGTGCTCAGTCAGGTAACAAAAAAGTTTCTCTGGCTGACCTGATCGTGCTGGCCGGATGTGCCGGGGTTGAAAAGGCCGCCAAAGATGCCGGTCATGAGATCAAGGTTCCCTTCACACCCGGACGTGCCGATGCTTCGCAGGAGCAAACCGATGCGGAAGCCTTTGACCCGCTGGAGCCCAATGCCGACGCTTTCCGCAACTACCAGAACAACCGCGGTAACATCTCAGCCTCTGCCGAGGAAATGATGATAGACCGGGCGCAACTCATGACGTTGACCATACCAGAAATGACGGTGCTGCTAGGCGGTATGCGTGCCATGAACACTAACTTTGACCAGTCAAAGCATGGGGTATTTACCGATCGTCCTGGTCAGCTCACCAACGACTTCTTTGTCAACCTGCTGGATATGCGTACGACCTGGAAGGCGGCCAATGAGTTTGAAAACCTCTTTGAAGGCCGTGACCGCATGACAGGTGAACTGAAGTGGACGGGTACTCGCGTAGACCTGATTTTTGGCTCTAATTCTGAGCTGAGAAGTATCGCTGAGGTATATGGCTGTGGCGACTCTCAGGAGAAATTCCTGAAAGATTTCGTAGCTGCCTGGGATAAGGTGATGAACCTGGACCGCTTTGACCTCAAGTCACAGAAGAAAGCCGGAGCTAAGCCTGCTGTGACAGCTTAGTAAAAGTATAAAATGTGATACAATAATAAAGGTAGCCTCGCGAGGGGCTACCTTTTTTTATGCCAGATTGTCGCCTGAAGAGGTTCTGGCGAGAGCAGATTAAATTTTGAGACAATCTATTTTAGCTGATATTTAGTATTCAGTTATAAGAAGCTATTGACAAGAAACTAAAATGAAGTAATGTCTGACACGTCTACAGAATGTGCTTTATCGGGTAACTTCTATTAATCAAATATGGAATTTTCGCTTAAAGGACGTAAGCTATCATGGACGGCCAGTATGTCTATCCGGTCATCAGTCACTACATCCGATAATTTTGTAAATCAATTCTCTAATCTCAGGTCTTTCCACTTCCGGAACCATTCTACCCATCCGAGGATATTGTTCCAGATCGTCGGATTTTTCAAAAAATCTTATCTGTCAGTTGTTCCGCATATTTTTCTGGTCGCGACCTGTAATATTCTCGAATCTCGTAGATATCTTCAATAGCCTGAGGGGCCCAGAAGGGCTCGCCAAAGCGCAACAGGAATAAAGGATGTTTTACCTCCTCGATGGTTGCCCGCCTGTAGGGCAGCACAAAGCAAGGCCGAAGCTGGTAAGTCACCCCTTGTACCTCAATACAGCGCATTCGCAGGCCTAATTTGTTGGACTTTCGGGTTTTGCCGTTGAGCTTATAGCCCTGTCCCATTCCTATAAAAAACAGTTCGGGGTGCTGGGCATAAGACCTGCGTATGGTTTGGTGTGCTATATGGTTGTCCTTCATAAAAGAAGAGTATTGTTCTTTTGATATCTGTAGGCTTATTGTCCGGTTTTGCTTAGCTTGAAGTGCCATTGGTTGTGATTAGATTTTGCTTCCTACTTAAAAGATAAGCACTACCGATGGCTTTTTCTAATACTTGACCACCTGCCTTCCGGCAGATCATGGCTCGCCCAGACTTGATGACGAGCCTACGCCTTTTTGTTCAGCTACGCAAAACGTTACAATCAGCAGTTTTATTATTTGCTGAGAAATGTCCTGTAGAGACCAATTGTAAATGTCTTTAAAAATGAAGGTTGCTTCTTTTATAAAATTTTTTTTCAATACACAGCCTGTGCCACCGGCAGTATTATACTATATGCCAGTTTTTTTGTGTGGCAGGTTAAGAAATAGTTAAAGCTGAACTCTGGTAAAACATTGTCCGGAATTTTGTAGATTAATAAAAAGTGACCATCATCAAATTCGCACCTTATGAACATCAAAGATAAAATATGCCTGATCAGTGGAGCCAATTCAGGTATTGGTAAAGCGGCGGCGGTTGAACTTGCCAAGCGGGGGGCTCATATCATTATGCTCTGTCGCAATGAAGAAAAAGCTGAAAAGGCCAAAGAGGATATTCTCAGGGTCTGCGGTCATGATAAGGTAGATATCGTACTGGCTGATTTTTCCTCCCTGCAGCAGGTGAGCGAAGCGGCCGACCAGATCAATGCCACTTATCCGCGTATCGACGTCCTGAATAACAATGCCGGAATCCTGATGGGTGATAAGCGGCAACTGACGGAAGATGGTTATGAGATGACTTTCCAGGTCAATTACCTATCTCATTTCCTACTGACCTACAAGCTGATAGACAAAGTTTTTGCGGCTGAAAGGGGCAATATCATCAATGTATCTTCAGAAGCTCATCGCTTTGCCAGCTTTGATGTAAACAATCTGCAGTCAGAAAAAAAATACCTGGGCATCACCGCCTATGCCAATTCCAAGCTGCTCAATGTATTGTTTACCCACGAACTGGCTAAACGGCTTCAGGGTACCCATGTGGTGACCAACGCCCTGCACCCGGGGGGTATCTCAACCGGCTTGTACGAAGGTGTATCCGGGGTATTTGGTTTTCTGGCTAAACTAACGACTCCCTTTATGCCCTCCGAAGAAAAAGGAGCGCGCACCACCATCCATCTGGCAACCAGCGAGGAGGGTTTTACATCAAACGGGCAGTATTTCAAAAGCAGAAAGCCAGCTACCCCCAGCAAGGCAGCTACCAACGACTATAATGCGCGCCGCCTTTGGGAAATCAGCGAAAAGATGCTGAACATCAGCTTCAAACCCGAAGAGAGAGCTATGAGCAGCCGCTAGGCCCGGCAGGTTAGGCCCATTTTTGATGGTCCTAACCTGCGACTAAGTGGGCTTTGAATAGAAAGGTATTTGTTTGTTACTCTACCACCGCATCAAAAGCAGTATTGAGTACCCTTCCTTTACGCTTCATCTGTATCCAGATGCGGTAGTTGCCCGGCTCCGGGAAAGCATAAGGGAAGGTGACGGTAGCATGGCCGGCGTGCTCTCCCTCTTCATCCTCCTCATAAGTGTGACCCATCAGCTCCATGAGGTAGTTATTACGTTCTTCATCACTCATGGCACGTACGCTGGCTACTACCTGGTCTACACTGTCCATAAACTGACGTGAGGGAGGTAACTCCATAATACGGCTGTCGTCGTCCATTCTTCTCCTGATCAGGTCCTGCGAAGCTGAGGAATAGTTACCCACCGGATGCAGGTGGATGTATACGCTGCCGTCGTGCTTCATCACCACGGCATGGCCCATCATACCCATATAGGGTTCCAGTTCTGCCGGTTCACCATCCGGGTCCAGGATGCTGAAGGTCATGGGATAGAGGCGATTGGCCTGCAGTGTTTCTCCTTCGTGCTCCCAGATGGCCGAAGAACCGTCGGGCAGAGGGGTACGGATACCCGGCTTGCCGCAAACGATAATATCAGATACGGAGAGTTGCATTTGCTCTGGCAGCACCGGGTTGGAGATGATGTAGGTATCATCGGGGTCAGAAGACTGCCACCCGGTTTCAGAAGAAGTCAGGCTGACGGGCATTTCAGAGCCCATGATCTCCAGGGTATCAGGTATGGTTTCGTGAAAACCGTTTCCCCTGACAATATCACCAAAAACAAAGTAGCGCCCGTTGGGCAGAGGCGGTAAATCCACCTCAAAAGTAAGGGAGTCAGTGCGAACGGGATGTAGGTGGGCAAAAGCGTCCAGGCTGCCTTCACGGATCAGGAACATATGCATCAGCTTGCCATGGTCGGGAATGAGGTAGGTGGGCGGCAGGTAGTTTTCCCGGCCCTGTTTATAGGCAGAATCTATTTCGAAGATCATCTTTCTTCCCTTTTCATCACTGACCACCCTTGAGTTGGCCTGATAAGGTTTGTACATAAAGCGACGGTAGTCGTCGGCCCAGTTGTTCCACCAGGTCATGCCGCCATAGAGGATCAGGCAGAGAAAAGCTGCCGCTATCACCATACCCTTATTCCTGCGACGTACCAGTTTGTGCTGGGTTTCTCCGGGTGCAACCACCGCATCACTGACGCTTGCCCCGATGATAGTCACCATCAGGATAACCAGGAAAAGGCAGAGGGCAGCCAGTATCCAACCGAGGGAAGCAGGCATTTCCTTTTGCGCCGTAGACACAGCCATGACGGGGACCAGGGCCGTGCCCTCTCCCAGTTCGCCAATCACTTTTACCTCTATGCTGGCCGTTCCGCTATTCATCAGCCAGGTAATCCCTTCGTATTGTCCGGACATACCTTCCATCGGTAGAGCCTCATCAGCCCGGGGAGCACCTTCGTCGCCGGCATACCAGTAAATAGGTTTGATCCGTACCTGTTTTACCCCACCCTGAGTGATGTAAACCTGCACAGTGGCTGTACCGGGAATCACATCGGGCGGGTTGACATTGACCATGATGCGGTAGGGGCCGGCTTCTCCCTCGTAAATGACGCCGGGGCTTCCTACATGTGCCCGGGCAGGGGCCAGCCCTATAAAAAGCAGGAGGCCCAGGCGGATCAGGTTAATCATCGTTTTCATAGGAGCAGAGGTTAGCGTTGTATTTTTTTCATCCAGCCACCCCAGTGCAGTCCGAGTCGGGCAGTCAGAACAGATATGACAGTGGCAATGAGTAAGCCTTTTATAAGTGCCCAGCCACTGTTGACCATCCAGGGGGCGTAGGCATAACGGTACTCCCAGTCCGGGTCATTACCGAAGTACCAGCTTTCCTGCGCAAAAAACCAGTTACGGGCATAGGGCGACATCAGGAAATCCCCGAAAGGCCACTGCACCGCCAGGTGAAGCAGTACAAAGGCGGGGCCGATCATCAGGGCCAGGAGCCAAGGATTGGCTTTTCCTTTCCGCTGCATGATAAAGTCAATGGCCAGGGCCGGGATGATCAGCAGCAAGGGAAAATGAAAGGCCTGGTAGCTTGTGATGTTATTGAGTACAGGTCCGAGCAGGGGTTCAGCCGGGAAAAGTGGCAGTATCCAGGCCATCAGCATGAGTACCAGCATATAGACGCCTGCCGTGGCAGTAGCTGCCCATTTCAGCTGGGAAGAACGAGCTATGGTAGACAGGAAGAAGGGATACAGGATCGCCCCTACAATGTAGAAGGTAGAGCCATGCATGCGGTACCTGCCCTGGTATTCAGAAGAAATGGTGTAGAGCATAACCAGGAAAAAACCAGCGGTGATGATAAAGATAGCCTGAAGCAGCTGGTTTCTTAACCGTAGCTGTCGCTCGCTGAGCCCGGCAGGAGCAGGCTGATTCTGTATAGCCAGTACGCTGGTCATGGCCCCGAACTGTACCATTACCATACCCAGCAAGAGCACAGTGTGCGGAGGGGAGAGAATGGTTACGTCCAGTCCGTAGGTATTATGCCACCAGTCGTCAAAAGGGGCGGAGGTAAGCATGGCAAAGCAGCCCCAGATACAGAAAAGTGCACCCAGGGTACCGTAGAAAATGCCCCAGAAGCGTACTGATCTTTGTTTCTCTTCCTGGCTGCCCCAGAAAGTGGTTTTGAGTACCTGGTAACCGGAGAAAAAGCCGGAGATGACCGCTCCCAGGTACATGCCCAGGTGGGGAGGCGATAGCAGACCGTCGCGGCCAATGCTCATATGCCAGGAAATATCCCAGATGAGGCCGATAATGATACTGAGGGAGGCAAAAGCTGTGGCAAATACGAAGGCTGGAATACCCAGTAAACGCACAGAGGTTTGGGCTTTGGTCGGCTTAAGCGTAGTAGCTTGCGCCTGTAGTGAAACATCCATAAGACTGGCAGATAAGAGTATGTGTTTTTGAAGTTAGCTAATTTTTC
>JBKHDR010000070.1:0-22991 GCA_046541235.1 Cyclobacteriaceae bacterium | reverse complement strand
TAAGTAGTTTTGCATTTATAGACATTTGTGGACAATGATTGTTTATATCTCTCTCCTAATTTTTTTTGAACTTACGGCATTTTATGAAAATAGTCATGATTAGTTTTTTAGCTCAGGTATTGAATACCGATTTTATGCCGCACGGGCATTGCTACTTCTGGGAGCCTTTCATCCTCTGGTCGCATGCTATTTCCGACTCTATTATTGCACTGGCTTACTTTGTCATTCCTATTAGCCTGGTACAAATTGTAAGGAAGCGCGACGACTTTCGCTATATGTGGATGCTGGTGATGTTTGCTATTTTCATACTGGGCTGTGGCACTACCCATCTTTTTGATGTCATCACCATCTGGAAACCCTATTATTATGTAGATGCTATTGTAAGGATCATTACTGCTGCGGCTTCCATTGGTACAGCGGTACTTTTACTTTTCATTACGCCCCGCCTTATCCTGATTCCCAGCGCAGCCAAATGGAAGCGTCTTAACGAGGAGCTAAAATTACTGAACGAGACCCTGGAGAGTAAGGTGCAGGAAAGAACAGCAGAGCTTTACCGCAGTGCCGCCCAGTTTGAGTTTCTGACCGACACTATACCCCAGATCGTGTGGACTGCTGATGCCCATGGTAGCATAGATTATCTTAACCAGAACTGGTATTCGTTTTCCAATCTGTCCAGAGAAGATAGCCTGGGCTCAAGCTGGATCAGTGCAATTCATCCTGAAGATAGAGACACTACGGTGGAAGCCTGGCAGCGAGCCCTGTCGCAGCGCAGCAGGTTTCAGGCAGAATTTCGTCTCAGAAACGGGCATGATGGCATTTACCACTGGCACCTGGGTAGAGCCCTGCCCATGAAAGATGAAGATGGAAAAGTAAATAAATGGTTTGGGACGGCTACCGATATTGATACGCAGAAAAGGAACCAGGAAGAGCTGCAGAGAGTCAATGAAGAACTTGATAATTTTGTATACACGGCTTCTCACGACCTGAAGGCGCCCATTAGTAACCTGGAAGGACTGTTACAGCTCATGAAACAGAAACTGCATTCCCAAATGGAAATGGGGCTCCAGCGAGTATTTGAGATGATGAGCCTGCAGGTGCATAAACTCAAGCTGATCATCAGCGACCTGTCAGATGTGGGAAAGATCAGGAGGGAGGCTGCCGACTACTTTGAGGAGGTGGGGCTGTTAGAGCTTGTCAAAGAATTTCAGATTAATAACCATGAGAGGATCAGACAAAAAAATGCTACCATTACTACCCGCTTGGGCGAGGAAAAGGTCTACTTCTCCAGCCGCCTGATGCGGAGTGTGATTCATAACCTGCTGGATAATGCCATCAAATACAGCAAGCCTGAAGTGCCTCCGGAAATAGAACTGACCAGCGAGATGACTAACAACCAGCTGGTGATGAAGGTGAAAGACAACGGACGAGGTATAGCGCCGGAGCATCAGCAGAAAATATTTGGCATGTTTACTCGCTTCAACAGGGACCAGGAAGGCACCGGCATAGGCCTGTACATAGTCAAAAGGATCATGGAAGAATACGGGGGTATGATAACGTTAGACAGCAAGCCGGGTGAGGGTACTACCTTCATTCTTCGTATGAACTTTATCAAATAAAAGTAGCATCTATCTGTCAGCCGCCTGTCCAAAAGAGGCTGATGGCTTTGGCGCGCCTGCTTGTAAGCTCCTGCTTTTTTCATAAACTTAGCACCTCTTTTCAGGTTTAAGAAAGACTAAAAGATCAGACAAATTGCTTCTCCCTTCCATCATACAATCTGTGCAGCTTTGTGCCCTGATGGGCATCAGGCAAGTCGTATTGTCGCCCGGTTCTCGCTCGGCACCACTGAGTATTGCCTTTGCCCGTCACCCCCGGATACAGGCCTACACATTCAGCGACGAGCGTTCGGCCGCTTTTGTAGCATTAGGCATGGCCAGGCAGTCGGCACGCAGCGTGGCGCTGGTGTGTACTTCCGGCTCGGCGGCTTATAATTATGCGCCCGCCATAGCAGAGGCTTTTTTTCAGCAGATTCCTTTGCTGGTGTTTACCGCTGACCGGCCGCCTGAGTGGATTGATCAGCTGGACGGGCAGACGATCAGGCAGCGAGACATCTATGGGCGGCATGTAAAAACGAGCTACGAACTGCCGGTAGGGCAAAGCCACGAAGATGTATGGTTTGCCGGGCGACAGGTGGCCGAAGCGATTAATCTGAGCGGCAGCTTTCCGGCTGGCCCGGTGCATATCAATGTGCCTCTCAGGGAGCCTTTTTACCCGGCTGAAGGGGAAGAACTTAACTTTGACAGTGAGTTAAAGGTGATCAGGCAGCATAACCCCGCTCCGGAGGCATCGCTCATATTACCTGATTCACTCCTGGAAGAATGGCATGCTTATGAAAAAAAGCTGATTGTGGGAGGGCAACATGCGAAGGATGATAAGCTCCTGACAGCCTTGTCACAGCTCAGCCTGAAAGCGGGCATACCGGTAGCAGCCGACATCATCTCCAATATGCATGGTTTAGAGGAAGGTATCCGGCATGCGGATATTTTTCTGGCGTACAAAGATGAAAACCTGAATCAATCGCTCAGGCCTGAATTGCTGATTACCTATGGGCTCTCTGTTATTTCAAAAAACCTGAAGCTTTTTCTGCGAAAATACCGCCCCGTTGCCCACTGGCATATACAGCCTTCGGGTACGGCAGCTGATACCTTTCAGTCGCTGAGCAGGGTCATCCATGCTGATCCAACAGTATTTTTTCATAGCCTGAGCGCACGGGCCGCTGCTACTGAAGCAACCAACAGCTATCATGGTAAATGGCAGGTCCAGGAGAAGAAAGCCAGCACCTACCTGGAGGGGTTTTTTGGAGGTAAACATGCTGATGCTACAGCAGGAGAGTTTCAGGCGGTAAGAGAGGTTATGTGCGGGCTGCCCGATGGTAGTGTGCTTCACCTGGCCAACAGTATGGCGGTGAGATATGCCAATCTCATCGGGCTTGACAAAATAAAGGCTGGAGTGGAAGTAGTAGCTAACCGGGGCACGAGCGGCATTGATGGCAGCAGCAGTACCGCAGTAGGAATGGCACTCTCTTCTGAGCGACTCAATGTGCTGCTCACCGGTGACCTGGCCTTCTTTTATGACCGGAATGCCTTCTGGCACAACTACTCTCTGCCCAACCTGTGCATTATCCTGCTAAACAATCATGGGGGAGGCATTTTTAAAATGATAGACGGACCTGCGCGCCAGCCTGAACTGGAAGAGTACTTTGTAACGCGGCAGGCGCTGGAAGCAGAAAATACGGCGCGTGATTTCGGTATGGATTACCAGTGTGTCAGGCTCAAGACTTATGAGGACTTGCGGCAGCTGAGGAGTCTGCTGCCTGATTTTTATCATAATGCCTCTTCTCATGCCAGGATACTGGAGATCGTAACTGACACAGATACCAATACTGAAATATTCAGGCAGTACCGACAGGGGCTGAGCGCTTATTTTGGGAAGTAAGCCTGATTTTATCAACAAAACAACTATCGCAAGTTATGCCAATTTCATTTGACAACATCCGGGTCGGAAAGAAGTACTACCTCTACAATTACGGAGAGGAAACCAGCTTTGAGGTGCTGGAGTGGCTGGGTGGTGAAAATTACAAGCTTAAAGACCTTACCTCTATGGAGATCTATACCCTGCACGACCTGATCAAGTACGGTAAATCGGATGATTTTGATATCCGGGAAATTGAGAAATAGGCCCTTGTTCAATGGGTATGTTCATATACCGGGCACTGCTCCATATGCTGTATGATATCTTCAGAACTGAGGTATAAACCACTTTTATAGTTTTTGTATTTGTCAGAGGCCTGAGAACGCTCAATGATAAATTTCTCCCAGGCAAGTGTCTGCCAGCCCAGGCCCCGTTCAATAGTGATCTTATCCACCTCATGTTCCAGCTTTGCCTTAGATTTATCACTGAGAAAATACCTGATTCCCAGCCAGAGAATGTTAAGCGCGCTTCTTTCTGAATAATCAATAATATGAGCATATTCATGCCCCATACCCCCTACCTGTGCATTAAGAGGGAAATCTTCAAAAAGAACCCCTTCCCCGTTTTCTACCTTGTTATCAATGAAAATCGTATACACCCGATTTTTTCTCTTCCGGAACAGATTACGTATGCCCGGCCGGGCGGCCAGTGAAGTTTTAATGTCTTTGTAGACAAAACGCACCTTTACATCATGTAATTCGGGATAGTAGGCAAGTGCGATCAGGCTGGGTAATAAAGCTTCATCCTGAAATGACTTATTACTGCTGTAAGCTTCCATGAGTTCTTCTATTCTCTCGCTCCACTCTTCATAGCTAAAAAA
The DNA here is from genome assembly GCA_046541235.1 of Cyclobacteriaceae bacterium. GTDB lineage: Bacteria > Bacteroidota > Bacteroidia > Cytophagales > Cyclobacteriaceae > Catalinimonas. Next base: position 18,643 of record JBKHDR010000070.1, on the reverse strand, counting down.
CCTCTGGGGTAATTCCGGATCGCCCATCATCTCAGCGGTCAACCCATTTTGCTGTCCGGATGCGGTAAGTGCGGGAGGCGCAAAATACTGTGCTTTTGTGTTGCTGTAAAGTGTGGAGATAAGAAAGATAAGAGAAAATGAGAAAAGAATTTTCATGCTTACAAAAGAGGTAGATGCCACTAATACGGTGAATTTCAGCCAGAATGAACCAAAAAATCCTCAAAAAAGCAAACCTGCGGCTTACGCTCTATGTATTGTTTACCAGAAAACCACCACCGGGTGGAGAAAACAGGCAGATGTACCGGATGAAAGGTGGCCTTACCAGGCTGTAGGTTCAGGCAATCACGCCTGAGCCTATCAGTTCGTCATGATGGTACCAGGCGGCAAACTGCCCTGCTGCTATACCCCTCTGAGGGCGGTCAAAAAGGATATAAAGTCCTTCCTTTTGCTGGTACAACTGTGCACTTTCCAGCGGCTGCCGATAACGGATACGCGCCTGGTAAGCTGCTGAATTTCCCGGGCTCAGCTTCAGGTCTTGCCTGATCCAATGGGTTTCCTGCTTTCTCAAGAAGAGGCCACGACGGTACAATCCCGGATGTTCATCACCCTGCCCAACATATACCACATTTTTGCTGGTATCGGTAGCAATGACAAACAGAGGCTTGGGTGTGCCTCCCACATTGAGGCCTTTGCGCTGGCCTATGGTGAAGTAATGTGCGCCATTGTGCGTGCCAACAACTTTACCCATCTCAGGCTGATAATGATAAGCGGCAGTCAGTTCAGGCAGGCTTTCGGTATTTTCTGAACTTCCGCTCAGAGCAAATGCGGGCTGGTATACCGGAGCTTCGGCAGGTATTTCAATAATCCGGCCTGGCTTAGGCTGTAGCTTTTGCTGAAGAAACTCAGGCAAACGCACTTTACCTACAAAGCAGAGCCCCTGAGAATCTTTCTTATCGGCAGTGGCCAGGTCCTGCTCACGGGCTATCTGTCTTACTTCTGATTTTTGCAGCTCTCCGATAGGAAACAGCGCTCTGCTCAGTTGCTCCTGGCTGAGCTGGCAGAGAAAATAGCTCTGGTCTTTGTTGGCATCTCTGCCGGCCAGCAGGTGATAGGTAGACTGCCCATCCGGGCCAGTGGTAGTAGCTTTGCGGCAGTAGTGCCCGGTAGCCACATAATCGGCTCCCAGTTTGAGCGCAGTTTTCAGGAAAATATCAAATTTGATCTCCCGGTTGCAGAGCACATCGGGGTTGGGCGTACGTCCGCGCTCATACTCATTGAACATATAGTCAACGATGCGCTCCTTGTACTCTTTACTTAGGTCTATGGTCTGGAAAGGGATGCCAAGCTTCTGTGCTACAATGAGTGCGTCATTGCTGTCTTCCAGCCAGGGACACTCACGGCTGATGACCACAGAATCGTCGTGCCAGTTTTTCATAAAAAGGCCAATCACCTCATAGCCTTGTTCTTTCAGTAAATAAGCGGCTACACTGGAGTCTACGCCGCCTGACATGCCTACTACTACGCGTTTCATATGCATATTATACCCTGGCTTCGGCAAAATAGTTCGCTAGCTTATTATGAAGAAGAAGATCCTGGTTTGACTGGCAGTATTTCAACCGTTTATACTTTCTCTTTGTAAGCGATTTTATCAGTTAACTATAAAATATAGCTGAGTTCAGACAAACACTTGAAGTACTTTCGGGATTTTACTGCTATTTAGTTTCATTTTTTCGTATGAAAACGAATTTTACATCTAGGTGGCTCATCCTGCTGCTTATTTCAGGAACGGCTTGTGCCCAGCAGGACAAAGTTGATGAAGTAAGTAGTGATGGTAATCCTATCTACCAATTTCGGGAGCCTAGCAGCCCGGATGGTACGGGCAAATATTATATGGGCCGGGATATTGCCCAGGTGATGGGCCACCGGGGGGCTGGCTGGCTGGAGAGGCCGGGCCGGGAAGAAGAGGAAGGTACGGACCTGCTGATTGAAGCCCTGGACCTGCGTGCTGAAGATGTGGTAGCGGATATTGGGGCTGGCTCAGGCTACTTTACTTTTAAGCTCAGCAAAGAGGTGCCCCAGGGAGAAGTACTGGCAGTAGACATACAGGATGAAATGCTCAAAATCATACGACAGCGGATGAAACAGCAGGAGGTAGAAAATATCGAGCTGGTCTTGGGAGAAGTGGATCAGCCAAACCTTCCCGAAGATAGCGTAGACCTGGTGCTGATGGTAGATGCCTACCATGAGTTTTCGCATCCAAGAGAGATGATGCAAGGCATTGTGGATGCGCTTGCGCCGGGAGGCAGGGTAGTGCTGGCCGAGTACCGGGCCGAGGATCCGTCAATTATGATCAAACCTTTACATAAAATGAGCGAGGAGCAGGTGGTGAAGGAAATGCGTGCTGTAGGGCTTGAACTGATAGAAAACAGAGGGCTGCTGCCTCAGCAGCACCTGCTTTTTTTCAGAAAGGCCCAATAAAAAAGTGGCTGTCCATTGCTGAACAGCCACTTCAAGGAACTGTGTGTTACGTAAGCTGTCTGAATTTAAGCCTTCTGCTGCTTGGCAGCTACGGCGGCCTTACGGCGTGATGAAAGGTCAACCACTACCGGAGAAGCAATAAAGATAGAAGAATAAGTACCTATCAATATACCTATCACCAGCGCAAAAGAGAAACCTCTCAGCACCTCTCCACCAAAGATTAGGAGGATGAGCACCACTACCAGGGTAGTGAGCGAGGTGATCAGCGTTCTTGACATCACGTTGTTGACTGATTCATTGATTACTTCTTTAATCTCTGCTTTAGGTCTCAGGCCCAGCGTCTCACGGATACGGTCAAATACAATTACTGTATCGTTGATTGAGTAACCTACAATGGTTAGCATTGCCGCGATAAATACCTGGTCTACCTCATAAGTGATACCCGCCAGGCGCGCAATGGCATAGGCAGAAAGTACAAAAAGTACATCGTGGAAGAGGGCGATAACTGCACCCAGACCGTACTGCCATTTACGGAAACGCACCAGGATGTACAGAAAGATAGCCAACAGGGCTACTACGATAGACTCCTGAGCAGCCTGTTTGATATCATCGGCAATGGTAGCACCTACCTTGGAAGAACTGGAGATGGTAAAGATACCATCGCCGGGCTCAGCCACATTGGCCTGGAAAGTGCTGCCGGTGAATTCTTCAATACCACTGATCAGGCGGCTGCGTACTTCTTCGTCAGCTTCCATAGACTCATCACCTACCAGGTAGCTGGTGGTCACTTTGAGCACGTTATTGGCACCATAAGTCTTCACCTCCACACTAGTGTTCTCAAACTCATCGCCAAATGAAGTCTGCAGGTCAGAAGGCACTACCGGCTCATTAAAGGTAATAACATAAGAACGGCCCCCGGTGAAATCAACGCCCAGATTCAGGCCTCCCTGAGCAAACAGCAACACCATACCCAGGGTAATCACTGCACCTGAGAAGATGTAAGCCACTTTGCGTCTTGACATAAAGTCAAAATTCAGGTTAGCCAGCATATTACCGGTGAAAGGCGTAGAAAAAGAAATTTTGCTCTGGTCACCTTTACGGGTCATCCACTCTATAATTATACGGGTAATGAATACTGCAGAGAAGAAAGAGCAGATGATACCGATCATCAGGGTAACGGCAAAACCTCTTACCGGCCCTTGTCCAAGTACATACAGAATAACGGCTGTAATAAAGGTCGTGGCATTAGAGTCAATAATGGAGCTGTAGGCTTTGCTGTAACCTGCGTTGATGGCCGCTCTGAGTTTAGATCCGGCTCTCAGTTCTTCCCGGATACGTTCAAAGATCAGTACGTTGGCATCAATAGACATACCGATGGTCAATACAATACCGGCAATGCCTGGCAGTGTAAGTGCTGCATTAAGCTGTGCGAGTATACCCAGGATAAAGAAGATGTTAAATACCAGGGCCACGTTGGCTACCAGTCCGCCTTTGGCGTAGTAAAGCAGCATAAATATCACCACTACACCCAGACCTATCAGGATAGAAGAAATGCCCTGTGCTTGTGCTTCCTTACCCAGTGTAGGGCCTACAATAGCCTCTTCTACAATACGGGTAGGGGCCGGCAGCGCACCTGCCTCCAGGATATTGGCCAGGTCTTTTGCTTCATTGATAGTAAAATTACCTGAAATAGAAGAGTTTCCGTTAGGAATCTCGCTCTGTACTACCGGTGCAGAATATACGCGGTCATCAAGGATAATGGCTACTCTGCGGCCGATGTTGTTGGCAGTGAGTCGTTTCCAGAGGCGGGCACCTTCTGCATTCATACGCATACTTACCGCAGGGCGAGAAGCTTCGTCATAATCCTGACGAGCATCTACGATTACCTCACCGGTAAGAGGGGCTTTTCCACCACGTTCGCGCTGCGTAGCCAGCAATTCAATCACTTCCTGTCCACCCTGCTCGCGGGCTTTTACTTCCCACACAAACTGGATATCGTTAGGTAAAATAGCCTGCATATCCTCACGCTCCAGAATATCGTTGATTTTGGCGGTATCTGACACCTGGTAAATCAGGCCGTAGCTCAGGGGTGCCTGTAGCAGGCTGAAAAGAGGCGAAACCTGTGAGTTAAACAGAGAGTCCTCTTCTTCCAGTTCTTGTTCAATGGCTAAGGAGTCATCCACTTCACCTTCTACCAGGGCTGAAAGATCATCATCTGGGGTGGCTGTTTCCTCCTGCTCTATTTCTTCTGTACCTTGCTGTGACTGTTGCTCAGCTACCAGGATGCGGTTAATTTCTTCCAGGGAATTAACATATTCGTCGGGTTCCAGCACCTGTACAAATTCCAGCTTCGCCACTCCCTGTAGCAGGTTTCTGATCCTTTCAGGATTGTCTACACCAGGTAATTCTACCTGAATACGCCCGGTGCCCTGCAGCCGCTGTATATTGGGCTGAGAAGTACCAAAGCGGTCAATACGGGTACGCAGGATGTTGAAAGAGCGGTCAATGGCATTTTCCACTTCTTCGTCAATCAGTTCAATCACTTCCTCATCCGTAGAGTTGAAGCTGATACGGCCGCGGGTAGCCGAATTGACGAAAATATTACTTAGTGACTTGTCAGGAGCTACTTCATTGAATGCTTCAAAGAAAAGAATAGTGAATCTTTCCTGGCTGTTGGCTCTGCGCTGAGAGGCCAGCTCCAGGGCACGCTGAAAGTCAGGGTCCTTACTGTTGCCAGAAAGGTTGCGGATGATTTCTACGGGAGACACTTCCAGCACCACGTGCATGCCGCCACGCAGGTCGAGGCCGAGATTGAGTTCAGTCTCTTTTACCTCCTGGTAAGTAAATTTGGCTCCGAGCAGGTTATAGACGGGCTCTCTCCATACAGAATCCAGGTACTCCTGTTTTTTAGAAAAATCTACAGTACCATCAGAAGTCATCGCATACTCGGTAGCATTATCCTGTACGTTATTGGATACCAGAGTAAACGACAGGTAGTAAACACACAACAGTGAAATAATCACCGTAAGAACAATTATACCGGTCTTGTTACGCATTTTATAATGAATTATGTTTTTGAAAGCTTGGGCTTTTAGTGCTGAACGGACTTCAGCTTGATATATAAGCATGCTATGCTCCACAATAGCAATTCACATACTTTTGACGTGGATAGTAAATACTGGCTAGGGCGCGTTGGGTGAAATGAAGGTTCGGAAAAGAATAACAAAATAACGATTAATGGGCTGGGGATTTTCCGCACCTATCGTAAGAATAAGCTCTTCTATCAGCTGGTACTCAGTTACAAAGCTATAGAAAAAAGCGATCTGTAGCTTATAAATAGGTATAATTGCCTCATAAGCAGCATCAAGTACGGTGGGTTCAGGCTGGTCGTCCTGCCTTTCCTGCAGTGAAGACTGCTGCTGAGCGGAAGGAGCACTGGCATCAGACCACAGGTCGGTCACCATCACCGGACGGAATGATGTAACCAATAACACAATAACTGTCGTTATTATGTAGAGGTGCCTGCCTAAGGACGATATGTTATCGTTTTTGCTCATTTTGAAAACAGAATGCAATACTAGATAATATTGTTCTAAACACAAAAGCTTTGAAAAATATCCATACCTGCCCGATATTTAAAAATTTAATTTAATGAGTATAAAAACATCTCTCTATTTTATAAATATTATAGTCTATAAGGGATTTTTTTGAAAACAGCCGCGTTTAAATTGAATTGTAACAGATAGCTTTTTTGTCTATTTTTGGGGAGCTAAAAATCCCGTATTGTTTGCATATTAAACCCATAAGTGTGGAATCAACTAAAATATTACAGGAAGAATTGACCCATAAACTGAGTGTAGAGGAGATACTGGAGGATTATCGGATCGCCTGGGAGAGCAGGCATGCTAGTCTGATAGGCAGAAAAGAGGTATTTATGGGCAAAGCCAAGTTTGGCGTCTTCGGTGATGGCAAGGAGGTTGCCCAGATCGCCATGGCCAGAGCTTTTCGGAAAGGCGATTTTCGCTCTGGCTATTACAGGGATCAGACCTTCATGTTTGCCTTGGGCGAAGTGAGCATACAGCAGTTCTTTGCGCAGCTTTATGCCCATGCCAGTCTGCAGAAAGAACCTTCATCTGCCGGCCGCATGATGAACTCTCACTTCGGCTCCCGCTTTGTGGATATGAAAACCGGTGAGTTTATCAACCAGACTGATAGCTACAATTCCGGTTCAGATATTTCTCCTACTGCCGGCCAGATACCCCGTGCCATTGGCTTTGCTTACGCTTCCAAGCTTTATCGTGAAAACCCTGCCCTGCAGGATATGAAGCAATTCTCTAAAAACGGTAATGAGGTTGCCTTTGCCACCATAGGAGATGCTGCTACCTCAGAAGGCATGTTTCTTGAGACAGTCAACGCCGCGGGTGTGCTCCAGGTGCCACTCATACTTTCTGTCTGGGATGATGACTTTGGCATATCAGTGCCCAAGAAATACCATACCACCAAGCTGAGCATATCCGAAGCACTGGCTGGCTTTCAACGCACTGAAGCAGCTGAAGGGCTGGAGGTATTTACTGTGAAAGGCTGGGACTATGAGAAGCTGATCACTACCTACCAGAAGGCATCCGCCCTGGCCCGCGACGAGCATGTGCCTTCGCTGGTGCATGTAGAGGAACTCACCCAGCCCCAGGGACACTCGACTTCCGGCTCACACGAAAGATACAAATCCAATAAACGGCTGGCCTGGGAAAAGGAATATGACTGCAATCGCAAAATGCGCGAGTGGATACTGCAGCAGGGTTTTGCCACTGAGACTCAGCTGGATGAAATTGAAAAAACCGCCTTTGAAGTAGCCAGAAATGCAAAAAATACTGCCTGGAAAGAGTTTAGAAATGAGCTGGACGAGGAACTTAAGCAAGTGCACCAACTACTTGTCAGCCTGAGCAGGGAAAGTGCGCACGTTGAAGAAATCTCGCAGCTAAAGCAACAGCTTCAGAAAACCATCAATCCGCTGAGGCTCGATGGCGTCAAAGCTATCAAAAAAGCGCTCCGTATCAGCAGGGGAGAAGACACGCCGGCCCGTCAGGACTTGCTCCAGTGGCTAAAACAGAGCGATCAGGATAACTACGAGCGTTTCAATTCTCATTTGTACAGCGAAACTGAAGCTTCAGCCCTGAAAGTAAAGGAGGTGAAGCCGATATTTGACGAAAACGCCGACCTGGTAGATGGCCGTGAGGTGTTGCAGGCCTGCTTTGACCACATGCTGGTACGTGACCCCCGCGTATTTGCCATTGGGGAAGATGTGGGCAGAATTGGTGATGTAAACCAGGGCTTTGCCGGCCTGCAGGAAAAACACGGCGAGTTGCGTGTCACCGATACCGGCATCAGAGAGACCACCATTATTGGTCAGGGTATAGGCGCTGCTATCAGGGGGCTCAGGCCCATCACTGAGATCCAGTATCTTGACTATATCTACTACGCATTGGCTACCCTGACTGATGACCTGGCATCGCTGCGTTACCGTACCAAAGGTGGGCAGGCTTCGCCCCTGATCATCCGCACCCGCGGCCACCGGCTGGAAGGGGTTTGGCATTCCGGCTCTCCCATTGGCACGATACTGCACAGCTTGAGAGGGATTTATCTGCTGGTGCCCCGTAATATGGTGCAGGCAGCAGGTATGTACAACACCATGCTGCAGTCTGATGATCCAGCCCTGATCATTGAATCACTGAACGGTTACCGCCTCAAGGAACGTATACCCGTGAATATCGGTGAATTTACCGTACCTCTGGGAAAACCAGAACTGCTGCGTGAAGGAGAAGATATTACCATCGTGACCTATGGCTCTATGTGCAGAGTGGTAATGGAAGGCGCCGAGCAACTGGCCCAGGTGGGCATCTCGTGCGAGGTAATAGATGTGCAGACCCTGTTACCTTTTGACCTGGATCATATGATTCTCAGATCCGTAGAAAAAACCAATCGGGTGATCTTTGCCGACGAGGATGTGCCGGGAGGCGCTTCAGCCTATATGCTACAGCAGGTACTTGAGGAGCAGGGTGCCTACCGCTACCTGGATTCGGCTCCGCAGACCATTACGGCTTCGGCCAACCGCCCCGCCTATGGGTCGGATGGCGATTACTTCTCCAAACCTAATCCTGAGACAGTATTTGATGCAGCTTATGCGATGATGGCTGAGTTTGACCCCGATCGTTTTGAAGATATATACAAATAACTTTTCCTAAAAATGAGGAAAATTATTGCCATCATTTAGGATGAATCACTGCGGCAGATAAATTTATCTGCCGTTTTTATTTAAACTATAATCAAATCTTACCCATGAAGAGGCTATATATCTGCGTTTTTGATGCCTTCATCCTCTTATTTTTACAAAATTTATTCTTTGCAACTTTACATAAGTAGAAGTACAGGAGGAATTGTCATTTTTTTGGAATACGAATGATGGCCTTATTCTTTTGATTCAGTGTTTATTGTAGTAGGTTTGTGACGTTTTAGATTAGCTTCTTGCTTTATCATAATATTACATTTCCAGTACAAAGCACAATTTTTGAGGACTTCCATTTAAGATGATTAAAACTAAATTGCATTCATCTTTTGCGTGGCAGAGCAAACAACAAAGGCTACCGTAGTTCAATTTTTACTTATGAAGATCGCAATTGTCCTAAATACTTCCTGGAACGTTTACAATTTTCGTCTTGGCCTGATCAACGCTCTGAGAGAGAGCGGACATCAGATAGCGGTTCTGGCTCCCAAAGACCAGTATAGCAGTAGATTAACAGAATTGGGCTACGATTTTTACCCTGTACGTATGGACAGTCGCGGCGTAAACCCTGTAAAAGATACCGGGCTCATCCTGGAGCTTTATCGTCTTTACAAAGAAATCCAGCCAGATGTCATTCTTCATTATACTGTCAAACCCAATATTTTTGGTACGCTGGCTGCCCGTCTGGCGGGTATCCCGGCTATCAACAATGTATGCGGCCTGGGTACGGTCTTCCTGAAAAAAGGACTGGTAAGTGTAATAGCTAAAACCCTCTACCGGGTAGCTTTCCGTTTTCCGCAGAAAGTCTTTTTCCAAAACCACGATGATTTTCAGCTTTTTGTCAGAGAAAACCTGGTCAACAGCTCCATAGCGGACATAGTGCCTGGTTCAGGCATAGATCTCAACAAGTTCAGACCAGTTTCTGAACTGAAAAACGACAGAGATGAATTTATCTTCCTGGTCATTTCCCGCCTGATCTACGACAAAGGCATCCTGGAATATATTGATGCGATCCGCAAACTTAAGGACAAAGGCATCAGGGCTCGCTTCCAGATACTGGGCGCCAAAGATCCCCTGCACAAAAGAGGAATCCCCGTAGAAATGATTGACAGCTGGATTTCAGAAGGGCTGGTTGAATACCTGGGAACTACCGATGATGTACGTACTTACATTGAGAAGGTAAATTGCGTAGTACTGCCATCTTACCGCGAGGGACTGCCCCGTACGCTGCTGGAAGCCGCCAGCCTGGGTAAGCCTATTATTACCACTGATACGGCTGGTTGTAAGCACGTAGTTGAAGACCAGGTAAATGGTTTGCTTTGCAAAGTGCGCTGCGCCGACGACCTGGCACTAAAAATGGAGCAGATGCTCAGCATGACACCGGCAGCACTGAGCGCTATGGGAGAAAACGGTCGGCAAAAGGTAAGCCAGCAGTTTGATGAAAATATTGTCATCAACAAATACCAGCAGGCCATACAGCGGCTCGTAATAGAGCAAAGCAAAAAAGTAAGTGCCTGATCCTCAGACTTTGTGAAATCATAAACTTTCCAAAACCAATGGCTGCACATTGGTTTTTTTGTTTTAGTTTTGAAACTGTTAGTCAAGTTGTTGGACAGCTGAAGTGAAATATAAAGAAACCATTCATGCGCATTCGTAAAACCCATATTGAAGGCCTGGTAGAATTATTTCCGGACATCTACAAAGACAATCGCGGACATTTTCTTGAGACTTTTCATGAAGAAAGATTCAAATCACTGGGGTTGCCCCACTATTTTAGGCAAACTAACCAGTCTTTTTCTGCTAAAGGAGTGGTAAGAGGGCTGCATTTTCAGAAAGCACCTCATCAGCAGGGCAAACTCGTCAGAGTGATCAGTGGGAAGGTGCTGGATGTGGTACTGGATCTCAGGGCTGATTCACCCACTTACGGTGAACACATGAAAGTGGTGCTGGATGCAGAGAGTAGTAACCTACTGTACGTACCTGAAGGTATGGCCCATGGCTTCGTAGCACTGGAGGACACTATTTTTGTTTATCAATGTACCAATTTATATCATAAAGCTTCTGAGTCAGGCGTTATGTGGGATGATCCTGATCTGGCCATAGACTGGGAACTTGAAAAGTACGGTATCAGCAGCCCGATCATTTCTGAAAAAGACCAGGTGCTGCCCAGATTCAAAGAAATAGAAAAGCAGTAAATCGTTCCTCATTGAATACAGCCAATTTTCGTTCTTTTATCTCTCATGGCAGCCTACTGTGTCTGCTTGCTCTGCTGTCTTCCTGTGGCATCTATCGTAACCGCATCATGTTTCAGACGGAGAAAGAATTCACCCCTGCTACGATACAACTGGCAGTAGAAGAAGCAAAAAATAACTATACGTTGCAGCCTAATGATTTTATTGAAGTAGAAGTATATACCAACGAGGGTGAACTGATCATTGACCCCAACAATGAGATCATGCGTGAGATAGGGGCTGGCATGAACATGCAGCAGATGAACAGACGGCAGACGCCACAATTTCTTGTAAGGGAGGATGGCCTGGTGAAGCTGCCCATGCTGGGTGATGTACAAGTACTGGGCCTGACCTTAAACGAAACAGAGACCATGCTGCAGGAGCAGTATGCGGCCTTTTATGAGGATGTTTTTGTAATCGTTCGCTACAATAACAAAAGGGTCATCGTACTGGGAGCTACTGGCGGGCAGGTCATTCCGCTGGTTAACGAAAATACCCATCTGATAGAGGTACTAGCCCTGGCTGGTGGTGTCAGCACGCAGGCGCGTACTGATAATATTCGCCTCATCAGGGGTAATCTGAACGATCCGGAGGTAAGAATCATTAACTTATCAACCATAGAAGGTATGAAGGACGCTTCGCTGAAAATCATTCCTGGTGATATCATTTATGTGCAGCCGGTACAGAGAATTGCCAATGAGGCTGTCAGGGATATTTCGCCTATTTTTAGCCTGATTACCAGCGTCCTGACTTTAATATTATTAGTAGACAGATTTGGCAGCTAGGCATGAGGAACGAGCACTATGATATTGAAGCAGAAGACAATGCTACGGGCGGACTGGATGGCATAGACCTGAATAAACTGCTGCAGACTGCCCGAAAAAATATAGTGTGGATCATCCTGATACTGATCCTGACTAATTCATTGGCTTTTTTGTACCTCAGGTATACCCGCCCGGTATATGAATCGACCTCCATTCTCAAACTGGATATTAAAAGTGAAGCCAATATCCTGGGATTTAGTAATGTAAATCAGAACCTGGATAACCTGGCTGGCGAAATAGAACTGCTCAGGTCTAACATGTTTTTTAACCGCGTGGTAGACGCCTTTGATATGGACATCAGCTACTACGCCTACGGCAGGGTACTTTACCAGGAAAGATATAACAATTCTCCCTTCCGGGTAGAGTATGAACTGAAGGACGGTTCTTTTTATGACAGGAATATAGATATAGAAATCCTCAACGGGCAGCAGTTTGTCTTATCTTACCCCCTGGGAGGTGAGAAATTTTCCAGGGCTTATGAGTTTGGCGAAGAAATAGAGCATCCTTCTTACCGCTTTGTGGTAACCCTCAACGAAAACTATACCCCTTCGCTCAATGGTACGGCTTACTATTTTACGATCAACAGCAAGCAGTCTCAGGTAAACTACCTTTCGGCTAACCTGATTGTGGAGCCGGTAAACTTCAATGCCAATACCATCAAAGTGGGGTTCAGAGGCTATGACCGACAGAAAATACGCGATCTGGTGACAGTAATAGATTCAGTGTACCTGGAATATACCAAAGAGAAAAAGAACCAGGCAACCGAGCAAAAGATAAGCTTTCTGGATGAGCAATTAACAGCAATTGAAGAACGCCTGGGTACTTATGAAAACTATTTTGAAGACTTTACCATCACCAACAAAACCAATAACCTACAGTCTGAAATAGGGGAGGCCATTGTAAAGATGGAAGAACTGGATGTCCGTCGCTTTCAGTTACAGAGTACCATCAAGGCCATTGAGCAACTCCGGCAGAAGGTGGAAGATGAGCAGTTGATCCTGACCGAACCTACCTTGTTTATAGATTATCCCGAAGACCTAATTGCGCATGTGGAGCAGCTCAACCAGCTTTTCAACGAAAGAGAGTTGCTGCTGTCATCTTACAAAGAAAATACCTTTGCAGCCAAACGTAAGGAGCAGCGGATCGCTATGATCAAGCAAGACATCCTCGGCCTGGTCAAGACTTACGAGAGGCAGTTCAAAAGCAGCCTGGAAGAACTGGAAGAGAAGAAAAAGGAAATAGAAAACGAATTTGTACAGCTACCCTCCAAAGGAACCCAGTACGGCAAGAACAGGCGGTATTACAGCCTTTATGAAGAAATTTTCCTTTCGCTGATACAGAAAAAAAACGAACTGGAGATTGCCCGGGCCGGTACGGTCACTGATTTTGTGGTGTTACTGCCAGCTACTGTACCTGGAACGCCGGTAGCTCCCCAGAGAATCACCATCATGGGGGTAGGCGCGGTATCCGGTATCATCCTGAGCCTGATGTTTATTGCTGTGGGCTATATTGCCAATAATAAAATAAGCAGCCAGCAGGAGTTGGAGAAACTGACCAGAGTGCCTCTACTAGGGGCTATACCTTTGAAGAATAAGTTTGGCTCCACCAATGGTTTGATAGTCAGCAGGTCGCCCAAGTCGGCTGCCAGTGAAGCTTTCAGGTCAGTCAGGACCAACATGCAGTTCATGGGGCTCCGGGGAGAGAAGCGTGTAGTGTCGGTAACTTCAACCGTAGGCTCTGAAGGCAAAACTTTTATCGCCTCCAACCTTGCCTGCATCATTGCGCTTTCCGGGCAGAGAGTCGTGCTGGTGGATATGGATTTGCGTAAACCCAAGGTCCATCATGTATTTTCACTTGAAAACCAGCTGGCGGGCGTAAGTACCTGCCTGATTGGCGAGTATGAGCTGGACAAATGTATCAGATCTACCAAAATAGACAGGCTGGATGTCATTACCGCCGGTCCTATTCCTCCCAACCCTTCAGAACTGATCATCAGCGAAGCATTTGACCAGATGCTGGCAGAGCTTAAATCCAGGTATGACATCATCATCGTGGATACGCCGCCGGTAGGCCTGGTGACTGATGGAGTGCTGGTAATGGAAAAAGCTGATATCCCTCTTTACATCTTCAGAGCTGATTACTCCAGAAGAAATTTTGCAGCCAACCTGAACCGTCTGCATCAGAGCGGCAAATTCCCCAATCTGGCAGTGGTACTTAACGGCTTATCACAGAGTGGCAGCGGCTATGCCTATAACAAGTATGGTTATGGCTATTATGAAATGGAGGAAGAGAGAGAGCAAGGCATTTTTTCAAAAATCAGGGGCATAATCTCACGCTGACCTGCTTATTGCTATTGATACACTAGCTTACCTGTGGTCACATAAGTGACACTGTCTCTGAAAATCATCTTTTGCCGGCCAAGGGTTTTAAAGCCGGTGAGCCTGGGACTGCCGTTTTCTTCTGAAAACTGAAGGCTCATCAGGCGGCGGGTACTGTAAAGCGGGTTCTCCTCACGGAAAAGCGCCTCCACATAACGCACATTTTCAGGACTATCTTCATAATAAACCTTCAGGTAAGGAATATCCACTTCTTCAGGCTCATGGGCACGGTAAATCCTGGCCTGCCAGGGGCTGTCGTTCAGGCTGCTGTCTTTTTCCTGGTACATACCTCGCAAAACGGGGTTGTTGAGGTCAGCATCAGCATAAAGCTGTAGAGTCTCGGCCCAGGCAGCACTGTCTTTGCGTACTTTAGTCTGCTCCTCGCGCGCTCCTATGCGGGCGCTAATGGCTACCTCGGGTGAAAGACTGTCAAGAAGCGCTATCTGCTTGCTGATGAGCCCCTGTAGGTCATAATAAGGGTGGGTATCCAGGCTGGTTTCCAGGTCTTCTTCTGCCGGCTGACAGGCAAAAAGGAAAACCAGGGAGCAAAAACTTAGTTTTATAGCTATCTTGAGCTTGTAACTGAATAGCATAGGATGAAAATTCTTAGATTCGTGTAAAAATAGGAAAAAAGAAGTCAGCAAAAGTTTTTGTTCATACTAACGTACATAAGATGAAAGTGATTTATAAAGACCAGGTCATTGCTGAAAGTGATCAGACCGAAGTGGTTGAGGGAAACCATTACTTTCCCCCGGATTCTATCAGCAAAAAATTTTTTAAAGAAAGCGACAGACACACGACCTGCCCCTGGAAGGGCAAGGCATCTTACTACACCCTGGAGGTAGAGGGTGAAAAAGCTGAAAATGCCGCCTGGTATTATCCTGAACCTAAAGAGGCTGCCAGTAACATCAAAGGTTATGTGGCCTTTTACCCCAACAAAGTAAAAATTACCGAGTAACAGCTATCAGATTGAAAATTTTAGGCATTATTCCGGCGCGACTGGCATCTACGCGTTTCCCGGCCAAGGCCCTGGCAGATATTGCAGGCAAAAGTATGGTGCAGCGTACTTATGAACAGGCGGCAGCTGCCAAAAAGCTGCATAAAGTCATCGTAGCTACCGATCACGAAGACATCCGCAGGCACGTAGCAGACTTTGGAGGTGAAGCTGTGATGACTTCGGAAGCGCATCCCTCGGGCACCGACCGCTGCCGGGAGGCATTGGACAAGCAAGATGAGAATTATGACTATGTCATCAACATACAGGGAGATGAACCTTTCATCCATCCGGATACCATAGACGAACTTGCCGCACTGCTGGATGGCGAGGTACAGCTGGCGACGCTGGTAAACGAAGTAAAAGAAGCACCGCTGCTCTTTAACCCCACCATCATGAAGGTCATCTTCAACAAAAACAGGGAGGCGCTCTACTTCAGCCGGGAATGTATCCCTTACCTGCGGGGCTATGACAAGAGCGAATGGCTGCAGCATCATACTTATTTCAAACACGTTTGCATCTATGCCTACCGGGCAGATATCCTGCGGGAGGTAACACAACTTCCTATTTCCAGCCTGGAAAAGGCCGAGTCACTGGAGCAGCTGCGCTGGCTGGAAAACGGCTATCCGATCAAAATAGGCATCACAGAGCACGAAAGCATCAGCATAGATACACAGGCCGATCTGGAAAGAGCCAAAAAAGTAATGAATCTATAAATCACAACCTCCCGGAGCAGAAAACCTCTCAATATGACCTTAGACAATACTCTGAAAAGCAGAGAGAACTTCATCTCCCTGTTAAATGCTTATTCTGTTGAAGCATTAAATCAAATTCCGGAAGGATACAACAATAACCTCATTTGGAATTTCGGCCATGTGATCGTTTCGCAACAGTTGCTGTGCTACAAACTATCGGGGCTGGAGATGTACGTAAGCGACGAGATGGTGCAGACCTACCGCAAAGGTAGCAAACCGGAAAGAACGATAGAGGAGGGAGAGATCAATCAGCTGAAAGAACTTGCTGTACAAACCATAGCGCATTTGCGCAAAGATCTTGACAAAGGACTGTTCCGAAATTATCATGAGTACCCCACCAGCTTCGGGATAACGCTCCACAACATTGATGAAGCCGTACAATTCAACAGTATGCACGAGGCGCTGCATCTGGGATACGCAATGGCCCAGCGCAAACTGTTGGATAAAGCGGCCTTATCAGGCGTATAAGATGAAAGTCATGCCATGAACACACCTTTTACCTGCCAGGCCTCTCAATGATCATAATTTGATGTGCCTGTAGCCTTATATTCTCACTTTTGACTGCCAAAAAATGAGAATACTGAGTCGCAAACACACTTTTTACTAACTAAAAAAGAGGATACCAACTTGCATGCACATTTTTCACTACTAAAAAGTGAGGATGACATCTTACATCCTGACAAATGAATAGCTTTTTGCCAGGATGTTGAGATGAATGCGGGCAAATACAAAGACGTTTGCCAGGCAGAAAGGCAGTAAGTAGGTGAAAAAGAGGCTTTAAGCTGGGTTTTATCTATTACCGTTCACACTTACGATAAACCTTCTTCAATGCAGGCAGTAGAAGTACGCATAGGCAACATCAAACAAATAACTTTTTCTATCTTCATGATTGTATAAGTTAGGTGGATTATGCCGGGGGATGTGAGCCCCCCTTTCCGAAAAAAATTGTACCTGCCTGTGACAATTCCTGAAGTTTTGCTACTAATATGATAAACGCAACAGCTTAAAATGGAATTGGAAAAGCATCACTTCATCCAAATCATAAACAGCAACAGGGGCATGATCAGAAGCCTCTGTAAAGTGTATTATGCAAGTAGCGAAGATCAGAAAGATGCTTTTCAGGATATCATTCTTCAACTTTGGAAATCGTTTGCGTCTTTTCGCGGAGAATCTGAAATCAGCACCTGGATTTACAGAGTAAGCTTTAATACCATCATCAATAAGATCAGAAGGGACAAGAAATCTGTAACTGCTGAACCCATAGATAAATCCCACCTTCATATTTCATATGCAAAAGCAGATGATAATGTGGAGCTACTTTCCATGATCATTCAATCGCTGCAGGATATTGACAAAGCGATTATGATTTTATACCTGGAAGGCTACCGGAACAAAGAAATCGCTGATATTTTAAAATTGTCTCCAACCAATGTAGCTACTCGCTTCAATCGCTTAAAGTCTAAGTTAAAGATGAAATTCAAAAGTAAACCTCATGCAACCAAACGATCTTGAACAGGCCTGGAGGCAACTCAAACTTGTCAACGCCCTGCACGGCATAGAATCAGAGGAAATTCTGTCAATCATTGAGAACGCTGGAAATGCGAATAGAACTACACTTCAGAAAGTTCTCTTCAACCTCCTCATGTTCATTGCAATAGCATTTTTTTGTCAGGGCGGATGATTACCTATATCATTTGGGATGTTGAACCCGGCATCTTTGAAGGAGTTGAATTTTTGCGATGGTATAGCGTCAGTTGGGTTTTAGGAATGCTGCTGGGCTATAAAATCATGCTTGACATGTACAAGTCAGAAGGCATTCCACCAGCTGAACTTGATACACTTGTCACTTATGTGATGTTGGGAGGTATCCTGGGGGCGCGTTTGGGGCATGTTCTGTTTTACGATCCGATATACTACCTGAACAATCCGGTTGAAATTCTACCGATCAAAATAAATCCAACTTTCCAGTTTACTGGCCTGGCCGGACTGGCAAGTCACGGCGGTGTTTTCGGTGCCCTGTTTGCTCTTTACCTCTACCACAGAAAGTACAAGAGAAATTACATCTGGATGCTGGATAGGTTGATCATCGCAGGAGCTGCATTAGGAGGTTGCATCAGACTGGGCAACTTAATGAACTCAGAAATCATAGGAATACCTTCCCAACTTCCCTGGGCCTTTGTATTTGCAAGAGTAGATGATATACCGAGACATCCGGCACAGCTTTATGAAGCAGTATTTTATCTGGGAATAAGCACTACTTTGTATTTCATCTGGAAGTCAAAAAGTTTTTATGCTCACAATGGATTCATTATCGGACTTGGCATGACACTGATATTTGCTCAGAGGTTTATAATTGAGTTTTTGAAAGAAAATCAAGTCTCATTTGAAGAAAATCTGGCCTTAAATATGGGGCAAACATTAAGTATACCGCTGGTTTTCAGTGGTATTATTTTGTTGATTTGGAGCCTGAAAACCGCAACAAACCAGCAAACTTGATGAGCGCCTACAAAATGCGGATCAAGCAATTTTGGCGATGTTGAACAGGATATGTTTACGGATCTTGTCTCTTCAAGTGCCAGTAAACCAGAGAAGACGGCAATCTTTTTTAGCTATGAATGACATAGGCAGCACTAGCCGCTTCACTTGTAGTTGAATAAGTAAATAAAAAGGCTTGTCGGTAATATCATTCTCAAAAAAAGTAAAGGA
>JBKHDR010000069.1:0-23463 GCA_046541235.1 Cyclobacteriaceae bacterium | reverse complement strand
GGCTGCTTCTCTTTGCCGTTGTAGCCAAAGGCTTTTCAAAACCTAAAGGTGGTCACTATCCTTCACCCGACGGTTGAGGTCAAGCCATTAATCGGCAAATATCTTTACCTGCTGAGAAACTACCCTGAGCACCACCAGTGAAACCAGCAGTACGGCGCCATAAATAGCCGCTTCACTCCAGAAGCCGAAAATCATGCTGCCTGTCAGGAACAGGGCCGAATAAGCCAGGGCAATGGCACTGAGCCAGCAGATGGCCAGCTTACCCAGTTTGCTCTGGTGCTTCTCCTTGGGATCACGGAAGGGCTTCCAGTTACCGTCAGGGCGGATCTTATCATAGAAACGCTGTAGCTTGCCCTGCTCGGTAGGTCTGGTCAGGTAGGTAGTCAGCAGCCAAGTTGCTGTTGTGACGCTGGTGGTGAAGAAAAAGCTGTCAGGAAATTCCCAGCCGAAGCCAAAACGGGCAATGGCATACGCCACAAAGGGAGCGATGGTAGCGCTGATCTCACTCCAGGCGTTGATACGCCACCAGTACCAGCGCAGGATCAGCACCAGGCCCAGCCCGGCACCGCACTCAATGATAAAGCGCCACACACCGGCAATGCTGGTAATCTGCGAGGTGGCAAAGAGCGAAATCAGCATCAGCAGCAGGGTACCCAGGCGGGAAGCCAGCACCAGGTCATGATTACTGGCATCTTTCCTGACAAATTCTTTGTAAAAATCGTTGATCAGGTAAGACGTGGCCCAGTTGAGCTGTGTGGAGATGGTGCTCATGTAGGCAGAAAAAAAAGCGACCAGCAGCAGGCCTTTCAGTCCGTCGGGCAGAAAGTCTTTCATCGCCATCACATAGCCCAGCTTCTGGTCTTCCGGGGTCAGCTCAGGATACAGCACCAGGGCACAAAGGGCTACGATGATCCAGGGCCAGGGGCGCAGGCAGTAATGGGCAATCTGGAAGAAAAGGGTGGCGTAGATAGAATCTTTTTCGCTACGAGCTGATGACATACGCTGCACCACGTAACCGCCTCCGCCCGGTTCGCTGCCCGGGTACCAACTAGCCCACCACTGCACGGTGGTATAAGCCAGGAAGCTGCCTATCGAAAGTGTCAGGGTACCGGCAAAGTCGGTATCTTCTGACGTAGTACCTATGCGGGGGAAAAAATCCAGGGCCCAGCCGGGAAGCTGCGCCTTAAGCCCATCTATGCCACCAATGGCTTCAGCATCCAGTACCACATAGGCCAGGGCAATGGTACCTGCCATGGCTACCACAAACTGTATCACATCGGTAAAAGCTACCCCCAGCAATCCGGAAAGGCTGGAGTAGATAACTACTATCCCCATAGCCCCGGCTACCCACCAGAGCATCTGCCCATCCGGAATATCAAAAAATACTTTAAGCAAAGCCATCAGCGCCACATTGACCCAGCCGATGATGAGTGAATTCATGAAAAGCCCCAGGTAGAGTGCCCTGAACCCCCTCAGAAAACGGGCAGACTTACCCGAGTAGCGCATGTCAATCAACTCCACATCGGTGATCACCTCGGCCCTTCGCCAGTAGCGGGCGAAGAAGAAGGTAGTCAGCATACCTCCTGCCAACATATTCCACCACAGCCAGTTGCCTGCCACCCCCCCCTGGGCCACCAGTTCGGTTACCGCCAGGGGCGTATCAGCGGCAAAGGTGGTAGCCACCATAGAGGTGCCGGCGATGTACCAGGGCAGATTACGGCCTCCTACGAAGAAACTGTTGATATCCTTGCCTGCTTTTTTGCTAAAACCCAGGCCTATACCCACCGTAACCACGATGAATATAACAATGATGAGGTAGTCTAATGTGGAGAGAACGAAATCCATACTCAGTGGGGAGAAAATGTTGATTGAATAGTGGGTTGCTTTTTGAAAACGGATACAATTACTAAAAAAAAGAAAGCATCGCCAAAAAGGGATTTGAATTTCTCTTGTAAGGATAATTGTTAAATTTGAAGAATCCACCAAGACTGTTAAACCGGTGTTTATGAAAAAATCACTCTTGCTTGTCTGCTTTTCCTTTCTTTTTCTCGGCTGCTTACCTCTTCAGGCACAGGCACCTGAGAAGCTCTCTGCCGGAGAGATACAGCTAGCACTTAAAAAACTCAATACCCTGGGCAGCGCCCTGTATGTAGCGGCTCACCCTGATGATGAAAACCAGGTGGTGATCGGCTATCTCTCCCAGGTTCGCCTGATGAACTCCGGCTACCTGGCCCTGACCCGCGGGGATGGCGGGCAAAACCTGATCGGCCCGGAGATACGTGAAAGGCTGGGTGTGCTGCGTACGCAGGAGCTCATCCAGGCCCGTAGCGTAGACGGCAGCAAGCAGTTTTTTACCCGTGCCGTAGATTTTGGCTATTCCAAAACCGCTGACGAAACCCTGGCACTCTGGGACAAAGATAAAATCCTTTCCGATGTGGTGTGGGTGATACGGCGCTTCCGCCCGGATGTGATGATCACCCGCTTTCCGCCTGATGAACGGGCCGGACACGGGCACCATACTACCTCTGCCATTCTGGCCGCTGAAGCTTTTGATCTGGCCGGTGACCCGAATTCTTACCCCGAGCAGCTACAGTATGTGGAAACCTGGCAGCCCAAACGTCTCCTGCTGAACGACACCCAGTGGTTTACCGAAGACATAGAGCAGCTCAGCGTCAAAAACGATTCTATTCTCACGCTCAACTGCGGACATTACATTCCCGAACTGGGACAGTCCGTGACAGAGATTGCCGCGGTGAGCCGCAGTAAACATGTCTGCCAGGGCTTTGGTGCTACCGGCACCCGTGGCCACAGAGTTGAGTACCTGCGTCATGTGAAAGGTGAGCTGGCTAAAGAGGACCTTTTTGAAGGGATAGACACCAGCTGGAAGCGGGTAAAGGGTGGGGAACAGATAGGCAAACTGCTGGCAAAAGCCTACCAGGATTTTGACCCTACTCATCCTTCTGCTATTGTACCTACTCTGATGGAAGCCTCAGAAGCT
Organism: Cyclobacteriaceae bacterium; assembly: GCA_046541235.1. Classification (GTDB taxonomy): domain Bacteria; phylum Bacteroidota; class Bacteroidia; order Cytophagales; family Cyclobacteriaceae; genus Catalinimonas. Next base: position 20,465 of record JBKHDR010000069.1, on the reverse strand, counting down.
TTGCAGGCCATTGACAGTGACTACTGGAAGCGGGTAAAGGGTGAAGAACTTACCCGGGTAATCAAAGCCTGCCTGGGCCTTTACCTGGAAGTGCGCAGTGGTACCAACGTGCTGGAGCGCAGCTTCCGGAGTGATCCGCGCTCCGGCATCGCTGAATACGCTGCCGCACCCGGCGATAGTGTACGCTTCAATGTAGAAGCTATCAATCGCTCAGCGGTAGCCGTAAGTTTGGAGAATATCCGTTTTACCAGCATCTCTCATGATACTACCCTCAACGCCAGCATGGCAGATAATAAAAGAATAGATTTTGCCATAGACATCAGGCTCCCCGAGCAGCTGCCCTATTCTGGTCCTTACTGGCTGCGTAAATCGCACGACGGTTTCAGCTTCAATGTGGATGATCAGATGCTGATAGGTACCGATGATACCCCCCCCGCTGTGGAAGCTATCTTCAGCCTCAGGGTCGCAGGTAAGCCGCTGGAAATTAAAACGCCGGTCATCTACAAACGTACCGACCCTCGTGATGGTGAAACTTACCGGCCCTTCGTCATTACACCGCCGGTTTACCTTTCGGTAGATGGCGATGTACATGTGTTTGCCCGGCAACAGGCCAAGCCTATCAAGGTAAATGTAAAAGCTGGCAAATCGGATATCAATGGTAAAGTATCTCTGCAATTGCCCGAAGGCTGGACATCCGATCCCCGCTCTTTTGACTATGCCATTGATATCAAGGGGCAGGACCAGGATTTTATCTTCCAGGTAAGACCACCCCAGGGCCAGAGTGTGGGCGGGCTCAAAGTGCAGGCAGAACAGGACGGGAAAATTTATGATCTCAACATGGTCACCATTGAATATGATCATATTCCTACCCAGACGCTCTTTCCGGCAGCTACTGCTCACATGGTGAAGCTGGACATTCGCAAGGAGGGAGAATTGATCGGCTACATCATGGGAGCCGGGGATGAGGTGCCCAAGGCACTGGAGCAGATCGGCTACCGGGTAGAATTGCTGGATGAGGAAGATATGGAGGCTCAGAACCTGGAAAGGTATGATGCCATCATGCTCGGCATCAGGGCTTATAATACTGTCAACTGGCTGCGCTACAAGAATAAGCAGTTGCATGAATATGTAAGATCAGGAGGTACGCTCATCACTCAGTACAATACTAATCGCATGCTGGTCAGCCAGGAACTGGCTCCTTACAAAATGCAGCTCTCCCGTGACCGGGTATCCGACGAAAAGGCCCAGGTACGTATCTTACAGAAAGACCATCCTCTGTTCAATACGCCTAATATTATCACTGAGGCTGATTTTGACAACTGGATACAGGAGCGAGGCTTATATTTTCCAAATGAGTGGGACGAAGAAAAGTTTGATGCTTTGCTCTCAGTAAACGATCCTGGCGAGGAAGAAAAGAAAGGTGCCCTGCTGGTGGCTCCTTACGGAGAGGGCTATTATATCTATACCGGGCTATCCTTCTTCAGGGAACTTCCTGCGGGTGTGCCCGGGGCTTACCGACTGCTCACTAATATGATCTCTATTGGCAAAGAAGCTACTGCCGAAAGCGGCCGCTGAGTCCTGAATGTATCATAGCCTAAAAAGCCCTGCCGGTGATTATCAGCAGGGCTTTTTTCATTTATCTTCTTCCAGCAAAGGAATGCTAACGGTGAAGGTGGTGCCTTCCTCCTCAGAGCTGACAAAAGTGATATCGCCGTGATGCTGCCGGGCAATCATGCGGGCAATGTAAGCTCCCAGCCCTTGCCCGCTTTTCTTGCCGTGGGTAATGTTCTTTTCAAAAAGCTGCGACCTTATTTCTTCAGGTACCGCTCCCTGGTTGTGTATCGTGATGATCACCGGGTTTGTTTTAAACACCTGTATGGTAACTCTTGCGCCTTCAGGTGAGGCTTCCATAGCGTTGATGAGCAGGTTGGTAAGTAGTTGCTCTATGTAGAGCTTATCGGCCCTCATCTTGATTTCCGGATGTTTGACATCATCCTTCAGGGTATAGGTATGGGCATCGTAGCTGATCAGCGGCTCTACCTCTTTGCTGCGGATGATTGGCCTCACCTCCTTCATGATGTCCTGGAAAAGCTTAAACAAATCAAACTCACTGATTTCCAGGCGATAAGTACCTCGCTCCATCTTGGTAAAATCGGAGGCCGTTTTCATCAGCCGCAGGGTTTTCTCCCCGAGATCCTTGATTTTATCTATCCACCTGAGCTCTTCTTTGGGCAGTTCGCGATTGCGCAGCATCTCTGCTATACTGATAATGGAAGTAACAGGATTACGCAGGTCGTGTACCATCATGCTTTCTGCTGCCTCCTGGGCGTCTATCTTTGCATTAAGAATCTGGATAGTCTGCTTAAGCCTGTTTTCTGTATCTTTGATATTGCTGATATCCACCACAAAAGTCATTTTTTGTGGTCTTCCTCCTTCATTTTTCAGATAAGCAGCATTAGCCAGGATCGCCTTACGGTTTCCATGCTTGTCCTGTACTTCCCACTCATCCATCATTTCGTACTCCTGCCCCATAAAGCGATCGTGCAGGCCGCTGAGCATTACCTTGTACTCATCAGGCACTACCATGACAAAATGCTCACCTATCAGTTCTTCCGGCTCATAACCATATAACTGACAATAAGCAGCGTTGACCATCTCGAAGATACCCTCCTCGCTGGTGATACAGATACCGATCGGCATGGCTTCAATGATCTGCTTGACATTGTTGCTCTCAGTACCTTCTACTCTTGATTTAATATTCTGAAGCTTTCTTTCTGATAAAGATATCTGGCGGCCTTTGTTTCTCTCGGGTGAACCTGCATTGTTACTCATATGGCAATGACAAATGGGAAAAAATAACTTATACCTCTAGGGAGAGACCAAGCTGAAATACCATCAAATTTAGCTTTTTTTATCCATAAATAGTAATATGAATCCAGGCTGACAGAAGCAAGGACAATAGCTCAGGATTTGACCATCCGGGATAATTCCGTTGCTGTATACCATACAAGATAGCAAAATCAGCACTTCATACGGTTTTTTAGCTTTTTTTTGAACATCAAACCTGCAGAAAAATTTAGATTGAATACTTAGCCATCCTTTTTGTGGCTTTTTACTTCAGTAGCAATTACTAAAAAAATTAAGTATTTCAAATTAATACTTGACTTATGAATGAGAATAGTGTAAACCAGGGATTTGAAGAGGATCTCAAAGGCTGGAGCGGAGCACACTTTATGAAAAACCTGGGCAAGCATCTGAGTGCGGGCCTTTGCATCACCGACATGCAGGGTACCATTGTAGAATGTAATAACCTCTTTGCGCATATATTAGGCTACACTTCTGCTGAACTGAAAGGCAGAAACTTCAGCAAACTGCTTCCGGAGAAAATCAGGAAATACGCCCTTATGCTCCACCAGGAGTACCTAAGCGAAAAGATTAATGAAAACGCGGCTCAGTGGCCCTGGATCAGCAAAGAAGGCCAAACCCTGATGGTACAGACGATCACCAGCCGGCTGATTACCCCAGCTGGCAGGCGCTACAAAATGGAGATCATCTCCCTTCCTGAGGAACATGGCCAGGATTTGGAAAACCTGCAAAGGCAGGTGGCAAAGCAGGAGGAGAAGTTGCGGGACATGAGCCATCGCTTTAAGAACCTTTTGATGGAAATTGAAGGACTGATGCAGTTGCATGCAAATGCCCTCAGCAAAGAAAGCAGTGGCAGAAAGCAACTCCTGAGGGCTCAGAACAGGATTAAGGCTGTGGCCATGGCCTATCAGCAGGCTTATCAGTTGCGGGACGACCTACTGCTGGAGACTTATCTGACCCCACTGATAAAGCTGTGGCAATTTGCCCCCCCATCTCCGGTACCCAGCCTCAGCCTGGAGGAAATTTATCTGCCGGTAGACACCGCCTATACTCTGGCCATCGTGCTGGCTGAGTTGCTCTACTGCTACCGCAGCAGGTACGAAAACACACAGCCCGGCCTGGAGATAAAAGTGGAGAAAGCTCATTTATTAGTTCGTTTCTACGGTGAGCATGAAGAAGAAACGCTCGTGCTAGATGATTTCGGAAACAGAATTATACAGGCACTACTTAGGCAATTAAAGGCTGGTTTTGAACTGGAAATGCAGGACAGGCTGCTTTGCCGTATCAGTTTGCCACTTTGATCAGCTGAGCTGCCAATCCTGGTAAACCTGCCGCTCAATAGCCGCAAAAGTGTCAGCAATTAATACGTAAGCTGATGCATGAAGGGCCTCCGTACTTTCATCTGCCAGCAACGATTTTATCTCCTCGAGCTGATTCTTGAACTCATACATGCCCAGCATTTCAAGGTGGCCACCCACATAATGCAAGGTTTTTCTGTAAAGTAATAAGTCTTTGCCCTGTATTGCTTTTTTAAGACACTCGCTTGCATCACTGAACTCAAGCAAGAGCGATCTCATAAAATCAAGGCACTCCTGCTCGGTGCTAAAAACATCCCTGACATAGTCATAATTTATCCTGAGTGCCGCTTTATTACGTAAAATCATCACTTTGGCATTTATGATTATTAACCCAAATTACACCTTAAGCAATTCTCAAAAAATCATTTACCATTCAATTGAAGTAAATGTGATAAAATGAGCTGAATATAAGATTTAAGGCCCTCAAGAGCATCCTTCTTATAGTTAGCTCATCAAAAAAAAAAATCTGCCGAAAAAATGACGCTCATATTTTTGGCAGAAACCTGAAAAAAATCAGTTACACAACTGTCAGGAATGAGGTATTATCATCCTATACTTATCTTTTCGAAAAATTCTTTGCTCAAATAGGGTTTGAGCATACTGGTGTTGTGTAATAGTTTGATTTTTACTATGCCTTCCCAGGGAAGATGACTGTAGGTCCATACTTCAATGTAGTACCCGTTTACACTATACAGCTTGATATAGTAGTAGTCGGTAGTGCGTGTGGTCAGATGCACACCTTCATTCTGTAAAAAAAGGATCTTCTCCTGATGACTAAACGAGTTAAATTGAAAGGAATTCATAAGAGGGTAGTTGTATAAGTGTTTTGTTAGATTGCTACTAAAAAAACAGAAGATGGACAGTTTTCGGTCTGATAGATTCTTTCCATTTGCAGCGCTTATTTATACCTAATTATTTTTTGGTACACATTACTGTAAATCTTACTACTGATACGCATATCAAACTGTCATTTATACTCATCTTTGAGAAGCAATTATTACAACATAGACTTCCGTTAATCCTTAAGCAAAAAAGACAGGCCTTTCAATTCCTCTGTCTACTCAGACTTTTTTTTTAAGAAACTGTTTCTTGATGCCGGGCAAATGTTCAAAAGCGGACACACCCTACACCTTTAGTACTCCCGTTAGCCGCTTGGGTTATCAAATTGTTAAATAATATTAAACTTTAACAACAAGATTTTTAACTAAACCAACATAATTTAACATTCTTCATAATTAAGCGTAATTTTAATGGTTCTGAATCGCATAGGATTCAGTACCTTTAATACCTAGCTTGATAAAACACAACTAAATTAAACGAGTGATGAAAGACCGGAATATCCAGCTCATCGTGGAGCAACTGAAAGCCGACCTCGATCAGACCTCCAAAGCAACCTACGGACTTAAAAATGGTGAAAGGTTCAGGTCTGTAGAGAGACTGACCAATATCCGACAGATTATTGTCTCCATAGAAGACATTGAAAATGCGCTTGAGCAGCTCATGGAAGAACAATCCCGAAAGAAGACTCATACCGAGTAAGCTCCTACCTTCTTTTTCCCTGTTATTTGACTACATGCTGTAAAAACTTTTATATTGGTTAGCTAATAACAACCTATATCAGCATGAAAAAAAAACAAGCTCCGTCCGACTCACGCCGCAGCTTTCTGAAACACAGCCTGGCCAGCCTGGCAACCATCAGCATTGTGCCTTCTTATGTACTGGGCGGCAGCCGCCATGTGGCACCCAGTGATAAGTTTAACCTGGCCTACATAGGAACAGGCAAGCAGGGCCGAGGCACACTTCTACGAAAATTCATCGAAATTCCTGAAATACAGATTACAGCAGCCTGCGATGTAGATAAGGAAAAACTGGCGGACTTTGTACAGAAAGCCTCTGAGCATTATGCTGCACAGAAAGAGCAGTCTTCTTACCAGGGCATCTCCACCTTTGAAGATTTCCGCGAGATGCTCAAAAGGCCGGATATTGATGGAGTGATCGTGGCAACGCCTGATCATTGGCACGCGTTGGCTTCTATAGCCGCCGCTGATGCAGGTAAACATGTTTATTGTGAGAAACCACTTTCCCTCACCGTTAGGGAAGGCAGGGCTATGGTAGAGGCCGCCCGCCGTAATAATATCGTTTTTCAGACAGGTAGTATGCAGCGCTCATGGGATGATTTCCATCGTGCGGCGGAACTGGTGTACAATGGCTATATAGGCGATATACAACAGGTAGTAGTAAGCGTAGGGGGCCCTCCTGATGCCTGTGAGCAGCCTGATGAACCTACACCTGCTGCACTTAACTGGGATATGTGGCTCGGGCCTGCCCCGGATCGCGGCTACAGCTCCTTCTTTGCCCCTCCCATCAGCTGGGATGGATGGCCCCGCTGGCGCTACTGCAAAAATTATGGCGGCGGCATGATGACCGACTGGGGCGCGCATATGTTTGATATTGCACAATGGGCCTTGGGCATGGACAATTCGGGACCGGTGGAGGTCATTCCACCCGATGGAAAAGATTACCCGGTACTTACTTACCGTTATGCCAATGGTATCCCTATGGTCAGGGAAGATTTCGGTAAGGGAAACGCAATAAAGTTTGTAGGTTCTGAAGGTACTATAGAGGTAAGCCGGGAGTTTCTTAACCTGCCTGATAAGCTGGTAGGTCAATCCATCACACAACAGGACAAGCATCTTTATAAAAGCTACGATCACTACCGCGACTGGCTGCATGGTATCCGGCGAGGTGAGAAGCCCATCTGTGATGTGGAAGTAGGGCATCGCACTGCGACCGTCTGTAACATTGGCAACATCGCCTACGAACTGAACCGTCCGCTTAAATGGGATCCCGAAAAGGAAGAGTTTGTAAAAGACAAAGAGGCTAATAAGCACCTGAGCCGTAAGATGCGCAAACCCTGGAGCGTATAAGTGGCATGAACATCCGAAAAAGGAATCTATTATTCATGGCTTGTCTCCCGACAAGCCTTTTTTCTGAATAAGAACAACCCTTTTCTGTTGGCTTTATAAATTTTCACTCTGTTGGATTTCTTAACACATAAAAGTATGTCAGCTGATAGAGTGGGCTAAATATATCTGCTGTTGTATATCAATTACAACTCTAAATTAGCTTAATTATTGAATAAAATGGGTAAATACCAAAACCGAAATTATGATCACAATCATGATGGCATAAACGATCCTTTTCACCCTTTTCTCTTTTTTGTCTTTGGCATTTCTCCACTGCTTTAGTTCTGTGTAATGACTCTCTTTTTCCTGTCTTTCCGTTTTATTCGCAGCATAAGGATTATCACCCATAGATTTGCGCTGATTCTTTAATTCTCTGTTTCTCTTTAGAGATTCTTGTCCTAGTTTTGCAAATCCATACCCCATACCTCTTCTTGTTTTGGCTGATACCCTAATTTAACTAATTCATATTATTTAAAGAATGTTAAGGTTGATATTGTAAGCCAATCATCATCTCATCCTCTTCTGCGAAGAGGATGGGCGATAAAGGCGATTGTATCGCCGCCTTGACCAGACAGGACGTTTTAAAACGCCCATCTCGTTCATCCTCGTCGGAGACAAGGATGATGAATTTGATTGTTATCCATTCTGTACCAGCACATGTTAAACTAACCGTAATAAAGTCTATTATAAATACAAAAGTGACAAAGCAAATTTAGTTGACGTGAATAGAGATATTTCTGTATTTTGAGGTGTACTAAGCGCTGCAAAACACCATACATCGTGCAGCCTTACGACTGAAAAACTTACAACACCTAACAGACAACCGAAAGCTATGCCTCTACAAAACCAAAATCTCTTGATCTTTGCTCTGCTGGTACTACTCTGCGCCTGTACTTCTACTGCCGAGGAGCGACCCGCAAGCTTAGAACAAGCCGCCGACCAGCCTAATATAATCTTCATCTACGCCGATGACCTGGGCTATGGCGACCTGGGCTGCTATGGGGCTACAGATATAAAAACGCCCCATATTGACCGTATTGCGGAGAATGGTATCAGGTTTACAGAGTTTTATTCCATCTCACCTGTGTGCAGCCCCTCCCGCTACGGCCTGATGACCGGACGCTACCCGCATCGCGACGGCATACACGGAGTTTTCTTTCCTGAGAGTTGGACCGGTATGGATACTTCAGAAGTCACCATGGCACAGATGCTCAAAGAGGCCGGTTACGCTACGGGTATCGTAGGCAAGTGGCACCTGGGCCATCATAAGCAGTTTCTGCCTACCAGTCGTGGCTTCGACACCTACTTTGGCATTCCTTACAGCAATGATATGGAAGCAGTAGTCTACCTGCGCAATGAGGAAGTGGTAAATGAAGATGTGGACCAGAGCCAGAACGTGAAAGAGTATACTCGTGAAGCCCTGCAGTTTATTGAAAACCATAAAGAGGGCCCGTTTTTCCTTTATATGCCCCATAGCATGCCCCACGTACCGCTATACGTCTCGGATGACTTCAAAGGCAGCTCACAGCGGGGGCTTTATGGAGATGTCATACAGGAAGTGGACTGGAGTGTAGGACAGATCATGGGCAAACTGCAGGAAGCAGGGATTGAGGAAAATACAATTATCGTTTTTAGCAGTGACAATGGCCCCTGGGTTACGATGATAGAACATGGCGGGTCGGCAGGTCCACTACGCAGCGGCAAACAGACCACTTTTGAGGGCGGAATGCGCGTACCTGCAGTAATGCAGTGGAAAGCCAAAGTCAAACCGGGGCAGGTCGTGGAAGGCATGCACAATATGATGGACTGGTTTCCCACCTTTGCCCATCTTAGCGGTGGAAAAGTACCGGACGACCGACCCATAGATGGTGAAAATATCGCACAGGTACTACTGGGTGAAGGAGAGAGGAAGGGCAAACAGCTTTTTTACTACCTGCACAATACCGGTAAGATAGCTGCTTACCGAAACGGTGACTGGAAACTGAAGCTGCCGCGCGATACGCCTTACGGCCCTGCTTATACTTATGAAGGAGAACCGGCTCACGGCATCCTTTTATTTAACCTTAAAGATGACCCGGGCGAGCAGAACAACCTGGCAGACCAGCACCCGGAGAGGGTGGCACACATGCAACAGGAAATCGCTGATTTTGAGGCAGGTATGCAGGATGTACGCGCCTGGAAAAAGATGAAGCCACCGGCTGACCACAGTCATCATGAATATCTCAGGGCCAGATATGGCAGTAGATAAAACCAGAGGCGGCAATTATGTCGCCTTTTTCTGGCTTTTTACTTTTCCCTTCTTCTTTTCTGTGCCAGATCAGGACTGATGTTTTGCTTAGATAAGTATCACCTTATCCATATCTGACAATCTGACATACACCTTCCGCTTGGCACACGCATTGATAATTTTTACCTGAAATTGAAATTATCAAACCGAATACAAGATATTATGGGAAAAGTTATAGGAATAGACTTAGGTACTACCAACTCATGTGTAGCGGTAATGGAGGGTAATGAGCCCGTCGTTATCCCTAACAATGAGGGTGGCAGAACAACCCCCTCCGTGGTCGCTTTTCTGGACAGTGGAAAGGGAGAAAGAAAAGTTGGTAGCCCCGCCAAGCGCCAGGCCATTACCAACCCTCAGAATACGATTAGCTCAGTAAAACGTTTCATGGGTAAAAAATACTCTGATGTTACTTCTGAGATGAAAAATGTTTCCTACACATTGGAGAAAGGAAACAATGATACCGTAAGGGTCAAGATCGGTGACCGCCAATACACGCCTCAGGAAATCTCAGCCATGATCCTTCAGAAGATGAAGTCTACCGCTGAAGATTATCTCGGCACTACTGTAACTGATGCGGTTGTCACCGTGCCTGCTTACTTTAATGATGCTGAGCGCCAGGCTACCAAAGAAGCCGGGCAGATCGCAGGTCTTAATGTAAAGCGTATCATCAACGAGCCTACCGCCGCAGCCCTTGCCTACGGTCTTGACAAGAAAAACAAAGATATGACCATCGCCGTCTATGACCTGGGTGGTGGTACATTTGATATCTCTATTCTTGAGCTGGGCGACGGCGTATTCGAAGTAAAGTCTACCAATGGTGATGTACACCTGGGTGGTGACGACTTTGACGCCAAAATCATTGACTGGCTGGCCGACGAATTTAAGAAAGACGAAGGCATTGACCTCAGAAAAGACCCTATGGCCCTGCAGCGCCTCAAAGAAGCAGCTGAAAAAGCCAAGATTGAGCTCTCCAGTGCTACCAGCACCGAGATTAACCTGCCTTACATCATGCCGGTAGACGGGGTGCCCAAACACTTGGTACGCACCCTGAGCCGTGCCAAGTTTGAGCAACTCATCGACGACCTGGTGCAGAGAACGCTGGAGCCCTGCCGCAAAGCCGTGCAGGACGCAGGCATTTCCGCCTCTGAAATCAACGAGGTAATCCTGGTTGGAGGCTCTACCCGTGTACCCAAGATACAGGAAGAAGTAGAGAAATTCTTCGGTAAAAAGCCCTCTAAAGGTGTAAACCCTGACGAAGTGGTAGCCGTAGGAGCTGCAATCCAGGGAGGTGTCTTCTCAGGAGATGTAAAAGACGTACTGCTGCTGGACGTAACTCCTCTTTCACTGGGTATTGAAACTATGGGAGGTGTGATGACCAAGCTGATTGAGTCTAATACCACTATCCCTACTAAAAAATCTGAGGTATTCTCAACGGCTTCTGACAACCAGCCATCAGTAGAGATACATGTACTGCAGGGTGAGCGCCCGATGGCCAGTCAGAACCGTACCATCGGTAGGTTTCACCTGGATGGTATTCCGCCGGCTCCCCGAGGTGTACCCCAGATTGAAGTAACATTTGACATTGATGCCAACGGTATCCTGAACGTGTCAGCTAAAGATAAAGGTACTGGCAAAGAGCAGAGGATTCGCATTGAAGCATCTTCAGGCCTGACGGATGAGGAGATCAACAAGATGCGTCAGGAAGCCGAAGCCAATGCCGAAGCTGACAAGCAGGAAAGAGAAAAAGTGGAGAAAGTCAATGCGGCTGATTCCCTGATCTTCCAAACCGAAAAGCAGCTGAAAGAATACGGCGATAAGCTTTCTGAAGGTAACAAAAAGCCTATTGAAGATGCGCTTGCCCAGTTGAAAGAAGCTCATAGTAAGCAGGACCTGGCTGCCATTGATGCCGCTATGGAGAAACTAAATGCTGCATGGCAGAACGCTTCTCAGGAGATGTACCAGGCCGCTGGTGCCCAGCAGGGTGCCCCCGGTGCTGAAGGCCCTACTGGCGGACAATCCGGACAGAGCGCAGGCGGTAGCACTGCCGAAGGCGATGATGTCTCTGACGTAGAGTATGAAGAAGTAGACGACAAGGATAAGAAATAAGTCACTTCTTAAGCATAAGCCAGAAGCCTCCACCCATGTGGGGGCTTTTTTTATGCCTCTATCCTTTTCATAATCTTTTACATTCCCTAATTTATCTGCGGACATAAAAACTATCAAGTGAATTATTGCAGCAACTGTGGCAGCGATCAGCTGAATTTTGAAATACCAGAAGGCGATAACCGGGCGCGTTACTTTTGCCGTCATTGCGAGACTATCCACTATCAGAATCCCAAACTGGTGGTAGGCTGCCTGCCTGTATATGAAGAAAAAATACTCATCTGTAAGAGAGCTATTGAGCCCCGCTATGGCCTGTGGAATCTGCCCGCCGGCTACCTGGAAAATGGAGAGACCGTACAGGAAGGAGCGCTCAGGGAAACCTGGGAAGAAGCCCGGGCTGAAGTGGAAATTGTAAAACTTCACTGCATTTACAACCTGCCACATGTAAATCAGGTGTATCTGCATTTTCTGGCAAATATGAAAAAACCAGTTTTTTCTTGCGGAAGTGAAAGTTTAGAAGTAAAACTAGTGGATGAAGCAAGTATTCCCTGGGAGGATATTGCTTTTAGTTCAAGCAAGTTTGCTCTCAAAAAGTATATAGAATTTAAAGAAAACTACACTGGAGTACATATAGGTACTTACAGACATCCATCCTTAAACAGTTGAAAACTCGCAAATTACCCAAAAATAAAGAGTATATATACTTTGATAATTAATCAAAAATAGCTATTTCGTTTTTTCAAAAATTTAAGTAATCATCTTACCTATTGTTTTTTTAGCTTCTAAACAAGCCGATCTGGCCCTGTTTTTCATGCGTATTACAGCCTGTTACCACCATGTAATTTTTATCCTCTTTCCTTCACCTATTTGAAGTGCCACATATTTACATTTACTAAGAAATAAATTTTAGCTGAGCAGATATGCACGCTGTTTATGTCAAAAAAGACCAGAAAAGCGTAAACATGCGAAGATATTTTGCTAAGCAAAAGTTCTCACTAAACAGAGAAACACATAGATCTACTAAGATCATTTTTTAATAACAGCAGGATTGGAAGAGATATAAGTGAGGAGCAATTATTTTTTCTTGACATGAAAGTATTAGTGAACTTAATAATGTATGGCTGGCAATACGCAACTATCCTATTTGAGCTGCTACGCCATGACCTTAAAAACATAGGGCAGCAGCTGATGCCCATAGGCAGTGGCTTCAATTGGCTGCCAGAAATTGTTTGGCCTCATGCTGTATCTGATACCCTTATAGCCCTGGCTTATTTTACCATCCCGCTGGGAATTTATCGCATCATGAAAAAGCGCAACGATATAGAAGAAGCGCAACCATTGCTGATGCTATTTATTGCCTTTATCGTGCTCTGCGGCATGACCCATCTGACTGCCGTTTACAATATCTGGCATACCTCATATCATTTTTCTAGTACGCTGAAGGCTCTGACTGCTCTGGTATCAGTAGCTACAGCAACGATGCTCTGGCCAGCAATACCGCGCATCCTCAAAATCCCCTCAGCGGCTGCCCTGAGACGCAGCAATGCACAGCTGGAAATAGAAATACAGGAGAGGGTAAGGGCGGAAAAAGCCCTACAGAAGCAGCAGGAAAACCTTGAACAACTGGTTAAACTCCGTACCCATGACCTTGAGAAAGCCGCACAGCGATTGCGTCGGCAGATCAATGAATTTGAAGAAGCCGAACAGAAGATCCTATTCCAGGCACAGCTCCTTGACCAGGTAGAAACTGCTGTAATAGCCACTGATGTGCAGTACCATATCATTTACTGGAACCATTGCGCCGAGAAAGTTTACGGATGGAAAAGCCACGAGGTGATTGGCAAAAAAGCTACAGATATCCTTATCAGAAAAGATCAGCAGCAAAGTAGTCAGCTACTGCTAAAAAAAATACAAAACAAGAAGTCATGGGAAGGAGAATTTACCGTAGCACACAAAAGTAGCCGTAAGATTCCAGTACACCTCAATTGTGCGGCAACCATCAATTCTTCAGGGCATCATATCGGCTTTACACTTGTTTCTTACGACATCAGCCACCATGTGAGGAGCGAAAAACTCCTGCAGAAAGCCAAGGAAAAAGCTGAACGCAAAGCCTCTGCCCGTCAGGATTTTCTCTCTACCATGAGCCACGAGATACGCACCCCTCTCAATGTGATCATGGGTATGACCAGGCTGATGCTGGATGAGAAACCCCGCCCGGATCAGATGGACTATCTCAGGAGCCTGCAGTTTTCGGCTAACCATCTGCTCATCGTTATCAACGACATACTTGATCTATCTAAAATAGAGGCCGGAAAGGTGAAGCTGGAAAAAATAAGCTTCAGCCCCAGAGAAGTACTGGCAGATGTTGAAAACGCCTTTACTATTCGCGCTGAAGAAAAGAAACTTGAGCTCAGAACGGAAGTAGACCCTCAGGTACCCGCTGCTGTAATTGGCGACCAGGTTAGGCTGACCCAGGTACTGAACAACCTGGTAAGCAATGCCATCAAGTTTACCGAGAAGGGATTTGTCAGTATACACATGGGCGCCGAGCCCAGGCCTCATGGCATAACTCAGCTGACCATCATCGTCAAAGACAGCGGCATAGGCATCAGCAAAGATAAGCTGGATACCATTTTTGAAAGCTACACTCAGGCAGAAGAAAATACCACCCGTAAATTCGGAGGTACCGGACTGGGCCTTACTATCACCAAAAAACTGATAGACATCCAGGATGGAGAGATGCAGGTAAACAGCCTGGAAGGCATAGGTTCCACCTTTCGATGCGAAATACCTTATGAAACGGATAACAGCACCGCCTCCGAACTAATAGAGACCATACAGGAGGAAAGACTTATCAGCCTGAAAGGAAATTACATACTGCTGGTAGAAGACAATCATGCCAACCGCATGGTGGCATCTAACTTCCTGCGCAAGATGGGCGCCGAAGTGGATTTTGCCCAGAATGGGCAGGAAGCGCTGGAGATGGTCAGCAGCCAACAGTACCACATCATCCTCATGGACCTACAGATGCCTGTAATGGACGGCTACGAAGCTACCCGAGCCATCAGGGCTATGGGTGATGCTTATGCTGATATACCTATCATTGCCCTTACGGCCGATGTAGTGGCTGATGTACGTATCAAAGCACAGCAGGCGGGTATGAACGACTATCTTTCCAAGCCTTTTGTACCCGAGGTGCTGAATGTCCTCCTGGCCAGGTACCTGAAAAAAAGTGAACCTCTGGAAGAGACCGAACTTCAGCATCATACATTAGGCGCAGAAGATAGCTATACCCTTGAACATATCCTGGCCGAATACGGAAAGGATGCCGAATTTGCTCATACCCTGCTTGAGTCTCTGGGGCGCAGCCTCTATCTGCTGCAGGAAGAAGTGAGCCATCTTGCCGAAAAAAGGGATATTACCGCACTGAGAGCTATGATCCACAAAATGCGTCCTTCTCTCAGGATGCTTCAGAACAAGGAACTGGAGGAACAACTACTCAGCCTGAGAAAGATGCTCTCAAAAAACAACCTGACCGATACGGAGATCCGCCTCAAGCTTGAAGAAATTGAAATGGCCAGCAGGAAGTCTATATTTTATATAGAAAGTCTCAGGCAGCGTAAGCAACCCCTGGATGCTGACACTGTGAAGCATTAAATGTTGTTGATTTCGGGCCGATTTTGTTAGTTTGAGCTATAAATGTAGCTTTAGCACAAATTAACTAACATTGACTTCCTTACCGAGAAGCCTTTTCTCCCGAACGAAACCTTATCACCTATGAAATCCAGTATATTTTTACTTCCCCTGCTTTTATTGGGCTTGTTTTCCTGTGGGCCACAGACTGAAGACAGAATGTCAGAAATTAGTGGAGCAGGCCTTAGCGTAGCTAACCCTCCTGCCGAAGACTTCAACGAAGCCTCTTCTGACCCGGAGGCCATTGCCATTGCCGATGAGGTGATGGAGGCCATGGGCGGACGCGCAGCCTGGGATAGCACCCGCTATCTTGCCTGGAACTTCTTCGGACGCCGCCACCTGCTGTGGGACAAGCAGACGGGTAATGTAAGGATTGATGTGCCCGAAGACTCCAGTATCTACATCATCAACGTAGCAGCCGATACCGGCAGGGTGATGATAGGCGGAGAAGAAATGACGCAGCCCGATTCGCTGAGCAAGTATATAGAGCAGGGTAAAAAAATATGGGTGAACGACAGCTATTGGCTGGTTATGCCCTACAAGCTCAAAGATAGTGGTGTCACTCTCACTTATGTAGGCGAGGATACCACCCAGGCCGGAGAAACTGCTGATGTGCTGGAACTCCGCTTTGATCAGGTAGGCTTCACCCCTGAAAATAAATACCGGGTATACGTAGATAAAGATGATCGGCTGGTGCGGCAGTGGGCCTATTACCGGGATGCCGCTCTGGACACTCCCAACATCGTAACGCCCTGGGACAATTACCAGCAATACGGCAGTATCAAACTCTCAGGTGACCGTGGGCAGAGAGGCCTTACTGAGATACAGGTGTACGATAGCGTTCCTCAAGAAGCCTTTTATCTGCAGCCTTATCGTTTCAACTGATTTTCTGACTAACAAGTCAGTTTCTTAGATGTTAAACCTCTAGCTTCAAATGGCTTAACTTGTAAGTATTTTTAACTGAAATTTTTACGCCCGCTTTTGTGCTGTTGTAATGAAGTTTTGGAAAACATAGGGTGCTGGCTCAATTTTATTCTTCATGAATCTGATATTTTTTGATCCTCCTGCTGTTCGGCAATCGCTGAAGCCATTTACGCTGACCAGGCCGGTTGCAGAGATTCGCTGCGGGATATTTAACATGTCGCGAAAATGGCAGCTGTACCTGCGGACAGGTGATCAGCTTGCAGCCATCTCTTATATCACAGAAGACTACCTGCAGGGAAAATACCCCAAACCTGCTACTGCTGAGGCCCTGCTGCTGAATGCAGCTGTATGCCCGGATCAAGCTTTAGCCAAAGCTGTGAAAGCTCTAAAAGAAGGCCAGGTGCTAAGGCGGGGAGATCAGATCATTGCCCTTCGCCCCTCCTCCCGGGATCTTTCTCAAATAACCGCTACCACTGGCCCTGATTATGAACATAAAATAGCGTTCATCAGCGAAACTGCCAACAGTTATTCATCAGATGATTACACAGGAGAGCTACAGATGCTCGCCCACACCTGGGATATTTTTTCATTAAATGCCGGGCAGATTGAGCAGGATTTCCGCTTCTACACCCGGGGTCGTTCATCTCAGCCCATGCAGGATGCGCATAGTATTATTTACGGCCCGGCAGAGGATGTATTTTTTGAGGAAGGTGTATCTATCAGGGCCTCTATTATTAATGCCGAAAATGGGCCGGTTTACATCGGGAAAAATGTCACCATTCATGAGAATGCAGTAATCAAAGGCCCCTGTGCTATCCTGGAAGGCGCACATGTCAATATCGGCAGTAAAATCAGAGAGGCCACTACCATCGGCCCCTATTCCAAGCTGGGAGGTGAGGTTAAGAATGTGGTGGTGTTTGGCAACAGTAATAAAGGACACGAGGGCTTCCTGGGCAACTCTGTGATAGGTGAATGGTGTAATTTTGGCGCAGATACAAATTCATCCAATCTGAAAAACAATTACCAGCCGGTCAACTTATGGAACTATGCCTCGCGGCGTTTTGAAGACAGTGGAGAACTGTTTTGCGGACTGATGATGGGTGACCACAGCAAATGCGGCATCAATACGATGTTTAACACCGGGAGTGTCATCGGGGTTTTTGCCAACATCTTTGGCGCAGGCTATCCGCCCCGCTTTATTCCCTCCTTCAGCTGGGGATGCGCACCCGATCCCATACTTTACCGTATTGACAAGGCACTGGAAGTAGCCAGAAGTGTTATGCAACGCCGTGGCACCGAGCTGAGCGACGACGATGAGCATATTCTCAGGCATATTTTTGAACAGCGCACTGCCGAAACGGAAACAAATTAAATGCTGATGCAGCATGCACGATAAACATTTTTTTATTTTTTTAAACCAACAAAACGCTGGCAACATTACATCTTACAGACCGCATTTTTCTGGAGTATTTTAACAGAATCCTGATAGTTTTTTCGGTCGCGATGTGTTTTGCACTGCTTTTGTTACTATTTTTTTATTCATCGTTTTTTAAATTCAAATTTTATGTGTGGAATAGTCGCCTATATTGGCCACCGCCAGGCTCACGAAGTTGTTTTGAAGGGCCTAAAACGCCTTGAATACCGGGGCTACGATAGTGCAGGACTTGCTCTGTTTAAAGATGGTCTCCAGGTATATAAGAAAAAAGGGAAAGTTTCTGACCTGGAAGAGCATTTAAAAGCTGAGGTACAAACCCAGCAACTCGACAGTAAAATAGGTATGGGACATACCCGTTGGGCTACCCACGGAGAGCCCAGTGATAAAAATGCCCACCCGCATTATTCGGGCAATGGCAGGCTGGCTGTCATTCACAATGGTATTATTGAAAATTACGATGTACTTAAGAAGGAACTGCAGCACAAGGGACACAGCTTTGTAAGTGAAACCGATACCGAGGTACTTATTCATTTTATTGAAGATGTAAAACAG
The DNA here is from genome assembly GCA_046541235.1 of Cyclobacteriaceae bacterium. Lineage (GTDB taxonomy): Bacteria > Bacteroidota > Bacteroidia > Cytophagales > Cyclobacteriaceae > Catalinimonas. The sequence goes on along the minus strand of JBKHDR010000069.1, from coordinate 2,282 downwards.
CACAATGGTTTCTCTCTGGAAGAAGCAGTTCGTATCGCCCTGAAGCGGGTTGTGGGTGCCTACGCCATCGTGGTAATGTCAGCTGATGAACCAAATACACTTATCGCAGCCCGTAAATCCAGTCCGCTGGTAATGGGTTTGGGTAAAGGAGAATTTTTTCTTGCCTCTGATGCCACGCCCATCGTAGAATATGCCAACGAAGTGGTCTATCTCAATGATGACGAAGTTTGCGTAATTCGTGATGGAGAATTCAGCATCAAAGACCTGAACGACGTACCTACCGACCCGTACATCCAGAAGATTGATATAGAACTGGAAGCCATTGAAAAAGGTGGTTTTGATTGTTTCATGCTCAAGGAAATTCATGAGCAGCCCAAGTCTATCAGTGACTGTATGAGAGGCCGCCTCAACGCTGAAAAGGGTACGCTGACCCTGGGTGGCATCCACGATTATATAGATCGTATGGTCAATGCCAACCGCATTGTGATTGTAGCCTGCGGTACCTCCTGGCATGCCGGGCTGGTGGCTGAGTATATTTTTGAGGATATCTGCCGTATCCCGGTGGAGGTAGAGTATGCCTCTGAATTTCGCTACCGTAACCCGGTGGTCAACCCGGGCGATATCGTCATTGCCATCTCTCAGTCGGGAGAAACCGCCGATACCCTGGCTGCTGTAGAACTCGCCAAAAGTAAAGGTGCCACCGTGATCGGCGTTTGTAATGTGGTTGGTTCTTCTATTGCCCGTGCTTCGCACGCTGGTTCTTACACCCATGCCGGTCCGGAAATAGGAGTAGCCAGCACCAAAGCCTTTACTGCACAGCTGACTGTACTTACTATGTTTGCTTTGATGATAGGCCGCCGCAAGGGTACCTTAGCCGAAGAAAAGTACATGTCGCTCCTCAGAGAAATGCAGGCCATTCCTGCCAAGGTAGAGAAGGCGCTTGAACTCAACAAAAAGATAGAATACATCTCCGATATTTATAAAGAGGCTACCAATGCCATCTACCTGGGCCGCGGTTACAACTTCCCGGTTGCTCTGGAAGGCGCCCTTAAGCTCAAGGAAATCTCTTACATACATGCAGAGGGCTATCCTGCCGCAGAAATGAAGCATGGTCCTATCGCGCTGATTGACAAAGAGATGCCGGTAGTGTTCATTGCTACCAAGGACAGTTCTTACGACAAGATCGTCTCCAACATACAGGAGGTTAAAGCTCGTAAAGGACAGGTCATTGCTATCGTAACAGAGGGTGACAAGCACATCGTGGAGATGGCTGATCATGTACTGGAAGTACCCGAAGCCGATCAGTTGCTTATGCCACTGATCTCGGTCATCCCTCTGCAACTGCTATCTTATCATGTAGCGGTGATGCGCGGCTGCAATGTGGATCAGCCTCGTAACCTGGCCAAAAGTGTAACGGTGGAATAATTGACTATATGTCAATTTAATTATTGAATTATATTAAAAAAGATTGGGATATATTAAAAAAATTTAAAATATGCTAAAAAAGTTTAAATAATTATTGTAAAGAAAGAATAAAGACTTTCCAGATCAAGAATTAAGTTTGTCTACTTTAAATGGGTTAAATCTGTCACATTAAATAGATACAACAATTGATTTTCACATCAATTATTTGATCTCTTTAGAAGACATTGAGTCCGGTAGTTATCTATCGGGAATGAGCATAAAGTAGCACAACGTACGCATATCTGTAAAATAAATGAGGTACTACCGGATGAGGTTGAAGGCGATGAGAGCCTACTTCCAGAGTCCGGTTTTGATGCCTACCGGGTAATACAGATCATTTATCCTGACTTTGAGCTTTAGTCCGGTCTTGGTGGTAGTTTTTTGCATCAAGGTGTGGACAAACTCATAATCAGTAAAGGCTGCTCCTTCCATGGTCCGATGTTCAATTGGGTTATGTTTGTAAGCATAGGGGGACAATGACGGATGATAAAATACCAATACGCTCGGCCAGCACTTTGATTTCATGCTCTTCTGGAAAGGGTTTAAAGAAGAGAAAGCAGAGTGGAATCAGTTGATCAGCATCATCAAAGCTGAATACGAAACGAGTATAACTTTAGAAGAGATAATCATTAATTCAAGATCTTCGAACAGACAGAAATTCACATACCCACATCGACCTTATTACAAGGTCATAGCTTAGTATAACTGTTTTTTGAAGCTAAAAAAAACCTAAAAAATTTTGATTCAGTAAAATAAAAACCTTCGCAAACTATTATTTATCAGTTAGTTACGAAGGTTTATCAGTGATCCCGCCAGGA
>JBKHDR010000068.1:0-23638 GCA_046541235.1 Cyclobacteriaceae bacterium | reverse complement strand
TATACTTTTGATGGCAAAGACTACCTGGTGTATCATGCCTATGATGCGAAAGATGAGGGTAAGCCCAAACTTAGAATCAGGGAAATCAGTTGGCAGAATGACTGGCCTGCCATAACTTTGGGTGAATGATTACAGAGGCTTTAAGTAACGTCAGGGCAGTTATTTTTGATATGGATGGTACGATGGTGGATAATATGATGGTCCACCATCGCGCCTGGCAGGTCAAACTGCGAGAACTGGGTATGGATCTTCCCCTGGAAGAGATCAGGGCAAAAGTCCACGGTATCAATGAAGAAATTCTTGAGCGCCTGTTTGGTGAACAGTTGACTCCTGATGAGCGCAGGCGGCATTCTTTTGAAAAGGAAAAAGCTTACCGGGAAATCTTTAAGGATTCTCTCGTCCTGGTGGAGGGTCTGGATATTTACCTGGAAGAAATCAGGAGTCGTGGTATCAAGATGGCCATTGGTTCAGCCGCCCCTCCGGAAAATGTGGATTTTGTACTGGATACGCTGCAGATCAGGCATCTTTTTGACGCCATTCTCCATGCCCGGAATGTAAAAAAAGGGAAGCCCGACCCTGAGATTTACCTATCACTCATGGAAATCCTGGGATTCAGCCCTTCTGAGGTACTGATATTTGAAGATAGCCCGGTAGGAGCAGAGGCAGCGGTACGCTCAGGGGCACGCACCATCGTCATCAATACCACCCACGAAAAAGAGGAGTTTGACCACCTGCCCGAAATCATCGGCTTTATCCGGAATTTTAAGTGCTAAAACTTGAAATAAATCCCTTCCTTCATCTTCCGGTGGTATTTTTCAGGATCAAACTGGTATAGGTAAGAGCCTTTCTTGGATGAGTTCATATCCTTTTCATTGAGCTTGAGAAGGAAATCCATATTGTTAATTTTCTTCGTAAAATTCCTTTTATCTAATTTTACATTCAGTATCGCCTCATATAGCTTCTGAAGCTGCCTTATGGTAAATTTTTCTGGCAGCAGTTCAAAACTTATAGGCTTGATGGAGGTGTTGTAGCGCAGCTTTGTAAGTGCGGCTGCCAGCATTTCTTCATGATCAAAAATCAGGGCGGGCAGTTCCTTCAAAGAAAACCAACTCGCAGAATACTTCCTGATCAGCTCTTTGTTATGGGTTTCAATATCGATAAGTGCATAGTAGGCGATTGAAATAGTCCTGGCAACCGGGTCACGGTCAGGACGGGAAAAAGCGCTTACCTGCTCCATGTAAATTTTATCCAGGCCTGTCAGCATTTTCAGCACACGATCGGCAGCATCATAGGAAGTTTCATCCTCCCCGACAAAGCCACCTATCAGGGACCACTTTCCTTTCTCGGGCTCAAAGTCCCTTTTTACCAGCAATAGCTTCAGTTCTTCGTTATCAAATCCAAAAATAATGCAGTCAACAGCTACATACATTTTGGTCTGCGATTCATAATTTTCCTGAATTAAAGGTCTGTGCACAGCCATGTCTTAATTTGCTAGTTATGCTTAAAAGTAATGAATCAAGTTCATATATGATCAGGTAAATCTCAATTAAACGTATTCATTACACTTAAAATTTACTAAGCTCGACCATACTCCTAACTGGACTGGTTCCCTACTTTAATATCCCTGGGGAAAATAAAGCTAGATAAAGATCTTGTGGTGAGGGGAAGAAATTTTTTTCCTTTGTTAGAGGGAGAAGATGTTCCGGATTGGAATGAAGACTACTACGGTGAGTATTCAACCCATCATCAATCTCGCACCCACATGAGGGCTTACAACCTCCCAATATTGTCTGGATTGGCTTTAAAGGGGTGGCCGGGCAATGCCGTTTAGTTCAGCCTTATATAGCTCTGCGGTAGTTGTGCCAAGTTTGATATTTGCCTCTTCTTTTATTTCTTCTTTTGTCCCTAGGGTATAAGAGCGATTAGGCCGGACAGCTTCAGTGTGCCTGAGAAACTTTAAGTTGCCCGTAAATCTCTTCAGGGTTCTCACTGAGAAACAGATTTATTACTTCATTTTTTATAAGCCCTAAAGCTATGTTGTCATTAATCTGATGGTTTTACTTTCGGTACTGATTGGCTTCTGCTAGCTCCTCTTGAGTATCCTCTACCAGAAGGGCACGAAGGTGTAATCGGAAAAAGCTGCCGACTAAATAATAGCTCCTTCTTTTTTGACCAGCAATCTCAAGCTTGATATATTTACCAAACTGTACATCGTTGTTGCCATTTTTTGTGCATTGCTAATTGCTGGTTACAAAATCAAAGGGCGTTTACAAATGCCCAATACGTATGTCCTCGTTTCAAGCGGTGACAATGGAAGAATGCCATATATTTGTTATTTCCATTTCAAACGGGGGACCATGAAGACCTTTAAAAACTTTTAACCTGCAACCTTTCATCTCAAATTACCTATGGAACATAATATCCCTACTTCCTCTCGCATCATATTAAATGCCGAGGAGATACAACAAAAGATCAGGCGCATTGCCTATGAGATCTTTGAGAGGAACTTTGGCGAAGAACGCCTGGTTTTGGCCGGTATTGACGACCGGGGCTACCTGCTGGCTGAAAAGCTGGCCACGGAGCTGGTCCAGATCAGTCCTTTTAAGTTTGAAACTTCCACCTTGTCGCTGTTGAAAATCCAGCTGGAAAAATTTACCCAGAGGCAGTGTGAAGTCAGGCTGGAAGATGCACCCGAAAACCTGGAGGGCAGCAGTGTCATTGTGGTAGATGATGTGCTCAATACCGGCCGTACCCTGGCCTATAGCCTCAGGCCTTTCCTGGAGCAGCCGCTCAAAAAACTGGAGATCGCCGTGCTGGTCAACCGCAGCCATATTAAGTTTCCGGTTGTGGCCAGTTATACGGGTTATGAATTAGCCACTACCTTAGAAGAACACATAGAGGTAGTACTGGAAGAAAATGCAGAAGCTGTATATTTACACTAGGTAGTGTTAAGATGCTTCCCTGGTTGATTTACCCTTTATATGGTATACTATTGTTACATTTTTGTGTAATTATCATGTGATTTGTGCTTGCTTAACAAAATAAAAAATTATTTTTGTTACATGACAAATCATCATGAAGCGCCCTTCGGCCATGTTTGGTACGGGTCTTACCTAAACAGCTTAAACCCTGAGGCCTCTTATTGATGTTTACAGGTATGTCCAGGGAATCCCTATCAAAAACAGAGCAGAAAAAGCGCATTGTTGCGTTGGAAGAAGAAAACCGACGTCTGGAAGAGAGCCTGGCCCGCTTTCGCAGAGAGAACTTTGTGCTTTCTGACAGGCTGCATCTTTATGAGCAGAGCATGAAGCGCAGCAGCATCGGCCTGTTTCGCTGGCAACTCAATGCTGATGATTGCTGGCTTTCTGAGAGTGCCTATGCGCTGCTGATGGCTGACCCCCAGAACAGTGGTACACCCGCCGAGCTGCTTGCCGATAAGCTTCATCCCAGTGACTTGTTTGGCCTCAAAAAGCTATTCCTGCAGCTCAGCAAAGGGGAGCTTGCCAATGCACAAAGAATCATCAGGGTCAAAACGGAGGATGACAGCTATAAAAGCTTGCTGGTAAACTTTGGACTTGAATCAGATGAAAACCGGCAGCCTCTCTTTGTGCTGGGTACTGTAACCGAGACCCGCTTTACGTTTGCTTCAAGCAAGGAGCACTTTTCCCTGCAGCGCCTGCCTATTTCTTACCTGCGCTTCCGTATCGAGAACGGCGCTATCATATATGCCAATCCAAAAGCGGAAGAACTGCTGGCCGCTCATGGTATTTTTCCTGCAGAAAATATTGCCGAACTGATGGGGCCGGGACAGGAAGCCGAGGTGACCCGCCTGCTGCACGAAGAGGGAAGTATTGATGCCTATAAAATTAACATCAATGGCTTTCATGCCCTGCTGAGCGCTCACAGACTGGAGGAGGAAGCCGAGGCCCTGCTGCTGGATATAGGCGATATGCAGCGCACCCTGGATACCCTGCAGAAGGTCAATAATGACCTGGATAACTTTGTGTACCATGCTTCACATGACCTGCGGGCTCCGCTACGTACCGTATTGGGCTTGCTCAACATCCTGAAGGGTGAAAGCAGCAAAGAACAGCGGGAGAAGTGCGTTGACCTGATTGAGGGCAGCATCAAGCGGCTGGATACCCTGGTGGTGGACCTGCTCAGTATTTCGCGCAACAACCGGCGCGAAAACCCGCTGGTGAAGATCAATTTTATGGAGGAGGTCAACTTCGCCATTGCCAGCTTTTACCAGGTGAGCGAGACCCGGAACCTGGAGATTACGACTAAGATCAGCCAGCCTTATCCATTTACTGCCGATCTTACGCGCCTGCGCATTGTACTCAATAACCTCATCTCCAATGCCCTCAAATACAGGCGGTTTTATGTTCCCCGCTCTTTTATAGATATCCGTATCTGGGTAGACCCGCAGGCTGCTCATATAGAAATTGAAGACAATGGGGAGGGGATTCCCGAAGACAAACTGGATCAGGTGTTTGATATGTTTGTCAGGGCTTCAGAGCGTAGCGAAGGCTCAGGACTGGGGCTCTACATCGTCAGGGATGTACTGGAGAAAATGGGCGGGAGCATAAGCATAAAGTCAGTTTTTGATAAAGGAACGACTGTCAGCGTGACGATACCCAATCATCAGGCAGAACCTTCTTCTGACAGCTAGAATTTTACAGTCAGGCTATGCTTTCGGTGGCAGACTAACCAATATACTTTTTACTGCGGCGTTATCATCAGGAGTGCTGAGCCTGCAGAGGATATCAGTACGCAAATTCTCAGGCATAGCTTTTGTTTGGGTGACAATGGGCTGCTTTAAGTATTGCAATACATTGATTTGTTATGTAAATCGCCCTTGTCTTTGACGAGGGTGCGAGGAAAAGGGCGTTTGAAACACCAATTACAATAATCCTCCCACTGCGTAGTACCTTGCAAACGAGGAAAATAGATCATGGTAAATTACTCTGTCGTACCACTTTGCCTGAAACTTTAAACATTCTAATCACTTAATCAAGTGTCTTTTTAAATTTGTAAAACAAGAAATTCAGCTTGAAGACAAGAAGAATTTTACTGGTAGTTTTTGTATTGGCTGCGCTGGCGGCCATCATTTTTTATGTGGAAAGACTCTGGGAGCGGGATGAAAAGGTAGTACTCTGGGACATGGTACCGGAGAGTGCTGTCATGGTCTATGAAAACAGCCAGTTTCCTGCTACCTGGGAGCATCTGAGTACAAATGAGGCCTGGCAGAACATGCAGGGCTTAGAGGGCTTTCAGCAACTTGAACAAAATATCAGTTTACTTGATAGCCTGGCAGACTTCAGACAGTTTTTTACTGACAGGCAATTATTGATTGGCCTGCATGTTATTGCCAAAGATGAGTTTGATTTCTCCTATTACTTCGCCTTGCAAAACTCAGCCGAGCAGCTGGCGCTTCGTCAGGCGTTGCACCGCTTTGAGAAACAGCCGCACATAAAGAAGGAAAACCGTCAGTTCAACGGGCAGACCATCTATGAACTAACCGACACCCGCAACGGAAAACAGTTTTCTTATGTGCTGTACTACAACATATTTGCCGGTAGTTTTACGCCCTTCCTGGTAGAGGATGTGGTGCGAAATATCAACGGTGGTTTTCAGGAATTCAGCTTCGGGCATCACAACACCTCGGTAGCCAATGTACCCCGCCTCAACGACGATGAGGGCAATCTTTATATCAATGCTGCCAAACTGCCTCTTTTTCTCTCTGCCTTCGTAAAAAGTGAAGCAAATGCCTCTTTGCAGCCCCTTTCGCATTTGTGCGAGACTATTTTCCTGGATGTTAACCTGGATGAGCAGCTACTGCTTAATGGGTTCAGTACCAGTGAAGAAGGAGCGCCGGTTGAGAATCAGCAGGGGCCTTCCAGCCTGCTGGCTACTTTCAGAGGGCAGCAGCCTGCTACGCTGGATATTTTCTCCTACGTGCCGCAGCGTACCGCTATGCTGCTGCATTACGCTGCCACAGGTGGAAGAGAGTGGATTGAACAATTGCATCGCATCCAGGAGCAGCAGGGAAGAGGAGCTACCTCAGCCAGCCTGAAGGCCCGTCAGCAGCTAAAAGAGTATCTCGGTACCGAGGTTGCTGACCTCACCGACTGGCTCAAAGGGGAAGTGGCTCTCATGCTACTGGAATCGGTAGATACCACTGAGCCTGATAAGCTGCTGGTCATGCAGGCAACTGATACTGCCGCTGCCCTTGAGAGTTTGCAAACTCTGGAAGCCAGGCTGAGCCGCGAGCCGGAGACCATCACTTATCGCGAACAGTTTGCCGGTTATGAGATCAGTGAGATCAGCTTTCCCGAGTTTCCGGCTGCTTTACTCGGGCCTTCCGCCCTTGGCTTTAAAGAGACTTTTTATTATGTCTCCGACGATTATGTCATTTTTGCCAACAGCATTAGGGCCCTGAAGCGGCTCATGGCAGATAAGGATGCAGAAAACACCTGGGATAAATCTATCCAGCAGATGCGGTTCCTGGAAAGTTCGCTGGACAAAGCTAACCTTAGCCTGTTCATCAATACTTCCAGAAGCTGGCGGCTCCTTACCGCTAAACTTTCCCCCGAGTGGAAACAACTGGCTGAGAAGCATGAAACTGCGCTGAAGAGTTTTGAGCACCTGGCCCTGCAGTTTAGCCGTAATGAAGAGGATTTTTATACCAGCCTGGCGGTAGACTACCGTCAGCTGGAACAGGGCGAAACGGATCAGCAGCTCTTCAGCAGCGACAGCAGGTTGTTTGTCAAAGAAAGCCTTAGCACCCGGCCCTTTGTGGTACGCGATCACCAGGACCAGACGCTGGAAATACTTTTCCAGGATGCAGCTAACCACCTTTACCTCAGCGAGACCAATGGCGAGCAGCTGTGGCGCGATTCCCTGCAGGGGCAGATTATCAGCGAGGTCTACCAGATTGATTTTTTCAAAAATAAGAAGCTGCAGTATCTTTTTGCTACCGATAGTGCCTTGCATATCATTGACCGAACCGGGGCTTATGTGGAGGGTTATCCTCTCTACATGCCCCAGGGCGTAAGCATCAGGCATCTGTCGCTGGTGGATTATGACAAAAGCCTCAATTACCGTTTCCTGGTCACCGACCAGGAGGGGCGGATGTGGATGTTTAACAAAGCGCGGGAGAATCTGCCGGGCTGGAATCCCAACCAGGTGGTGAGCGGGACGCATGCCACGGCCCCCTTCCATGTGCGGGTAAGGGAAAAGGATTACCTGGTAGCCCTACAGCAGGACGGAACTATCTTGGCCCTTAATCGCCGGGGCAATGCCTACGAGGGTTTTCCTATCGCACTTAATACGCCTATCAGTAGCCCGGTTTTCACCGAACTGGGCAGTTCGGCAGGTAATACCAGCCTTACGACTGTGACAGCTATGGGAGAACTTATTTCCTTCAACCTGCTGGGTAGCCTGCTGAAACGGGAGCAGATTTACCGTCCTAACCCGGAAACGCAGTTCAGGCTGAGTTTAGATGTGCTGGGAAAAACCTATCTTATTGCCCGGCAGGATGAACAGATGCTGGGTATACTGGACAGGGAGGGTCGCCTCTTGTTTGAAAAGAATTACATTAGCCCGGCAGCACTGGCAGCAGGTAAGCTGGAGGTACAGTACTATGACTTTGGCGCAGGCAATGAGATCATAGCGGTTACCGACCAGGTGCAGGAATTTACCTACCTTTTCAGGCCGGATGGGATGCTGATCAAAGACCGCCCTATTGAAAGCCGTTTTCCGGTAGCCATTCTGTACTTTGACGCAGAGCAGCGTTTTGAGCTTTTCCGAAACTTTGAAAATGAGTTTTCTGTCGTTTCGTTCCGCCTGTAAAAAGCAGTGGCTGAAGTGCAGTTTACAAGGCCTTAGTTAGGTAAACACCGACTTATCAACGATTCTCTTCGCAACCCTTTTTTCTAAGTAAAATAACATCATGTTTTGCTGACAAGCGCAGGTATATTTTTAAAAAAGGTGCGTTTTTGACCATCTACGAACCACTCTGCCCGTAGGCTGCGCTGCTCGTCAAGGCTGAGTGAGAGGAAGTTGCGTCTTCCGATGATGCGGCATCCACTTTCGGGGAATTTGAGCAGGCTCGCTTTAATGCCAGTACCGACCTTATCCGTTCCTTTACCCAGGATTTTGTCCATAATATAAACCAGGAAGGAAGGCGGAGGCAGGTTGACCATAGCCGAAGATACGAGCTGATAGATTTTTTGCTTACCGCTAGCGCTTTCTTCAAAAGAACCATGACAGCCCACGTGTACATCTCCTGAAAGCAGGCTTACCCTACAGTTGCTCTTGCTGGAGAACTCAAACAGATCCTGTACTGTCTCAAAGCGCTCATCCCGGTGGTTACGGCTCATCCACTGGTCAATGAAGTCATCTTCCATAGACTGGTGCCCGGGTAGGAAGTGCAGAATTTTTTCAATAAAGCCGACATTGAGATATACCACTGGGATGCTGGACATGATGAGCAGCTGCCTGCAAGCCTGTTGTTTTGTGCCATCGGGCAGCGTCTTTTCAGGCAAATGGGCATTCATCCAGCTTTTTACGGCGTGCCAACTCTGTCTGCTCATGATCTGCTGCTGGCTGCGTTCGGAGCGCGTATCCAGGGCCAGTATGGCCAGGTCGCCCAGGCGGTAAGCAAAAGTAAACCCTCTTTCGGGCAGGAGGTAAGCATCCCCAGGGGTTTCTTTTGGGCCAAGCTGCTGCTGGAAGATACGGAAATACTTTTGGGCCACCCTGAAGACCCCTTTAAACACTTCGCATACCAGCTCTTCAGGATAGGAGCCCCAGCCATCAAAAATATCGTGGTCGTCCCACATCATCAGGGTGGGAATGCGGCTCAGCATACGGGCAGGCAGTTGCCTGCTCCAGATTTTGAGGTAGATGAAGAAATAAAACTGTTCTACTTCCTGCTCCATCTCCCCGGAAAAAATAGCCTGTAAACGTTTTTTCTTTGGCAAAGACTTCCATTTTTTCAGCAGTGGCACCTCTTTCCAGAGCGCGTCTGCATAGAGCTGATCGCCTCCCATAAGTATGAGGTGAAAAGGGTCTTTTTCATGGCTTTGCTGCATCATTTTCCACATATTATCTCTACCCGAAAAGTCAAGGATATTTTTGTGGGTACCAAAGCAGGAGCCGTAGGCCAGGCGATACAATTCCTGCAGGCCAGGTACCTGGTAATAGTGGGTTTGCTGTTCATTTACCTGATAGGCTATAGCCTGCGCTTTCTCCCGCAGCCTTACTGCCCAGTCAATCCGCCAGACGGTATAAAGGTTGTCATGTGTGAAGATTTTAGTGGCAGCAGGCAGTATATTTTCGGCATGATGCATAAGCCGCAGGCTGGGTGGGGAAGAGAAGCGTCGGATGACCACCAGTGCTGAAGTATGCCACTGCCCCTGTTTTAATCCCTGGAACTTGAGAATAGGACCTAGTAAGAGTGGATCTGCCATAGGGGTTTGAAGTGTACGTCTCAAATTACTAAAAAACGGGTAAAATCAGGAAATCAGGCTGTTTCTTTAACTTAGATCCAGCCCGTCTGTTTCACCGGTCAACCGCACTGAGCATAAACTTCCTGATAAGAATGTCTTTAATATCGGTAATACCGGCAGGTTTGACCAGGTGATAATCAAATCCGGCTTCTCGCGACTTTATCTTATCTTTTTCCTGTCCCCAGCCGGAATGTGCGATCAGTAAAATTTGAGGAAACATCCGGCGCAATTGCCTGGCCAGGTCATAACCTTCCATGTCGGTAAGGCCTATGTCCAGTATGGCAGCCTCCGGCACAAAATCCCTGACACTTGCCAGGGCATCCTTACCACTATAGCATACTACTACCTTGTGTCCGTCCTGCAGCAGGATGGCATTGATGGTGTCAGCGATGTCCCGGTTGTCGTCTACTACCAGCAGGTTCAGCCTTTTGAAAACAATTGCCTGCTCAGTCTCCTCTAAAGCCGGCGTATCATCTTGTGGTTGCCTATCTACCAATGGCAGGTAAAAGGTGAATTCGCTGCCTTTGTCCTCCCCTTCACTGTACGCTTTGACCGTTCCTCCGTGCATCTCGGCCAGTGTCCTGACCAGGCTCAGGCCAATGCCCAGGCCCATCTGTGCCCGGCCGTGCCGGGGCTCCACCTGGCTGAACATCTCAAAAATATTGCAGAGCTGATCGGGTTCCATGCCGATACCATTGTCTCTGACGGTCATCACGGCCTGCTCCTTCTCTCTGCTGAGCTGCAGGGAGATACTGCCTCCCGGATTGGTATACTTGGCAGCATTAGACAGCAGGTTGGTAAGGATCTGTATGATACGGTTCATGTCGGCGTCGACATAAAGGTTCTCCTCCGGAAGCTGCAGGGAGAAGCTATGCTTTTCTTTCTGAATCAGGGGCTCAGCCGCTTCCACTGCTGCTGTGACCGCATCCCTAAGGCTGATGATTTCCTTCTGCAAGTGGATTTTATTGCGTGTAATGCGCGAAATATCCATCAGGTCATCAATGAGGTGGGTCATTTTGCTGACCTGTCGTTTCAGGATGGCCCTGGCCTTGGTGGCTATCTCCTCATTCTCCTGGTCTTCCATAAGCTCCAGCGCTCCTTTGATGGGTGCCAGTGGATTCCGTAATTCATGGGAAAGCGTAGCCAGGAACTCGTCTTTACGGCGGTCTGCCTCCAGCAGGGTTTCTTCAGTCTTCTTGCGTTCTGTGATATCGCTAAACAGGATGGCAAACTTGCCTTCTTCACTTTTGCCGATGGGCGCTACGTACAGGTCGTACCACTTGTCCCAGGCTGCCAGGTGGCTCTGAAAGCGGATGGCCTCGCCTGAATGCACAACCTGGGCATAAATTTCAAACCACTTTTCATCCAGATTAGGCTCCAGTTCACGTCCGGTTTTACCCACAGCTTCAGTGAGGCCGGTAAGCTTTTTGTAAGCCGGATTCACCTCCAGAAAAAGGTAGTCTATGGGATGTTCTTTTTCATCGTAGATCATTTCGCAGATACAGAAACCTTCATCAATAGAATCAAACAGGGTATGGTAGCGGTCATTGCTCTGCTTGATCATATTCTCTGCCTCTTTCTGCTCAATAAGGTCAGCTGCCTGCCGGGCCAGCAGGTCAAAGGATCGGAAATCACGGTCGCTCGGTGTATGTACTTCTTTCCAGTGGGTTGAAATCATGCCTACCAGGCGGCCGCTGCGTGTTATCAGGGGGGTAGTTTGAACTGCCTTGATCCCGGATTTCTGGAAGTATTCGTAATCCTCTGACTTAATCAGGTAATCGCAATTATCTACATCTTCAATAATGATTCGTTCCAAGGAGCGTAGTGACTCTCCACAGGTACTTCCTGACTCAATACTGACCCACTGCCAGAAGGCGGCAGAATCCGGATGAAAGCCCCTCCAGGCCAGCAGTTCAAGTTGACCTGTTTTGGAGTTCAGCATCTGCAGGCTGGTCATATCCGATTTCATCAATGAGAGGGAAGCATCCATGATCTGCTCGTAAAGACGGTGGATATCATTCTCCTGTATCAGTTGTGTGCTGATCCTCTGCAACTGGAGAGTATCAGTCAGTTCCTGTCCCAGCCTGGCTTCGTTCTTACGAATAGCTTCTTCAGCCAGGGTACGTTCTACCTGCAAGAAAAGGCGGCTGGCTTTCTCCTTGATAAGTTCATTTTCATCTTCCCGCCATTTCCTGGCCGACTGTTGGCTGATCATGAAAAGATATTTAGCTTCTCCATGCCTCACATAAGGAACCAGGAAGAAAGCGCCCAGCCCAAGCTTTTGGCAGCTTTCACTACTGATACGCGGATCAGTCTGCGTATCGGTGACTATCAGGGCTTCGTTCAGCAGGCTAGGTTTGCGGCTGAGGCTAGCCAGGAAAGCAGCCATCTGTTCATTTTGTGCTGTTAGAGCTTGTGTACCGTTGGCAGGGCTGAGGTAGTCTATCACCCATGACTCATCCTGCTCAGTGTTACTGGCAAAAATACAGCCATCGGCCTGAAGAAAATGACTGAGCCTGCTACTTACCATCTGGATGATATCAGCAGCCGTGGACAAACCGGAAACCTCTTTGGTCATTTCAGCCAGGAAAGCATGATTGGCTTCCCGCCGCTTACGTTCGGTGATATCCTGTACCAGCACATAGTAGCCTTCCACTTCTCCTTTAGGCGAAATATCCGGTACGTAATTGACAATCACATAGCGCTCACCGGCATTTTTATAAGTGAGAAGCTGCTCATAGGTTACCGGTTCCCCACCCAGCACCTTTTCTATATGAGGTAAGATAGACTGATAGGCGCTTTCGCCAATGATATTGCGCAGATGACTTCCGATGATCTGATGCTTAGGTATGCCAAACCAGGTGGTATAGGTACGGTTTACCAGGCGGTAATGATGCTGTTTGTCAGTATAGGAGATGAGTACCGGCAGGGCATCAGTCAGCAGTCTCAGTTGTTTTTCGCTATGGCGCAGGGCATCTTCCGTACGGGCTCTTTCAATACGAGGCCACACACGGTTGGCTACATCTTCCACTAGTCTTAACTCATGCGGCAGCCATTTGCGTGTGTCAGGAAAGCTGAAGCTGATGGCGTACCTGCAGAGGCTGTCTCTCAGGTAGGGAGAGGTGAGGGAAGCCCTTATGTTAAAAGCCTCATACTGCTCTAGTGAGGCCAATACCCGCGGGTCGTGCCTGGTATCTTCTATGACTACCAACTGTCCGTTTTTGAGGAGATCAAGCACATCGGGCGTTACAAAATCGTTGAGCTGATAATGACCGAGCATGCTTACCAGCTCGCCTTCAAACCACTCAGAGGTAACGCTAGCCAGTTCCTCGGCCAGGTCAAACTCTATGAAAAGGCAGCGATTGGCGTTGAGGTAGCGACAAAGGCTACTGCCAATAAGCTGCATCATCTCTTCGGTTTTGCTCAGTCCGGCCAGCTGGGCGGTGAGGTCTATGAGAAACTGCTGGGTCTGCTCTCCAAATTTTCTTTCGGTAATATCAGTGGCTGTACCGTAGATGACGTCATCTTCGGGATAGGTTTTGGCTTTCCACTCAAGCCAGCGGTATTCGCCGTTTTTATGCCTGAAGCGGTTTTCAAAATCAAGGGTGGTTTTACCAGCAAAAATCAGCTTTGTTTCTTCAATAGAAGGATTGACATCTTCCGGATGGACGAAAGTTTTCCAGGGCTGGCTGATCAGCTCCTCGGAGGTCCAGCCGAGAAGGTCCCGGAAAGCCGGACTGACCCACTTAAGGTAGCCATCTCTCCCCAGCAACACCTGCAGATCAGGTCCCAGCTTGAAGAAACGGTCACGCTCGCTTTCCAGCCTTTTTCTTTCGGTGATGTCTTTCAGCACCCCAATGAGCCTGAGAGGGGTCTTACCGGCAGAAAGCTCTACCTCTCCGTGGAACTCTACCCAGCGCAGTTTACCATCATTTTTGCGAATAATCCTGCAGCTGATCTGGAAGGTATACGTATGCTGCAAGGCGGCAAACAGTGTCTCTTCAAAGGCTTTTTTATCTTTAGGGTAAATGAATTCACCAAAGAAACCTGTTTTTTTATTTTGACCCTCCTGCGGACTTTGGCCCAAAATCTCGTACATCTGTTCGTTCTCCCAACTGGTCTGGTCGGAGGGAACATGCCACACGAAAAAACCGAGCTGGGCGGCTTTGGCTGCCAGACGCATTCTTTTTCCACTTTCATTTTCCCCACCTTCTGTGCCATGGTAGGCTGATCCGGATTTAGTAAAAAAAAGCTTTGTCTTTTGCTTAGAATTCATACATGACTTTGATTGAGTAACAAAACAAATGAGAAGCAGGCTTCCCGGCCCATCTTTGTAAAGGTTTGGCTAAAGATGTGACAGATTTTGGAAAGCCGACTAAAATAGGCTCAGCCCCTAAAGAGATACTATCAACTCATAAAAAGTGGAAATATCACAGAAAAAATCCTATTGTCTTCTTTAATGAAAAAAGACGAAAAAAACAAGCCTGCGCCTAATAAATGAGCCGTGGTCCTGTTTGTTTTTCAAACCTCTTTAGGAAGCATGCTGGTAAGTATTTGTCAGGGTTCAAATACCTTCATCAAATCTGAAGCCGCAGAAAGGTCAATTTTTTTTACAATATAGAACAATTTTATGCTGAGACAAAAAAACGGGGCATATGGGTATTGCTACAGTTTTTTCTTTCTCTAGCAGGCTGATGATTTCCCGTAGGGCTTTTTCAATGGCTTCTGCATTTCCGATGATTTCCTCGTTGCTGGTCTGGTTGGCTATTTTCTGGAGCAGCTCAGCTGAGTGGAAAGGTTTGGTGATAATATCATTCATACCGGCTTCTCTGATGCGTTCGCCTTTACCTAGTTCATTTTCTACCTTGAGCTGCTAAAGTTTGTGCTCCGAATTTAGCTGCTTCAGCACATGCGTAGAGTTACAAAAATTGTTGGAAGGTGCACAGAACAGATAAAGTGGTTTGGATTTCGGAGAGCTTCCATGAATGTACAATGGTTTTAGCTTGCCAAAGGTGAGGAAGCAGAAGCTGTAGTCTCTCAGGCCAAATACTTATGGCAGAAACCTGAAGAAGATAAAAGGAAGGTAAGCAGACAGCTGGTTAGCATGGCAGATCTTATCATACCTGATTTCTGCCGAGCATGTGCATGTGACAGTAGTGAGTTTCAGCTGATAGAGCTCTGTGTCAATACATCTTGAGCTGCGTATTGAGCGTTCCTGACCCGTGGCAAAGTAAAATAAAAACAGCTGCCTTTAAGCCATTCGCTTTCTACCCAGATATGGCCTCCGTTTTTTTCCACAAAATCTTTGCAGAGCAGCAGCCCCAGCCCGGTACCCTTTTCGTTAGCGGTGCCGCGGGTTGTAAAGCTCTTAGGTTGAAAGAGTTTTTCCAGGTTTTCACCGGATATGCCCATGCCGCTATCAGCCACGCATACAGTAATGTGTGTATCATCGGCCTTAGTGCTAATGGTGATCCTGTCATGGGGCCTGCAGAATTTGATGGCATTAGATACCAGGTTTTGCAACACGATCTGCATCATGATCTCATCGGCAAAGGCGCATAGGTTTTCATCCACATTATTCTCCAAAACAAGCATTTTCTGCATGGCTTGCCGCTGTAGCAGTTCCAGTTTGTTATGAGCCAGGGCGCGTAGATTGATCTTTTTAGGATTGACATAAACCCCTTGCTGCTGGCTTTTGGCCCAGTGTAGGAGGTTATCCAGCAGAGACGTAGTATGATCCACATTTTTGAGCAGTTCGGGTAGAAATGACTTGAACTCAGCATTGGATAACAAGCCGTTTTCAAGCAGGCTCAGGCTGCCGCTCAGGGTGTTGAGCGGGCTGCGCAGGTCATGAGAAATAATGGAAAATAAATTATCTTTCAACTGATTGAGCTCTTCCAGTTTTTTGGATTGTACTGACAGGGCTTCTTTCTGTTGCCTTACCTCCTCATTGGTCTGGAGAAGTAGCTGGTTATTTAGATGTTTTTCGCGCCGGCTTCTGACGACAAAGACCAGGATGACAGCTGAGAGTAGTAGCAAGAGACCTAAGCCATAGATGGTAGCTCGTTGCCTGGCTATCAGAAGATGCTCTACTTCCTGTTCTTTTTTGAGTAGTTCCAGGTCGCTTTGCTGTATTTCAAAATCAAAGAAATCAAGTTTCTGCTGCACATCCTTGGCTTGTACACTGTCTTTGTACAAGGTGCTCAGGTGGCTGTAGTGATATGCCTGTTCGTAACATTGCTGGGCAGCCAAGACCTTGGACAGGGTAAAGTAGCTGAGGTAAATCAGTTCTTTAACTTTTGAGGCTTCTGCCATGTCAACGGCCGTCCTGGCAAGGGTGGCGGCTTTTGCTGTCCTGTTTTCCAGAAGATAAATCTCAGCCATCAGCTGTTTGCTTCTTATGGTGGCGCGTTTATCATCATTGATGGTTGCATGGCTCAGGCATTCTTCCAGTATGGGAATAGCCTTATCATACTGCTGCTGCCTGTACCACAGATCGGCCAGGTTAAAAGTAGTGATGGGCAGCATCCGAGGCCGGTATTCAACAGTGAGAGGCAGGGATTTGTTAAAGTAATGCAGTGCAGAGTCGTATACGCCCATTTCCAGAAAGCACTTACCCATATTATTGTAAGTGGTAGCAATCCGCTCCATGTTATTTAATTCAAGGAAAACAGGAACCGCAGAGCGATAGTAAGAAAGAGACATCTGATAGTTACCGGAAGCACGGTAAATAAGGCCCAGACTGCCCAGGTTCTGAGCGAACAGGTTATCATCTCCCAGGTTTTTGGCTTCCTTTTTAGAGTCCAGAAAATAAGAGAGCCCTTTCCGCAGCTCTCCCTTTGACCAATAGGCCAGTCCCAGCGTGTTGAGTGACAGGACCTTTCCTTGTCGAAAACCTATGTTTTCTGAGAGGTCAAGTGCCTGCTGTGCATAGGTAAGCGTATTTTCCGGACTGTCGTAAATGCTGGTTTTAGCCAGTTGGTTAAGTAGCAAGACCTTGCTGCTGTCATGAGCGCTTTGCTGTAGCAATAAGCGTAAACTATCAGTGCTAACGGCCTGTGCCTTGGCTTGCAGCAGGAAACACAGTAGCAGGGAGATAAGTAGGCCCGGTGCTCGTGAAATTTGCTGAAGAGGGGAGGATATTGGCATCGGCAAAAATTTGTTCTTTCAAGAGAAATTCTATACCTGTGTTCCCTGCCGTTTGAAGGGCAGTACGGCAATTAATGCAATATAAGGCTATTGAAACATGATATAGGTCATAAAAAAGGGGGCTTTTCTCTACGGGATTTTCTTTCTGATGTAAGAACTGGGCAAATATGCAAGAATTTTACATGACAAAGCCTGATTTTCATTAACTGTAACATGTATAATCAGGCTGATGGGTATTTGCATTTTGCTCTATACCTTATTTGTGTCTGGGGTCTCTGCTACTAAAAATCAGTAAAAAGCCTGACCACTTCAGGATTTCTTGTTCTGTTTTTAGGATCAAAATTATTTCAGTAGAAGTGTAAAAAGTACATTCTTTAAACCTTTAAACAGACTTATATAGGAGTTTCAGCTACTTTTAAAATGATAGCCATCTAAAAAAACATGGAGGGAATTTTTGACTTTAAGCTTTTTTGCGGTGAGAAATGATTTTGTAATTTTTTTGACAAGTTTTCTTAAAATTTAAGAAGAAGAGATGAAAAAATAAGACTCATATCTTTTCAGGGTTTGATCCAGGCACTGTGCCAGCGGTAAGAGTATCTTCTTGACATCAGCCATAAAAGGTAGGTGAGGAAATAAAAAAAACTGCCGAATACGCTGTTTTCACTGATTTTAACCACCCTGGCTTTGCGCTTCTTTGATGGCTGGGCATCGCTGAGGCTGGATGCCCGCACTCTGTAAAGGATCAACTGGTGAGGACAGCGGGCTTTTTTGATCACCTTGCGGGTGCGAAACCACCACTCGCAGTCCTGTCCCTGGTGTACGTTTTCATCAAAGGGATACTTGCGCATCACTTCCGTACGAATTAGCCATGAAGAGGGCATAGGAATGTAACGGGCGAGCCCACAGGCTTTGATTTCTCCCCTGGTGTTTATCAGCAAATGATCAGCCCCGATAAAAGACGCATTCAGTTTGCTGACAAAAACGCGCTGGTAACGGGTTTTATCTTTGCACCACACATCATCTCCATCGCAGAAAGCTACCCAGTCAAGCCGGGACTTCTTTACGCCATAATTTCTCACTTTGCTGACGTTCATCATGGGTAGCCGGTGGATTTCCAGCCGATCATCTTTAATGCCCTGCACCAGGCTATCTATCCATTGGTTTTTCTCTTCCACACAAACGATGATCTGACCTATGAATTCATCAGAGAGGGCTGCTTGTATGGCCTCGTTTAAAAAATTTTTTTCTGCATCTGTCATGGCAGTAATGACAGCAGTTACATCCTTCAACATATATGGGTAGGAATTATTTGCAGTAGATAAAATTAATTTACAACATTAATTCAGAAATTAACAAACATCGTTTGTCTTATTCCGATATTTTCTCTGCTAAGTGAAGGTAATTGTAGAAATAATCAAAGAATACATCATTGCTAATCACTCTCAGGATAAGGACAGTGTCGGCAACCACTTTTACAACAGTTGCCTCTCTTGAGATGGTACCAGGCCGTAAAAACCCAGTACCCATTTTCATTCAGGTAATAATCGTGCCCAGGCTGGGGCTTGCGAGAAAGAAATAGCTGAAGCTGCTCCGCCTGAAGTTTTTCTGACATCAATGATTTAACACGGCTGTAAAGGCAGTCAGGGCAGAGGCAGGAACTGCCTGCGCTGGCTGCCAGCACCTGTGGCAGGCTCATGCACCAGCATTCCTGCTGACTCGCATGCCCGCAGTGGAAAGCTGAATGACAGGATGAACACTTACTGTTGGCTGGATAAGGCATGCTTTTGTGTTAAAATGCAAAGCCGTTGGGAGCAATTCCTACGGTATAGCTTTCTATCAGGTCGCCATCGGTAGAATACCTGTAAAATAGGCCATCGTCGCTAAAGTTCAGCGGGTCAGTAGCCAGGATCTCTCCACTGAGTGGGTCAATGGCCAGGCCATAGAAGCTCCCGCTGATAAATGGCGTTTCGGCCAGTTCTGTGGCATCGGTGCTGATACGGAAGATGCCCCCGGTGTATCGGTAGTACAACTGCTGTCCGCTATTATCAGCCACTACGCCACTGGGTCCGGCGGCAATCTGCTCTGCCTCGGCCTTAAAACTTACTGCATTATTTTCCAGGCGGGCCAGGAAGCCGGGCGTGCTGAGAGATTCGTCCAAAGCAAAATTATTGTCAGGATCATAAAATGCGAAACCACTTCCGGCTACCCAGATACGACCGCCAGCATCTACTGTGAGGCTGGTTGGGTTGTCGCCTACTACGATTTCATCTTCAACTTCATCTGACTGAGGATTTATGACTACCACGGTGCTATCCAGCCCGAAGCCTCCTCCGTTGGCTACGTACACCCGGCCATTGTGCAGGATGAGCTGATTAGGGCCACTGCCGGTAGCGATACTTTTGGTGACAGTATATGTATTCAGGTCAATCACTTTTACCGTGCCGCTCAAACCGTCGGCACCCCAATCGGTGACATAACCCTTGTCTTCGCTGATGCCCAGGAAGTAGCGGGGTGAGGCAATGCCCTCTTCGGAACCTATAGTGGCAATAGATGTAAAGTCTTCTCTGTCAATGACTTCTACCTTGGATGAATTCTGTACCACGATAAATCCGCGGCCATCAAACACTGTCATAGACTGCGTCTGGTCTCCCAGGGGGCGGCTATTGGCATCTGCAAATACGCTATTGCTTACACTGCCACTTTCCCGCTCAAAATAGGAGACAGAAGTATTGGCATTGCCAAAGCCACCTTCGTTGATAATAAAATAGCCGTCTTGAGCAATGATCCCCTGGTCTGGTTCGGGGCCATCATCATTACAGGCAGAAAAAAACCCGCTGAGTATGACAAAAAAAAGGCAATACAAAAACTGTTGATTCTTCATGAGTGATTAATTAAATTGATAAATTAGGTTGATCTGATAATTTCTTCCCGGCATAGGAAAGCCCTGCCTTACCTCATAGTAATGATCCAGTAAGTTTTGGAGCGTTCCCCTCACAGACAAGCTGTGATTGCGGTGTAACGTCCATTGATACCCTGCCGAAAGGTCAAAAGTGGCGTAAGAGGGTAGCGATTCCCGGTTGCTGCCGTTGGTATACTGCTTACCCATCAGCAGCCAGGAAATACCGGCCTCATAACTTTTGAGTTTGATTTGTGCCGAGGCTTTTCCCTGGTGATAGGGGGTGTAGATGAGTTGCTTATGCAGTTCACGCGGATTTCCCTCAGGTGATATTTTTTTCCTGGTTGAAAGGGTATAACTATACAAGGCCCAGAAGCGAAGCAATAGGTTTTCACTGTAGTTGTATTTCAGTTCAGTATTGAATTCTAAGCCCCTGGCCCACACCTGCTGCACATTCACGGGCGTCCACCGCGATTGCGTTATGGGTACCCATTGTATCCAATCGTCCATCAGCTTGCTGTAGATGCCCAGGTCGGTTTGCAGGCTGAGCTTTTCTTTCCAGCTCAGGGAATTGATCACCCCGATTTCAGCACTCCAGCCTTGTTCGGGCTGCAGCTCAGGGTTGCCCGTGCTGCCGCCGGTCCAGTAGAGGTCATTAAAGGTGGGCAGGTTAAAAGAACGAGCCACTTTGGAGCGCAGCTGCCAGCGATTATTGAGTAAATAAGACAGCGAGAAGGAGGGGAGCAGAGGTGCCAGTTCACCGTCAACGAGAGACTGGCGCAGGCCCAGGGAGGCTTCCAGCCCCTGCAGCGGCAGACTGCGGTAGGAGGCAAAAAGAGAGGTGCTATTCCTGACAGGTTTGTTTTCACCGTAATTATCAACCTCGGCCTCTTCATAAGTATGGTTGAGGCCCAGGTAAAGCCACTGCTCCTGGTCCAGGTAGAGCGTATTTTCCAGTTCCGAAATCCAGGAGGTAGAAGCGCTGCGTGCCGAAAGCTGTCGCCCGTCCTGGTAATGCAGGCGGCTTCTGAGCAGCGCGCTGCGCGCTTTCCACTGCTTGTTTTTGTGTATATGTTTCCATTCTCCCAGGAGCCGGTGAAAAACATCCTCCTGGGTAGCCAGTGCCTGCCCACCGGCAGCTGCCACACCCGGTACTTCCACGGCATTGTCCTGGTACCAGTATTTGATGCTGAGGTCGTGCTTCCGGGCCGGACTAAAATAGCTCTCTGCCAGCAGGCCCTGCTGCCTGATGCCAGAATGTTGCCGCCTTTCTTCCTGGTTGCGAAACCGGTTGAAGTAAGGAAAATCATTCTCTGCCTGGTTGTGAAAAGCCCTGAGCCTGAATGCCGTATTTCCCTGACGATAAGCTGTACTGAGCCCACTATAATAGCTGCCGAAGCTGCCCACCTGCTGATGTAAGTTTGCCTGCGGGCCGGGATCAATGGCCGCATCAGAACTGAGGTGGATGGCACCGCCCAGGGTACCCGCACCAAATAAGGAGCCTGAGCTGCCAAACTGAAGCGAGACCTCGTCCAGCAGCGAAAGAGGCATCAGCGTCAGATCCAGCGTACCATTCATACTGCTCTGCAGGTTGATACCTTCCCAGAAGACGGGAGTGTGGTTGCTGCCACTGCCGCGGAGCGAAGCCGTAGAAAGGCCGCTGATGCCGGTAGAACGCACATTTATAGCGGAGTACTTCATCAGTACCTGCCCGAGGTTGTGGCTCTCAACCGATCCTATAGTATGCAGGAGTGGTTTTTCAATTTTCTCGCCGGTAGTGAAGGTTTGCAGGCGAGTGTCAGAGATTTCCAGGGGCTGGAGCATGCGCACGCTATCCTCTTCTGTCTGGGCCATCAGACAAGTATGCAGTAAGATAAGCAGCAGCAAAAACCCTGTTTTCATGAATTTAAGATTCCTTTATCCCGCAAGCTCAAAAAAAACTTGTGCAGGCATAAGCAATGGCTTACCCAGGGAGACAGGGGAATTGTGGCAGGATAAGATCCTGAATAGCAGCCCAATGAAGGGGCATAAATCCGGCTGAATCAGTATGATACCTGTTACATTTCCGGCCTTTCCTCCGAAAGCCTGAATGATCAATACAAGAGGCAGGTCTTCTGGCTTGCTTCACTGCTCGGGCCTTCCCATCTGCATACACAGACAGTGGCTCAGGGTACGAACAGCTTTGAAAGAAGCATACAGCTACGGGGATAGCTCCGGATTCACACCGGATTCCCTTTTAATCCAGACAGGCAGGTGCGCCTGTGCTGAAACCCATTGCGCTGCAAACTTAGAGGAAAAAAATGAAAAACCGCAGTATGCCGATAGTTCATTTTCGTTTAGAATTAAAATGAAGTTCAACAGGGAAATATTTTTAATTTTTATTGGAAAAATTCATCATAAATGGAATGGATACGAAAGAAAATTCTGCTAAAAAATTTATATTGAAAGCATGACACTACCTCAGACCATAGATGATGTGCTGGATGAACTGGATAAGATCATAGAACAATCTTTTCAGGACAATGACTACATTGCCATATTCGCCTATGTTTACCGCCGTACTACCGCTGCCATCAAAGAAGGAATTGAGCGGGAGCAGTTTGAAGATGGTAAGCGTATGGAGCGCTTTGATGTCATTTTTGCCAATTTATACCTGCAGGCCTATCAGCAATACCGTGCGGCTCAGCGACCCTGCCTTTCCTGGCACACTTGTTTTGAGGCTCGTCATGCCCGGATTACCTTGCTGCAGCACATCCTGATGGGGATGAACGCCCATATCAACCTGGACCTGGGGATAGCCGCTGCCCGTACTTCGGAGGGGCGGCACATCCTTGATATGAAGGATGATTTTATGAAGGTGAACTACATCCTCTACAGCATTATAGATGATATACAGGCGAGCATCAGTAAGGTTTCGCGCCTGATGTTTGTGATAGACTGGTTGGGCGGCAGAAAGGATGAACAGATGATAGACTTTGGCATACGCCGCTACCGGGAGCAGGCCTGGCGGGTAGCCTGCGAACTGGCCCTGGCCCGGGAAGAGGATAAAGACAGTTTGATTGCCGAAGTTGATCTGAAGACCAGTAAGCTCAATCAGCACATCCGAAACCCCCATAGTATCTTGCTGAGGATGATGCTCAGGCTGGTGAGTATTTTTGAAATACGTGATACCCGCAAAATTCTGGAAATATTACAGGCCGGCGAGAGAAGAATAGAACCCGCATACCTGGCTGCCCGGCAGGAAAAACCTGAAATCATAAAAAAAGCGCGGTAGGTGCCGCGCTTGCTGCCATCAGGCAATGTTGGTGTAAACCGCCTGTACGTCATCATCGTCTTCCAGTCGGTCTATAAGCTTTTCAATATCCAGCAATTGTTCTTCGGTGAATTCAATGGCTGAATTAGGAATGCGCTGCAGCGAAGCTTTCTTAATGTCC
Source organism: Cyclobacteriaceae bacterium (assembly GCA_046541235.1). Taxonomy (GTDB): domain Bacteria; phylum Bacteroidota; class Bacteroidia; order Cytophagales; family Cyclobacteriaceae; genus Catalinimonas. The sequence goes on along the minus strand of JBKHDR010000068.1, from coordinate 644 downwards.
AGCCCTCTCTGCTCAAAAGCTTCAGAGAGGGAACCAAAATTGGTATAATCTGCATAAGCGTACAGCATCCCTTCATTTTCTTCAATCTCTTCCAGGCCAGCATCAATCAGCTCAAATTCCAGTTCTTCTATGTTCAGGCCTTCTGGCTTTTCAAATTCAAATACCGCCTTGCGCTCAAACATGAATTCCAGCGATCCGGTAGGTACCAGTTGTCCGCCCAGTTTATTGAAATAAGATTTTACATTGGCTACTGTACGGGTCGTATTGTCGGTAGCGCATTCCACCACGATCAGTACCCCATGTGGGCCTTTACCCTCATAGTTGACCTCCGTATATTCGGAGGCATCCTTGCCGGAAGCCCGCTTGATGGCGGCTTCAATATTATCTTTGGGCATGTTCTCCGCTTTGGCGTTCTGTATTGCCGTACGCAGTTTGGAATTCATATCAGGGTCGGTGCCTCCTTCTTTGGCAGCAACGGTAATGGACTTTGCCAGCTTGGGAAATACTTTGGACATCTTGTCCCAGCGTTTTTCCTTGGCAGCTCTGCGGTATTCAAATGCTCTTCCCATATTTACATGTTTTAGTACTCATTATACAAAATGAGACAAATTTTAACGTGCGAAAATACCAATCCTGTTCCTAAA
>JBKHDR010000067.1:0-23816 GCA_046541235.1 Cyclobacteriaceae bacterium | reverse complement strand
AGCTGTACGAAATGATAACAAAGGTGCTGATAAACAGTAAGATAAGGAAAATGGATAAGATAATGAAAGCAGAAAAAGATGAAGTTAAAAGAGGTTTCGGCTATTTTTTCTCAGCTTCCCGAAAAGCTACTCATTCAACTTGGAGAAGAGACAGGGGTAGATCAGGGAGTGAGCCGCTTACGTGGAGCACTTATTTTCAAACTACTCATATTTAGTATGCTACGCAGCAATCGGCTGAGTAATCGTGTACTGGAGCATTTCAATAATTCAGAGCTGTTTAGTGCTTTTTCTGGCAAAGGAGGGCATAAAACACGACATAGTTCTCTGGCCAGTAGGCTTAGCCATATGAAGGCAGACTATTTTGCGCAGCTCTTTGATTGGAGCTGTAAGCACTTTGCCAAAGCTCTATCAGGTAAGAACAATAAGCTTTATAAACAAGTCAACCGCTTCGATTCTACGATGTGTGCTATCAGTAGCGCACTAGTAGACTGGGGCATGAAGGTAGGATGTCCTCCCAAAGAAGGACCGGCCAAGGTACAGGTAAAATTTACTGTAGGCCTGCGTCACCTGCTACCTTCTTCCTTAGATAGTTTTTTCCATCAAAACTACCTCTCAGAAGAGCGCGCTCTGAAAGAAGCTATTCAAAAAGCAGGCCCACAACCAGAAGAACTGGTCGTTTTTGACCTGGGACTAAAGAGCAGGAAGACCTTAAAGCTATTTGATGAAAAAAGCCGGAATTTCATCACTAAAGGGGGAGATAACTTACGTTATGAGCATATCAGCACCCATCGTCAAATCAAAGGACGAAGCGCTGATGGGCTGAAATTCATCCAGGATTGCAAGGTTCATCTTTACGTAGATGGACATCGTATTATGGAACATCCTTTTCGCTTAGTTGAAGCCGAAGTAGAAGAAAATGGAAAGCGTCTGTACTTTCTGAGTAACGTGTGGGAGTTGAGTGCCATGGACATAGCCAGGGTCTACAGATACAGATGGGATATTGAAGTGTTTTTTCGCTTCATTAAACAGGAACTCAACGTCAAACATCTCATCAATCGCAGTGAGAATGGTATTCAGATACAACTCTATACCTCACTGATCACGGCCATCTTACTGACTGTATTCAAAGTCAACGATAAAATCAAAAGCTTTAAAATTGCCAAACTCAAGTTTGAAGAAGAGCTTTTGCTACTATTTATGAAAAATCATGCCCCTTCAAAACCAACATAGAATCTGGCAACTCCTTCATATTCAGTGCATTAGAAGCTGTATTGTACAACCCTGATCTGTAAAAAGCAAATCAGAAATGTTTAATGCCTGAAGAGACTTTTTAAACGCTGATGCAGTAACCAGAAACAAAGAAAGCTTATTACGTTTGAAAAAACAGCCCTTATTTTTAGAAGTAAATATCTCATGACTGTTATTTTAATAAAGCCAAATGAACCGGTCAAGCTATTTGAAAATGATGATGTAAGCTTAACATTATTACAATTTGTTAACACCTTAAAAAAAATCAGACAGACTGATATAGAGATAAATGAGATTTATTAAATTGAAGAACACCGATAGCCGCATACACTATTTAATCAGGTAGAAGTTTTTACAAAAAGATTTTATAGCATGAATGTATCACAGATTATCAGTAAAGAAAAAGATAATATTATTAACCTTTGGCTGGATAAGGTGAAAGAGCTGATACCTGAATCTGATTCTCACCAGAGGTTTATCATAAGAAATGATGTACCTCTTTTGATTGATGGCCTATGCGAACTTCTCCGGTCTACTAAAAACAGCTCCGAAATTCACAGCAGTCGCTCTCATGGACAAATGCGATCTGACCTTAAAAACTACTCACTCACACATGTGATCAGGGAATACCACATCCTCAAAAAAGTCATTTTTGATATTCTTGACCAGCAAACTGAGTTATTGCCTTATGAGCGTAATGTCATTCTTAGCGTGATTGACCAGGCTATTGAGCAGGCAGGAGAAGCTTTTTTTATGAGCAGGCAGGATATCAAAGAAAAAGCCCGCCTGAAAGCTGTAAAACTGGCAGAAAGTATGCAGGAAGAAGAAGTGCTTAGAGAAAACTTTTTTAGTGGCATTACGCATGACCTCAAAAACCCGATCAGTAACATCACCACTGCAGTTAATTATCTCAGGGAACAGCCATTGATCGCCACACACCATGATAAAATGCTGAATATCATCAGGATCAGCGCAAAACGTGCTGAAATACTTATCAGAGATCTGCTGGATATCAACCTTATTAAATCAGGTAATAAGCTTCCTGTTCATCCCCAAAAAATTAGTCTGAAAAAGCTCGTTATTGAGCTGCTTGACAGTATGCCCCCTGATATCCAGAAGAGAATACAATTGGAAGTCTCCGATGAAGTGATGGGTTACTGGGACAGTTCGCTACTAGTCAGGGCCATTGATAACCTGCTGCAAAATGCACTCAAGTACGGCGAGATGCAGAAACCAATTCAGCTGAAGGTATATTCTGAAGAAGATATAGCTGTCTTTTCTGTTCATAATGAAGGCAAACCCATCCCAGAAGAGAAAAAAGACAGTCTCTTTAACCGCTTTTACCGGGCAGATGAGGAACATTCCACCAGTTGGGGCTTGGGACTTTCACTGGTCAGCGGGATTGTGCAGGCGCATGAGGGCGAAATATACCTGGAAAGTGAGGAGTCTGATGGCACATCTTTTACAGTACGAATTCCCTGCCGACTAACATCATCTGACGATTCGTACCAGCTTCAGGATGTAGAAAATTAGTACCGGCCACATACTAAGCATCAAAACGCTCATAAAGCTATCTTCCCTGCCCGACCTGACCAGTTTTAACAGTCAAACTTCAACTTCAGCATAGTCTTCCACTTTGATCAGAAGATCAAAGCTAAACAAACCAAATTTACACCCGGAAAAGAAAGCCACTGCTCTCTTTCCGGATAGTTTGTTGTTTACGTTCTAATAAGAAGCTTAAAACTTACAATAACTGTAGGCTTTGAATGATCAAAAAACCCAGTATATACAACAAAATAAGTGCAGCATAAAATAAGCGAGCTTTCTTTTTGGTTTTGCCAAATAATAGCCTGGGCAATCCGTATTTCAATCTTTTTTCATAAGGCGTCTTCATACTCGTTCGGATTTATGTTGAAAAAATGTAATGATCCATTTATACTTCGGGGAACTTGGCAGTAAAGATGGTCAATCAGCCAGAAGGGACGTAAATACGTTTTCAGGCATAATAATGTTAACATAAAATTAACACAAAAAATTTTATTATGCCGGAAAAAATACTAATAACTGAGATTAATTATTTTTATTCAGACAGTTCTTCTCTTTAACGCTGCATTTTACAGTCAAAGACTTAGGCACAAAATGTATTTATCTCTCGCTACCTATATTCTCTTCGCAAGCCCCTTAGCTTGCCACCTAAAGCTACATTTGTATTGAATAATGCGAGAGACAATATGATTAATTACATAGTCCCCGTTTACAAAGTGTGCTTTTCCAAACAGGAACCTAATGAGTTATTTCAAATACAAAAGATCGTGTGTCAAAGATGTCGGAGACTGATGCAGTATCTTTTTCATACTTCTTTGGTAATGGCTTTAATTACTTTACAGGGATTCCCGGCAGCAAACACATCTGAAGGAATATCTCTGGTGACCACACTGCCAGCTCCTATCACACTACGATCCCCTATACTGATGCCTGGGCAAATAACGGCACCTCCACCTACCCAAACATCTTCTCCTATCGTGACGGGCTTGGCATATTCAAGTCCTGAAGCTCTTTCCCGGTGATTTATGGGATGGGTGGCAGTGTAAATCTGAACATTAGGGGCAAAGAGCGTCCGGCTTCCGATCCTGACGTAGCTTACATCCAGAACCACACAATTAAAATTGAAAAACACCTTCTCTCCTGCTATTATATTATAGCCATAGTCGCAGTAAAAGGGGGGCTGCAACCATAACCCTGACCCCGCATGAGGAATCAGCTGCTGCAGGATAAGGGCTCTCTCCTCAGGCTGATCCTCTCTTGAAAGATTCAGTTTCTGGATAAGCAGGCGCGTCTGAGTTCTGTCATCCACCAACTGTTGATCCAGCGGGTCGTACATCTCGCCTGCCAGCATTTTTTCTTTTTCAGTTTTCATAGATAATCTCTTCCATAAATGAGTGAAGGTTTTCAGCACGAAAATATGAATTTCCGGAAAAAACTTTGCCTATGAAAAGATGCCGGATATTTTATCAGCCAACCTACACGGCAAATGAGTCATTTGATAATAAGCCTTAGCCAAAATTGAAGATGAGTGGAAAAATAAATGTTACAATTACAGTCCAAAAGAGGTAGACGGGCAGGTAAGAGGCTATGGCATCTCCCAACCCATCCATATTCTTCTTTCTGGAGATCAAGCTGAGAAGTTGCCCAGCCACCAGCAAAAGATGAATCAGCATCAGCACATTACCTCCCAGTACAGCGGCCCGGTTTGGGGTTATGCCCCATTCAGCTATACGGAATAAAATGGCAGAGAGTGCAATACCATTGACAAGGATGGTCAGAAGAGAAAGTAAAAAAAACATCCAGCTTTCCGTTCTGCTTTTGGTTTGCTCTGCTGTTTCAGCCAGGGAAAAGAAAATGATAGCCATCACGCCAATTAACAAGGCGTTGAAAATCAGCAGGAACTCCCGATCGTAAAAAGGATCTTTGCCGGAGTAAAGCATAGCTATCAGGTAGATCAGCAGCATTAGCAGTACCAACGGACTGAATATTTTAGCAATGACCGGAGATACCTTGCCTACCAGGTGAGGGTTGTTTTGAGTCAGAAAGGTGCCCAAAATAGGAGCAGCCGGCAATCCAAAAACAACTATGTTTTGAAAGTAAAACTGCTCTATGTTGTATCCGATCAGCGAGAAAAGCCCGATGGTAATTGCCGTCATGATGCCTCCTGAAATCAGGATGAGTGTAGTCATTACCACAAGATCGCCGTTGTATTTTAGGTAATTCAGCCTCAGTGCATATTTATTCCTGGCCTCCCCCACATACGCAAATCCGAGTATAAACCACAGAAAGAGTAGCAAATGAATGCAGGATAAAAGTAAAGTATCGCTGCGCTCATCCATTGGAAGAAAATTGATAAACAGCAGACCAGCCATCGCAGCACCTGCGATGAAGGCAATTTTAGCGGCAGATAACTTATTGAGCCAGGCAAAATAGGCCATCAGGAAAGGGAAAACGATGAACCCTACATTTCGTGGGTAAAAAAATCCTCGTTGAATGAGAAGATTGACGGCATTTTGGCCACCAGACCAGCCAGTACCGCAGCGGTGATGATAAATATCAGCTCTCTGCCCTTGCCCCAGTTAAGTTCTTCATTTTCATGTTGAAGCCTTTCATTCCAGAAGTCGGCCAGCACGTCCCCTTTGATCTCTGGGTAAAGCGTAGCAAATGCCTTTCTAAAGGAAACTTTATGAGAACAGTACAGCTTTTCAAACTGGCCTGGATCATTAAGATTTGTGCGTATTTCTTGTAGCCTAATGATACTTGTTATTCTTTAGTTTCAATTTAAGCTGTTCTGCCAGAAGATTTAATTCCACAAAGTACCATCCAGACCCAGTACTGTACCCAGCCAAAGCACCACCAGGTAGCCAAACAGGCTGATTACATAAGACAGAACGGTTTTCCATCCTCCCTGGTAACGAAGATGATCCATAAAGAAGTAAAATACACCTCCCAGCATTCCTGCCACCGGGACCACGACCAACGGCCTGATCTTCCAGAAATCGCCCCATTCGGGCTTTCCTTCTACGCCAAAGAGAAACAAAAATATAAAGATGAAAGCTATCACTGCCCCCTGCAGCATGCGTTTGATCATGGATGCTGAATGGATGGGCTTTGAGCCGGAATTATCCTGCTGTGTCATAATGATCTGGTTTTAGATAATTTAAAGTTTTTTACCTCAAAGTACTCTGAAATACAAAGTAAAAATTTAAATTTTTATTTCTGCAACCTTATGAGCTTCTCTAATGCCTTGAGGTGATCATCAAACGCCTTTTTTCCTTCTCTGGTAATAAAGTAAGTGGTATTGGGGTTTCGCCCCACAAAGGTTTTATGCACTCCTATGAATTCTTCTTTCCCAGGCCCTTTAGATGTCTGGCCAGATTGCCGTCTGTCACATCCAGGTATTCCTTTAGTGCATTGAAGTAAAGCCGGTCATTGACTGCCAAAGCAGACATGATTCCGAGCGTAAAAATGTTATTGGGTTCACCTGCTTATACCGGTCAGCGTAGCAGTAAGCACAGCCGCCGCTACAGCCATTGGCCAAGCTAGGGGCAATAAAATCAGCGGAGCGTCCATTCTCCCTGCATACCAGGGCTTTCAGCTTGCCAAGCAACAGCACATCTGACTTCACCTTAAAATGACCTACCGCTTTCAAATCAGGCAGGCGGTTATGCTGCTGGATCTGCTCAGCCGCAGCCAGAGGAAAACGTTTCAGCACCTCAAGCCCGTTATCATTGAGGGCATCGGCAGTATGATATATTTTGGTAGGAGAAAATGCCTGCCTAAGATGATCAGATAGACAGACTTATAACCTAATGATCGCCTATACAATTCAGAAAAAAAATTTAATAGCAATTAATTGATAATGAGCTTATTATAAATTTACTTTGGGATAAATCATGGAACTTTTACCTATCAGGTTTTACTAGCAGCAAAGAACAACTTCTAAGACAAATTTTTTATGTAAATGCGTATTTATTTGTCAAACTAATGAATGATACACTAAGCTGGGTCAAGAAATTTAAAGTCTTACGGATGGCTGAGGGGCAAAAAATATGACCATGAAGTAATGCTTTTCCCTGATGATGGTGATATGCGGTTCCAGACATAAACCTGCCTGAAGTACAGACTGCTTGAAGTTGAGAGAATCTCTTAAAGATTGAAATTGAAGCTCGATAAAGCTTTGGTTTCTTAAGGTGAAAATTTCCACCTTGGTGGCACCCGAAAGCCGTTTGATATTTAGAAAATGCTTATCATGAGTAGCCCTGCTGCTGAACAGCTGCTTCAATTCTGATTCACTTATTGATGTGGAAAGCAGGTCTCTGCGTTTCCACGGTTTTAAGATAATCAAAGGAAGAAAAAAAAAGACAGCGAAGGTAGCTATACTAAAAAAGAAATATAGGTAAATACTGATCATAAATCATCGTTTACCTATAAACTGTTTAACTTTTCAAAAGTTTAATTAAACAAAATAAAATCTCTTCAAAAAAATAAATTGGCTTGTTTACAGTCTGAGGGCAAATTGTAAGGGATACATCAGTATCGTATCTATTCTATGGCGCTCTTACTCTGGTTCAGCGGAACTCGTTGCGGGACAGTTCCATCAGGCAGTTCCCATTTGGCTTCTTTATCAAAAGGCATTTTCATCAGGTCCATTACCTGCAAATGTTTTCTGACATAGGGCACACCAATATTAATCTCCTCCTGCGGAATGTCAGCCTTGAAGGTACGATGCAGTTGATCCCAGGCAGTGAATACAATGGTAAAATTACTGTCAGTTTCTTCCCGCACAATAGAATGATGTATGCCATGTATGCGGGGAGTAACGATGATGCGGCTGAGAATTTTCTCTATTCCTGAAGGCAGGTGCAGGTTACTGTGATGAAAATTGTTGGCAAGCTCAAAGAATATTTCATAGATCAGCACAGCACGTGGAGAGGCGCCCGCCAACGCTGCCCAGGCACCCCTGTAAATGACGGAAGGGACCATTTCGCCCACATGGAAGCGCAGAGCAGTGCTTACATCCATATCCAGGTCAGCATGGTGCACCTGGTGAAAACGCCAGAGCCAGCCTATACGGTGCGTCAGGCGGTGCCACAGGTAGTTACCATAGTCAAGAATCAAAAAGCTGAGAATGGCAGATGGTAAAGGTTTCAATCCCAGCCAGCGGCTTATGCCAAAGCGGTATTTTTCGGAAAGCGAGGCCGCTTTTACCATGCCTGGCACCAGGGCAAAACGCAGGCTCATACTTGCCAGGGGAATCAGTTGTGCATTAGTGATTGCCCTTTGCATACGGGGCATTTTTCTCCCTCGGAGAGGAAATTTTTTCTCCAGCAAAAACAGGGCACCCACCGCCAGTACCACCATCGGGAATCCCTTGAGATCATACAGGCGGAAAATCAAATTTTTGTTTTTCTTTTTCATCTCAGCTAGCGCAGGGTGTTGCAAAAATCATAAATTACGTCGGCTAAGCATCAGCCCGGTCAGGCCGGCCAATAAACCTCCTACTGTATACCACAATACCGTCATCCAGCGGGTTGAAGAACGGCGCCTTACCTTACTGGCAGGTAACTTAAGGAAAGAGGGAGAAAGTAATGTGGTAACTCCTGCCAGCAAACCCAGTCCCAGCCCTTTTGAAGGGGCATTTTTTCCTTTGCCCCAACCAATCAGGCTGAAATAAATGGCGTTAGAAGCCAGATCTGTCAGCAGGGCTGACCAATAGAGTTTACTTCCGCGAGGAGGTTTTTTTCTTGCTTTTTTGAAGCCTCTTTTAAGTAGTATTTTACCAAATTTATCTACCCGCGGTGCGTCATTCCTGAAATGTCTCACTGTTTCGTGCAACAGATTAAGAACTATAGCACCCGCTGTTCCGGAAAGTAAAGAAATAGATGTTTTCATAAGTTGAAAAAATATATATGAGCAGGTTCAGACAGTTTTAACCGCATAAGATATGCTTATGTTCTGACTATCTGCAAATCAGTTTCCTCCATCAATCATTTGCTTCCATATCTATCTGTGCGAAAAAGTTCAGATTTCTAGAGCTGAAGCCTCAGGCCAGGGTATTTCCCACGGCTTATCCCGATTGCGTGCTAAAGTTTCCCATCTGAGATAATTCATTTTGTCTGCCTCATCAGCTATGCTATTCACCTGGTATCCCTCGCGGTTAATTTTTCAAGTGTTGATAAACAAAAGCTCCGTTTGCCCTGAAATCTTATTTACTGGCTTAAAGGCGAATAAATCAAATAGAAGCATTAAAATACCAGCAGAGATTTTAATACTGCAGATATGTCCTTAGTTGATGGCACTCTTCAAAATAATGACTCTTATTGGCTGATTTTTTGTTCCTCTGCCAACAATCCTTATCATCAATAGGAATGTCTATGAAAAGTACAGTGTATACAAAGAAAGAGGAAATTGTAAACGCCATTACCCATGGAGTAGGTGCGTGTCTTGCCATCGCAGCGCTGGTAGTGATGGTGGTTTTTGCTGCCTTATACGGCAACGTATGGCATATTGTAAGCTTCTCAATTTTTGGCTCTATGCTTGTTTTGCTATACCTGGTCTCTACTCTTTACCATAGCATTACACATGAGCGGGTCAAACATCTTTTTAGAAAATTTGACCATATGGCTATATTTCTTTTGATCGCTGGTACCTATACGCCCTATTGTCTGGCCAGTTTGCAGGGTTACCTGGGCTGGACTATTTTTGGTATTGTATGGTTTTGCGCCATACTGGGCGTGATAGTCAAATCCTTCTCAGTAGGTAAGTGGGAAAAGCTTTCTACCTTTCTTTATATTTCAATGGGCTGGCTTGGTATATTAATTATAAAGCCTCTTTTTGAGGTAATGGACCTGCAGGCTTTTTTGTTTCTGCTGGCTGGTGGGGCTGTTTATACGATGGGAACGTTCTTTTATTTACAGCAAAAAATCAAATACAATCATGGTATCTGGCACCTTTTTGTTTTGTCAGGCAGTGCCTTTCATGTATTCTCAGTACTCAGCTTGCTTTAAATGTATTATTGATATAAAAAAAAGAGGCTGCTTTCTTAAGAGGAAGCAGCCTTTTTATTTATGATGATTTTTTAAAGAGGAACAGCAAAAGTGTGAGCGCCTATATCGTTTACTTCACCGGTCACTACTTCTATTTCTTCAATGTTGCCATCTACCTCAGTTTCAGGGAAGTCAACTATCAGGTCATAAGTACCGGCAGGCACACCTTTCAACAGGAATTCTCCGCTTTCGTCGGTATAGGTATTATAGCTTTCTGCAGAGCCCTGCTTTAGAGCAGTGATCAGCACCTGGGTCTTGGCAGGACTGATGCTTCCCTGGATGGCACCGCTGGTAGCTTCCGTAGAGGTTCTGATCACGGGCTTGAGGATGTATTTACTGTTACCTGTTTTTACTACCGACTTAGCTGCATCAAAATCAAGGATAATGGTGTAAGTGATGCCCTCTGTCAGCGTTTCATGTACATTGAGTTTAAGTCCTGATTGCTGCGCACTCGGGGTAGTCAGGTCAAAAGTTTCGCCGCCGATTACAAGATTATTGTTTTCACCCAGCACTAACCTGATCTGAGAAATGGTACCGCTGGGCACTTCGGTATCAACCAGCAGGGCTTCCACTCCATTAGTCAGACTGAGCAGGTCAAAAGTTTTGCCTTTGCTTTCGTCGTTAATCACTGATTTCCAGCCTCCTTCGTCTTCTTCGGCATCGGCATCTTCATTGATCAGTACGTCCATTACTTCCACATTGACCTGATTATACTCGGCAGCAGGTGCGTCGATCATTTTGATTTTCAAAGTAGTCTGACCGTCTTTGTCACTGCAGCCAAATAAGATGGCAAAAAGGAAGATTGTTGATGAGATTTGTATCTTTTTCATAAAAACTAAAATTAGTTCAATGCAAATAAGACTTGCTTAAGCATAATAAAAAAGATATTTATTATAAAAATAATACAATTTAAAAGTTAAAAATACAATACTTCACCTCTCATCCTGAGCTCCTAAAAAAGCTTTTGCTAAATAAAATGCAGAGGCTGAAACTAAGATTGATCCGGTCGGGCCTCGCTACCTGCCAGTATGCCCCCGTCAATATGAAGTTCTGTACCCGTTACGTAACGAGATTCGTCGCTGGCAAGGTAAAGTGCGGCATAGGCCACATCTTCAGGCTGACCGAAGTGACCGAGAGGAATACCTGCTTCCACGGAACGGATGATGGCTTCCCGCTGCTCACCTTCACCCAGCATAGCGTCCCACATGGGAGTCATGATGGCGGCCGGGTGTATACTGTTGCATCTGATACGGTACTTCTTTTCTGCACAATAAAGAGCTACGCTTTTGGTATGATTACGAACAGCCGCTTTACTTGCCGCATAAGCTGCTGCCCCGGGGATACCAACTATTCCACTGCGAGACGATATATTGATGATACTGCCGCCCGCCTGCTTCATCAGTCTTATTCCATACTTGCAGCCCAGCATCACGCCGGTGCTGTTGACCCTGAAAACTTCATCCCAGGACTCCTGCTGGGCTTGTTCTACATCAAAGGGGCCGCTGGTTTCCAGAAAACCTGTGATACCGGCGTTGTTGATAAGTACATCCAACTGCCCGTAATGCCTTTCAATATGCTCAGCTACATTGATCCATTCCTGCTCAAACCTTACATCCAGGTGGAGGTAGATACTATGCTCACCTAATTGTTCTGACACCTTTTCGCCTTCCTCATCACGAATGTCGCTCAGGATTACAAAAGCTCCCTGGCTGACAAAGATCTCAGCAATCGCCTTACCTATGCCCCGGGCAGCTCCTGTGACCAGGGCGATTTTTTCTGAAAGTCTTTTCAAAATGTATGGTTTTACGCAAGGTAAAAATTTCGGAGCGCTGCTCTGCTGTACATAAACAATAAATTTCAAGCTTATAATGAAAGCAGTTTCTGGCTGAAGCGGCGTTAACATTATGAAATACCCTTTGTTACATTAACTGACTTTTTTATCTGGAAAAAGAATTTTTTAAACTAAGAAGCTATGACTGAGAAAGCAAAATCAATCCTGATTTACACGGTACTTATAATCCTGGGATTGACGCTTTTATTCTGGGGTCTGGTGCAGGCACGCTCTTTTCTGCTTCCGCTATCTGTAGCTGCCCTGCTGTCAATGATCATATTGCCTGTATGCCGCTGGTTTGAAAAGAAAGGAATCAATAGGGGCTGGGCTTCCCTTTTTTCAGATCTTATTATAATTCTCTTTTTTGTAGGCTTAGCCTCCATTCTGGCTGCTCAGTTTGATAGCCTGGAGGAAGATTGGCCGCAAATCAAAGATCAGATAAAACCCAAATTCACCCAGATACAAGAGTTTGTTGCTCAAAAAACCGGTCTGTCAATAGAAGATCAGCAAAAGCAATTTACCGGAAGCATTCCTGGGCTGGGGTCGGATAATCAAAGCCAGCAGGATACCACCCAAAACCGGCAGGACCAGCAAAATGCACAAGGCCAGAAAGAACAGGCCCAGCAGCAAAATCAGGCATCTGGCGGCGAGATAGGTTCAATTGTATCATCTGCCAGCAGTTTTGTTTCCAAAATTTTCAGCATATTAGGTACGATGCTGTTAATTTTTGTTTATATCTTCTTTTTTCTACTCTACCGCAGAAAATTTAAGCTTTCCATTCTGAAAATGGTGGCTAAAGAGCGACAGGAGCAGGCCCGTAAAGTTATCTCAGACTCAACACGTGTGTCGCAAAAATACCTTTTTGGGCGTATCACTTTGATTCTTTTTCTGGCAGTGCTTTATTCTATAGGCCTGAGTATTTCCGGCATAAGAAACGCGATTCTTATATCCCTGCTGGCAGCGGTACTGTCTTTGCTACCATACATCGGTAATATTATTGGTTATGTACTGGCAATGATTATGGTTTTTATTTCCGGCACAGGCCTTACCGGAATTATCGGGGTAAGCATTACCTTTGGCATCACGCAGTTTGTAGAGAGTTACGTTCTGGAGCCTTATGTCGTTGGCGATAAAGTTGATCTCAACCCGGTATTTACCATCATAGTAGTAGTGTTGGGCGGCGCATTATGGGGTATCGTAGGTATGCTTATCGCCATTCCTGCCCTGGGCATTTTGAAAGTTGTATTTGACCATGTGAAAGCGCTACAACCTCTGGGCTATCTCTTCGGAGAAGAAGACATGGGCAATGATGAGCAGGACAGCGATAACTTCTTCAAGAAAACAAAAAGATGGGCTATGAATAAATTTCATTCCTCTTAAAAATCTGATCCACTAATCAATGACCGCCAGTTCTTTGTTGGAAATATCGCCTCCGTACAGATCCCGGTAATATACTTTTTTCTCTATAGCCTTTATCATCTCTTCAAAAAAATCCACATTATACCTTTTGGAAGACGACAACAGCCCCCCCGGGCTAAAGATATTGATCTCCATCAGTTTGTTACCTACGATATCCAGCCCAACGAAGAAGAGCCCATCCTGCAGCAGTTTGCCTTTGATTTGCCTGGTGAGTTCCAGAATTTCATCGGTAATTTCAGCCTTTTCAGGATGACCGCCAGCGCTCATGTTGGAGCGGAAGTCTTCATTGTCATTTACCCGGCGAAAGGCGGCATACTTACCGTCTATCTGTAGAGGGTTGCCGTTCATCATCATCAGGCGGATGTCGCCATTTTTGGCTTCAGGCAGGTATTCCTGTGCGATAACATACCCATTGCGGGCGATGGTTTCTACAATCTGGTTGAGATTAGTGGCTTTTTCTTTGAGCAGAAAAACATCTTTGCCGCCTGAGCCCTGCAGAGGCTTGAGCACAATTTTCTGTTTATTTTCCATGTAAAAGTCCCTTATATCCCTGGGATTACGACTAATGATGGTACGGGGGCGTACCACCTCCGGAAAATGCTGGAAATACATTTTGTTGAGTGCGTTGAAAAGGGAATCAGGATGGTTGAGCACAATAACGCCTTGCTTCATAGCGATCCGCCCGAAGATAACGCCCGCACTTTGTGCCCAGGGTCGGGTTTCCCGGTCATCGGAGGGGTCATTTCTGATAAAGAGCACATCCAGCTCATCTGAACTGATAGGCTTCTTTTTAAAATCTCTTGCCTGCATAGGATGCAGCAATTCTTCGGATGATTTGCTCTTGGGATCAGCTTCAGAAGCTAGCGCTCCCATGCGCCCGTCGGTAAGGTAGACAAGTTCTCCTACTCCCATTAGATAGGCTTTGTGTCCCATCTGCACTGCTCTAAAGGCCAGGTTGACCGTGGTATAAGTCGGCAGCTCCGTATTGATATCATTGACAATGAATCCAATATTCATAAGTTGAAAAAATATTAATGTACAGTTGAAAAAATATCTGTGAACTTTTTGGCATCTACAAATTCCTGCAGCCTTGCCAGGCTTTCAGGCTGTTGCCAGTAGCGGGGTATAAGGCTGGCAGGCATCAGCACATTTCTCTGCTTCAGAGAGCGGATGATGTCTATATGCCTGAAGCCTATTTTACCTAAAAACAAGGTAGGCAGGTCGCCTCCTTCCCGGAGGTAGTGCCAGGTCTGTATTAAGCCCCTGAGATAGATCTGATCTTTTGTGAAACCACCCGACTGGTAAATTCTAACCACTGTACTGAAGGCCGTCTCATGGGTAAAACCATACTCCTCAACCAGGCAGGCAAAGCTTTGGACAAAAGTATAATTCCTGATTCTCATATCAGCTACTACTACCCGGGCCGCCAGTAGCCTGATTCTGAGCGGTTCAAGGCCACCCGAAAGATATTCAGACAATACTGCCAGGCCTTCCTGTAGTTCATCATAATCAGCCAGGCCCAGGCTCATGAGTTTGAGAGGCTGCACAGAACCATTGTAGTAAGTCAATACATGGGTACCTACCTCGTGCTGAATAAGTGGAAAAACCCTGCTGCGCCGGAAGCGGCTCTTTGCCGGTACATAAAGCTGCCCTTTGGAGACCATCAGTCCTGGCATATTATTTCCCAAATGGACCTTAGAATGAAAGTTTTTGTCCTGTTCTTTGAAAAATTCAAATTCCTGCTCAGCCTGAAGGGCAAAATCTCTGGCACTTACATAATCAGCGTCGCCATCTCTGAAATCAAGCTCTTTCAGCAAATGCCTGGCAGTCTGAAGTAGCTCCTTGTCTACTGTTTTGTAAAGCCGGATGCTGCTGTACAGAAAATCCTCACTTCCTCTCTCCTGCAACATATCAAGTTGTTTGCTTAGCTCATTTCGTTTATCCCGGATCAGAAAGGCCAGCATTGCATCGTGAATATCATCTATCCTGATGCTATATAGTTGATGTTTCAGTTCTTCAGGATCTACCGGTAGCAGTCGATAGTAAAGCCGGGGTGCTTTTTTAAAATGATGGGATTCAAACTCCTCCCAGGCGGACTCAGTGTTGATAGCCGATACCAGCAGCAGAAACTCAAAAGATTTCTGGATATCAAACAGCTGCTGATCTGCCTCCCAGAAAGCCGGATCCACTGTACTACGGCCCAGAAGGTGAGCATGAGTCACTTCAAAAGCGGTTTGTACTCGTATAAAATTAAATAGAGTCTGCCTGAGAATATCGGAAAAATGGTCTCTGAACTCCCTGAGCAGCACATGGTACTCTTCCTCTTTTTCGGGATGGTAAAATATATGTGGCAGGGATATTTTCATCCAAGTACTGCTGATATCCTCATCCTGTGATGTCAGTATTCCATCAACCTCCTTATTATGTCTGCTTTCAATTTCAAGATTAACATATAAGGGCCTGAGTTTTTCAAATTCCTTGGCCATAATATCTGCAGTAGCTTTGGCTTCAGGCTGGTGATACTCTATCATGATCAGGTTTTCGTGTGCCTTCTCCACTTCTATCTCAATGATCAAAAAACCCGCATACTTAGCAGAAACACTTTCTATCATGCGGCTGATGGCATTATTCCAATCTTCCTTAAGACTGAGGTTTTCTGGTAAAATCAGGTAAGATGACTCCCCCTTGATGAGAGTGGCCAGTTCGCTGCTGCCTTCCGGCTGATGAAAAACAATCAGAAAAGGAAACTGCTGTTCAAGCTGGAGATAGATGTCATCATGGAGTAACAGATGCACAGGCGCATCTCTTTTGAGGTAGTCTTCTAGTAATTGATCAGGTGTAGTGATTTCCTCTTGCATAATATTGATTCTGTATTAGCAAAAATGTAAAACAAAGACTTGAAATATTAGCTGGCGTAGGCTTTCTCTCTTGCTTCGTGTACAAAGGTCTTGACATCAACTTCGGTAGTTATAAAATAGCCGAAGTTTCCCTTTTTCTGATAAAGGGGCATCAGGATGCGACCGTCTGCTGGCGCAAAAAGTTCTTTATCGTTTGACCAGGCCAGGTGCTGATCTTTTCTGACCGGGTCCAGGTTATGAAAACCTCCTTTCATGACAAACTGTTCGCCTTCAGCTATGGCATGTGCATCCGTTACCTTAAGTAATTTACCTGATTTGTCAGCATGCAGGCTCAGCGTTCGCTCTGCTTCCTCCACGGCAGGGTAAGATACAGGCAGACAGCCCGCGTGTGAGAGAGCCATCCAGATCATCGCCTCCTGACAATCAATGGTTTCTTTGGCATCGTGCTGCCCGGCTTCGTAGGTAAAGCCATGAAAATCCTGCTTGTTGAGGTATTCGGAGAGACAGCCTTTCAACATTCTTTCAACCCCTACCACCGCGCATAGAGGAATGCCCCTGGCAAAATCATAAGACAGTGGGTAACCGGCATTCAGGCTGATATAAGGCTCGGTATGCGAAGAAGTGGTATGACAGTCTACAAAAAAGATTTCATCCTCAAGTTCCTGGTACGCTCTGGTAAGCTCAAGCACGGTCTTCATTTCTTCTTCCTCTGTATGCTGTGCTCCATCTGACAGTATCTTCTGAGCCCTTTCCGGCGTAAACATCCGGTTCATGTCTTCTTCCAGATAGCGTTCCCCCTGCTCTAATGCCCGCAGGTTGCCACAGATGCCGGTAATGGTACCACGCATGGGCGGCCTGTCCTGATGCAGCTTTTGGAATACATTGAGCATAGCAAATACTCCGCTGGGCTCGTTACCATGAACGGCAGTGAAAATGAGCACCTGAGAACCGGGTTGCTCTCCCCGGTATTCACCTATGATTCTGTCAACTTCGTGAGTTTGCTGTGTGTAAGAATTAGTTATTTTTATCATAGTTTAATCTGCTTTAAAATTGATTTAGTGGCCGTTTGATACCAGTTCCCGGTAAAGATGATGGGATACTTTTACAAAATCATGCTCGGTTACGATGCCCACGATCTGCTCATTTCTGATTACCGGCAGGCACGAGACTTTGCTTTCCAGAATGAGTTTGATGGCTTCTACCACAGGCATCTCAGGTGTGGCGGTGATCAGGTCTCTCACCATCACTTCTCTCACCGGGATCTCCCGGCTTGACCTTTCGTCGTTTTGTGCAAAAAATTTGATAAGCGAATCACGGGTCACTATTCCGATCAGTTTGCCCTCCCGCTCTACAGGCAGGTGGCCGATGTTTTTCCAGTCCATGATATTTGTAGCCAGGTCAATTACATCATCTTCCTCCAGAGTATACAGGGTTTGACTCATGATCTGCTCCAGGTACCAGAAACGATTGCGCCAATCACCGGCCTCTTGTTTTTCAGCCAGGCTCCACTCATGCACAGGTATGTCCTGCTGCTGCCTTTCCAGCATTGCGGCCGTAATGGCCACCCAAGACTCATCTTCTGTGCTGCTGTTGAGCAGCTGCCGGTACGAGTCCAGCATCCAGCGTGAACCGGTACGCCCGCTTTCTGTACGTTGGCGGATGATCTCCAGGTAATGAGAGCTGTCTTTTACGTCTACCCCTGCTGCATCCAGCCCTTGCTGCGCGATAGGCAGAAGTTCTTCAATGATCAGTTCCTGGGAAGAGATCAGTTGTCCATCCAGCCAGCGAAACTGTACTTCAATACCCAGCCGGGCAGCTTTCATAAAGTTTTTCTTCACCTCATCAAATTCCAGCTTCTCTTGCAGATTACGATACTTATCCGGCATACCGTTCATCAGGCCCAGCCAGAAGGCGGCATTGGCCACCTCATCCTCCAGCGTAGGTCCGGAAGGTAAGATCCGGTTCTCAATGCGAAGGTGAGGCTTGCCCCCGGTCAGTCCGTAGCACACCCTGTTCCAGCGATATATGGTACCATTGTGAAAACAGAGCGCCTCAAGTTCAGGAACTTCGCCCTCATTGAGTTTTTCCATGGATTCTTCCTCAAAATTCCTGGTCAGGAAGGCCCGGTAACTGGCGATATCATCATGAAAGACCTCGGCCACCGACTGGTGCACCCAATCTTTGCCAAATGACACCCTGGCTTCTTCATTGCGCATGCTGGAATAAGGGCGACGTGTGTCGGTAGTTTGTCTCAGCAGTGCGATGCGGGTTTCGTGCCAAAGCCTTTTGCCCAGAAAAACCGGCGAGTAGGTAGCACAGGCCAGGGTGGGAGCTGAAATCAGCTGCGCCCAATTGTAGAGATCTACCATCTGATCAGCATCAGACTGGTAGTGCAGTTGCAGGCTGGTCATGCAGCCGCCAAAAGTAGTGGGATTGCGCCGCGTGATCAGTTCGTCTATCCCCTTGATGTTAAATTCGTAATGCTCACCCCGCCGCTTGTTCACATTCTCCAGCATTTTCTTGTAGCGGTCTTCCTGCGTAAGGGTATTCGGAACGGTATCCTTCAGGCGGATGGTAGGCAGGATACCGGTAAGTAAAACTTTTGAATTTCTTTTAGCAGCCGCTTCCTTGATCAGCTCAATGTCGTTGCTCAGATGAGCTTTGAGTTTCTTGAGGCAATCATCCTTCAGTACCAGGGGTGGCGCATTTACTTCAATGTTGAAGCTGGCATACTCTGTTTTGATATTTTTACGATGCAACGCCCGGGTAATCTCCGGGCCGATCATGGCAGGGTTGTAGTGATC
This sequence comes from Cyclobacteriaceae bacterium, assembly GCA_046541235.1. Taxonomy (GTDB): domain Bacteria; phylum Bacteroidota; class Bacteroidia; order Cytophagales; family Cyclobacteriaceae; genus Catalinimonas. The sequence continues at coordinate 5,062 of JBKHDR010000067.1, read as the reverse complement.
ATCTACAAAAACCAGTTCCTGTTCGGCGCCAAACCTTCTCACGCCCTTCTCAAAATTCTGGTCATCCAGCATTTTTTCAAAGGCATTTACGTCCTGCAGCAGGTGTTTCAGGTATTCTTTCCGCTCCTCCTCTGTCTCTATAATTCTGATATTGCTATTGCCCATACTATATTTAAATAAAAAAATGGATGAAGACGCACTTCTGATAAAAGAGGCACGCTCAGCTCAAAAAATGAGTCAGGCAGATTTACAAAAAAACGCTACCTGACGTTGTATAAAGCTTTTGGGAGGCTAAAGTGTTACAAAACCTTGAGATATGTGTGCCGCATACTACTGACATCCTCCCACCCCTAAAGGATTTCTAGGGATTAAGCAAGCGCGTGAGTATAGCTTTTTTCATATTTTCTGTTTTCTCGGATGCAGGCAAAAACCCTATGGATGAACCGCTAAAGACACGGACTTTCGCCAATTAGCTTAATTATACAATGAACTAACTAACCTATACCTGTAATGAAGCTGTATAAATTCGCTTTAATATTTTTCCTATTTATACTTCTGTCAATGCGGCCTGAAACCTCACTGGGTCAGGAGGTTTACCACTCCGAAAGTCTGCGCATCGAGCAGCTGACAACTCATACATTTGTACATATTTCCCAGCTGGTTATTCCCAATTATGGTAGCTTTCCCTGTAATGGGATGATTTATGTAAATGAGGGAGAAGCCATTGTATTTGATACACCCATTGGTGATACAATTTCTAACGAACTGATCAACTGGTTACAAAAAGAAAAAAATCTTGAGGTAAAAGGGATCGTGGTCAATCACTTCCACGATGATTGTCTGGGCGGAATAGCCGCTTTTCACCGGGCGGGTATCCCCTCTTATGCCAGCGAGCAGACCATTGCTCTGGCTAAAGATGGAGCGTTTGAATTGCCTCAACATAGCTTTAGTGAAAAATTGGAAATGAGAGCAGGCAGCGGTACGGTCATTAACCGCTACTTTGGTGCAGGGCATACTGCCGATAATATTGTCAGTTACGTACCGGGAGAAGAGGTGCTCTTCGGCGGCTGTATGATCAAGGAAATGGGGGCCGGAAGGGGTAATCTGAATGACGCTGACACCATTGCCTGGCCTGTGACAGTTGCTCTGGTAAAAAAGGCTTATCCCAGGCTGAAGCACGTCATCCCCGGGCATGGCAAAGTAGGAGGCACCGAACTGCTGGACTACACGATTAAGATGTTTAAAAAGTAGACAGGTACACCAAAGAACTCAATACTTTGTCATCGTTTAAACAAATTGTATATTTTGGCCTCAGAACTACACCCCACACCATGATACAGCTTTTTACGCTCCTGAGTTTCCTGATATTATCCGTACATACATTCTTTACTTTGCAGGCTGCCCCTACTCCTCCTACCAAAAGTGACTATCAGGATCTGGTGAGCCTTTTTAAAGAATGGCGGTCTTTTGAGAGACCTCCCCTGCGTGATGGTGCGCCAGATTATACTGCTGCCACCTTTAAAAAACGACAGCCTCAGTTTAAGGCCCTGCAGCAAAAGCTACAGGAGATGGATACCAGCGGATGGAGCATACCCGAGCAGGTAGACTGGCATATCGTGTGGGCCGAGATGAACGGCTACGATTTTAACCATCGCATTCTCAAGCCCTGGGAACGTGACCCGGCTTATTACAAAACAGTCTGGACTGCACGCAGCGATGTACCTGCCCACGAAGGCCCTACCCACCATGCTACCCTGGAGCTATGGACCTATACGTTCCCCTTAAACAAAGATGACAAGGAGAAGATGATAAAAGAGCTTGAGGTAATTCCTGCTCTTAACGAACAGGCCAAGCTGAACCTCACCGGTAATGCCCGCGACCTGTGGATTACCGGCATTCGCGATATCCGTCAGCAGAGCCGTGACCTGCAAGCTATGAAAGACCTGCCGGGCGTACAGGCTGACACTAAGCTAGTAAAGGCAATTGAAGAGGCAATCACCTCTACAGATGAACTGGCTGGCTGGCTGGAAAAAGAAGCTGATAGCAAAAGCGGCCCATCTGGTATTGGCAAAGAAAATTATACCTGGTACCTGCAGAACGTTCATTTGGTTCCCCTGAGCTGGGAAGATGAAGTGATGCTGCTCAAGCGCGAACTGGCACGGGCATGGACGGCCCTCAAGCTGGAAGAACACCGTAACCGTAAGCTGCCTGCACTGGTATCTGCCGAGTCATCTGAAGCCTATGATGCCCAGGCTGAAAAAGCTGCTCAAAGTTTTATGGCTTTCCTGGATAATGATGAGATGGTCACTGTCAAGGAGTATTTTGAACCGGCCCTGCGTGAGCATCTGGGCAGCTACATTCCTAAGGAAACCAGGAATTTTTTCTACATCACCATGCACTATGATCCGCGTCCGCTTTACTCCCATTTTTACCACTGGTTTGAGCTGGCACGTATGGACCATGAGCCCCATGTGAGCGAAATTCGTCGCGGCCCCCTGTTGTATAATATTTTTGACTCTCGTAATGAGGGAATGGCTACCGCTGTGGAAGAAATGTTTATGCAGGCCGGTATGTACGATGATAGTCCGAGGGTGCGGGAGATGGTCTATATCCTGATCGCGCAGCGGGCGGCCCGGGGCCTGGGTTCACTCTACGCCCATGCCAACGAGATGACGATGGAAGAAGCCGGCGGCATACACTCCGAGTACACACCCCGCGGCTGGATGAAAACCGAAAAAGAGCTGCTGATCTTTGAGCAGCACCTTTACCTCAGGCAACCCGGCTATGGAACGAGCTACATCACTGGTAAGTACCTCATGGAACTGGCCCTGGCCGAGTATGCGCGTAAAATGGAAGCCGAAGGTAAAGAGTTTCGTATGAAAGACTTCCTGGACCAGCTCAACAGCATCGGCAATATTCCGATCTCACTGGGTCACTGGCAGCTGACAGGAAGGGATGAGCATCTTAAGGAGATTATGGAATAAAAATACTTTTACTTCTTAGGATCCACCCTGGTAGAGTGCAGCATATCCAGCCTCCAGCCCTCTTCATCTTTTACGGCAGTGGCACTTTCCAGCCAGTAAAGCTCCCGGCTTTCTCCGTTTTTAAATGTGAGCGTAGCATAATTATGATAAGCCAGCCAGGCAGTATTGCCTCGTATTTTTACCTCAATAAAGTCAAAGCGATTGGTGCGCACAGGCCGGTTATCAGAGGCGGAAGCTCTGAGCATATAGGCTTTGACCTTATCATTATCCCATACTTCGCCATTTTCAAGCAGCAGAAAATCATCTGTATAAAATTGTTGGATACTGCTGGTGTCCAGTTCGGAAAAGATTTTGTCAAAGGAGTTCTGTATGAGTTGCCGTAACTGCTCCCTGTCATCGTCCTTATCCTCCTGGCCCAGGGCAAACAAAGATGGCAGCAGGAACAGTAAGATGAGCATTAACTTTTTCATAGGCTGATAAGTAAGTCTGAAAAATAAGCACTCCGCTTAAGACTGACAAAACAGCGGAAGTAATTTGATCACTTCTTCATATTAGGCAGGTAATCCTCCAGCCTGACACCCTGCAGCGGCCAGGCCATGAAAATGCTGCAGTTACCGGCCCGAGGGTCATCCACATAATTATATACCGGGCTCACCCATTGAAAACCCGCCTTACGCTGGGGGGTGACGGTTGGGTCTGTTAGCTCTTCCTTTCTGAGCTTTTCGCAATACTCCTCTATACTTAAGGAATCTTTATACTTTTCATACCCGATTGTCATACCCACCGTGATCTGTCCTTTCATGCCCAAATCTCGTACGAGTTGCTGCTGCAGCTGGTAGATAACTTTGGAATGACCCAGACCGCGATATTCAGGCAGCACGCCTATATCAAACTGGTAGAGCCACTCACCTTCAGGCTGATGGCTGCCGGTGATCCAGAGTTGATCGGTAGCTTCCATGAAGCTGTGTACGATTTCTGGAAAATCCATGCGCAAAGAGCTGGAAGAAGCAATGATTTTATCTGCACTCTTATCAATGACTACAAGCTGTCCTTCAGGAAAAATCCGGGAATGATTTGCAAAATGTACTTCCTGCAACAATTCATCTGCTGCTAGTGTGGGAAAACATACCTGCTGAATTTCTGCCCTGCTGCTGGCATCACTTTCATCCGCCTGCCTGATGACAAAATGACCAGCCCTTGTGTGATATTCTATCATGTTTTGTATATATCTTCTGTAAAGATAATAAAGCGGAGAACGGCTGACTCAGCTATTGGCATTCTTTGAAAAAAACCTGACATAAACCTAAGTCGCCAAAGTTCCAAATTTAGGTTAATCCTGGCATCATTTCATGCTCAGATATTTCCTGACGCTGAAGCGATAGGTACCTGAACCCAGCATAAGGTGAAGATAAGATTCCTCCTACCCAATTACCTCAATTTCTTTCACCAGCGCATGTGATTTGCCTCCAACCGTTACACTAGTTGCATCCTGTACTGGCAGATAAACATCCGTAGTAGTGTTGACGGAATAGTCAGGGTCTGCTCAAAGGTGACTTCATTCAGTTTCCGGGCAGAAGCAAGTCTGACATAGTAGGTTGACAGTTCTACTCTGCCAGCCCCCTCCGATGAAGGTTTTAACCGGACTCTCCTTATGCGCGTACTTCTTAACTAACCCTGTAGCAGGCGATATTTTCGTAAATCCATTCTCCAAATTTTTTTCACCTAAATCTAGGCTCTCAGAGGAGCAACGGCTGATAACAGTATCATCATAGTAAGCAGGTTGGTAGTTTTCTTAGTTTTGATCGTTAGATCAATTTTATCTTTTCTCAAAAAAGAGCATAAGTCGTTGCAACAAGATGAATTCAGAATAACATTCATCAGGCCTACTTTTCTTAGATAGCATTTTTACTCCGGAATGAATTGCCTATTTCTTACATAGCTTATTTTCAACTCAGGCGATTTAAGTACTTCCAGGATGAGCGTATTTTAGAGTATTCATAATCAATGGTTTACAAAACTAAATTACTGATTGAAAAGTCAGAAATACATTACAAACCTTGGTCATACTGGGCTGAGGT
>JBKHDR010000066.1:0-24446 GCA_046541235.1 Cyclobacteriaceae bacterium | reverse complement strand
GATTTTTATCCATTCTGTACCAGGACATGTTAAACTAACCGTAATAAAGTCTATTAAACCTTTAACTTATTACTATCATATGATCATCCCGGCACCCACAGTCTCATTGGTAAATTCATCAATAAGGATCAGGCTGCCGGTAGTCCTGTTCTTTTTGTAAGTATCGTAGAGCAGGGGGGTGGTAGTACGAATCAGGATACGGCCGATATCGTTCAGGCCGATTTCCGTATCATCCTCAACGCGATGCAGGGTGTTGATATTTACCTTGTACTTCACCTCCTTTACGACACAACGTGCATCTTTGGTAGTATGCTTAAGTGCATATTTCCCTCCTAACTGCAGCTTCTTTTCGTTCATCCAGCAGATCATCAGCTCCACATCCTGTCCCACTTTGGCCTGATTGTCAGGTTTGCTGATCAGATCGCCTCGGGTAATATCTATATCATCTTCCAGGGTAATGGAAACTGACATGGGAGGATAGGCTTCCTCTAGCTCACCCTCAAAAGTAGTGATGGATTGAATTTTGGTAGTCAGTCCTGAAGGCTGCACCATCACCTCATCACCAGGTTTAAATACACCCCCAGCAACCCTGCCCGCATAGCCCCGGTAATCATGAAACTGGTCTGACTGTGGACGGACTACACGCTGAACCGGAAAGCGGGAATCCACAAAGTTATAGTCGCTGGCGATCTGCACATTTTCCAGGGTATACAGCAGGCTTCCTCCTTCATACCAGGGCATGTTCTCAGACTTATGCACTACGTTATCACCTTTAAGTGCGCTGATAGGGATGTAGCGAATATCTGGTATGTCAAGCTTAGAGCTGAAAGCGGCAAATTCAGCTTTGATGTTTTCAAAAGTACTTTCGCTGTAATCCACCAGATCCATTTTGTTGACGCAGAGTACCAGGTGCTGTATACGCAAAAGGGAAGCTATAAAAGCATGTCGGCAGGTCTGTTCTACTACTCCATGCCTGGCATCCACCAGTACGATGGCTAAGTTGGCGGTAGAGGCGCCGGTCACCATGTTGCGGGTATATTGGGTATGACCGGGAGTGTCGGCTATGATAAACTTGCGCTTGGGTGTAGCAAAGTAGCGATAGGCCACATCAATGGTAATGCCCTGTTCGCGCTCATCGCGCAGGCCATCGGTCAGCAGGGCCAGGTTGATGTTTTCATCTCCGCTTCCGAGGCTGGCTCTCTGCACGGCATCCATCTGGTCTTCAAAAATGGCTTTGCTGTCGTAAAGCAGCCTACCGATTAGTGTGCTTTTACCATCATCAACACTACCAGCCGTGGTAAACCGCAGCAGGTCCATGTTGAGGTACTGTTCTGTTATATCTTGCAGTTGTTCCTGATTCATTACAAATAAGTTTGGCTTTTGGTAAGAATTTTAGAAGTAACCCAGTTTTTTGCGGTCTTCCATCGCTGCTTCCGAGCGTTTGTCGTCAGTGCGGCCGCCTCTTTCGGTTACCTTTGCTGAGGCCACTTCATTGATAATTTCCTGTATGGTAGAAGCGGAAGATTCTACAGCGCCGGTGCAGGTCATATCGCCTACTGTTCTGAAGCGGATAGTACGGATTTCATATTTTTCGTCACGCTGCAGAGAGATAAACTCAGACTTAGCCAGCAGCACACCGCTTCGCTCTACTACTTCACGCTGATGTGAGTAGTAGATCTGAGGAATATCTATTTTCTCCTGGGCGATATACTGCCACACGTCCATCTCTGTCCAGTTGCTGAGCGGGAACACGCGGAAATGCTCGCCCACATTTTTGCGCCCGTTAAAAAGATTCCAGAGTTCGGGGCGCTGGTTACGGGGATCCCACTGGCCGAATTCATCTCTATGAGAGAAAAAGCGTTCTTTAGCACGGGCTTTCTCCTCATCACGCCGGGCCCCTCCAAAAGCAGCATCAAACTTAAATTCTTCTATGGCATCAAGTAGTGTTGTCGTCTGCAGGGCATTGCGGCTTGCGTTAGGTCCTTTCTCCTCGGCTACCCTTCCTTTGTCAATAGAATCCTGCACGCTGCGAACAATCAGTTTGGCACCTACTTCTTTTACCAGCCTGTCCCTAAACTCAATGGTTTCCGGAAAATTGTGCCCTGTGTCTATATGCATGAGTGGAAAAGGCAGCTTGGCCGGATAGAAAGCCTTCTGAGCCAGCCTTACCATACAGATAGAATCTTTTCCGCCTGAAAAAAGCAGCACCGGCTTCTCAAACTGCGAAGCCACTTCCCGCATAATGAAGATAGCTTCTGCTTCCAGTTGTTGTAAATGCGTTAATCGGTAGGATTTCATAATACGCTTTCCTTTATATGAATGACTTAAATGGATGTAATATCCAGTATTTTTTTTACTAATTCCTGATGACATGCTTCCACACTTTTTTCGTGGGTTTTGAGCCGCAGGTCGGGATGTTGGGGAGCTTCAAAGGGTGAGCTGATACCGGTAAATTCTTTAATTTCACCTTTTCTTGCCTTGGCATAGAGGCCTTTTACATCTCTTTGCTCGCATACCTCCAGCGGACAGTCTATGAAAACCTCAAAATAGGCATCCCCGATAATTTCCCTGGCCATCTGCCGGATACTTTCTGTAGGACTGATGAGAGAGCAGATGGTAATGATGCCGCAACCTGCGAACAGCTTAGCCACTTCGGCCGCCCGACGAATGTTTTCGCGTCTTTCTTCTTCACTAAAACCTAAATTATTGTTCACCCCTGTTCTTAGGTTGTCACCATCCAGTAGCATTGTCAGCTTACCTTCCTGATGCAGGGCATTCTCTGCTGCTCTTGCAAGTGTACTTTTCCCTGAGCCGGATAGGCCGACCATCCAAATTACTTTTCCCCTTTGCCCCAGCAGTTTTTCCTTGTCTGCCTTTTGCAGTATCGTATCAAAAATGGGATAGATATGGTCCAATATTGCAGAAATTAAATTTTTTGTAAAAATAATTTAAATCTTACGTAAAAAAAAGTGCTTAACACAAATGTAAAGTTAGTATTCTATTTTTCAGTTGGGGAAATTTGCTTTGATAAATCTATTCTTTTCCTGCATATCTCTCTGAAGTACAGTATTTTGCATATTATAGCGGTCAAAAAGCTCCATCATCTGCTCTCCTAAAAATTCATTTATTTCAAAGTAAACCTTAGCATCAGCTGACAAAAAACCTGAATTTAAACACATCTTAATGATTTGCTCATAATAAATCAGGGGATTTTCATCGCTGACAAAGAGTGCAGTTGCAGGTTCATAGGCCAGTACATTATTCTGCATTTCGGCAGCTTCACTTTCTCTTACATAAGGAGGGTTGCTCACGACTATATCTATTGGCATTTCAGGCAGCGGTGTATCCTGCAGTACATTATTCAGGTGCCAGCCCAGTTCAGCCTGATGCCTTCTTGCATTGGCTTTGGCCACAGCCAGTGCTTCAGTACTCACATCAAGGGCATGCACATGGGACTGATGCAGCTCTTTGGCTAGGGTAATGGCTATACACCCGCTACCGGTACCAATATCAAGCACATGCAGTCCCGACTTTTTGTTTTCTGATATGATCAGGTGGGTAAGCTCCTCTGTTTCGCGGCGCGGAATGAGCACGGAAGGAGAAACATAGAAAGGCCTTCCATAAAAATAGGCTTCTCCGGTAATGTATTGCACAGGTTCATCCTTAAGCAGGCGGCTGATCGCTGTATTGAGCTGGTATTCATCCTGCAGGTTGATTTCCTTCTGCTTATTCAGGAGTATATCGTTGTGAGTAAGATGAAGAAAATATTCCAGTAGTATCTGTGCTATCTGCTGAGCTTCCTGCTCGTTGTAAATATCAGATCGACCTTCAAGTATCTGGCGACTCAGCGTTTGCTGCAGCTGCCGGGCAAACATTTTTTTCATATGTTGAAATTGGTACCTTAGTGATCGTTATGTCTGATGATCATTTACTTCTGCACAGGTGCTTCTATCTCGCTACCCTAGGTTTTTCAAAAAATGCTGAACCCAGAATTGGCTGGGTACTTACTGACCTAAAAAAATCAATACTTGCAGAAGGTTTCCAGGAAGGGCCAATATTATCAAATTTATCCGGCTCAAGCAAAATTGAGGCAGCTGACACACTTTTTTACATCAACCATCTTCCTCAAATATCAGATAAGCTGCTGCAATTGTTTGAACAAGCCCACATACGTAAGATCATCACTGCACATTCAGCACATGCGGCACCTCTACCCGATGGCGTAGAAATAGCTGAGCTGATGCTACAGAAAGAAGAAGCATACCTGAACCGGCGGTTTTATACCAGCCAGAAAAAACAGCGTCCTTATGTGATTTTGAAATGGGCGCAGACCGCTGATGGTCTTATCGCCCGAGAAAACTATGATTCAAAATGGATCAGCGGCCCTTTGTCACGCAAACTAGTTCACAAATGGAGAAGCGAGGAAGCAGCCATCATGGTAGCTACCAATACCGCCAGATATGACAACCCCCGCCTCAATGTAAGAGACTGGAGTGGAAAAGACCCGGTACGTGTGGTCATTGACCGTCAGCTCAGGCTTCCCGCTGAACTGCACTTGTTTGATCACACGCAACCTACCCTTTGTTACAATTCATTTAAGGAAGAAAAACAAGAAAACCTGCAGTGGATAAAAATTGATGCGCCAGACGAGCTTTCATTTCTAAAGTTGTTACTGGCTGATCTTTACCAAAAAAAGATGCCATCACTGATCGTGGAGGGAGGCTCTCATTTACTCTGCATGATGGTAGCCCATCAGATGTGGGATGAGGCCCGGGTATTTATAGCTCCACAGTCTTTTGGCAAAGGTATCAGCGCTCCTCCTTTGCCATCTTCAGCCAAGACTGATGAAAAGCAGATAGGTGATGACCTGCTACTTTTTTATCAAAATTTTTAGAAACTAAACAGGAAATAGAAGAACAGGAACACCCAAAGGGCATCCATAAAGTGCCAGTAAAAGGTAAGCATTTCTATTTTAAGCTTCTGATACGGGTCGGTGATCATGATCAGTGCCTTGACAGGATCGAGGGATACGCTGCTCACTTTGGTATAAGCCATTGTAATGAAGACCAGGGCCCCAGCCAGGTGCAGCACATGCAGACCGGAAATGACATAAAGATAAGCACCGGAGCTTTTGCCGCTGAGGTAGATACCTGACTTGTTCAGCTCGTACCAGCCAATGTATTGACTAATTGTAAAGCTCAGGCCAAACAGCATCGTAAGACCCAGCGCACGCTTGAGCTCCTTAATATTATCCTTTTTAAAAGCTGGCAAGGCTTTAGAAATTGTATAGCTGGAAAAAAGCAGTAATACCAGGCTGACCACAAAAGATTTGGGCATGTTGAAGCTGATCATGTCTTCTTCGGCTCTGCTAAAGCTGTAAGCCATAACCATGAAGAGAAAGATCAGGCAGCTGCCAAAAGTAGCCAGGTAAAGTAGCATCCTGTGAGGATGAATTTTCTCAAGGCGGGTGATGGGGCTTTCCTTCTTCTGCTTTTCTGTATTCTTGTTCTGCTGTCGCATATATTTTTAGCTGTTACTACACCAAAACATATTCAGGCAGGTGTAGTTCTGATAATTTTGAATTTATTACATCTGGATCATTTAAAATACATAATTTCGGGCGTTTTTCCCATTTAATTTACGTGGTGTGCAATTACAGAATTTTGTTGATCTATATACCTCTGATAGTCTGATCCAAACTTTGGCAAGTCGCATTCAGCAGGATAATGGTGGCTCCTTCCAGATCAAAGGGCTTATTGGTAGCCTGGATGCTGTACTGGCTTCTTCGCTGTACCGTTTGCACGGGCAGCACCATATTTTTCTTATGAGTGACAAAGAGGAAGCCGCCTATTTTCACAATGATCTGCAAAACCTGAACAAAAAGCGGGAAGTGCTCCTTTTCCCCTCCTCCTACAAACGTCCTTATCAGATAGAAGAAACGGAAAATGCCAATGTTTTGATGCGTGCCGAGATACTTAATCGTATCAGTAATCCGGTAGCAGCAGGTGAACTGATTGTGACTACCCCTGACGCCCTGGCAGAAAAGGTAATCAACAAAAGATCATTGCAGCAAAATACCTTTGCCGTCAGGATAGGTGATAAGCTGGATACGCAGTTTCTCAGCGAAATGCTTATTTCCTATGACTTTGAAAAAACAGACTTCGTCTATGAGGCGGGTCAGTTTGCCATTCGTGGAGGTATCGTGGATATTTTTTCTTATGCTCATGAAATGCCCTATCGCCTGGAGTTTTTTGGTGATGAGGTAGAAAGCATCCGGATATTTGATGTTGAAAATCAGCTCTCTCTTGAAAAAGTGGAGCGGCTCAGTATCATTCCCAATGTACAAACCAAACTCCTGGAAGAAGAGCGGCAGTCTTTCCTTGACTTCCTTCCGGCTGATCAGACCAAGCTCTGGTTCAAAGATCTCGGACAGGCGCAGGATACTATAGAAGCCTTCTATGCCAAGGCGGAAAACAGTTTTGAGGAAATCCTCTCTGCCGCCGGTAATACGCAGGTGATATCCCACCCTAAGCTCCTGTTTGAAACACGCGAAAGTTTTATAGAAAGCATACAAAAATTTACGCGTATTGAATTTGGCAACCGCTTCTACGGCAAAACTGAGCAGGTTTACCAGTTTGACAGTGAGCCTCAGCCTTCTTTTAATAAAAATTTTGAACTGTTGCTGGATAACCTGAAGAAAAACATAGAAAAAGGCTTTCGCAACTATATTTCCTCAGATTCTGAGCACCAGATCACCCGCCTTCACACTATTTTTGAAGAGTTGGATTCCAGCGTGGATTTTGAAGCTCTCCCGGTCGCTTTCAGGCAGGGTTTTGTGGATCGCACCCTCCAGATTGCCTGCTACACCGACCACCAGATATTTGACCGCTTCCATCGTTACAAGACTCGTACAGCACATGCCAAATCTAAAGCTCTGACCCTCAAGGAACTAAGATCGCTAAATACTGGTGATTATGTGGTACATATTGATCATGGAGTCGGCCGCTTTGCCGGTTTGGAGAAAGTAGATGTGGGCGGCCGAGAGCAGGAGGCGGTGCGGCTGGTCTACCGTGACAATGACCTGCTGTATGTCAGTGTGCACTCACTGCACAAAATTTCCAAGTATAGCGGGCAGGAGGGAGGGCCACCCAGTATCAGCAAACTGGGTTCACCTGAATGGGACAATAAGAAGAAAAAGGTTAAGAAAAAGGTCAAAGACATTGCCAAAGACCTGATTGAGCTTTATGCTAAAAGAAAAGCCTCTCCCGGTCATTCCTTTAGAGAAGACAGCTTTATGCAGGCCGAACTTGAATCTTCTTTTATGTATGAAGATACCCCCGATCAGGCCAAAGCCACTGATGACGTGAAACGTGATATGCAGCAAAACTATCCTATGGACAGGCTGGTATGCGGTGATGTGGGTTTTGGTAAAACGGAAGTCGCCATCCGGGCGGCGTTTAAGGCAGTAAATGATGGCAAACAGGTAGCAGTACTCGTGCCTACCACCATCCTGGCAATGCAGCATTTTCAAACCTTTAACAGCAGGCTGGCTAATTTTCCCATCACTGTAGAGTACATCAATCGTTTTAAATCTACCAAAGACATTAAAAAAATTCTTGCTGAACTCAAAGAAGGCAAGGTGGATATTCTTATTGGCACGCATCGCATCGTCAACAAGGACGTAGAATTTAAGGACCTCGGACTGATGATCATTGATGAGGAGCAGAAGTTTGGGGTCAAGGTCAAGGAAAAGCTCAAAGAGATGCGGGTAAATGTAGATGCACTTACTCTCACCGCCACACCCATTCCCCGTACCCTGCACTTCTCTTTGCTGGGAGCCCGTGACCTGAGCATTATCTCTACGCCTCCGCCCAACCGTCGTCCTGTAACTACCGAAATACATACTTTCAATGAAGAATTGATCAGAGATGCAGTGTCTTATGAGTTGAGAAGGGGAGGACAGGTTTTTTTTGTTCATAACCGGATACAGAATATAGAAGAATTGGCTAACATCATCCTGCGTTTGGTTCCCGACTCAAGGGTAGCCGTGGCTCACGGGCAGATGGATGGCTCCCGTCTGGAAAAGACGATGCTTGGGTTTATAGAAAACGAATACGATGTACTAGTTTGTACCAATATCATTGAATCCGGTCTGGATATCTCCAATGCAAACACCATCCTGATTAACAATGCACACATGTTTGGGCTCTCTGACCTCCATCAGATGCGAGGCAGGGTAGGGCGCTCCAACCGTAAAGCCTTCTGTTATCTGCTGGCTCCACCTACTATTGGCCTGACTGCCGATGCCCGCAAACGCCTAAGCACCCTGGAAGAGTTTTCTGAACTCGGCGACGGCTTCAAAGTTGCCATGCGTGATCTTGATATCAGGGGTGCCGGTAACCTGTTGGGAGCAGAGCAAAGCGGCTTTATCAGCGACCTGGGGTTTGAGATGTACCATAAGATACTGGATGAAACTGTGCAGGAGCTTAAAGAAACCGATTTCAAGGATTTATTTACTAATGAACTTAGTGATTATGTTAAACCTCTGGTACAGGACTGCTCTATAGAAACCGATCTGGAGATTCTCATACCAGAGCAGTATGTAAACAGTACCTCTGAAAGGCTGAGCTTATATTCCAAACTAGATAGTCTTAAAAATGAAGAAGAGCTGAAGGCTTTTCAAGCTATGCTTGAAGATAGGTTTGGGCCTATACCAGAGCAGGTGCAGGAACTAATCTCTACCGTTAGGTTGAGGTGGAAGGCCGAGAAACTTGGATTTGAAAAGCTAACACTTAAAAGCCAGACGCTTAAAGGCTATTTTGCCTCATCTGAAGATCAGTCTTACTTCAATTCTGATGTTTTTGGCAAAATTCTACATTATGTACAGCAGCATCCCAAATCCTGTAGGTTGAAAGAAACGAAAAAAAGGCTGATATTGGTTTTACAAGAGGTTGAGAATACCTATAAAGCTATCAATGTACTAGATCAGATGCTTTAGCCATATAAAAAAGTGAAGAAAGGGTATAATTTGCGTCTCCTTAATCACGTTAGCATAGCAGATCAAGGTGTAATTGTATATAAGTAATTTTATATTTTTTCTTACATACAGAAAACTTAGCGGGTGATCTGCTATAATAAATAGAATTTTGTCCTCAATTTTAGGCTCTATTTCTGCAGGTCGCTTCACATTCGTTGAACAGTAAACAGGCTTGCAAGCTTTATACAAAAGATTAATAATTAACAGGTGTTATGATGAAAACTTGGAAACTGGTAAAAAGCGCATCTTTGGTGTGCTGTAGCGCTGCTGTTCTGGCCGCCTGCAGTAAGACGCATCCCACCAGCGTAAACCCCGGGGCCTCCAGTACTGCTACCGGTATCGAGTACAATGTAGAAGGTAATTTTACCCTTGATGATTATCGCGGGCAGCCAGAAGCTCCTAATATGGTATATATTGAAGGCGGCCGCTTTGTCATGGGTAGCTTTGAAGAAGATCTGATGGGAACCCGCGACAACCTGGAGAGAACGGTGACTGTCGCCTCCTTCTACATGGATCAGACTGAAATTGCCAACATCCATTGGCTGGAGTACCTTTTTGATATCAAACAGGACTCTACCACCGAATTTTATAACTCTGCTCTGCCTGATACTACAGTGTGGCGTAGAGATCTTGCCTTTAACGATCCTTATGAAGAACATTACCTGAGATACCCCGGCTTCCGTTATTTTCCCGTGGTTGGCGTCAGCTGGAGACAGGCTAATGATTACTGCCGCTGGAGAACCTCTGTTGTAAATGAAAAACTGGTTGAAGAAGCCGGTGTAGATCTGGATGTTCCTGAGGGTAGTCGCATTCCTCTTGAAACTGGCGTGGTGCTTCCCGACTTCCGCCTGCCTACTGAAGCCGAATGGGAATACGCTGCTAAAGCCATGATTGGTACTCAGTACCTGGATGAAAATCATACCAACCAGCGCATTTACCCCTGGGATGGACATTCTACTCGTAATCCTTACGGAAAGCAGATGGGATATTACCTGGCCAACTTCAAAAGGGGCCGTGGTGACTATGCCGGTATAGCAGGCAAACTTAATGATGGAGCGATGATCACTGACTATATTTTTGAGTACCCCCCCAACGACTTCGGCTTATATAACATGGCCGGAAATGTGAATGAGTGGGTACTTGACGTTTATCGTCCACTTTCTTTTCAGGATTTCAATGATCTGAACCCTATTCGTCGTGATGGCACACTGGATCCTGAAGATAAATACGATAACATAAAGTCTCCTAATTCCCCAGGAGATTACAACTCTTTAATCACTAACGAACTCAGAGTCTATAAGGGTGGCTCATGGGCTGATGTAGCCTACTGGCTCTCTCCCGGTACACGCCGCTACTTAGAGCAGGATTCTGCCACCGCCAGCATTGGTTTCCGCTGCGCTATGATACGCGCCGGTACCAATTACTAGGAGAGATGAAAATATCCTTAACTCAAAATAACCCGGTCTTTATGGCCGGGTTTTTCTATTATGTACGATGGGTATGTCAGATAGCCTGATCATTCTGCTGAAGCCAGGGCAGCCACGCTGATTGTTTTGGCAATACCTTCAAAAAGCAGGGCACAACTGATGATGGTAGCTCCCGTAGTGATGACATCATCTATGAGCAAAATATTTTTATCCAGCACCTGTTCCGAATGGGTTATTTGATAAATATTATCTGAATTGCCAAAGCGTTCTGCTCTGCCCTTTCGGGTTTGTGATTCTCTTTCGGCTGTTCTAATCAATACCTGATCTGACCAGGGTACACCCAAAGCAACAGACATACCCATAGCGATATGATCACTTTGGTTGTATCCCCTTTTTCTCTTTTTGGAAGCATGCAGTGGTACAGGTACAATCAAATCAAAATGCTGATGGTAGCCCGCTCTACTGAGTGCTTCACCAAACCATCGCCCGGCTATTTCTCCTACTTCCGGGTAGTTTTTGTATTTCAGGCAGTGCAGCAGTTTTTGAACTCCGCTTTTTTTGCGGAATTTATAGTAGGCCAATGTATGTTCTACGCACACAAGACCAGAGAATTTTTGAGCAAATTTTTCGTTGGGAGTATGTAAGTCAAATCGTGGCAAAGCTGCTGCAAATCCGGTGGATATCAGTTGCTCACCTTTGGCCAATGGCTCACCACTGACTACACAACAATGGGGAAAAAGCAGGGAAACAAAGTCACTGATCATATCTTTGGTCATAGTGAGTTATTTCTATCTTCTTGTACAAAGACCTTATTTATGTCATACACTGTTTTGAGTCATGGCGGCTCATTAAATTCACCTTTGTAAGTTAGCTTTATCATCGATCATATACTTGCCTCATTGACAGGCAGCATTACAGAAGTAATATTCAAAGTTTAGCATGTATAAAAAAGATTTAGACCTGGAGCGCCAGTGGCACCGCCTGCTGCTCCAGATGGAAAAAATGATTGGTAAAAAACCAAAGGATCTTAATGCTGTCCTTTTTCTTATTGGTGTGCAGGAACTGGGAAAAGGGCACCAGAATTTTTCTAAAGAGGAAAAACAGGACCTCATGCACATTGCTATTTGTAAGGTGCTATCACTATCTGGCTTTTATGAACTTGAAGGAGTAGATGAGCAGGGATGGCCTCACTGGAAACTTGTCAAAAAGCTTCCTCACTTTGACCTGCTGGAGCAGGAAAAACTTCTAAAAATGCACGTAATTGATTATTTTGATCAGGAACTAGATATAAAAGTATAAGATGAAAATCATTTCATACAATGTCAATGGAATCAGGTCTGCTGTTAATAAAGGATTACTTGACTGGCTTCAGCACGAAAACCCCGACATTGTCTGCCTGCAGGAAACCAAAGCTCAGCCTGAGCAAATCAACACTGAAGATTTTAAAAATTTAGGCTATCATTCTTACTGGCATTCAGCAGAGAAGAAGGGTTACAGCGGTGTGGCGATCTTAAGCAAGCCTGAACCATTGCATGTGGAGTATGGCTGCGGTATTCCCGCCTATGATTTTGAGGGGAGAGTGATAAGGGCTGACTATTTACATTATTCAGTGATGTGTGTATATATGCCTTCCGGCTCAAGCGGCGATATCCGGCAGGATTTTAAAATGCAGTGGCTATTTGATTTTGAGCGTTACATTCGAAAGCTAAAAGAAATTCATCCCAGTTTGGTCATTGTAGGAGACTATAATATTTGTCATAAGCCTATAGACATCCATGATCCCGTCAGAAACAAGAATTCATCTGGCTTTCTTCCAGAGGAAAGAGCCTGGATGAGTTCATTTCTGGAATTAGGTTTTATAGATTCATTCAGGTATTTCAACCAAGATTCGCATCATTACTCATGGTGGAGTTACAGAGCGAGAGCAAGGGAGAAGAACCTGGGCTGGCGAATTGATTATCAGATGGTAAGTAATATACTTGAAAAAAAGATGCTGCACGCTGCTATTTTGCCGGGAGTAAAGCATTCTGATCACTGCCCGGTCTTGCTGGAATTGAAGGATGCATAGTTTCAGCCTGTATTTCAAACACTTATCCCGAACTATCGGTCATACTTATTAGGTTTTACTTTTTTCAACCCTTCAATACTCCCGTCGTATGGCAACTTCAGGCGCAAACATCACAGATGTTATATCTCAGCTCAGAAATTATAAGCGCAAGTATTATCTAAATAAACTGCTCAGGGGAAGCATTTACTTTGGGGCGTTCATCTTATCTGTTTACCTGCTGATCAGTTCGCTGGAGTACACCATCCGTTTGAACTCCGCAGGCAGGGCGATACTTTTCTTCCTGTTTATAGGCTTGTCTCTTCTGATGCTTTATCGCTGGGTGCTTGATCCGCTAATACGTATCAGCAGCAACCGCAGGCAGATCAGCGATGAGGAAGCCGCTCGGCAGATCGGCACCTTTTTTCCTGAAGTAAATGATCGCCTGCTGAATTTGCTGCAGCTACAGAAAAGCAGTAGCAGAGAGAATGCCTTGCTGAGCGCCAGTATTGCGCAGAAGACGAGGCAGATTTCTGTAGTTTCCTTTCCCTTGGCTATTAATCTCAGGGACAATACCCGCTATGTGAAGTTTCTTGCCATACCAGCTATACTTGTCCTTTTTATCTTTGTTTCTGTGCCCCAGCTGTTTTTTGAAAGTAACAAACGCATTGTTCAGTTCAACCGGGAGTTTGTACCTGAAGCACCATTTACTTTTGAGTTACAGAATGAAGATTTGTTGGCATTTAAAAATGAAGGTTTTCCTGTGCAAATGTCGCTGGTGGGAGATGCTGTACCCGATAAAGTTTACCTGAATACCTCAGGGCGCAAATTCAGAATGACGCAGAATGAGGCAGGCTTATTTGTATATGATTTTCAAAATCTGCAAAACGATATTTCTTTCCAGGTGGAAGCAGCCGGTTTTGGTTCTAATACCTATAACATCAAAGTGGTGGAGAGGCCTAATCTTAAGAACTTTAGTGTCTTTCTTGACTATCCCGATTACGTGGGGAAAAAAGATGAGAGACTGAATAATGTAGGTAACTTCCAGGTACCCGAAGGTACGGAGATTAATTGGAAATTTAGTGCTCTGGCAGCTGACAGTATGTGGATTACCTTCGACAGCGAAGAAGAAAAGTCTGCGCTGGAAGAAGATGCCAGTGAGGTATTCGTTTTTGATAAACAGGTTTTTAAACCTTCTCATTACCAGGTAGACCTCAAAAACGAATACAGTACTAACAAGCAGAACATTCGCTATTACCTGGATGTTATTCCTGATCAACATCCTAAAATTAACTTAGAGCAGTTTCAGGATACCACCATGTATAAGTTTCTGGTATTGGGTGGCAATGTTTCTGACGATTATGGCCTGACTTACCTGGCGCTTTATTATAAGTTTGAAAAAGCTGAGCAGGGGGAAGAAAACAATGATGAAAAATACCAGCGTCTGAACCTAGACCTGGATACGCGACAAAATAACCAAAGCTACTACCACCAGTGGCAAATTGATAGCTTCGACCTTCAACCGGGTGATAAAATACGTTACTTCCTGCAGGTTTGGGACAATGACGAAGTGAATGGTTATAAAGCTTCCAAAACATCTACTTATACCTTCAGTATTCCTGACCGAAAGGAGATCAAAGAAAACATTGAGAGATCATCTGAGCAGACACAAACCCAGATCAGCAAAACTGTACAACAGGCTGAACAACTCAAAAAGGACATTGATGAGATGGAAAAAAAGCTGAGAGGAAAAAAAGAACTTGACTGGCAGGATAAGCAGAAGCTGGAAGATATCATTAAGAAAAGAGAAGAGCTGAATAAACAGCTTGAGGAACTGAAAAAGCAAAACCAGGCTACCAACATGAAGCGTGAGCAGTTTGGCGAACAGGATGACAAGACAATGGATAAAATCAAGCAGCTTCAAAACCTGATGGATGAACTGCTGGATGAAGAGACAAAAAAAATGTATGAGGAGTTAAAGAAGCTTCTGGAAGAACAGGCAGAATTAGATAAAGTCCAGAATAAACTTCGTGAAATGGGGGAGAAGGAGCAAAACCTGGAAGAGGAACTGGAACGTACTCTTGAGTTATTCAAGCGCATGAAGTTTGACACTAAGCTAAGTGATATTGAAAAAGAGCTCAGCCAGAAGGCAGAAGAACAGGAAAAACTTGCTGAAGAAACGGAAGATAAAGAGAACTCAACTGAAGAATTGAGTGAGAAACAAGAGCAACTCAATAAAGATTTTGAGGATGTGCAGAAAGAAATGGAGGAGTTGGAGAAGCTGAATCAGGACATGAAAAATCCTGCTCCTATGCAGGACATGTCACAGGAAGAGCAGCAGATACAGCAGGAACAGCAAAAAGCACAGGAAATGCTGGAGCAAAACAAGCGAAATAAAGCCAAACAGTCGCAGCAAAACAGCTCGCAGCAAATGAAAAAAATGGCGCAGAAAATGCAGCAGATGCAGCAAAGTATGGAAATGGAAATGCTGCAGGAAAACATGGATAATCTCCGTAATATACTTGATAACCTTATCAAGCTATCTTTTGACCAGGAAGATATAATGAAAGACTTCAGGGAGGTGAATCAGAATGATCCTCGTTTTATTGATCTATCGCAGCAACAGTTAAAGATCAGGGACGATTCTCAGATCATTGAGGACAGTCTTTTGTCGCTAGCCGAGCGGGTTTTCCAGATCAAATCTTTCGTGACCCGTGAAGTGAAGGATATGAACCAGCATATGGATGAAAGTATGGAAGCTTTAAAAGAGCGACAGCAATATAAGGCAATCAGTAAGCAGCAGTTTTCTATGACTTCAATGAATAATCTGGCTCTATTGTTAAATGATGTGTTGAGTCAAATGCAGCAGCAAATGGCAGATGCTATGGGCAATCCTCAGCAAAAGCCTGGTCAGTCGCAGCAAAATATGAACATGAGCGAACTACAGCAGCAGCTTAATGAGCAGATTGAGGATTTGAAAAAAAGCGGTAAATCTGGCAGGGCTCTTTCAGAAGAATTAGCTAAACTTGCCCAGCAACAGGAAAAAATTCGTAAAATGCTACAGGAAATGAAGGAGTCTGACGAAAGTGGTGGTGGAGCAGGAGATGAGCTTCAAAAGAAAATGGAAGAGACCGAAACTGATCTGGTAAACAAAAAACTGACCTCTGATATGATCAAGCGTCAGAAAGAAATAGTGACTCGCCTGCTGGAAGTAGAAAAATCCATGCGTGAACAGGAGTTAGATGAGAAACGTAAAGGTGAGACGGCTAAGGATGATTATGAGCAAAAAGCAAACGAAAGTTTTGAAGAATACATCAAAGCAAAAAAACAGGAAATAGAGTTATTAAAAACAGTCCCTGTTAAATTAAATCCGTATTATAAAAACGAAGCCAATAAGTATTTCCAGCGTCTTAATAATGTTAAATAAAGAATGAACTCCATCAGCATTCAAATCCCCTCATTATCTGAAAATATCAGGATGATTGAGAGCTTCATCGATAATGCGAAAGAAAAATTCAATTTAGATGATGATATTTATGGCAATATTATGATTGCTGTAACTGAATCAGTTCATAATGCCATACGTCATGGTAATAAAGGAGATGTACAAAAAAACGTACACCTTTCACTTACTTTGCAGGAACAACTTATTCGTTTTGTCATTAAGGATGAAGGCACGGGCTTTGACTATCAGCATCTTCCTGATCCTACCTCTCCTGAAAATATTGATCAACCCGGTGGCAGAGGAATTTTCCTAATGAGGCATCTTTCTGATGAAGTTAAATTTTTAGACGAGGGCCGTACGGTGGAGCTTACCTTTTACATCAACTAACTTCTTTCCTTTTGCTCAATTTCTTTAATGAAGATGTTGATTTTTCTCATGATTCACTTCTTCACATAAGTGCATGGGCACACCATGTAGCTTCTCTCGAGTCTTACATTCTCCATGAAGTCAACTATATCTTTTGTTCTGATGCTTACCTTCTAAATGTAAACCGTGAATACCTTGATCATGATTTTTATACTGATATAATCACTTTTGATAATAGTGATCAGGAAGGATTTCTGGAGGCAGATATTTTTATCAGTATTGAGCGCGTAACAGATAATGCACAGCTTCACCAAACTACTTTTTTTGAAGAATTGTTAAGAGTCATGATTCATGGCATACTGCACCTGCTTGGTTTTGATGATCATGACGAATATTCTAAAGCTGAAATGCGTAGTATGGAAGACAAATATATAAATTTGTACTACCGTGAATTTCATGAAAAGAGTTAATGTTCCACGTGAAACGTTTTTAAATTCTCAACATTTATGTTTCAAGAATACGATGTCATTGTAGTAGGCGCAGGTCATGCCGGCAATGAGGCTGCTGCCGCTGCTGCAAAAATGGGATCAAAGACCTTACTAATCACCATGGACATGACCAAGATTGGTCAGATGTCGTGCAACCCGGCCATGGGTGGTGTGGCCAAAGGGCAAATAGTAAGAGAAGTTGATGCTTTGGGAGGGTTATCAGGAATTGTGTCCGACAAATCTATGATCCAATTCAGGATGCTGAACAGATCCAAAGGGCCAGCAATGTGGAGTCCCAGAACACAGAACGACAGGATGCGATTTGCTGAAGAATGGCGGCTGGCGCTTGAGAAGATACCTAATCTAGATTTTTGGCAGGAAATGGTAGTAGGCATTCTTGTTGAAAAGGAAAAAGTGGTAGGTATAAAAACCAGCATAGGTATAGAAATTAAGGCAAAATCAGTGGTGCTCACAAACGGAACTTTCTTAAACGGTATCATTCATATAGGCGAAAAGCAGATGGGAGGGGGGCGTTCTGGTGAAAGAGCATCTAAAGGCATTACCGAACAATTGGTAAATCTGGGCTTTGAATCAGGTAGGATGAAAACCGGTACGCCTCCCCGTATAGATGGAAGGTCTTTGAACTATGAGGTAATGGAGGAACAAAAAGGAGATGAGTTTCCTGGTAAATTTTCTTTTACTGATACGCAGCCTCCCGCTGTACAAAGAAGCTGTTATATTACCTATACCAACGAACGTGTGCACGAGTTGCTGGAAAGTGGTTTTGATCGTTCTCCCATGTTCAATGGCAGAATAAGAGGACAAGGTCCCAGGTACTGCCCATCCATAGAAGATAAAATCAATCGCTTTAAAGAAAAAGATCGTCATCAGATTTTTGTAGAACCTGAAGGCTGGGATACGGTAGAAGTATATGTAAATGGTTTTTCTACCTCTTTACCTGAAGACGTGCAATTTAAAGCTATACGAGAAATTCCTGGTTTTGAAAAAGCAAAGCTTTTCAGGCCTGGTTACGCCATAGAGTACGACTACTTTCCGCCTACCCAGCTGAAACTCAGCCTGGAAACGAAGCTAGTGGAGAATCTATTCTTTGCTGGTCAGATTAATGGTACAACAGGTTATGAAGAGGCCGCCTGCCAGGGTATGGTGGCAGGCATCAATGCACATAATAAGGTACACGAAAAAGAAGCTTTCATTCTGAAAAGATCTGAAGCCTACATTGGCGTACTGATCGATGACTTGGTCAATAAGGGTACTGAAGAACCATATCGTATGTTCACTTCACGTGCAGAGTTCAGGCTTTTGCTGCGACAGGATAATGCTGATCTCAGGCTAAGTGAAAAGGGACATCAGTTAGGTTTGATAGACGATGGCCGACTTGAAAAAGTGTATGATAAGCGAAGAGATATTGAGACGGTGATAGAAGCTATTGCAGAAATGAAAGCCTCGCCTAATGAAATTAACGAAGGATTGGATGAGCTGAATACAGCTATCATTAAAGAAAAAGCATCCATACAAAAGTTGCTTAAAAGACCAGAGATTTCTATAGATAAACTAAGGACACTAGACCTTGATTTGGATCGTTATTTTGGTAGTTACTCGATGGAAGTACTTGAGCAGGTAGAAATCCTGACTAAATATGAGACTTATTTGGAAAAAGAAAAATCTCATGCCGAAAAAATGGAAAGCATGGAAGACTACCGTATCCCTGCTACCTTTGATTATACTATGGTAAAAGCTTTATCTGCAGAAGCTGTTGAAAAGCTGAACCGGGTGAAGCCAGCAACAATAGGACAGGCGTCTCGTATTAGCGGCGTATCTCCCTCCGACATCTCCATTATCATGGTTTTTCTGGATAAAAAGTAAAGTTTTAAATATTTGAGCTGGAAAAACAGCTTCATGTACACATTTCTGAATGTATTTTAATTCATATCCACGTACAAATGCCTGTTCTAATCATTAGAAACAGGCATTTTTATTGATTGGTATAACAACAATGAGAATAAGAACCCTTGGATTAGCAATATTTTGGCTAGCTCTGATTGCTACAGTTTCATGTGCCAGGAGAGGTGTACCTACCGGAGGGCCCAAAGATACCATCCCACCCACTTTAATCAATATGTCGCCAGCCTTGGAGACAGTCAATTTTGATGGTGATGAAATTGTATTAGAATTTGATGAGTTCATAGAAGCACGAAGCCTGAAGCAGGATATAATAATTAATCCCAGGATAGAGGAATACGATTTTTATGTAAACCGAAAAAGCCTTTACCTGGAATTGCAGGAAGATTTGCGAGAAAATACCACTTATACTTTTAATTTCCGGGATGCGATAAAGGATGTGTCTGAACAAAATCCTGCAGAAAATGTAATTCTAGCCTTTAGTACCGGTAATACAATTGATTCTTTTCAAGTACAAGGCCAGATAAAAGATCTGCTGACTTATCAGCCTGCAGAAGATGTAGTGGTTGCTTTATATGAAGAAGGAGATACACTGAACCCGTATGAAGATGCCCCGCTTTACCTTACCAAAACCAATGAAGAAGGTAGGTACGCTATCAGGTATATCAAAACAGGGACTTATCAGATTTATGCATACAATGATGAAAATAATAACTTAAAAATAGATTCTAATTCTGAAGCTTTAGGCTTTAAATCCGAACCTATCCTTCTTATCCCCGGAGAAGTTACTCCTCTTGATCCTCTGGATAGTACTATGGCTATGAATGATTCTTTACAGACGGTAAGGTATGGAGAAGATGTAGATATCTTTCTTTTCAGGCAAGATATAAGGCCTATACAGGTACAAAGCGCCAGATCAATAGGTAAATATTTTGATATAAAATTGAATAAGTCTGTGAGGGAATATGAATTGACGGTAGATAGCTCTGACGTAGAACTCTCTACCTTAGCTTATCTGGACTCTTTGAATCCTGAATTACCCAAAAATAGCAGGAGAATCCTATACAGCAACTTTCAAAACCAGCAAAAAGACTTACGTATTTACCAGAGTATCTTACAGGATAGCCTGAGAGTTTTCGTCAACTTTACCGATTCTGTTGAGCAAATTCAGCAGGATACATTTTACGTACAATTCGGAGAAACAAGAAGAAACCCTGATGAGCTGAGGCAAAGTGTGAGAACGGATAAAGAGATAGTAGATAGTATAAGAATGGAAATAGAATTTAATAAACCTATGATCAGGGTCAATACGGACAGCATTCTCCTGAGCTATGATACACTATTCTATCTGCCTCTTAAATATGACGAATTTATCAGCTGGAATGAATCACTTGATAAAGTTACTCTAAGAAAGACTATTAACAGAAATGCCTTAGCTGATACCATAGTTAATTATCAGTTGGCGAGAGATAGCCTGAATTTTTATAGCCGTCTTCAGAAACAAGAAGAATACCTGGCTAAACTGCAAGAGCCAGGAGAGGTAGAAGAAAAACTGAGCTACTTTGATTCACTAACAGGAATTCTGGAAGCCAAAGAATTAATTTTGATCAGAGATAGCCTCCAAACACAGGAAGAAGATGCTCAACGCTTAAACCTGCTGAACAGTGTAATTGATTCACTTACCCTCGAGAATGAGTATCAACCTCTCTCTATACAAAAATCTGAAATCCTGGAAAACCTAAAACCTCTGGTCCTTTATCTGGCTCCGGGAAGTTTTATGAGTATAGAGAATGACAGCAGTCAGCAGGTGCTACAGCGTTACTCTTTTAAAAAAGCAGACAACTATGGAAACATTAGCGGAAATATTTCTACCACTTACGAAAGCTATACCGTTCAACTCTTAGATAAAAATTACCAGGTGATCCGAGAGACAGGGCCTAGTGTAGAGTATGCTTTCGAGCTGGTGCCACCAGGCGACTACTACCTCCGGGTGTTGATCGATGAAGACTTGGATGGACAGTGGGAGAGGGGCAATATCTTAAAAGATGAAGAACCCGAGCCGGTATTTTTTTATACAGAAGAAGAAGTCATCAACCTGAGGGCTAACTGGTTTCGAGAAATTGATCTTAATTTCTAAAAAATGTTATCCACATTATCGAGTGGATAAACTGTTGATAGGTACTCGATAACATGTTGAGATCATCGGGGTTATTCACTCGATAACTAAATCCACATTATTACGATCATTTATCCACTTACTTTATCAACATATCCACAATGTTATCCACATCAAACATCACGAAAAAAGTTATTCACATATTAGTTAACATTTTTATTTTTAAGATGTAACTTTCTGAAAATCAATTTATTAGTTGTGGATAAGTGTGTTAATAACCGATGAATAATCGAACGGATTATGAAAGAGGGTGAATAACTCTTCATTCTGTATCGAGTTATCCACTTATTCACAGAATAGTAATTAATAATAGTTCGATTTAAAATAATCTTTCGATAATATAGTATGTTAGTGAATAAGTTATTAACCGTAATGTGACTATGAAGATACCCCTCCCTCTAACATTTGTTATTTTCTTGTTATCGACTATCTTAGCGCCTGTGGTTCAGGCTCAGGACGAGGAGCAGATAGAACTGGCTCAGCAGTACGATGATAAAGGCGAAATAGAAAAAGCCAAGTCGATCTACGATGAGCTGGCTGATAAGAAGAAAAACATACCTGTCATTCACGGGCGATATTTCAGGCTGTTGATCAATAATGCTTATCTGAGTGAAGCTGAAAAGTATGTGAACAAGATTCTCAAGGCTTATCCGGAGAATGTCATCTATCGTCTGGACGCCGGCATTCTCCAGGAACGTCTGGAAAATGCTGATAAGGCGGTTCAGTACTTTGATGAAGTAACCAAGGAAGTCCAAAGCGATCCGTATAAAGTGAGGATCGTCGCTAACCATTTTATCACATCAGACCTGCTTGAGAAAGCCACAGATATTTACCTGGCCGGAAGAAGGGCAGGAGGAGACAATAGCCTGTTTGCCCTGGAACTGGCCAACGTCTACCGCCGTCTTAATGAAAAAGATAAAATGATAACCGAATACCTGAAGTATGCAGACAAAGATGAGGCCCGTATCACCTACGTCAAAAACGTACTTCAGAATATTCTCACTGAAGAGGAAGACCTGGATAGCCTGTCAAATTTTCTTTTGGATAAAGTACAGGAAAATCCGGATAACCAGCTTTATAATGAACTGCTGATCTGGCTTAACCTACAGCAGAAAAATTTTTATGGAGCTTTTATGCAGGCGCGTGCCATTGACAGGCGCAATGCAAAGAACGGCGACAAAGTAATGGAAGTGGCTGCCATAGCATTAGAAAATAATGACTATGATAATGCCCTTAAGATGTATGACTATGTGATTGAACGCTACCCGCGCACCTCTAATTATGTATCGGCCCGTAGGTACAAAATAAAGGTACGCGAAGAAATGGTCAAGAACCAGTTTCCTGTAGAAGAAGAGGCCATCGTCAATCTGGTAGAAGATTATCAGAACTTTATCGACGAGAGCAACAATTCTCCTGTTGGTCCTGGTCATGCAATGCTGGAAGCTATGCGCAGCCAGGCTCTGCTGTATGCTTTCTACCTGGATAAAAAAGACAGAGCCATTGAAACTCTGAAGAATGTGGCTAGCCATCCGAAAGCCAGCAGGGAGTTGAAGGCAAACTGTAAACTGGACCTGGGAGACATTTACCTGCTCATTGATGAGCCCTGGGAATCAACGCTGCTCTACTCGCAGGTTGAAAAAGAGTATAAGGAAGAACAGGTAGGTTATGAAGCCAAACTGCGTAATGCTTCACTTTCTTACTACAAGGGGGAGTTTGAGCTTGCCCAGGATCACCTGGATGTGCTCAAGTTGGCTACCACACGCGAGATCGCTAACGATGCCATGTCGCTCAGCCTGCTGATACAGAATAATACAGCAATGGACACATCCGGAGCAGCCATGCAGGAGTATGCCAATGCAGAACTGCTGCTTTTTCAAAACAAACAGGAAGAAGCCTTGGGTAAACTGGACAGTATGCTCGTGCTGTATGAAAAACACGAACTGTCAGATGAAATTCATTGGCTGATGGCAAAAGTAAACCTGCGTCTGGGTAAATTTGATGAAGCACTTACGCACCTGGACATTATAAATCAGTCATTTGCATATGATATCCTTGGTGATGATGCCTTGTATCTGACTGCTAAGATCTACGAAGATCAACTACAGGATAAAGAAAAAGCCATGGAGATTTATACCAGCTTTCTGAAGGAGCATCCGGGCAGTATTTATGTAGCCGATGTACGTAAAAGATTCAGAAGTTTGAGAGGAGATTTCAATATCAATTAAAGACAAGTAGCGTACTATTTGATTAATAACCTGGTATCAAGCTATTATCCCGGCTTCGGGAATAATAGCTTTTTTTTATCCCATAAAATAAAGGATAACGTAACCCCCCAGGAACAGCAAAATAAGTAAAGCACTTTCCCAGCCCACACCACCAATTCCATGTTTCTGGCGATGAAGAAGTCCCAGTAATAAAGTGGAAGTAAGTAATATGGTAAGAGAAACTATAAAAAGCTGGCTTTGAGAAACAGCATGATATAGCGAACCCTCTTGAAAAGCAATGTCTGAAAAAGATATAAAAAGCACATCGAAAGAGTTACCTCCAATAATGTTGCTGACGGACATGGTAATAGCTCCCTGCCTTACAGCCGATACCGAAACTACCAGTTCAGGAAGGGAAGTAGCAACTGAGGTAAACAGAGCTCCCATAAATGATTCAGAAACACCACTCTTATCAGAAATAATGATAGCCAAGTCAGCTACAAAATACCCGGCGACTCCGACCAATGCTGCCAGAATAATGAACTTAGTAACTAGCCTACCAAGGTTGATCTTTTCCAGATTCTCATCATCTGGTGTGTCTTCTACGGTTTCAGAAGTATCGCTGGGTTGCCACATGGGGTTTTTCTTTGCCTGAGAGATAAGGCCCGTACCGGCAACATAGATACAGATAAGAACAATAGATGCAGGATGTACTCCCCAAAGAACTAGAGGCTGAGTAGATGTAATTAAAAGCACAAAACTCAACATAATGATTAGCAAAACTCCCTGCATCAAATTGGCAAAGGATGCTGAAGCATGTTCAAGGTTAGCCTTTGAATAAGCAATATCGGCCACTGCCAGGAAGACGGTCTGGGCAGCAATACCACCAATGGCATTGCTGACAGAAAGTTCGGGGTGACCCTGATAGGCAGCTGTTACAGAGGTGACTATCCCTGGGATAGAGGTAACGGCTCCCAACACTACACCTCCTACCAGCGCTTCTCCAATACCAGTGAGGTCAGCAAGCTGGTCAGCGGCTTTGGTAAGCTGAGTACCTGCAAAAGCGATAAAACCTGCAAGAAAAATAAAAAGGACAATAGCCAGCCAGAGGCTCATACAAAAAAATATTGATGTAGAAATATAAGCCTCAGAAAGAATAAATGTTTCGGCTATAAAGTAGAGAACGAAGTGATCTCGACTTTTTGGAGAAAAAAAAGGGATGTGGCAATTTGTGTTGCCAAACATAAATTTTCATTAAACCACACCCTTCCATGTACTACGTAGTGAGCAAAGATATGATAGAATTAGCGATACTTCCACATTTACCAACAGCCAAACG
>JBKHDR010000065.1:0-24551 GCA_046541235.1 Cyclobacteriaceae bacterium | reverse complement strand
GCTTAGGAGGTTAAAGAAGCGATTTAATCAAAGCTTTTAATGTCTTATGCCTTGCGAAGTTTTATAAAAGTAATTGCTTTGAATTGAGTGGATAACAAACCGGGGCAAATGAGCATTGAAACTTCGCATGTCACATCAGGGACAAAATATGGGGAGTCTTAAGACGTAAAGCAATGCATTGTGCCCTCAGGTACAACATGTGGATCAGGCAGAATGCCTTATAAATTTGAATATTATTTTCCTGGCAATTTTCTCAGAAAATAAACCTAACAACAAGCTCAGGCCAACGAATACCCAGGCTAATACAAGCTGGTAAAAAGATAAAATAATGCTTGATAGCGTGAGCAGGTAAGCTCCCAGCCAAAGCAGGCTTCCGTTAAGAGAAAGAGAACGTTGCTCTATTTTTTCAGATGGCTTTCCGCTGAGCAGGTGTAGCAGTTGATGCCGATCGTACCAGAGCAGGTAAAGGTTCATGGCCAGCAGCATCCCTACTATGTAAGGCGTACCCTGCCACTCCAGCGAAATGGTGACCATCAGGATATTGGCCAGCATGGGTACCAGCATGATGGCTGCCAGCGTACGAAAGCGATAGGTGAGCAGCATAAAGCCTATGCTGACCTGGGCGTAGCCTATGAAATGCGCATAAAGTCCCAAATGGTACTCTTTCAGGCGTTCAGCCAGCCACACCGGTCCGATAAAGCCCGGAAATTGATGTCCGGCAAAGAGCTTGCCCATCCCTGAAGTGAAAAAAGTAAACCCCAGCAAAATCACCGAGGCTACGTAAGCGAAGCGTAACATTCTTTTCATGCGCTTTCAATTGAAAATCTTAAATCCCGGCAGCTACTGAAGCAGATTATTAAACCCGATTTTCAGGAAGTGGATATGGAGCAGTTGGGTTGATTTGTTGATTTGTTGATGGGTTGATTTGTCAAATCACTTAAACAAATAAACAGTTCAACCCATCAACATCTCTACGCCACATCCCTGGTCTTAAGCATCCGGAAACTGCCAAAGAAAAAGAGGGCAGCATAGCCAAGCACAATCAGTACTTCATACCATACCAGGTAATCTTTGACCTCGCGGAAAAGATATTTTCCGTAAGGCACTTCTATCAGTTTGTTGATGGAACGGATCGGGAAATATTCGTAGAAAGTTAGTCCCTCGTATGTGTTCAGCAGAATGACGTAAGCAATTGGCTCCAGGAAAAGGCTGTAAAGTGCCAGCAGCACGATGGAAAACCCGGTCTTTTTGATCAGCATACCTACGAAGAGGGAGAAGACCAGGAAGGCCGATACATCCAGGAAATAGGCAAAGACAAACTCAAAATTCTGGAACATCACATCCAGACCGGTCACCGGAGAGTAGATGCTGCCGAGTAGCATTCCCAGTACCACCAGAAAGAGGGTATTGATTACCGACAATGCCAGGATGATCAGCAGTTTGCTCACCAGAAACTCCCACTTGTCCATGCCGTCAATGATGTTCTGCCGGATGGTACGGTAGCTCCACTCGTTGCAGATGGAAATCACCACAATAAAGCCCAGGAAGATTTTGAAAAAACTGGCCAGGTAAGTGAGGTTCTGCCAGATATCGGTAAAGTCATAAAAAGGAATCATCGCCGGGCTGATGCCGTCAAACTTTGCCCCCTGGCTTTCCAGGTACTTAAAGAACAGCATGACGCCTGAACATACCAGCGCCAGCACCAGGAAGTACAGACCGGTTAATATCCAAAAAGGGCGGTAATGCTTAAGTTTAAGCCATTCTATACTGAGTAATCTATTCATCGGATGAGGCTAAAAGTTCTAAAAATTGTTTTTCCAGGCTTTTGCTCTGCTGCCTGAGATGCGAAAGCACCATTCCTTTTTCAATTAAATAGCGGTTCAGGTCGGCGCTGCTCTGCGAGGGGTCAAGGCTGAGCTTAAGATGGCCGTTTTCCCGGGCCATGTTTTTCACATGGGGAAAATCAGCTACCAGCTTTTGTAATTTTTCCATATCAGCGGCGGCCACTTCTACTGTGTCGGAGCCTGACAGTGCCTCGGCTACGCTGCCGCTGTAGATCAGCCGGCCCTTTTTGAGCACCGCAAAGTGGGTACATACTTTTTGCACTTCGTAGAGCAGGTGGCTGGCCAGGATAATGGTTTTGCCACTTTGGGCAATGTCTATAATCAGCTGCCGTATCTCGGCGATGCCCTGCGGGTCCAGGCCGTTGGTTGGTTCATCCAAAATCATCACCTTGGGGTCAGCCAGCAGGGCTGAGGCAATAGCCAGCCGCTGCTTCATCCCGAGCGAGTAATTTTTAAAAGGATCGTTCTTACGATCCAGCAGACCTACGGTTTGCAGCACCGGGTCTATCCTGTCAAAGCTAACCTCTTTGATACGGGCTACGATCTGCAGATTTTGTACGCCCGAGAGGTAAGGGTAAAAAGTGGGCGACTCCAGGATGGCACCAATCTGCTTGCGCACCTCGGTAGATGAAGGCTGACCAAACCAGCGGAAGTCGCCGCTGTCTTTGGTGACCACATCCAGCAGTATGCCCAGGGTGGTTGATTTGCCGCTGCCGTTAGGTCCCAGAATGCCAAAGACGGCTCCCTCCTCCACTTCCAGGGAGAGACCGTTGACGGCATGCACCTTGCCGTAGTGTTTGTGGAGATTTTCAATGCTGAGTACCGTTTTCAATTTTCCGGGGATTTGGGCTTTTCATTTTTCTTTCCTGCCATACTAGCCATTTCGGCGATCATGCCAAAATTAAAGTCACTCTGTACCAGCTTCATCAGCGAAGGCAGGTCAGGTGCGCCCAGCATATCAAACAGCATCAGGGCTTCTTCATTATCAACCAGAGAGACATAGGCTTCGGGCTCGTCGCCTTTGGCATAAATGTACACCTGGTTACCGGCATCCCTGAAGCTCATCAGTTCTTCGTACTGCTCGCCAGCCAGGGCTTGCTGAAGCTCCCTTACTTTTGTCTTGCTGATGGGCTGTGAACCTTTTTCAAAAGTAAGAAAGCTGACCTTCTCAATATGCCGCACCAGCTGCTGGTAATCCGGATTGTTATCCCGGTTGATCATGCGCAGTGTGCTGGGATAAAGGTAAAAAGAAGCACTGGGTTCGTGCTTCTTCATAAACTGGCCGACCGTTTTGCTTTGGGCAAAGGCGGACAAGCTCAGAAACAGGGTTAATGTTGTAATCAGTAAGGGTTTCATGTTGTTTTATTTCTTGGAACGTGTACAGGCCAGAGGCCTGATTAGATATCCGTCACTCGCAAAATGCGAGCGATTTCATAAGCGGTTTCCATTTTGCTGTTGCCCGCCTCCTTTCTGTCCGGAGGCTTCCTCAGATATCCGTCACTGCCTCGGCAGCCCGGTCGCGGGACCCGAGCGACTTCTAAACATTCGCTCACATCTTGTGAGCGAAGAATATCCGAGAGGCCTCCGAGTGTCAGTGAAATTCAGTTGCTCAGGCCAGAGGCCTGACTAGATATTACTCGCTCGCAAGATGCGAGCGAGTGAGAAGCTCAGTCACTCGGCTCCAGCCGAGTGACTACTATCTTGAAGGCCTCCGGCCTGATTTCAATTTACTCCTTCCCCTCCTTCTCGTCTATATTCTCCAGGTACTGCATGCCGTTGATCTTCATGCCCTTGGATAGTTTGGAGATGGTTTTCAGGTCAATTTCGCCATAAAGACTCATAGCCACAAACTCTTTTTCTCCGCCTACCAGCATCAGCATCTCGGTAATGATGTCGCCGTTTTCCTTTATCATAAAGAGCACATCCTGGTCACCGTCACGCACCGACATGAGTTCTTCAAAATTACTTTTCTGCACATTGCTGCGGGCTTCTTTGTAGAATTTCTGTCCGCCGCTGATGCTATCGGCTGCCAGTATCTTCAGGCCTTTGAGCTTGCTCATGGCTTCGGTCAGTTCTTTGGTGTCAGGGTCGTCAGGATCAATTTCGGTAAAAAGCTGGAACATTTTGCTGCTTACCGATACTTTGGTAAAACGCTCATCGTCCTGGTACTTATCAAAAAGGGAAGCGATGGCTGATTCCTGGGCCTGCACGCCAAAAGCAAGCAGCTGGAAAGCGAGTATAATCAATATAAGCTTTTTCATGTTTATTCGGGTTTAACGGTTTCTTGGGCTTCGTGAAATTTTTCTAATTTTTCTACCTGCTGTGTTCCCTTGTTCATCATGCTGGAGATCAGCAGCAGGGCTTCTCTGGTTTGCTCATAAGCGAGCTGGGGGTCTTCGTAAGTGTCTTCCTCAATGAGCTGGGTTTCAGCGGTTGGCGGCTGGGCCTGCATGGGGAGCATATCCTTCACCCAGAGGGCAGATACGATCAGCAGCGACACAGTAGCTGCGATGCTAAGCCAGCTTCGCCAGGAGAGGCGCTTTTCAGACTTTTCAATTTTATGGATGAGGGCTTCATCAAAGTCATCATCCAGTTGCTTGAACTGCCAGTCAGCACTGAAGGTCCTGAAGAGCGTGGCCACGCCTTCCAGGTGCTCGGGTACTTCCTCCTCGGAGAAGAAGCGCTGCAGTTGCCGCTCTTCCTCTAAGCTGGTATCGCCGTTCCAGTATTTTTCCAGCAGACGTTCAATGTTTATCAATTCCATAGGCATTTATGCTTTGCAGGTTTTTTTTCAGGTTTTGCCGTGCCCTGAAGAGGTTAACTTTCACCTGCCCCAGCGTGACGTCCAGCATTTCGCTGATTTCTTCGTAGGAATAACCTTCCACGTCGCGCAGTTGCAGTACCTGCTGTTGCAGGGGCGGCAGTGCCCTCAAAAAGTTCTGAATGTTTGTCATTACGTCCTGAGTTTCGGTGCTTTGGTAAGGGTCCAGCGATTCGTTGGAAAGGCGGAGTTCTTCTTCCAGCACCTGGGTTTTGCTGTAGTGTCCGGACTTCAGCTTGTTGAGTGAAAGGTTACGGGTGAGCCGCATGCACCAGGCCTCCACACTGCGGTAGTGGGCCAGGTCTTCGCGCCTTTCCCAGGCTTTGATCAATACCTCCTGCACCACATCCTTGGCTTCGTCTTCGTTGCCGAGGAAGCGGAGGGCAAAGCGGTAAAGCTTATTTTTGACCGGTATGACGCTATATTTGAACTCTTCCAGTAGCATATTCAGTGGCAAGACAGTCGGGATGAAACAAAGTTACAGCAGAGGTGAAAATATTTTTCAAATTCTGATCAGCTCTATTCTGGCATGGAGAAACTGAGTAAAGGTAGTCGGTTCTATACTATCGTAAATGAAGACGAGAGGACATCAGTTTTGAAAGAAAACCTGATTGGATTTATTAAAATTTAGTTTTTTTAGATTTTTTTTTCTCCTAAACCAAATTCCGGGTATGAGAAATCACCTTTTGTTCAGCTATGGCAACATTTTAAAAACATTCATCATAAAGCCAATCATTTTAAATGAGATGCAAGTTCGTGTCACTTTCAGTAAAAATATGCCAATAATTGACGACTAGAAAACATACACTGTAACAAGCAAATATTTATATTCAGTACGTCTTACCACAACAATTTGCCTGAAATTCAATTAGACAAGTGACAGTAGTGTTGCGTATTTCAATATAATTTTATCTAAATTTGATTTATCATACGTAACAGACATGTTGGATTAAACCCAATCTCACAATGGCTAAGACATCAAAAACCACAAAGTCTACCGAATCTCCATCAGAATCTCTCAAGAAGCCCGCTGTCAAGAAACCAGCCGCTGCCTCAGAAGAGACACCTAAAAAAGCCGCTGCCAAGAAACCGGCAGCTAAAAAAACCGCAGGCAGAAAAAGCAGCATTGATCCGGGAGAACAACTCCTGAAAGCTACGCAGGAAGCAGCCGCTAAATTCCAGAAAATGGGTAATAATGGAGAATACAATGAAATCCGTGAAAAACTGGAGTGGTGTATTGGCAGCTACAACTATGACAAAAACCCTGAAGGGCTTGTAGAATATGGCAAAAAAGCCTCTGAGATACTTAAGGCAGAAAGGGAGAAAAATCCTAAAAGTGTCTCCAAGAAGGTAGTTGACGACCTTGACAAAGCACTGGCCAGGTTCTAGCACACTAGTTTTTTTAATGATTTGTTCCAGCCTTCTCCCCGAGGGTGCTTTTTGAGCTGACCTTTCCCACCCGGGCATTTCTCTGCCTGATATGTATATCTATGGCTTAATTCAGCAGGAACACTCATCATTTTGGTATCAACCTAAAAAATCTTTCAAAGGATCTCAAAACCGTTGCTTCTCCCCGGGGCAGCGGTTTTTTATTGGCACTGTTTGTCTTTTGTAGCTTTTTGAATTATCATCGTAACCAAATAAAGCTACACCATCACATGCATTTCCGTATCCTCCTACTTCTTGCTTTTCTTTTATCCTCCTCCTGGTCTATTGCACAAAATAAGGAAGTACTCCGTGCTCCCGAAAGAGCAGAAGGAGATGGCCCTTATTCGCAACTTATCATCAGAGGTGCCACCCTGATCAACGGGGCAGGCTCTCCCCCTATCGGCCCGGTAGATGTGCTGGTAGAAGGCAACCGCATTGCCGCCATCAGAACCGTTGGCTATCCCGGCGTACCCATTGACCCCAAACGAAGGATAGAGGCCAAAGAAGGAGCCAGGGAGATAGATGCCACCGGTATGTACCTCCTGCCTGGCTTTGTGGATATGCACGGGCATATCGGAGGACTCGCCCAGGGCACGCCTGCTGAATATGTTTTTAAACTCTGGATGGGCCACGGCATTACCACTATACGCGACCCTTCGTGCGGAAATGGCCTGGAATGGGTTTTAGATCAGAAAGCCAAAAGTGACAAAAACCAGATTACCGCTCCCCGCATTGAGGCTTATCCCTTTTTCGGGCAGGGACTTGAAGATGGTGTAAATTCTCCGGAACAGGCCAGAAGCTGGGTGCGCAGCATTGCCGAGAAAGAAGCCGACGGTATCAAATTCTTTGGTGCCCGGCCGGATATCATGGAGGCCGCCCTGGATGAAGCCAAAAAGTATGACCTCCGCTCTGCCTGCCATCACGCGCAGCTGGATGTCGCCTGGCTCAATGTGCTGAATACTGCCCGCATGGGCCTCACCTCTATGGAGCACTGGTACGGCCTGCCTGAAGCACTTTTTACTGACCGTACTATTCAGGATTATCCGGCTGATTATAATTATCAGAATGAACAACATCGCTTCGGCGAAGCCGGTAAACTGTGGGCACAAGCCGCTGAGCCTTATTCTGAACACTGGAATAAGGTGATGGATGAGCTGATTGCGCTGGATTTTACGATAGATCCTACCTTCAATATCTACGAAGCTAACCGTGACCTGATGAGGGCTCGTACTGCCGAGTGGCACAAAGAATATACCCTACCCTCCCTCTGGCAGTTTTTCTGGCCAAGTCGCATCTCTCACGGCTCTCACTGGCACGACTGGGGTACAGAAGAGGAAATCAACTGGAAGAAAAACTACCAGCTCTGGATGACTTTTGTAAATGAATACAAAAATCGGGGAGGCCGGGTGACTACCGGCTCTGATTCGGGCTTTATCTATCAAATCTATGGCTTTGCTTACATTCGCGAACTTGAGCTGCTGCGTGAGGCTGGATTCCATCCACTGGAAGTCATCAGGGCTGCTACGCTCAAGGGTGCTGAGGCCCTGGGGAGAGCCGATGAGATCGGTTCTATTGAAGTAGGCAAGCTGGCAGATATGATCCTGGTAGAGGAAAATCCGCTTGCCAACCTGAAAGTACTTTACGGAACAGGCGCCATGCAGCTCAATGAAAACAATGAGGTAGTAAGAGTAGGCGGTGTTCGCTATACCATCAAAGATGGCGTTGTCTACGATGCCAAGCAGTTGCTGGCCGACGTAAGAGAGATGGTAAAAGCTGAAAAGGATAAGATGAGGATGCCTGAACTCCCCCAGCCTGGTATGGGAGAGTAAACACTGATAAAAGTCAGCCTTCAGACTTACAGAGATCATGTTTTTTTGTAGAAAATCTGGTGAACTTCAGCCATGACACCAGATTTTATGCTCATGAAAACTTTTTTGACCATAGTCCTGATGCTGACCCTTTTGATGGGCCTCGGACTGAAAAAAGCCTGGGGACAGGAGCCTGTTTACGAGCCCCCTTTGTATGATGTTTTTGCCAGCCTGATGTATGAGTATGCTACTATTGATGGTATGCCCAGGCAATCCAGAGGGCTGGGTGCTGCCTTGCTGTTCAATGGACAAACCTTTCTGGGATTTTACGGTACTTCCCTTCGGGAGCACTCGCATCTGGCCCTCACAGAGGGTAATGTGCGTCATGCGCTTCAGGGAATACGCTTTGACCAGATGGGCCTATGGCTGGGTTATATCCACCAACCTGAAAAACGCCTCCATATGATGATCCACACCCAGTTAGGTACCGGAGGTGTCAGCTATGAAAAGACGGAGGAGGGTATCATCCCCAGTGCGCAGGTGTTTGTTGTCAACCCTCAGCTTGCTCTGCAGCTCAATGTCACCCGCTGGCTCAGCTTAAGTGCCGGGTTGGGATACCGTTGGGTAAGTGATCCTTATGCTGCTGGTTTTGAGGATGTGGATTTTGGTAATATCAGCAGCCATATACAACTCAGGATAGGCGGTTTTAACCGTTAGAAGATCTTTAATCAGCTTCTTTGCCATTTGAATGATCTCTTACTCATTTTTTCATGCCCGGATGATCATCTC
Source organism: Cyclobacteriaceae bacterium (assembly GCA_046541235.1). GTDB lineage: Bacteria > Bacteroidota > Bacteroidia > Cytophagales > Cyclobacteriaceae > Catalinimonas. Next base: position 15,861 of record JBKHDR010000065.1, on the reverse strand, counting down.
CTTTTGCCGGTAAGCAGAGTTTTTTATAGGTTTATCCGTCACTTGGGCGAGTGCTCTTTTGTGAGTCAGGCTTACCGGTAAGAATCTTTTTTTAATGACTACACTGCAACACTGGACTATTGCCCTGGATTTTGGACCGGCTGATCATACCCTGCTGGAGTATGTAAAACTGCTGGCAAACATCCTTGAACCTAAAAAAATTGATCTTATCCATGTAGAGCCCGCTTTGGATATTCCTCCCGGTCTTGACTCGGAACTCCCTGATCTGAGAGAAAAACATATAGAATTTCTGCGCAATAAGCTTGAAAAACTGGTAGACGAACATCTTACAGGCGTCGCAACTCAAATTGACTGCAAAGTATACGAAGGACATCCTTTTAATGAAATGCTCAGGCACAGTCGCGACCAGGAGACTGACCTGCTCATCATGGGTAAGAAGGCTTCGGGAGGGCAGGGTTTGATTGTCCGTAAAATGGCCCGAAAGGGACCCTGTTCTTTACTCGTGGTACCAGAAACTGCATCAGCCAGGATCAGCCATATCCTGATACCCATAGACTTTTCTGAATACGCACACGAATGTGTAATTAAAGCTACCAACCTTTGCCGCAAAATTCCTGGTAGCAGTATGACAATACAGCATGTTTACAACAGTGCGGATCTATATCTCAACCGCATGCATGAAACCAGCTTTGAAGTGGAAGAACATCTGCAGCAAAAAGCAACACTCAATGTAAAGCTGAAACAATACCACGAAGAAAAAATCAGGGAGTTTGTAGAACAGTATGATCTTAATGACATCTTCTTTCAGACCAAGCTAAGCCCGCAGACAGCCATACAGGGCAGTGTAAGCAAGCTGATCATGCGGGATGCACAGAAACTGAACGCTGATCTGATAATTATGGGCGCTAAGGGCCAAAATAGTCCCCTCGCTGTACTTATGGGTAATGTGGCAGAGAAGGTAAACCGGCTTGACAAAAAAATACCCCTGCTCATTCTGAAGAAAAAGGGTGAGAATAAAAGCCTGCTGCAGGCGCTGCTGGGAGGCTGAGAAGTTATCCAGAGGTAAAATGATTTGGCACTAAATCATTTTAAAATTTACTTTATTAATTATTTTTGTCCCTCTTTAGCACGGAATTTAAGCCAAACCAAACATCAGAACATTAAAAAACTACCTGCTATGCAGGTAGTAATGCTGTCTATAGTTTGAACTTCTGGAGCCAGCGTTGGCTTCAGAAGTTTTCCCTCACATCATCTACTTTACTTTCTCACAAATCCCATGATCAGGGAAATAACAAACAGTACAAGGAAGATATAAAATAATATCTCCGCAATTTCAGCTGCACCCGCAGCTATACCACCAAAGCCAAATAAGGCGGCTACCAGTGCTATGATCAAAAAAATTACCGTCCACTTAAGCATAACGATTGGTTTAAGTTAAAAAAATGATCATGCTAGCAAGCACAAATAGCGTTCCTCTCTTTGGCAAAAAAGATAACTCCCGCTCAATGAGGAGTTTAACTTTATCTTATACGCTCTTTCTACCCGGATTCCTTATCAACTGTAGAAAAAACTCCTCGTTTTTGAAGAAATTCGTACCAACCTTTCCGTCTTTATTCAACTGAAAATCCCCTGGCTTCTGATCTTTACTCAGGTAATCTTTACAACAACTATAGTACTTTTTCCTCAAACTTTAATCATCAATTACTTTTCGTTACACTCATTTTTTTTGCGATGTTTTTAGCCTACACTACTTATGGTTTAATACTTATGAATACCTAAAAAACCACTCAACTAATATTTACGCCGTCATTATGGCATTATTTTAAGGTTCTGATTATTTACTGGAAGCGACAGGCCAGCATCTTGAGAACTTTGCAATATCCATTAGTTACACTTTAGCCATAATTACAGTAATTTCTTACAAGATGATAGTCTTTGAATGAAGAAAGTTTGCCCAGGATTCTGATAAGCTACATTCGTATTTATCAATTAAAAACCAAGCAACATGGGCAAGACAATCCTAGTAGTAGACGATTTTAGCAGTATCAGAAAATTTTTGTGTGAGACACTGACCAAAAATGGTTACGAAACTAAGGCCGCTATACATGGCAAAGAAGCCCTTGAAATTCTTCAAACTGAAAGTGGAGCCGTAGACCTTGTTCTTTCAGATTTTAACATGCCCCAGATGAACGGTATGGAGCTGCTGAAAAGTATCAAAAGCGATCCTAAGCTTGCTGCCAAACCTGTCATTTTCCTCACTACCGATGCAGATCCCAACAAGATGCGTGAAGCCAAGGGGCTCGGGCTTTCAGCCTGGATCACTAAGCCTTACAAGCTTCCTAATTTTCTGGCCCAGATTGAATATGCGCTGAAATAATGGAAGAGTTTCACCAGACTTTCTTTGAGGATACCCGAGACCTTCTCAAGCAGCTTGAGCAGGCCATTCTCACCCTGGAAAGCGAGCCGGAAGACCAGGAGATCATTGAAGAAATTTTTCGTGTGATGCACACCATTAAGGGCGCGGCCAACATGTTTGGCTTCGATCTGATTGGAACTTTCACTCACGACATTGAAACTATCTACGATGCCGTACGCAACAAGCAGGCGGTGGTAGATGAAGTGATTCTCAATATCACTTTTCAGGCGGCAGACCATATTCATGCCTTACTGGATGACCCCGCGCTTGATGAAAGACTCAATCAGTCAAACCATCATCTGCTGCGTAATAGCGTGAGTAAGATCATTTCGGAAATTGAACAGGGAAAGAAACAACAGGCAGAAAGCCAGCTCATACTTCCCTCGGCTCATGATATCGACGATAAACTTTCTACCTATTACCTTTTGATCCGCCCTCAAGTCAGCATCAGTAAGGAAACAGGGCATCCCCTGCTATTTCTCATAGAAGATCTCAAAGAACAGGGACCGCATAAACTGACCGAACACCTGGAAAAAAAGGGACAGAACGGCCAGCCGCACATATACTGGGATATGTACCTCGCCATAGATAAGGAGGAAGAGGAGCTAAGGAATATGTTTATCTTTGTGGAAGATGACTGCGAGATAGAAATATTCAAGCTGGCGAATTATAATCTTATTAAAGAAGAAAAATTTGTAAAGAAAACAGATGAACTGGCTGATGATGCCCCCCCCCTTGATATAAACCACCTCCAGAACTATGTAAATGAACTGCTTGAGGAAATCAGGAGGAGTAAAATTCAGGAAATCAGCCAGGGAGAAAAGCAGGTATTATCAGCTGATGACAAGCAGAAGGTCAGCCAGTCAGCCAGTATCAGGGTAGCTACTGAAAAAATTGACCAGCTAATGAACTGGGTCAGCGAACTGGTTACCATGCATGCCACCATACAGTCCATTGCACATGAACATAAGTTGCCCCAGCTCTTTGCTGCAGCTGAAAGTATGGAAATTATTTCTAACAACCTGCGGGATACCGTATTCAGCATCAGTCTCCTGCCTCTTGATACCATCAACGTAAAACTGAAGCGACTCGTCAGGAACCTGAGCAAAGAACTAGGCAAGGAGGTTGATTTTCGGACTGAAGGTTCGGATACTGAACTGGATAAAAATGTCATAGAAGCCCTTACGGACCCGCTGATGCATATCATCCGTAACTGCATAGACCATGGTTTGGAGAGTCCCCAGGAGAGAATACAGAAGGGCAAGCCTGCTCATGGGTACATATTGCTGAAAGCTTATTATTCCGGGGCCAATGTATACATTGAAGTACATGACGATGGCCGGGGCATAGATCCGGAAAAGATCCGGGCCAAGGCTATTGAAAAAGGTTTAATTCAAGTAGACACCCCGCTTAGCAGGGAGGAAAATTATCAGCTTCTGTTCAGGCCAGGATTTTCTACCGCCGATAAAGTAAGTGATGTTTCTGGCCGTGGGGTAGGGATGGATGTCGTCAAAAAGAAAATCAGGGAGATCAGGGGAGATGTCAGTATTTTCTCTGAACCCGGCAGAGGCACCAGTATCAGCATCAGGCTGCCACTTACGCTTTCTATCATGGACGGACTGCTCACCCAGGTGGATGAGACTTACTTTGTATTCCCCCTCAACCTCATTTCGCGTATTGACAAGGTTCCCTTTACGAAAATTAATCAGGAAGGAAAGTTCTCGAGTTCTCTTGTAGTAGAAGGAAAGCAGATGTCGGTCTTATCGCTCAGAGAGGCATTTCACATGCACGAAAACAAGCCCAGCCAGGCCACTATCATAAGCATACAGAACGGAGAAGGTGTCAAAGGGATCGCAGTGGACAGTGTAAAGGGTGAACTACAGGCAGTACTCAAACCACTGGGCGATATGTACGAAGGCCAGGACTACATTTCGGGATGCACCATCCTGGGCGACGGCAACCTGGCTCTGGTGCTGGATACTAACAAATTAATTTATCATTACGCCAGCCACTAAAGCCACACGTTAGAATAAACTTTCAAAAAACAAATTGTCACAAATCAATAATAGTATGGAAGAAATCACCTCAGTAGCTAATGCCTACCTCACCTTTAAGATGGGAGATGAAAGCTTCGCCACCCCGGTAAGTAAAGTCAGAGAGATACTTGAATTTGGGAAAGTCACCAGGGTTCCCAATGCTCCTCCTTACCTGAGAGGTATTGTGAACCTTCGCGGACAGGTACTGCCTGTGGTTGACACACGTATGAAGTTCGGACTTCCCTCTGTAGAAGAAACACCCAGGACCCGCATCATTGTACTTGAACTCAAGACGAACGACAAACTACTACAGTTTGGCGCGCTGGTTGATACCGCACGTGATGTGGTGGAGATTTCTGAAGAACGTATCATGCCTCCACCCAGCATGGACGACTTCAGAAAAGCTGAATTTATTGAGGGCGTTGTGGAAACAGAAGGAGAATTTGTCATGCTCATCAAAGTTGATAAAGTATTCTCCAGAGAAGAGGTCAACACCCTTACGCAACATCAGGAAAACGATTCATAGTACGTATCATCTCAAAATAACCCCATATGAACTTCAACAATTTTACGATCAGAACTAGGCTTACTATTGCTTTTACATTCATGGTTATCATTGCAGCAATAGTATTCGCCGTGGGCACTTTTAGCCTATCGGTCATGAATGACAGAGTAAACCGCATCACCAGCGTAACCGCAAGCAAGATTCGCGAAGCGGCCCGGGTCAACCAGGATATCCTCTTCATATCCAGGGCTGAGAAAAATCTCATACTTTCCAGAAGCGAAGCTGATATGCTGGATTATGTAAAAGAGATAGAGAATCGCAACCTGGGATTGGAAAGCAGGTTAGCTCAACTCAGAGCTTTGGCTGACGAAGATGAGAAAGTACTGCTGGATAATTTTACGATCAAATGGCAGGCATATATCAAGAAGTTCGAACAGATAAAGGATTTAAGCCTGTCAAATTCCAATGTTAAAGCCAGCAGTATTTCCCAGGGTGATGCCAGTAAATCGTTTGACCAGGCTACTTTTAGCCTAAGCGGCATCCGCGACAATTTTAAAGTCACTGCTGATCGTGTCGGCTCCTCTGCCAGCCTTTTCAACCAGGTGTATCTTACCTCCAATCTCCTTGAAATGATGGGAGATATCCAATCTCTTGAGAAAGATTTTATCCTTACTAATGATGAAGCGGAAATGGATAAAATAGATAATAAGGTGCAGGAAAAAAGGCAGCAGGCTTCCCAACTGATATCAGACCTCAGCCGCACCCTCAGCTCTATTGATGACAAGCTGGCTTTTGAACAATTCAAAAAAGAATACGAGAAGTATACCAGCCTAAACGATCAGGTTCTTGCACTCTCTCGTCAAAACAGTAATAACAAAGCTTTCGGTATTTCATCCGGCGAAGCAAGGGCGCTTCATGATGAAGCCACCCAGTTTATGGCCCAGATCGTAAATAATAGTAATAATCAACTCGATACCGATGCCCTGGAAAGTGATCAGAACTATGCCAATTCACGTAACCTGATGATCATGCTGATCCTGATTGCCATTGGGGTCTCCATTGCCGTTGCTTATTGGATCATTCAATCTATCAGTAGCGCAATAGCCACTGCACAGACTTCCCTGATCAAAGTGGCTGAAGGAGACCTCGCCAGTGATGTGGAAGTAAGCGGTAACGACGAGATCAGCCAGTTACTCAAAACCATGCAGCGTACCGTAGAAAAACTACGAGAAGTCATTGGCTCGGTACATACTGCCATCAGCAATATTGCGGCTTCCAGCGAGCAGTTGAGCGCCTCGGCCCAGGAAGTAGCCCAGGGCGCCAGCGAACAGGCTGCCTCTGCCGAAGAGGTATCCTCCTCTATGGAGCAGATGTCAGCCAATATACAGCAGAATACAGATAACGCCATCCAGACTGAGAAAATAGCTGTTAAGGCTGCCGAGACTATGGAAAGCACCAACAGCTCCGTGAGCCAGACCGTGCTCTCTATGAAACAGATCGCCGATAAGATCAATGTCATAGGAGAGATCGCCAACAAAACCGACCTCCTTGCTCTCAATGCCGCCGTAGAGGCCGCACGGGCCGGAGAGCATGGCAAAGGCTTTGCCGTGGTGGCCTCCGCTGTCCGTAAGCTGGCCGAAAGCAGCCAACTGGCAGCTAATGAGATCAATGGCCTATCAGTGCAGAGCGTTAGCGTGAGCGAGAGATCAGGTGAACTGCTTAAAGCTATTGTGCCCGACATCCAGCGCACCTCACAACTGGTGCAGGAAATCTCCGCTTCCAGCCGGGAGCAGAGCGCCGGGACCGAACAGGTCAACCTGGCTATTCAGCAGCTCAACGAGGTTACTCAGAGAAATGCCTCCGCCTCTGAAGAAATGGCCACCAGCTCTGAAGAACTCTCCAGCCAGGCTGAAGAACTTGCTTCTGTCATCTCTTATTTCAAAGTGGATAATAACGCCGCTGCTATGAAAAACCAAAGTTCTAAGAAAACAGCAAACAAAGCAGTGAAATATCCTTCATCTTCTTCAGGAAAAGGCTTTGACATGCGTATGGACAAAGTTGATTCAACGGATGAAGAGTTTGAGGCATTTTAGCCACCAATGCTTACATGTATTTTAGAGCCAGGTTTGTAGCGGGCTGCCCCCTACAAACCTGGCTTTTTTTGATAGTGAAGATTGGCAATGGTTAGCTCCAGGATTTAACAAGCGGCGCAAAGCACCAATAAAGCTAAGATAATCATCTAAACGAGGTCATTGATCTCAGATTTACAATAGGCCCAGCACTTTTTATTAGTCAATATTTCCCTAAAACAAGTAGCCGGTCGTATAACCTTTTTGTGCCGCAAAAGACATTTATTTGAACAGGGCGCATTTCACATCACCTCCCCATCTGAAAAAAGACAGATGAAGATGCCCATTTCACCTGTCTGGTATACTATATTCACGCCTGCCTGTAGCCGGGTTGTTTAGCAGATGATTTCACCTGCAAAAACTGGAATAAAAGTGTCGTGGTGATCTATCAGCTGAACCAGCTTTTCTTAGCTGTCTGGCTATAGGTGAAACGCTCATGAACAATCAACTTTTAGCTTAGCCCCAAGCTCATAAACAAAACTCTATGTCCTTAAAAAGCAGCTTATTTACGTTATTACTCTTTCTGCCTTTTCTGCTGATAGCCCAGACCTACCAGCCCGAATATTTCCAGAACCTCAATATCCGTAATGTTGGCCCTGCTAATATGAGCGGGCGTATCACTGCCATTGATGTAGTGGAAAGAAATACTCGCATCATCTATCTCGGCGCGGCTTCTGGTGGCGTATGGAAGTCAGAGAACGGCGGCACGGCCTGGAAAAGCATCTTTGACGATCAGCCGACGCAGAACATCGGCGCCCTGGCCATACAGCAGGACAATCCCAGCATAGTCTGGGTAGGTACCGGAGAAGGCAATCCCCGCAACTCGGTCAACCTGGGGCAAGGTCTTTACCGAAGCCTGGACGCTGGAGAAAGCTGGGAGTTAATGGGCCTGGAAGCCACCAAATCCATCCACCGCATCCTGGTTGACCCGCAGGATGGTGATGTCGTCTACGTAGGAGCGATGGGTGATCCTTTTACGCCCAATGAGCACCGGGGCGTTTACAAGACCACTGATGGCGGTGAAAGCTGGCAGAAGATTCTATACACCAACGAGCAGTCAGGTGTGGCCGATATGGTGATGGACCCTGACAACCCCAACAAGATATTTGTCGCCATGTACAACCACCGCCGTACCCCCTACAGCTTTACCTCCGGTGGGCCGGGTTCGGGGCTGTTCGTCACCTACGATGGAGGTAAAAACTGGCAGCTGTTGGGTCCGGAGCAAGGCCTGCCGGAAGGCGAGCTCGGCCGTATCGGCATAGCCATCGCCCCCAGCAATCCGGACCGGGTCTATGCCAAGGTGGAAGCCACCATAAACGCCCTCTACCGCTCGGATGACGGGGGGAAGACCTGGAAAATGATCAATGATAATCCTCGATTTACAAATAATCGGCCTTTCTACTTCCAGGACCTGGCAGTAGATTCAAAGAACCCTGACCGCCTTTACAACATCTATCAGCCTTTGTCAGTGAGCTACGACGGAGGCGAAAGTTTTGACCCGGTACCCATGATTCCGGCAGATGAAACCAAAGGCATACACGCTGACTTTCATGCTTTTTGGGTAGATCCCAATGACCCGGATTACTTTATCATTGGCGGGGATGGAGGAATAGGCATCACCCACGACAAAGGCGTCAGCTGGTATTTCCCCGAGACCATTCCGGTAGCGCAGTTTTACCACATTGCGGTTGACAATGAGATGCCGTACAACGTTTACGGCGGCATGCAAGACAATGGCAACTGGTCAGGGCCGGCCTATGTCTGGAAGCGAGGCGGCATCCGTACCCTCTACTGGCAGTACCTGGTGGGTGGCGACGGTTTTTATGTCTCACCCGATTCGGCCAATGCCCGCTACGGCTATGGCACTTCACAGAATGGGGATCTTTACCGATATGACAAACTTACGGGCTACTACCAGAGCATACAGCCCAAGACCGACCAAGATGTACGCCTGCGCTTCAACTGGGATGCCGGCTTTGCCCGCGACCTACGTGATCAGGATGTGGCCTACTACGGCAGCCAGTTTTTACACAAATCCACCGATCGGGGCAAAACCTGGGAGATTATCTCGCCTGACCTGACCAACAACAATCCGGAACAACAGCAGCAGGACTATGGCGGGCTGACCATTGATGCATCGGGAGCAGAATTTTACAACTCCATCCTCAGCATCGCGCCCAGTCCGCTGGATGAAAAGGTGATTTGGGTGGGCACCGACGATGGCAATGTGCAACTAACCCGAGATGGTGGCGATAGCTGGCAAAATGTATCGGCCAATGTGAAGGGCCTGCCAAAAGAAAGCTGGATCAAGCAAATTCAGGCTTCCCGCTATAAGCCGGCCGAAGCCTGGATGGTGGTCAACAACTACCGCAGGGGTGACTATGCACCCTACCTCTACCGCACCACCGACTTTGGCAAAAGCTGGCAGCGCATGGTGGATGCTCATGAGGTAAAAGGTTATGCCCTGGCCGTGATGCAGGACCCGGTTGAACCCAAACTGGTGTTCCTGGGTACCGAGAACGGCCTGTGGATCAGCATAGATGAGGGCCAAAGCTGGGTGCAGTTTGAGAATGGCTTTCCGTCTGTGTCTACCATGGACCTGGCGATACAGGAGCGGGAGTCGGCCCTGATTGTGGGTACTTTTGGCCGGGCCATCTGGGTACTGGACGACCTGCTGAGCCTGAGGGAAGCTGCCGCTGGCAGACTGAAGTCGGGCCTGACTGCCCTGCCCATGAATGACGCAGTGCAGGTTAAAGGACTGTTTATCAACCCTCCCGGCAATATCTGGACAGGCTTCAATACCACCTTTGAAGGAGAAAACAAGCCTTTCCAGCAAACGCTGATTCCTTTTTATGTCAATCAGGAAATGGTAAGTACAGCGCAGGAAGCCAAAGCCGAGATATTTGATGCACACGGAAAGCATATCCAGACAGTAAGTGCTCGGGAGCTTTCTCCCGGACTCAACTACCTGACCTGGAAACTGGACGAAGCGGCTAGTCAGCTACCGGGCACCTACGTCTCCGACGAAAGTAGGGGCATACCCGTACTGACGGGAAGATACCGGATTGTGGTGCATTTTGAAGGTGAAAAGGACACTACCGAAGTACAGGTAATTCCCGATCCCCGTTTTGAGCCTATGCCCGAAGTGGATGCTGCCCATTATACCCTTCTCAAGCGATTAGACCAATCGGTGGCCGGGCTGAGCGATGCGATGAACCGGCTAAGTACCAGCCAGGAGACGCTGGAGAACATTCAGCAGCAACTGAACAAAATGGATTACGGTGCTGATCATGCCCTGCGAGAAGCTTCGCGTAAGATAGATGCAAAGCTGAAGGCACTGAACGATCAAGCCCGAGGCAAGCGTCCTGAAAAGCAGGTAGGTGCCTGGCAATCGTTTGAAACCACGGCTTATGGGCAGGTATCAGGTACTTTGTGGCGCTTGCAGGGCCGTACCTTTGAGCCCTCTTCGCAGGATGAGGCGGAAGTTGCCAAGGCTGAAGAACTCGTCAAATCTTTTAAGCAGTCTGTGAATGCTTTTTATAATACTGACTGGAAAAATTACCGTCAGCAGGTGGAAAGGGCGGGACTGAGTTGGTTTGGTCGAGAAGACTGAACCACTGGATTTTTTTGATAATTATCACGCTCCCTTTTTCATAAGAAGCTGGCTTGTTGAGCCTGGCTTTTAAACTGGAGGCTGATGCTCCTTCCCCTCTTAATCAGAAAACACCCTCCTGATGCTATAGCATTTACAGTAAGGGGGGTATAAGATCTGCTTCAATTTATTCAGACCTTTACTGCTATCAACAAAAAGCCTCTCACTCCCCGGCACAGCAGGCAGCGGAGTGGGAAACATCATTCACCCAAAAAACTGAATATCATGGCCCTTAATTGTAAAGAACCCGGCATGGAGATAACCATCATCAAAAGCAGCAAAGACACCGGAGGCCAATCCCTGTAAATGAAATGGGTACTTGCGCCGCATTCAGGAGGTACGCCCTTGCATATTCATCCGGATGCCATAGAAACCTACGAAATCCTGAGCGGCACCCTGGAAGTTTACAAAAAAGACCAATGGATTACCGCCCGTAAGGGAGACAGGATAGTGATAGAAAAAGGGGAACCTCACACCTTCAATAATACCAGCAGTGAATCAGTAAGGGTCTACAATACGCACCAGCCTGCTATGGAGTTTGAAGACTTTTTCAAAGGACTACATAAACTGGCTAACAGCGGCTACATCAGAAACGGAAAAATGAGCCTCAAATCCATCATAGGATTATCTACCCTCTGGACAAATTATTCCCGGGAAATTGTTTCTGTAGCTCCTCCCCTGTTTATCATGAAAACGCTCGGCACTTTTGGAAGAATGCTTGGCATCAACTTTAAGTAAGCATTGAGCCTGAATCAACACTTTTATGGCTCATGAGGGGCGAAAGCTTTTCTCATTCCTGAAAATAAGCAGGCAGAAAGCAGGCAGAAATGTATAAATTAGCTGCTTTTATCAAACACAGGTTTATGAGTTTTGCGGACAAAATACTCTCGTTTAACAGGCAACTTGAAATCACTGTTCCACTTCCGGATTCTGTCAGAGTACTGTATCCCTACCAGGAAAATCCTGAAGTTCTGGAAATTGCCCGGGCCTTTTACCGGAAGTTTTATGAGGATGAAGGGAAAAGAAAACTCATTCTGGGCATCAATCCTGGTCGGCTCGGCGCGGGTGCCACGGGTATTCCCTTCACTGATCCCAAACGCCTGACTGCCTACTGCGGCATTGACTGCAGCTTCAGCCTGCACGAACCTTCTTCTGAGTTTGTACATGAGGTAATCAAGGCCTTTGGAGGAGTGGAAAAGTTTTTCGGTGATTTTTATATCAGTTCAGTTTGCCCCCTGGGTTTTGTCAGGCTGGATGAGCAGGGAAAGGAAACAAATTTCAACTACTACGACAGTCCAAGACTGGCAACTGCGCTTGAGCCTTTCATTGTGGAGGCTTTAAAGGAGCAGCTCAACTTTGGCATTGACAGTAAGCAGGTATTCTGCCTCGGTACCGGGAAGAATTATAAATACCTGGAAAAACTTAACCAGGAACATCACTTATTTGGTGAGGTGGTACCGCTGGAGCATCCCCGTTATATCATGCAGTACAAGAGCCGGAGCAAGCAGCTTTACATAGACAAATACCTGCATGAGTTGTGTGAGTGATAAGTTTGACCTACTGGTTTATGGCAAGTTCTTTCCTGAGCCTTCGAGCATAACTTATGAAGTTTATTACTTCCTAGCATTTTAAGCCTACCCATACTCTCATGCTGACAATACCTGCTGATGAGTTCAAAACTTCAAGTACAGCAAAGCAAAAAAGCAGTAGAAAACAACTTCTGTGTTTCTACTGCTTTCATGGCAGATATTTGGTTAAGCAGCTCTTGATTGAAAGTCTCCTGCCATTTCAATTTAGCTCAGTATTGCACTGATGTAGCTGGATAATAAACAAGACCTACAGCGAAACAGATTTGCCTGAGCGATCATGCTCTGCTTTTTTGATGTTCTGTATACCTCTGATGATCGCATCAGGTGTAAATGAAATAGAATCAATACCGGTATTCACCAGAAAGCCGGCAAAGTCAGGATTATCACTGGGCGCCTGCCCGCAAAGTCCAACCTTCTTGCCCTCTTGATGAGCAGTCTTTACCAGGTGTTCTATCATCATGGTGACGGCCTGATTACTCTCGTCAAAAAGATGACTTACAATTTCCGAATCCCGATCCAGGCCCAGAGTGAGCTGTGTAAGATCATTGGAGCCTATGGAGAATCCGTCAAACAGATGGGCAAACTGGGAAGCCAGTAGTATGTTGCTGGGTATCTCAGCCATTACATAGACCTCCAGGCCATTTTCACCACGCGTCAGGCCATTTTTTTCCATGACCTCTAGTACTTTCACAGCTTCCTCAAGAGTCCGGCAGAAAGGGATCATCACTTTAACGTTTGTCATGCCATATTCCTCCTTTAGTTTACGGATAGCCTGGCATTCCAGGGCAAAGCCCTCCCGGTAGCGCTCGTCGTAGTAGCGGCTGGCACCCCGGAACCCCATCATAGGATTTTCTTCAGCAGGTTCAAAGGCCGAACCACCCAGTAGTTTAGCATACTCATTGGTTTTGAAGTCACTCATGCGTACGATCACGTCTTTGGGATAAAAAGCCGCTGCCACCAGCGCTATGGCTTCAGCAAGCGTCTCTATGAAAAACTGCTTTTTATCCTTGTAGTGCCGGGTAAGGGCTTGTATCTTCCTCTTATCGGTATCCGAAGAAAGCTCATCGTACTTCACCAAAGCCATAGGATGAATCTGAATGCTGTTGTTGATGATAAATTCCATCCGTAGCAGCCCTACTCCCTCGTTGGGATAGGAAGCGTAAAGCAGCGCCATCTGAGGATCGGCCAGAATGAACATGGGCTTGGTTTGTGTATCGCTCAGCTCCTGTAAAGCCACCTCGTTCTCCTGCCAGGGCAGTACGCCATTATAGATGAGCCCCTCATCACCACCGGCGCAGGATACGGTGATCATCTGTCCGTCGGTCAGTTTCTCTGTTGCATTCATTGTACCCACTACTGCCGAGATGCCCAGCTCACGGGCTATAATGGAAGCGTGACTGGTACGACCTCCTTTGTTGGTTACGATGCAGATGGCTTTTTTTAACAGGGCATTCCAGTCTGGACTGGTGATATCAGAAACAATGATGTCTCCCTTCTGAAGTTTATGTGCATCAGCCAGGGATTTGACGATACAGGCTCTTCCACTGATGACAGAATGCCCGATAGCCTTACCTCTCAGTAAAGGAACCTCTTCGGTCTTCAGGGTATATTCTTTGATGGTCAGCTTTTTTTCCAACGCATGCACAGTTTCGGGCCTGGCCTGTAAGATAAAAAGCTGGTTGGTATTGCCATCTTTAGCCCACTCAATGTCCATGGGCATCTTGTAATGCTTTTCAATGATATAACACCAGCGTCCTAAAATCTCTACTTCTTCATTAGAAAGAACATACCGATCGCGCATCAGAGGTGGTGTTTCCTCCAGGGCAATATCCTGGCTTGCACCATCAGTATAGGTATACATATGCTCTTTTGCTCCCAGATGACGATAAATCAGCGACTTCTTCTCCTGTTCTATTGCAGGTTTAAAAATGTAGAACTCATCAGTATTAACCGCACCCTGCACCACGATCTCACCCAGCCCCCAGGCCCCGGTAATATAGATCAGGTTAGAGTTTCCATGTTCGGGCTCAATGGTAAAAGCTACCCCGGCACAGCCGGTCTCCGACTTTACCATCAGCTGCACACCTACCGACTGGGCTACATCTATATGAGAAAAATGGTTATCAATCCGGTACTTGATAGCCCTATCGTTGTAAAGGGAAGCAAAACATCTCTTAACCATCTCCAGTACGGAAGCAAGACCATGCACATTAAGAAATGAGTCGTGCTGTCCGGCAAAACTGGCAGTAGGTGAATCTTCAATAGTAGCGCTGCTACGTACCGCCAAGGCAATTTCATCGCCATACTGATCTTTTAGCGCTTGAAGCCCGGCAGCAACAGCTTCTTCCAGGAGGGAGGGAAAGCTCGCCGCCATTACCATATTCCGACAATCTTTGGCTATCTCGGCAAGATTGGAGAGATTTTCTTCATCCAGTTCACTGATTTTTTTACCTATCCTGGTAGTTAACTGGTTAAATGACATAAATTCATTGAAGGCATCAGCAGTGGTGGCAAAGCCATCTGGTACATTGATATTGTAAGATGACAGGTTTTTGATCATTTCTCCGAGAGAAGCATTTTTCCCTCCTACCTGGGCCACGTCTTTCATGCTGAGTTCTGAGAATGGGATTACGTACTTTTTCATGGGTATAAAGGTTTAAGTGAAATGCTTACGAACCAATTTAAAAATCTTACCGATTGAGTCAAATGACTTATATCATACTTTACAAAATAAAAAAGCAGGCGGCATCAGGATCATTTTAAAGAAAAAGAATATCGGTTGAGGATGAGAATTTTAGCTGTGGGAGTTGACCTTGAGATCATACAGGCTTACGGAGGAGTAAAGAGAATTTTTTGTGACTTCTATAGCATTAAGGTATACCTTGCCAGTGATGATAGCAGGCATCCGAGTAAAATTTACTAACTGCTACATCGTTGAGCCGCTTGAAGGCACCGGGATTTAACTTAGCTCTGGCTTGGCTCAAAGCTCCTTTGGCCACTTCCCTGATATTGTAATCCTTATCAAAAAGCTGCTTGTAAAACCTATCCAAACCACGCTATAGTGAGGATTTCAATGACATAATAGAGAATATTAAACGTTTGATATCCAGTTTCCTGCGTCTGGTCAACACACCTTCATCACTGTCGTTGCAAAGGCCAATAAATACCTCTGATTCAAGCTCTCTTTCTATTTGGCCGATAATGTTCAACCGATAATCAATACATAGAACAGAATTAAGGCTTTATCAGCTAGTTACACCTCGTTTTGATACTTATCTTTCAATAGGGTTGCTTAACTAAACGCAATGAATCGCAAACCTGAAATGCTCCGACATGGTCTTGCCGCTTACGTGTTTTTCCGGGTCGTAGTATTTGAAAGCAAAAGGATTGTCCGATTCAGGTCCTTCATACCCGATTTGACCAATACCTTGGCAGTATTCTTTTTCGCCTATGGTTTATTTGACTGCCATTTTAGTGATTTAATTAGGGCCTCCTCAGATTAGTCAAAAAGCTTGAACGAGAAGAACAGGAGCC
>JBKHDR010000064.1:0-24620 GCA_046541235.1 Cyclobacteriaceae bacterium | reverse complement strand
GCTTTTTTTTGTTTTGTGTGCTGCATATTCGGATCATTTCCCTATATTTGCAGTTCTTTTGCGGAAAGAGCATAAAATATAAAATCATGAGCGATCTTTTAAAAGTAATAGAGGAAGAATACCAAGACGTACGTGCCAAATTCCCTTCCTTCCAGACAGGGGATACTATCAACGTACACGTAAAAATTACTGAAGGTAACAAGGAGCGTATACAGCAGTACCAGGGCGTGGTGATACAGCGCCGAAATACTGGTTCTAATGGCGAAACCTTCACCGTAAGAAAAGTATCTAATGGCATAGGCGTAGAAAGAATCTTCCCTATCCTCTCTCCCAGCCTCGATAAAATTGAAATGGTCAGAAAAGGTAAGGTGAGAAAATCCAGAATTTTCTACCTGCGTGGCCGCCAGGGTAAAGCTGCCCGTATCAAGGAAAGAAAGTAAGCCGAAGGCTTTACCGTTCCTCCCAAAAAATAAAACCCTCAGCCTTGGCGGCGAGGGTTTTGTGCTTTACAGGTACTTTATGCGCCTCATTTTTTTCCTCTCTTGAGCTGCTCAAAGTCCATATCGTCAGCCGGATGGCTATCAGGATTGGTCTTGGGCTCCTCGCCGGTAATTTTGGCCGAGCCTTCGTACTCCTGGTGGTGATAATTGCTGTGGCGCTCGCTCACGTAAGAGTTACTATCGACGCTCTCTTCGGTATGAAAGGCAGATTCGCCGTAAAAATCTCTCAGTTTGTTCATCTCTTCCCGGTCGCTTTTCCTGAGCTTATCAAGATTGACCTGAGGCGCTTCTTTGACATGCTTGGCTTCAATTTTAAGCCCTACGTCATTTGACTGAGGATTGAAACGCAGCAACTGGAAAGGGATCGCAAAATGATCTGAGCCCAGTCCCAGCAGGCCTCCCTCCGAAATTATGGCGATCTCCGGACGGTTGATTTCAGGATTGATGAGTACGTCGCTGATCTTACCAATTTTTTCGCCTACATTATCGTGTACCGTATTATGAATGATATGGTCTGTCGTGGATAAATATTGATTCACCATGGTGTGAAAAGTTTATGTGAAAAAGTCTTTAACACAAAACCCACTCAGGCACAGATAGTTTGATGCGTCCACTCCGGCCGTAGCAATAGCTGGTTTTACAGCAGATCATTGGCCAGGTTAGCCAGTTCTGATCTTTCTCCTTTTTCCAGGGTGATGTGGGCGTACAGCGGATGCGCCTTGATCTTGTCAATCAGGTAAGAAAGCCCGTTACTTTGCGAGTCCAGGTAAGGCGTATCTATCTGGTAAATATCCCCGGTAAATACAATCTTGGTGTTTTCGCCGGCCCGGGTTATGATCGTCTTCACCTCATGAGGCGTCAGGTTTTGTGCCTCATCCACGATAAAGTAGATATTGGAAAGGCTCCGCCCCCTGATATAGGCCAGGGGGGTAATCACCAGCTTCTCGGTATTGAGCATCTCCGTGATGCGTGTGTTATCCTTGTCCGACTCATGAAACTGGTTCTGGATAAATTTAAGGTTATCCCAGAGCGGCTGCATATAAGGATTGAGCTTGGACTTGATATCGCCCGGCAGGTAGCCGATATCCTTGTTGCTGAGCGGTACAATCGGGCGCGCCAGGTAGATCTGCTTAAAATTCTTTCGCTGCTCCAGGGCACCTGCCAGGGCCAGCAGTGTCTTGCCGGTACCGGCCACTCCCTGTATGGTCACCAGCTTGACCTCGGGGTTAAGGATGGCATGCAGGGCAAACGCCTGCTCGGCATTTTTAGGGCGGATACCATAAGCGCTTGATTTTTCTACCTTTTCAATGCGCTGCAGCACAGGATTATAGTAGCAGAGTGCTGAATTTTTGCTGCTTTTAAGGATGTAATAGCCGTTGGCACTCACCATTTTGGGGTCCATGAAGTCTTCTACTTCCCCGAAACCGTCTTTATACAGCTGACTGATCTTATCGCTGTTTACCCGCTCAAAGACTGTTTTGCCGCTGTGAAGTTCTGACACATGCTTCACCTTACCGGTTTCGTAGTCTTCCGCCACCAGGTTCAGAGATTTGGCTTTCAGCCTTAGGTTGATGTCTTTAGTGACGAGGATAACTCTTCTGTCAGGATGGGCTTCTTTAAGAGAAAGGGCCGCATTAAGGATCTTGTGATCAGGCTTTTTCTCATCAAAAATTTTTTCGGCATCCACTTCGCTGTCAGGGCTCATGATCACTTTAAAGCTTCCCTTGGATTTACCATTGAGCGGTATCCAGTCGCGTAGCGTGTGGTCAGCTGAGAGCTGGTCCAGCATGCGGATAAATTCACGGGCCTCAAAATTGCGGGTATCGCTCCCTTTTTTAAACTGATCCAGTTCTTCCAGTACGGTGATAGGTATGCCCACGTCATGCTCATCAAAATTCATGACGGCATCGTGCGCGTAGAGAATGACCGAAGTATCCAGTACAAATATCTTTTTCTGTTTTTTAGATTTTGCTGTGCTGTTGCTGGGGGTTTTTTTGGTTTTGGCAGAGGTAGCAGTGGCTTTTTTAGGACTAGTAGGCATAAAAATTTTTTGGGTTATAGACCATCATCAGTACCGGCTCTCAGTGAGAGAAGGGATAACATTGAAAAATAAACAATATCTCAGGAAAAATTCAGCATGAAGACATCTTCTTTTTCGCGGGGAATGACTTTCAGCACATTGGCAAGTACCAGCAGCACCAGGGTATGAGAGGCACGAAAACGAGGCAGCCCTGCCAGCTCGGCAAATTCGCTGAGGGTGATATAGCGATGATTCTCCAGATACTGCATTAGCAGCTTCTCCTTTTCACCAAAAGTAAACTGTATGTCCTTCTGCCGTCGGCCCCGCTTCAGTATCTTCCACACTTCGGGACTGGCCTGTAGGCTTTTGTCTTCAAAGCGGACATAGGCTTTGCCCTTGTGGCGTTTCACCGGCTTTTTCTTTGGCTCGTGTTGCGGCCGTGATGGTGGAGACTCGTTCAGTACATAATGAGGCTTACGTTCGCTTTCCCTGATCTTAAAGTGAACCACCGACTTCTTCTCCGAAAGCTGTATCACCTCTACGTCGTATTCAATCCTGGGCCTGCACCAGCGGCGAATGGCATTTTCCAGGGCAAAAATTTCCTCATCGGCATAGCGAATGCCTGGGATGTTGCCATTATCATCTACTCCGATGAGCAGGTCACCACCCCTGGTGTTGGCAAAGGCTACTATTTCTCGTATGATTTTTTCGGGATGGGCTACCTTGCGTTTGAACTCTATATTTTCTCCTTCCCCGCGATTTACCAGCTTTTGAATATCCTGAAGAGACATGGCCCATAATAATTAGTATTGAAAGATGTAGCAAACAGGCAAACCCGGCATCTCCGGGCCTGATGATCGTAAGCGTCCTGCTTACTCCTCAAAGTCCTCCTCGCCATAATCGGGCATGGAGAACATGCTGCTGAGCAGGTCTTTAAACTGCGTGCCGGAAGTAAGCTGCTTTTTGCTCAACTGGCTGTACTCAGCCAAGCCATGCAGGGCAAACTCCATCATGAAGAGACGGTTCTCCTCGTTCAGCCTGCCGTGCAAATTCTTGACGAGTTCTTCCAACCCGGGCACTGATTTCAGCTTCTGCTTGTATTCCTTATTGCTCAGGTCGTTCAGGAGGTCGAGCTCCTTACCTTCGCCAAACCACTCCACGATTTTTTTGTAAGGATTTTTGTCCTTTTGCTTACGTTTCTCGTCCGGATTAGGGAAATACTTGAGAAACTGGGTGCGGATGGCTTTGCCTACCAGGTTGTGTGCTACGATGCCAGGCCCTTCCTGCTCACCTTCGTATACCAGCTCTACCTTACCCGTGATAGAGGGTATGACACCAATAAAATCCGACACACGGATGAAGGTGTCGCTTTCACCATTGATCAGGGTGCGGCGCTCGGCAGCACTCATCAGGTTTTCATAAGCCGAGATGGTGAGGCGGGCTGAAACGCCACTTTTTTCATCCACATACTCACTGTCGCGGGCTTCAAAGGCGATCTGTTCCACCAGGTCCTGCGCCAGTTCGGTAAGCCTGATACTGGCCTTCTGAGGCTCTTTGATACGTGCTTCCTGGGCCGTGATTTTCTTGCTGATTTCCAGCGTACGCGGGTAGTGGGTCATGATCTGGCTATCAATCCGGTCTTTGAGTGGAGTCACAATGCTTCCCCTGTTGGTATAATCCTCAGGGTTGGCCGTAAACACGAATTGTATATCAAGCGGCAGCCTTACCTTAAAGCCTCTTATCTGTATGTCGCCCTCCTGCAGAATATTGAAGAGCGCCACCTGTATGCGCGCCTGTAGGTCAGGAAGCTCATTGATCACAAAGATGCTGCGGTGCGAGCGGGGAATCAGTCCATAGTGTATCACTCGCTCATCGGAATAAGGCAGCTTAAGCGAAGCGGCTTTGATAGGGTCAGTATCACCAATCAGGTCAGCTACCGATACATCGGGCGTAGCCAGTTTTTCGGCATAGCGCTCCGAACGATGCACCCAGCTTATGGGCGTATGATCTCCGTGTTCGGCCACCTGCTCACGTCCATAGCGCGAAAGCGGCGCCATAGGGTCGTCATTGAGCTCCGAATCTTTGATTACCGGCATATACTCATCCAGCAACTCTATCATCATACGGGCGATCTTGGTCTTGGCCTGTCCGCGCAGGCCGAGCAGTATGATGTTATGCATGGAGAGAATGGCCCTTTCCATATCAGGAACTACCGACTCCTCATAACCCCAGATACCTTCAAATACTTTTTCTTTCCTTTTTAGCTTCTGTATGAGGTTATCTCTTAATTCCTGCTTAATAGATCTTGGCTGATAACCGCTGGCTTTCAGTTCTCCCAGCGTATGTATTTTTAAAAGTTTGTCAGGCGAAATATCCTGGTAGTTCATTTAAGTTGGCAGTTAAAAGTTAAAGGTTTTAGGTAAATACCGCTGAAAAGAGCTTTATTAAGGTTTAGCTCACGGCTTATAAAACTTACGGCGGTTGCGGCGGTAATCTTCAAAGATCAGGTTGCCCAGGCCCTTAAGGCTGCTGTAGTAGGCATTGCCATTATTGACCTCCGTAAATTTCTGCACAAACTGCTTCAGGTAAGGGTCAGAGGCAATCATAAAAGTAGTGACGGGAATACCCAAACGGCGGCATTGCGCGCCCAGGTTCAGGGTCTTGTTAAGAATCTTGCTGTCGAGCCCGAAGCTGTTTTTGTAGTATTTGATCCCCTGTTTGAGGCAGGTAGGCTTACCGTCAGTGATCATAAAGATCTGCTTGTTCTGTGTCTTACGGCGGCGAAGGATATCCATCGACAGCTCCAGGCCAGCCACGGTATTGGTATGATAAGGGCCTACTTTGAGGTAAGGCAGATCCTTGATCTGTATCTGCCAGGCATCATTGCCAAATACGATGATATCCAGCGTATCCTTACGATACTTGGTGGTGATGAGTTCAGCCAGTGCCATGGCTACCTTTTTGGCCGGTGTGATGCGGTCTTCCCCGTAAAGGATCATGGAGTGAGAAATATCGATCATCAGCACGGTAGAGGTCTGGGTCTTGTACTCTGTATCATTGACCTCCAGGTCATTTTCGGTAAGCATAAAGTTGCCCAGGCCGTGGTTGATCTGCGCATTACGAATGGAGTCTGTCATGGCAATCTGCTCCAGGGAGTCGCCAAACTCATAATTACGGCGGTCGGTACTGGCCTCGTCGCCGGGGCCGCTGTAGCTTGTTTTGTGATTGCCGGCCCCTGATTTTTTGAGTTTGCCAAAGATCTCTTCCAGGGCACTCTTGCGGATAGAGCGCTCAGTTTTGGCGGTGACGTTAAAAGAGCCGTCGGGATTTTCGTCGGTAATATAGCCTTTGTCTTTGAGATCCTGTATGAAGTCGCCCATACCATAATCAGCATTGGTGATATTGTACTGATTATCCAGGCTGGTCATCCACTGCAGGGTTTCACTTACATCTCCGGAAGTGATGACCATGAGTTCCATAAAAATTTTCAGCAGTTGATCAAAAGTACTCTGCCCCTCCTGATTCGGGTCGGGCTGGTAGTCGGTAAATCGGTATCCTAACATAATAGCAAAAACTTAAAAATGGGCCACTTTGTTGTGTTAGCTTTTATAACAGCAAAGGTGGCGGAGGCATTCACCTATCAGGTGATTATTTAAGATCAGGCTCAAAATATGGATTAGTTACATAGTTAGCAAGCTACAGAGCTATGATAAAGGCGATTCCTGTTCAAGCGTGATTCTCCTCAAAGAACCCTCTCGAGGCTGAACTGTTTCTTAATGAGCTTCCCGCTGCGCAATACCTTTACCCTGATTTTCTTGCCAGGCCGCCTGTTTACCAGCTCGCTGTATACACTTAGGTCCAGTTCTGGAGATCGCCTGCCATTTACGGCAATGATCAGGTCTCCCTCGCGCAGGCCGGCCCGGTCGGCAGGGCCGTTTTTCGTTATTTTGGCCACCATGAGGCTGGAGAGCAGAGGACCGGTGGCCATCAGTTCCATACCGCTCATATTGTATTCAAATTCTTTCCTGAAAAGACGGTTTTTTTTGATGTACATCTTTTCATTGGCGTAGTCAAATATCACCCTGAAGCGCTTGAGCACAGAGCCGCCGATATTTCCGTTTTGCCCGGCCTGTAGCAGTATGGATTTTGAAAATTCACTTTCCTCAGGAAAAGAGGCGATCACGCTTTCAAGTTCATAATCGTCAATTTTAAGCGCTTTGATGCGGCCGAGGTAACCATAGATTTCTCCGCTCAGGCCCCTGCCCAGGTAACCTTCTATATTTTTTTCAGGTACCTCTATGCTATCGCTGGTGTAGGTGTGCAGCAGCAGAGAATGGCTGGCGCCGGTATCAACAAGTAGCCTGAGCGATACATAAGTAGAATCATTGACTTTGAGGCTGCAGGCTTCTATATAAGGTTTGGTATCTTTTACCTTCATTTCAATGACATCAAAAGAACGGCGGGGCCGGAAGTGTTCCGGGTCGTGGAGGATCATTTTCTGGTGTATGTAATCTATTTCTACCACAAATCGGCTAAACAATTCATAGCCCAGTATGCCATGGATGCGTACACCCAGAAAACTGTCAAGCTGCAGGTAGTCCTCTTTAAGTACGAGCAGCGAATTACCCATAGCTTCTACACCTTCGGGCAAGGTAAAAGAAATATTACTGCTTACGAAAGCACTGATCTGCCCGGCATTACCCGCGCCCATCAGGTTGATAACCCTGTCGGAAGGCCGGGGGAGACTGTCCACATAGATTTTATTGGTGAGAATGGCCGTTCTGACACCCGTATCCAGGATGAATTTGAGTGGTTCGCCATTATTAACTCTGACCGGCACTACGATCAGGTTGCTGTGCAGTTCAAAAGGAATACTGACCCTCTTGTCTCTCTTGTCCGTAAAATGAAAGCCTTTGTACAAAAACTGCTGCCCCCATGCAGGCGTAGCTGCATATAGAAAAGTTGCCATTATCAGAAGAATGGCCAGGTGGAGGGCATTGGCTTTTCGCATAAGACAAAGAGGCCAAAGAGGGTTAATGTGTATTTAATCAAGATAAATGTTACATGTTAAGTACGGATATAGCAAATGTTTGTCAGAAAAAAATTCATGTATACGTGGAAATTTTAAGCCTCTCTGCTTCCTTTCTTACAAAAGCAGCTATGTAAAATTTTTATTTTTTATACTTTTGCCTCACACTTCATGCCTTCTAAAACATGTCAACCTTTTCGCTATATTTTAACCTGGGCCTGACGCATATTCTGGACATCAACGGCTACGACCATATCCTCTTTGTCGTAGCGCTGTGTGCCATTTACCTGCTGCGCGACTGGAAGAAAGTACTGATTATCGTGACGGCTTTCACTATTGGCCACTCCATTACTCTGGCAATGGCTACCCTGGACGTGATCAACGTCAATGCTGAGCTGATAGAATTTCTGATTCCCGTGACCATCTTCATCACGGCACTGAGTAATATCTTCAGAAAGCAAAAGAAAATGGATACCGGCTCGGTACAGCTTAATTACGCCTTTGCACTGTTCTTCGGCCTGATCCACGGCATGGGCTTTTCCAATTTCCTGCGCAGCCTGCTGGGCAGGGATGAGTCTATCGTCATGCAACTTCTTGCTTTCAATCTTGGTTTGGAACTGGGGCAGCTTGTCATTGTTACTTTTTTCCTGGTTGCATCTTTTGTTGTCGTAAACATCATGAGCGTAGCTCGCCGCGACTGGAAAATCGTGATCTCTTCGGCTATTGCCGGGATTGCCCTCACCCTGATGATAGAAACCAGCTTCTGGTAAACTGCCTCATCGTAAAATTTTGCCTCCCTGGCAGCTATTATACCGGCTGATATACTGGATTTTCCTACACTTGTTTTAAATTGTAGCTTTTCTTATCCCATAAGAATCAATTATGAAATATTTACTCACTACCTTTTCCTTTATGCTGTGCCTGGTGCAGATACTACCGGCGCAGGAGCGAAAACACACCGACAAATTTGAGCAGCTAGGGCCGGCGCTTCTGCCTACGCCTAACGTATATCGTGCCGGTTCCGGGGCTCCCGGGCATGAGTACTGGCAGCAGCGCGCTGACTATAAAATTCAGTGCGAAGTAGACGATGACATACAGCGCCTCACCGGCTCAGAGACCATCACTTACTACAACAATTCGCCTGACGTACTGGATTACCTCTGGCTGCAACTGGACCAGAACATGCGCGCCAAGGATTCTGATACCTACAAGACGCAGACCAACAGCATCTCAGACCGCATGAATGTAGACAACCTGGAAGCCATCATGGGCTATGATTTTGACGGTGGCCATAAAATCCAGGCGGTAAAAGATGCAGAAGGCAATGACCTGCCCTACACCATCAACCGCACCATGATGCGGGTGGACATTCCCCAGCCGCTCAAGCCGGGCGAGCAGATCACCTTTTCAGTAGACTGGTACTACAACATCAACGACCGTAACCTGATGGGCGGCCGTGGTGGCTATGAGTATTTTCCTGAAGACGGCAACTATCTCTATACCATCACCCAGTGGTTTCCCCGTATGGCGGTGTACGATGACCACAATGGCTGGCAGCACAAGCAGTTTCTGGGCCGTGGTGAGTTTGCCCTGCCTTTTGGCAATTATGAGGTAGCCATCACCGTACCTTCCGACCACATCGTGGCTTCTACCGGTACGCTACAGAATGCCGATGAAGTGCTGACCAAAGAGCAGCAGGCGCTTTTTGAAAAAGCCAAAACCGCCGATAAGCCGGTAGTGATCGTCAGCCAGAAGGAGGCTGAGAAGAAAGAGAAAAGCAAGGCCAAAGATAAGAAGACCTGGGTTTACAAAGCTGAGAATGTACGCGATTTTGCCTTCGGTAGTTCCCGCAAATACATCTGGGATGCCATGGGTGTGGATATCGAAGGCCGCACCGTGATGGCGATGTCCTACTATCCCAAAGAAGGTAACCCGCTCTGGGGACAATATTCTACCGAGGTGGTAGCCCATACGCTGAAGACGTACTCCAAATACACCATCCCCTACCCTTACCCGGTAGCCATCTCCGTAGAGGCTTCCAACGGTATGGAATACCCGATGATCTGCTTCAACTATGGTCGCCCGGCGGCTGACGGCACTTATTCTGAGCGGATCAAATACGGGATGATAGGCGTGATCATCCACGAAGTTGGCCACAACTTCTTCCCAATGATTGTTAACTCTGACGAGCGTCAGTGGACCTGGATGGACGAAGGGCTGAATACTTTTGTGCAGTACCTCACCGAGCAGGAGTGGGACCGCAACTATCCTTCGCGTCGTGGGCCGGCCTTCAAGATCGTCCCTTACATGAGTGGTGATAAATCTGGCATCAGCCCGATCATGACCAACTCTGAGCAGGTACAGCAACTGGGCCCCAACGCCTACGCCAAGCCGGCTACCGCGCTCAACATCCTGCGCGAAACCGTACTGGGCCGTGAGCTGTTTGACCATGCCTTCAAAACCTATGCTACCCGCTGGGCTTTCAAGCATCCTGAGCCGGCCGACTTCTTCCGCACCATGGAAGATGCCTCCGGTACCGACCTGGACTGGTTCTGGAAGGGCTGGTTTTACACGGTAGACCATGTAGATATCAGTATTGATGATGTGAAGTATTTCCAGATCAATACCAAAAATCCACGTATAGAAAACCCTATCGCCCGCCAGCAGTATGAGCAGGAGGAGAAGCATATAAGCCAGATGTATAATAAGGAGGATATTCCTGAAACAGCCATTGAGGCCGATCCCAGCCTGCGCGATTTCTACAATTCTTATGATCCTTTTGCCATAGAGCAGGAAGATGTAGATGCTTACGAAGACTTTGTGGGCCGCCTGGATGCTAAGGAGCGTAAGCTGCTGGAGTCAGGGATGAACTTTTATGAAGTGGATTTCCGCAACCTCGGCGGACTGGTGATGCCAGTCATCCTGGAGTGGACTTTTGAGGATGGTTCTACCGAGGTGGAGCGCATCCCTGCCGAGATATGGCGCTACAATGCGGAAAAGGCAACCAAGGTATTTGCCAAGGAGAAAAAAGTAGCCCAGCTTCGCCTGGACCCCTACCGCGAAACCGCTGATACCAACGAAAGTAACAACTACTTCCCGGAGCGTAATGTACCTACCCGCTTTGAGATCTTTAAAGAAAATATGAACGCTCGCGGTACTTCAGGTCAGAACCCCATGCAGAAGAAGAAGAAAAAGAACCGCGATGCGGTAGGCAGCAACTAAGCAAGCATGCTGCTGAAGATAAATAAGGCCGCTTCCGGAGCATATTGCTGACTGGAGGCGGCCTTTTCTTATGGCAATGAGTTAGAGTTTCATCACCAGTTCTTCTACCACTTCCGGGTAATGCTGATGCTCCAGCTGGTGGATTTTGTCAGCAAGATCGGCAGGGGTATCTTTTGGATACACCGGGCAGGCTACCTGCAGGATGATCTTTCCTTCATCGTAATTTTCATTACAGAGATGAATGGAAATACCCGACTCTTTTTCTCCGGCTTCTACCACAGCCTGGTGAACATGCATACCATACATACCTTTGCCCCCATACTTGGGCAGCAGGGCAGGATGAATATTGACAATGCGGTTGGGGTAAGCCCGCAGCAGGTTTGCGGGAATCTTGAGCAGGAAACCTGCCAGCACGATGAAATCCACCTTGTGCTGCTTCAGCTTACCTAAAACATCTTCGGTATGCAGCAGTATGCTTCTGTCAAAAACGTAGACCGGCACATCGTAACGGGCGGCCCTGCCGATGACCCCTGCCGTGGGGTTGTTGGTAAGCAGCAGAGCTACCCTGATATGCGGATGGTCTTTGAACCGATCAAAGATCCTTTCAGCATTGGTACCACTACCTGAAGCAAATACGGCTATGTTTTTCATGGCGCAAATATATGAATTAGCTGAAGAATACAGATGGCCCGGCACAGAGTAGAGCAGAGGCTGTAAGACTAGGTTACGGCTATAGAAAGATCATGCTCAGTATGCCGCTCAGCATGATCAGCTTGCAGAAGTTGCTGAGAAAGCTAAATTCACGTTTGGTATCAGCATACACCAGGCGAGTGATAAAATAAGCGATGGGAATGATCAGCAGCAGAAAGAAATAAATCAGTTGCTGGTTACCGATCATACCCGACATGAAGAAGAGCAGGAAGATAAAGAGTGCAGACAGGAAGTACAGAAAAAATTTGGTATAGCGTACTCCCAGGATGATGGGCAAAGTCTTACAGCCGAAAGTCTCGTCTCCCTGCATATCTTCAATATCCTTGATAATCTCCCTGACAAGCGAGATACCAAAAGCAAAAACCGCATAAGTAAATACCAGCAGTTCCTGCTGAGGATAATACAGACCAATCACCCAGACAGAAAGGCCTGAAAGAAAGGCGATGGTGACATTCCCGATCAGGGGGAGGCGTTTGAGCTGGTTGGAATACAACCAAAGCAGGAACGCGGCAGAAAAATTAACGAGCCCCACCATGGGCGAGAGAAAAAAGCCGATACCGATGCCAAGCATATTTAGCAGGGTGTGGGCAAACATGACCATCCGGCGCTTAAGTACCCGGCCCACAATGACTTTGTTAGGCTTATTGATAAAGTCAATTTTGATGTCGTAATAATCATTGATAAGATAACCGGCCGCAGCAATCACAGTGGTAGAGAATACAAGCAGGAAAAGCTCATAATCAAAGACATAAGCCCTTAAGCCCGGGTGCAGGTCTACCAGAAACACGGCAGTAAGGTACTGCATAAGTGCCAATATGATCAGGTTCTGAGCACGGGTAGCCCTGACAAATCCACTCAGCAGGAATTTCCCTCTGTAAGCCAGCCTCAGCGTTCTCATAGTTAACTGATTGATCGTCATAATTGCGCTAACAAAGGAAAGAGGTAAACTGATTCAAATAAAGCCTGTTTGAGCAAAAAATTGTAAAATAAGCACCAATATGAACACATAAAGCGCGCTGCTTAGTTAATTCACTCAAAGCATGATCTTTGCTCTGTGCTGATGCCTTATTAAATTAACCAATTCTTCACTAACTTGCCAGTTCATTTAAGTAATAAATATGCAGTCTGCGAAAGAACATCTTAGTAAATTACTAAAAGAAAGAATTTTAATTCTGGATGGTGCCATGGGTACCATGATACAGGGCTACAAGCTGGAAGAAAAAGATTTTAGAAATGAGGATCTGAAAGATCATCCCAAGCCGCTCAAAGGTAATAATGACCTTTTATCCATCACCCGCCCGGATGTAATCAAAGAAATTCATGCTGCTTATTTTGAAGCGGGAGCTGATATAGCCGAAACCAATACCTTCAGCTCTACCACCATTGCGCAGGCTGACTATAGCCTGGAACACCTGGCCTATGAGCTAAATTACCAGTCTGCCAAAATCGCCAAAGAGGTGGCTGAAGAGTTTACCGCACGCGAGCCCAACAAGCCACGTTTTGTAGCCGGCTCCCTGGGCCCCACTAACCGAACCGCCTCCCTTTCGCCCGATGTCAACGATCCCGGCTACCGGGCCATCACTTTTGACCAGCTGGTGGAGGCTTACACCGAGCAGACGCGCGGCCTGGTAGAAGGTGGCGTGGATATGCTCCTGATAGAGACTGTCTTTGATACGCTCAATGCCAAAGCGGCCCTCTTCGCCGTAAACACTTACCTGGAGGAGCAAGGAATGGACATACCCATCATGGTATCGGGTACAATCACCGATGCCAGCGGCCGTACGCTCTCCGGGCAGACCACCGAGGCCTTCTGGACTTCCATCATGCATGGTAATGTGTTCAGCGTAGGCCTTAACTGTGCCCTGGGTGCCAAAGACCTGCTGCCTTACATCAAGGAGCTGAACCGCGTGGCGAGCTGTTTTGTGTCTGCCCATCCCAATGCCGGCCTGCCCAACGAGTTTGGCGAGTATGACCAGACCCCCGAGCAGATGGCCGCTCAGCTGGAACCATTTGTCAAAAGCGGCTACCTCAATATTTTAGGAGGCTGCTGCGGCACCCGTCCTACCCATATCCGCAAGATCGCCGAACTGGCAGCTGCCTTCCAGCCCCGTCAGCTACGGCAAGAAGCCGCTGCCGAGTTATCCTAATTTTTTAAAGTATCATTTGAAATGAGTAAGACTCAAACCCAAGAAGATTCACTGGTTGCCAAGATTAAAAAGCATCCCGGTATTCCTGATATGCGTCTCAGCGGCCTGGAGCCATTGGTTGTAGATGAGACGACCGGTTTTGTCAATGTAGGAGAGAGAACCAATGTGACCGGCTCACGCAAATTTGCCCGTCTTATTGTTGAGGAAAAGTACGAAGAAGCCATAGAAGTAGCCCGCGAACAGGTAGAAGGGGGTGCGCAGATCATTGATATTAACATGGACGAAGGTATGCTCGACAGCGAGGCATGCATGGTCAAATTTATCAACCTGATCTCGGCGGAGCCCGACATTTCCCGGGTGCCCCTGATGATAGACTCCTCCAAATGGCATGTGATTGAAGCAGGGCTCAAATGTGCCCAGGGCAAATGTGTGGTGAACTCTATCAGCCTGAAGGAAGGGGAAGAAGCTTTCATCAAACAGGCCAAAAAAATCAAGCTCTACGGGGCCGCGGTAATATGCATGGCTTTTGATGAAGATGGGCAGGCCGATAACTATGAGCGCCGGATTGAAATTGCCAAGCGCACTTACGATATCCTCGTCAACAAAGTGAAGTTTCCACCCCAGGATATCATCATGGACCTCAATATCTTCCCGGTAGCCACCGGGATGGAAGAGCACCGGCTCAATGCCCTGGATTTCTTCCGTGCTACCAAATGGGTGCGTGAAAACCTGCCGGGCGCACACGTGAGCGGCGGGGTCAGTAACGTGTCTTTCTCCTTTAGGGGTAATAACCCCGTGCGCGAAGCCATGCACTCTGTCTTTTTATACCACGGCAGGCGGGCCGGTATGGATATGGGTATTGTCAACCCCAGCATGCTGGAAGTGTATGATGACATTCCCAAAGACCTGCTGGAACTGGTAGAAGATGTAATGCTGGACAGACGTGAGGATGCTACTGAGCGCCTGATAGACTATGCCGAGCAGGTGAAAGATAAAGGCTCAGTAAAGAAAAAAGATGATCAGGAATGGAGAAATCAACCCGTAGAGAAGCGGCTGGAACATGCCCTGGTCAAAGGGATCGTTGAGTTTGTGGAGCAGGATGTGGAAGAGGCCCGCCAGAAATTTGACAAGCCCATAGAAGTGATAGAAGGCCCGCTGATGGATGGTATGAACGTGGTGGGAGATCTCTTTGGCTCAGGTAAGATGTTTCTGCCCCAGGTGGTAAAGAGCGCTCGTGTCATGAAGAAGGGCGTGGCCTACCTCATTCCTTTTATTGAAAAAGAAAAAGAAGTATCGGGTACCCAGCATGAGGCCAAAGGCAAAGTACTGATGGCCACCGTAAAGGGCGACGTACACGATATTGGTAAGAACATTGTGAGCGTAGTACTGGGCTGCAATAATTACGATGTAGTAGATATGGGCGTGATGGTGCCTGCTGAAGATATTCTGAAAAAGGCCAAAGAAGAGCAGGTAGATGTGATCGGCCTCAGCGGACTCATTACCCCTTCATTGGATGAAATGGTTAACGTGGCAGAAATGATGGAAAAGGAAGGCTTTACCATCCCGCTGCTGATCGGTGGGGCTACCACATCCAAGATACATACCGCTGTAAAAATAGAACCCAAGTACACAACAGGCTCAGTCATACACGTGCTGGACGCCTCCCGCTCGGTACCAGTGGTCAGTAACCTGCTTAATAAGAATGCCCGTGATGGGTACAAGCAGCAAATTAAGGAAGAATACCAGCAGATGCGCGATCGTTATGCCGACAAAAAAGCTGTCAAAAACTTTGTACCTATCGCTGAAGCCAGGGAAAATAAGTTTCAGACCGACTGGTCGAAGCGGAAGGTGACTAAGCCAAGCTTTCTGGGTTACCGGGTGTTTGATGATTATTCTCTGGAGGAGATCAGTCACTACATAGACTGGACGCCCTTCTTTATGACCTGGGAACTGGCCGGGCGCTTTCCCAAAATCCTGGATGATGAAGTGGTAGGTGAGCAGGCTCAGATTCTCTACCGCGATGCCCGTAATATGCTTCAAAAAGTCATAGATGAAAAATTACTACAGGCCAAAGCGGTAGTGGGATTTTTTCCAGCCAACCAGGTGAACGATGATGACATTGAGCTGTACCACTTTGACCGTCACGGTGAGGAAGACCGTAGCCAAGTAACATGCAGGCTGCACAACCTGCGTCAGCAAACCAAGAAGGCCAAGGGCAAAGACTATATGTGTCTCTCAGATTTTGTAGCTCCCAAAGAGAGCGGCATAGCCGATTATGTAGGCGGCTTCACTGTGACTGCCGGTATAGGCTGTGATGAGGTGGCTAAGAGATACGAAGCTGATCATGACGACTATAATTCCATCATGATCAAAGCCATTGCCGACCGCCTGGCGGAAGCCTTTGCCGAACTGATGCATGAGCGTGTGCGTAAAGAGTTCTGGGGATATAATCCTGAAGAAAAACTGGATAACGAGTCCCTGATCAGGGAAAAATACCAGGGAATACGCCCTGCTCCCGGCTACCCGGCCTGTCCGGATCATACCGAAAAGGATACCCTCTTCAAACTGCTTGAGACTACCGAAAATACAGGGGTGTACCTGACGGATAGTTTCGCCATGTTTCCTGCTTCATCCGTGAGCGGTTGGTATTTTTCTCACCCGGATGCTAAGTATTTTGGCATATCCAAAATAGATAAGGATCAGGTAGAAGACTACGCCCGTCGTAAAAATATGGAGTTAAAGGTCATGGAAAAGTGGCTGGGATCAAATCTTGGTTATGAGCCTCGGTAGAAAGGCAAACTTACCAGATCATGCCCGGGGATAGTTGCTCCCGGGCTTTTTTTTGGAAAGAAAAAGAAAATGGGGTGCGTAAAATAAATGCTTATGAAAAAGTAGGCGCTGAAAGTTGAAAAAATCCGATACGCACCCCAAAACTATCAGTACTTCGGTTAGCTTTGTTAAAGATAAAGTGCCTGATAGCTGTTGATGACTATGTAACGATATTAAACAATGTAGTGATCAATTACACCTCCTCAGCCTGAGATTAAGACTTTTTCCTTACAGAATTACGTATTGATTACTAGACCGGGAAGAGCAGGAAACAGGCTTCTGGCTTTATTCAGCAAGCTTTGACTTCAGGAAGGCTACCAGCACCTGTACCGCCGGGGGGCACTCATTTTCCTGATAAGTTTGATTATTGGGAATTACCAGGTCAGCCTTGTGACGATAAGGCTCAATGTATTTTTCGTAGGCAGGGGCTACATGGTGAGTATACTTATAGAGAATGTCTTCCAGCGGATAACCCCTCTCCCGGCTGTCGCGTGTGATGCGGCGGTGAAACTTGACATGTTCTTTCACATCCACAAATACCTTGAGATCTAACTGCGTATTGACCTCAGGAAAATGAAAAACGAAGATACCTTCTACCACAATAATAGGTGCCGGGTGAAACTCCAGCATCTTCTCGTCTTTAGAAGGGTTGTTAAAAGTATATTCTTTCCTGCGAATGCTTTCTCCTTTTTTCAGCGTACGCAGATCTTGGGCAAACTTATCTGATTCTATGACCTCCGGCTCATCAAAATTGAAGAAGCGGTTTTCTTCCGGTGTACTGGTGGTACGATTGCGGTAGTAATTGTCCTGGGAGAGCAGGCAGATTTCCTGGGTATCAAATTTCTTCTGTATCCAGTTCAGTACTTTGGTTTTTCCGGAGCCGCTGCCGCCGCAAATACCTACTACATAAGGTTCTTTCTTCATCTTCATATTACTTTCCTAGAAACTCAACTAATTTTTGAATGGCTCTGCCCCGATGGCTGATCTGGTTTTTCTGCTGCATATCCATTTCAGCGAATGTCTGCTCATAACCCTCAGGCACAAAAATGGGATCATAACCAAAGTTTCCTGCACCCCGGGCTTCTTCCGCAATGCTACCCCTCACCACACCTTCAAACTGATGCACTTCGCCTGCCAGAATAAGCGTAATAACTGTACGAAACTGCGCCCGCCGGTTAGAAAAGCCTTTCAGGTTCCTGAGCAGCAACTGCATATTATCCTCACTCTTCTTCTGCGGGCCGGCATAGCGAGCTGAATACACACCCGGTGCTCCCTGTAGTGCGTCTACCTCCAGCCCGGTATCATCGGCAAAGCAGTTGATGCCGTAATGGTCGTAGACATACTGTGCTTTCTGGGCTGAATTTCCCTCCAGCGTCTCCTGCTCTTCGGGCAGTTCTTCCTGGCAGCCAATGTCTTCCAGGCTCAGGATTTCATGATCCCTTCCCAGCAAGTGGTGGATTTCCTGTAGCTTGTGCTGGTTATTGGTAGCAAAACAAATTTTCATGAAAATGATTAGTTTACAGATTCTACCGAGAGGTCAAAACGGAGAGGCTTGTAAGCGCCAAAAAAGCGATTATTACCCACTCTTAAATTTCTTGACAAAAAATCGTTTGAAACAGTATCAGGCATGGCATAGAAATCAGGACCGTAACCCTGGTCAGCAGGAAAAACAGTGATACCTCGCTCATTCTGGCTCATAGCCAAAAGTGCCGTTTCAAATCCGGGCACAAAACTGTCTTCACTCAGCTTAGCTGGAAGGGGTGTGGTACTTCCGACGTTGCTGTCAAAAACAAACCCACCCAGCATTCTGCCGGTATACCTAATCTGAATTTCACTTTCTGGTTTAACTTCAGGCGCCTGTCCGGCTTCTAGCTGGTGATAATATACACCGCCTTCCAGGCTGTCGGCAGGTAGCAGGTTGTTGTCGGCAAGATATTTTTTGATCCTGGCATCCTGTCTTTGTTTTAAAGCAGCGGGCGTAAGTACTTCTTCCAGTCGAATTTTTAGGATAACAAAACTGTAAGCGGGTAAGAGATCAGTAATACCATAGGCACCATAGGCTG
Organism: Cyclobacteriaceae bacterium; assembly: GCA_046541235.1. Classification (GTDB taxonomy): domain Bacteria; phylum Bacteroidota; class Bacteroidia; order Cytophagales; family Cyclobacteriaceae; genus Catalinimonas. Next base: position 6,099 of record JBKHDR010000064.1, on the reverse strand, counting down.
TATTGAACGGCATATAGACCCTTACTTCCTCCCCAGTGCGCATACCAGCCAGTACATCGTAGAGGGCCAGTGGTGCAACTATCCTGTCCCTGTTAAAGGGAACAATATCAGGCTCATCACCGGCAGTAGCCGATAGCTCGGCTATAGGATTGCCATCCAGGGTTTCCATCTGGTAGTATACTGCAAGTGCATCGTTGAGTTCGGGCTCTTCTCCTGAAGGATTTTCGCTGAGCACTTCCAGGTAGTAGCCATTGGTAGGCACTGCATTGATGTTATTTTCTGCAATGATAGTCTCTATCTGTGCCCGCTGTTCTTCCAGCCGCCGGTTGAAGTCTGCATTGGGATCATCATCCGTATTGTCACAGGCTGATATTAGCACCAATAAGAAGAGATAGAAGAACGCTAACTTAGCGCAGGTATGAGTAGAGATCATAACGGTAAAATTAAAAAATCCGGCAGTAAATACCGGATTTTAATTGAAAGGGAATACTTCTCTAGGTTTCTGTCAGGAGTTTAGTTAGATGTCTGCTTCACATCCACCAGTTTCACATCAAATACAAGGATAGAATTTTCCTTGATGACGTCGCCTCTTGCCGTAGGGCCGTAAGCCAGGGGAGAAGGAATGTAAAGTGTAGCTTCTGCTCCTTCCTTTAGCAGGGCAATACCTTCATCCCAACCTGGGATCACCATATTTTGTCCGATAGGGAAAGCCAGAGGTTCGCCTCTGTCGTAAGAGGAATCAAACTGATCACCATCCAGGATCTTGCCGGTATAATGTACATATACAGTATCGCCGGGGGAAGGTTGTACGCCAGTACCTTCTTCATTGATCACATATCTCAGTCCTGATTCGGTAGCCTGAGCGTCGATGTTATTTTGCTCAAGGTACTCCTCAATTTTAGTGCTGTCCACTTCCATCTGCTCTTCCTGCTGGACCAGCATTTCTTCCTGCTGCTTGCGCATCATTTCCATCTGGTAAGCACGAAAGTCAGGTTCGCTCATTACATCTTCCACTCCTACGTTGAAGGTGATCAGGCTTTCGGGGTCTATAAATTCAGGAACCTCTGCCTGGAAGGTATTTTCAAATACTTCTCTGGCGTTGATCTTGAAAACCGCGCTATCTCCTTCTTTCAGCATGCTGAAGCCTTCATACACCAAGCCGCTGGCGGCAGAGTCGATACGGATAGGAACGGGGCCTCCGCGTTCATCGGTATCGAAGAGCAGTGAGTCATCAGCAGTTTCATAGGTCATGTTTAGCAGCATGATCTGTCCCATCTGGGTAGGTTCGCCTTCAGTATCTTCTACAAGGCGGTACTGTAAGCCTGATTCGGTAGTTTCAAATGATTCTCCTCCCATCTGCTCACAGCTGGTAAATAAAAAAGATATAGCGGTAAGCATAGCTCCGCTCATTAAGATGCTTAATCTGTTTCTCATGTTAAATATGTTTCCTGTTGATTTTTTACTAATTGTTCTTTATAAGCAGGAAGAAGGTCCAGAAATTTCACTACGGTTTCTTCCAGGCTCTGATAAGATATGCCACCAGCGGCATTCTTATGTCCTCCGCCCTCAAAATGCTTGGCAGCCAGTTCGTTGACGGCAAAATCATTAATGGAGCGGAACGACAGCTTGACAGCGTCGCTGCGGTCAATAATGATAGCTGCCATAGTTATGCCTTCAATGGAGAGAGCATAATTTACTAAACCCTCGGTATCTCCTGTGCGGGAACTGAATTTTTTAAGGTCATCCGCAGATATGGCAAAGTAGGCAGTTTTGAAAGGCTCGATCACAGTCAGTCTTTCGCTTAGAGCAAATCCTATAAAACGAAGGCGGTTGAGCGAATTGTTATCATATACCAGTTTACTAACTTTGGAGACATCGGCACCCAGGTCAATAAGCTCTGCTACCACCTCATGTACATGCCGGGTGGTGTTGGGGTGTCGGAACGAGCCGGTATCAGTCATTACACCGGCGTAGAGAGCTTCTGCCGCGTCTTTGTCAATTCTATCTCTTTCTCCCAGGTCAACCAGCAACTGGTAAAGAAGTTCGCAGGTGGCAGCAGAATTTGTATCCCAGTGCTCAAAGTCAGCGAAATCCTCTTTGCCCTGGTGATGATCAATCAGCACTTTAGGCGCTTTTGCCTCCCTGAGCGGCTTTTCCATTTTATCTGTCCGGTTGAGAGAGCAGAAGTCCAGACAGAAGATAAGTTCAGCCTCACGAATGATTTCGTCTGCCCTGCGGATGCTTTCTTCGTTTTCGTTGTAAATCAGCACTTCTTGGTTGCCTTTCATCCAGTGAAGAAATTGCGGATAATCGGTGGGTGAGATTACCTGTACCTGATGGCCGAGTTTGGTAAGTACAGAGGCTAGTCCTAATGAGGAGCCGAGGGCATCAGCATCAGGGTTGGTGTGAGGTACAATGACCACTTTACCAGGCTTCTGTATCAGTTTTTTGAAGGAAGTAAGATCTTGCATTATCTGGTCAATCACTATCATTTGCAGATAGTATTGCTGCTGTTAGGTCACAAAAGTGGAAATAAAAAAGGTAAAAACAAAAGAATGTAAATTACCCAAGATGCTGAGCTGTATTCTGCACAATAAAAACTGCTGCTCCTTAAATCTCTGGTGATGAATTCTATTAAGATACTGTAAATACGTTGTTCAGGGAGCCTTTACAGCTTCTTTCTTCCAAAATTAGTTTATAATACAAGTATACGGCTGTTAAAGTTCGGGATAGTTTGCTAATTTTGATTTGGTGCATGGTGTACAATTGGGCAGTGGCTTTATGAACTTATCTCTGGCCCTGTCGTTTTACTGATGAAAAAACATAATTATTATGCAGACTTTCGGAAAAACACAAGCTTCTCAACGAAATATTCATATCTACCTTGAATCCAATCCTAATCCTAATTCTCTGAAGTTTGTCACCAATGTGATGCTGCTTCCCGAAGGAGAAAGCTTTGACTTTCCTGATACTGAAAGTGCCGACAAGGCTCCGCTGGCTCAGGAACTCTTTCAGTACAGCTATGTAAAAAGAGTTTTTTACATGAGCAACTTTGTCACTGTTACTAAGCAGGAGGATGTGGAATGGCTGGAGGTGCAGGGTGAAATCAAAGAACACATCAAGCGCTTTCTGGAAGAAGGTAGACCTATACTGACAAACGAGGTCATGCTGGGCGCAAATGATATCAATGAAAACGATAGCGAAACTGTCAAAAAAATTAAGGGCATACTGGATGAATACATCCGTCCGGCAGTAGAGCAGGATGGCGGAGCGATCAGCTTTAAATCTTATGATGAAGGTGTGGTGACAGTATTGCTTCAGGGCTCCTGCAGTGGTTGTCCTTCTTCTACCATTACCCTAAAATCAGGTATAGAAAATCTTCTCAAGACCATGCTGCCCGGTGAAGTGCACGCCGTAGAAGCAGAAGGCGTCTGATGAAAACCTGCTTTTTTAGAAATACTGGCCTGGTACAATTTGTACCGGGCTTTTTTATTTTCAGGCAGTCAGCAGATACAGCAGGCTGAGCAGCAGGGCTGCCACACCGTAGGTTTTGAGCACTTTGATGCGCGGACAATAATGGCTCCACCACAAAGCCAGCCAGGGCCGGTACAGGCCAAAAAGGGTAAGAGCGTACATACCAAGGGCCGCCGTCAGGAGCAGGTTTCTTAACATTGTCTTGCGAGCGTTCACAAAAAAGCCCCCACTGTAGAGCAGTGGAGGCTGTTATTATAATGTATAAGCTATTAGAGTGTACGTTTCACTTCTTTCTCCTCAAAGCCTTCTATGATATCCCCTTCTTTGATATCGTGGAAATTCTTGATGCTGATACCGCACTCATATCCGGATCTTACTTCGCTGACATCGTCTTTTTCACGCTTCAGCTGGTTGATCTCTCCGGTATAAGCTACGATACCATCACGGATGATACGTACCTGGTTATTTCGCTTAATAGTACCTTCTGTCACATAGCAACCGGCCACAGTACCGATTTTAGATATCTTGAAGACTCGTCTTACCTCTACGTTGCCGGTAATACTTTCTTCAACCGTAGGTGCCAGCATACCTTCCATGGCATCTTTCACTTCGTTGATAGCGTCATAGATTATAGAGTAGAGGCGGATTTCTATTTCCTCTTTTTCGGCCAGATTACGGGCACTAGATGAAGGACGAACCTGGAAGCCTACGATGATCGCATCAGAGGCTGAAGCCAGCAACACATCTGATTCAGAGATTTGTCCTACAGCTTTGTGAATGATGTTTACCTGTACTTCTTCCGTTGACAGCTTCAGCAGTGAATCTGAAAGGGCTTCTACAGAACCATCCACATCACCTTTTACGATGATATTAAGCTCCTTGAAGGATCCGATGGCCAGGCGGCGACCGATTTCATCAAGGGTGATATGCTTTTTGGTACGCAGCGACTGCTCTCTGAGAATCTGCTCGCGCTTGTTGGCAATTTCTCTGGCCTCACGCTCTGACTCCATCACGTTGAACTTATCACCGGCCTGTGGCGCACCATCAAGGCCAAGTACCTGTATAGGAGTAGAGGGCCCGGCCTTAAGCAATTTAAGTCCCCGGTGGTCAAACATGGCTTTTACCTTACCATAATAAGGGCCTGCCAGGATTACATCACCGATTTTAAGTTCACCCGCTTGTACCAGCAGAGTGGTTACGTATCCACGTCCGCGGTCCAGGGTAGCTTCAATAACAGTACCTACCGCAGGTTTCTTGGCATTAGCTTTTAGCTCAAGCAATTCTGCTTCAAGCAGCACTTTTTCCAGCAGGTCTTCTACACCTTTACCCGTTTTAGCAGATATTTCCTGGCACTGGTATTTTCCGCCCCAGTCTTCTACCAGGATGTTAATATTGGCCAGTTCCTCACGGATTTTATCAGGGTTGGCAGTAGGCTTATCAATTTTGTTGATAGCAATCACAATGGGTACGCCAGCGACCTGTGCATGGTTGATCGCCTCTTTGGTCTGAGGCATCACATTATCGTCGGCGGCTACCACAATAATTACTACGTCAGTTACCTTGGCACCGCGAGCACGCATGGCAGTAAAAGCTTCATGACCTGGTGTATCCAGAAAAGCAACCCTTTTACCACTTTCTGTCATTACGTCATAAGCACCAATATGCTGGGTAATACCTCCGGCCTCAGCTTCTGTTACCTTGGCGCTGCGAATATAATCCAGCAATGATGTCTTACCGTGGTCTACGTGTCCCATGATGGTCACGATAGGGGCTCTGTCGGTAAGGTCTTCGGCCTTATCCGATTCTACCTCAACCGATATTTCATCTTCAGTATCGGAGAATTCCACATCATAACCAAACTCATCGGCGATGACAGTAATAGTTTCTGCATCCAGGCGCTGATTGATAGACACGAACATACCCAGTGACATACAAGTAGAGATTACCTCATTGACGCTGGCATTCATGAGCGAGGCCAGGTCATTGGCAGAGATAAACTCTGTCACTCTGAGTACCTTATCCTCTTCCTGAGCAGCGGCCTGCTGTTCACGTTCGCGGCGGTCGGCACGGCGGCGCTCCTGTCTGTTGCGGGAGGCCCGTCCTTTTTTACCACCCCCGCTCAGTTTTGCAAGGGTTTCTTTGATCTGCTCCTGGATTTCCTTCTCAGAAGGCTCCTCCTTTTTAGGCCTTTTCTTGGCTACGCGACCTTTCTTGTCGGCAGGTCCACTTTTACCAGCTGCAGGAGGTCTTGTTCCTCTGTCGCGCGAACTAGGGGCAGGAGAAGTAGAGGCAGGTGCGTCTTCTTTCCCTTTGATCCGGCGTCTGCGTTTTCTTTTCTTCTTACTACCGCTTTCGTCAGAAGAAGCTACTGGTTTAGCTTTCTTCTTGCGTTCTTCGGGTAATTCTATTTTACCCAGTACGGTAAGACCTTTAAGCTGCTGCTTGGAGCGCGCATTAAAAACTTCAGATTCTTTGCCCTCTTCTTTCTCGGAAGATCTTTCGGCTTTGCCTTCAGTACGGGCGGCAGGTTTTTCTTCACGGGCTTGCTGAGCAGGTTGTGCCTGACCGGATGCTTCTTTTCTTTTTTCTTCCCTCTGTTCAGACTGAGGTTTTTCTTCTTTAGGC